>JAQBSZ010000047.1 GCA_027623555.1 Pseudomonadota bacterium | reverse complement strand
TACCAGAATTGCCGGAATTGCCAGTGCTGGCGTTGCCGCTGTTACCAGAATTGCCGGAATTGCCGGTGCTGGCGTTACCGCTGTTATCAGAATTGCCGGAATTGCCGGTGCTGGCGTTGCCGCTACTAGCATTGCTGCTGTTGCCCGAGTTAGATGCCTGACCATTTTGGCAACTAGAGGAATTATTTGAGCAGGAAACCGAGCCATCACCTCGAGTCTCATTCGGGTTAACGGCTACATCGGTTGATAGCTGATCGGTACTCGTTAGATTGGTGGCAAGCGGCGTTTCCACAAGTGCCTGCTGTGCTGAGGGAGGAGCCAGTGCAAGTGCGTTTCCTCCTGCACCGGTTCCACTGTTATTCGATGTATTTCCGGTGTTAATAACGACTGTTGCACCCTGGTTGCCTGCAGCGGTGTTCTGAGTCGCTGGAGCACCTGCCGTCGCAGCTGGGGGATCGTTATTCCCAGCATCGCCTCCATCATCGTCGTTTCCCCCGTCTCCGGCGTTATCGTCAGTCGCGGCTGCAGCTCCGTCATTGTCGCCATCGCCGTCACCGGCATCATTATTCCCATTGTCGGCGTCGGCATCGCCATCACCGTTATCTCCGCCATCACCATTGTCTTCATCAGTCACTGTGGCCAGGGGAACGCTTCCTAATTGAGGTGGTTGCAACAGCAATCCCTGAGGAGGTGTTTGTGGATTAGGAACTCTGGCGAAGTCGAAGTCAGCACCAACGCCGAGATCGAGTGTGCCGGCATCATTTCGAATAGTTGTGCCGCCATCATAAACACCCGTAATGACTTCACCTGCCGGTGTGATAACTACTTCATAGTCAGTACCGCGAATGCCAATCGTGGCAAATTCGGCGATGCCCGCTTCATAATTTTCACGATTCTGCTGGCCAATTGCACCAGTAATAGTTCGGAATCCTCCCTGGACCAGTTCAATAGATGAAACATCGGTCGAAGGATTCTCTTCGTATTGATAGGCAACTATGGCGAATTCGGTTGATTCCTTGAGAGCGATAACAGCGCCATCGACCATGCGCAGCTGAGTAGAGGCATTGAGAGCGGTATAGATAGTATCGCCAACGAATACATCGGAACGGCGTCTGAGTTGTCGATCGCTTCCTGTGGCATCACGCGCAACTACTTCACCGCTGACGAAAATGATGTCGCCAGCACGGAGTTGCGCTTCGTCTTCATTTGTTTGTGCTAAAGAGAGTGGCGCTGAGAACGCCAGAGAGAAAGACACAAAATAGGCGAGTAATCGAGCCGCGTGTTTCCGTATCGATTTTCGATTTGATCTGGCAAATGCCCTGAAAGCTCGAACTTCCATATTATTATCTTTTTACGAATTATGGATTTGTTGTTCTCAATCGACTCACGAACTCGAATTCAAGGCAAATCTAAAATCGATCAATTATTGCCAACTTTCCGTGTATCTGACTGTTAACCATACTCTTATTTAGATCCGAAAACGTGACATATTTCGCATGACCCCCGATTATGCAGGAGAATTGTGTGAGGCGGTTAACAATTCGCGCCAAAAAGTCTGCGCTTTCGGGATTTCTCACTGATTTTTCTAAAGAAATTCTTGTTGTGTACGCCTGCCTGGTTCGAATCAGTTCCTGAAAAATGCGATTTCCCGCGAAGTTAGGGAGGAGGCCTTGAATTCAATCAGTTTGATTGCGATGGACCATTAAGAGCAATGCGATGAAACCAAGTCCTTATGAGGGCTGTTAGTGGATTATCTACCCAGCGTGTAGAAGCCATCGACTGTGTTTGCTGGATTCAGAGTATCTACCAGATCGAAGCCCCCAACGAAGTTCTCACCGGTGTTTCCGGTAAAGGCTCCCCCGAGACTGGCCTCGATGGCGTCGCTGACAACACCGCCAGAGTTGATCAACTGCGTGGCTAAGGGTGTCAGGCCAACACTACCTCCGGTCACCACTCCATTGAAATCGACAAACCACTGTTGATCCGCAACCTGAATTTGCAGATTGCCATTGTCGATGATGCCGGTATCAAAGTTTACATCCAGGCCAGCGCTCAGGTTTAGTATGTTTCCAGCGCTGCCCTCGCCGATGAAAGATTCGGTGGTATAGCTATGACTTCCTGAAAGATTCGCAATCGGAGTTGGAATCAATTCAACAAAGTGATGAGAAGTTGTTAGCTTGATTAACTGATTGTCAACCAGGGTTACGCTGACTACATTCCCCGCGACAGGATTAGTCCACTGTCCCCAGGCAATCAGTCCTGGCTGTGAGACTGTTACTCCGCGCCCGGCCGACCCAGCAGGGTTGGTCGTGCTGCCATCACTCGTGCTTCCACCGCTTGTGGCGCTATCTTGTCCTGCGTTGTCATCGGCAGTCGCCGTACTGTCATTGCTGGGGTTGTTGTTCTGTTCTTCTGCACGTTGTTGGGCAAGAAGTGCCCTTAACTTATCCAGAAAGATGTTCCCGGAACTTGCTACTTGAGTGTTCGAGTCATCCTTACTGGTATCACCAGTTCCATCTACGTCGACAGTGTCATCGTTGCCCGCCATTGCAGTACTTTCTGAATCGGCGCTGCTATTCGTTGAACCGTCACCTCCGTCTGAATCTGCAGAACCCGTGTTATCGGTACCACCTGGGTCGGTATCAGCAACTGAGTTGGTGTTGTCGCTTCCTGCTGAATCCGAGCTATCAGTGTTCGTACGATCACTACTGTCTGACTCAGATCCGCCATTGTCAGCTAGAGAAGTAGAGACATCTGATCCGGTATCCAGGTCGTTGCCTGTTGTATCGCCACTTCCGGCCAGACTGGCAGAGCCATTTGTACTTTCGGACCGGGTGTCGACCAATTGACCATTTTCGACCCGAGGACAGGTTGCAGTATTTGTCGAGCAGGATATCGACCCATCGCCTCTAATTTCATTAGGGTTCAGAGATAGCGCAGAAGTGTCGGTTTCCTGTTCGACACGGGTCAGTGTATTGGAAAGAGAGGTAGTTGGTGTGTCAGCGACCAGGCGACTCGATGGCGGAGCCAGGCTGAGACTGGTGGTAGTATTTCTGTCAGCGGCAGACGTTGAGTCGGCAGATAGCTGCCCGCTATTCGCAGCGAAGCTCAGGGCAGAACTGCTGTTGTCAGCATCGCGGTCATCGCCGGTAGCGGTATCCGCAATACTGGCATTGCCGTTGCGATCAGTGTCATCAGCACCGGCTGCATTGTTGTCAGCATCCCGAGTTTCATCGTTTGTGCTACTGTCATCTCTATTGGCTGCGCTATCGCCGTCGACAGTATCATCGTCATCGCCGCCATCGTTGTCGAGAACAGACTGGAGCACAATGCCTAGCTGAGTTGGTTGTACCAGCAAGCCTTCGGGAGGAGTATTTGCACTGCGAACAATGCCGAAGTCGTAATCTGCACCGATACCCAGGTCGAGAAAACCGGCGTCATTTGAGAAGGTAGTACCGCCATCGTACACACCAGTGATGACTTCGCCATCAAGGGTAATGACTACTTCGTAGTCTGTTCCGCGAATACCGATTGAGGCGAGTTCGCCAATCTGTGCGCGATAGGAGAGTCTATTCTGGTCGCCAATGGCGCCGGTGATGGTTCTAAAGCCTCCCTGAAGTAATTCGATGGCGGAGATATCGGTGTCGGGATCTTCCTCGTATTGGTAGGCTACGATGGAGAACTCGGTAAGTTCCTTGAGAGCGATCAGCGCGGAGTCCGCCATTCGGATCTGGGCGGAAGATTGAATATCGGTGAAGATCGTATCGCCTACGAATACTGCGGAGCGTCGACCGAGATCTCTGGTGCTCCCAGACATGCCTACTGCCACAACGCTGCCGTTAGCGAACACCACCCGTCCGGCTTCAGTTCCCTCGGCGGTAGCCACTTGTGCCATGCCAGCCAGAGGCGTAAAGGCGAGCGAGCAGGCAATCAAGTAGATGATTACCCGCGTAGATCGCTTTCCGGTACTGTTCAACAAGGAATTCCTCACTTTACTTTAATAACTTTTTTACTCTTCTATTCAAGAAGTTAGTGAGATCTCAACACTGCAAACCTGATAACTTGGTTCTATCCTAGCCCGGTTCAGATGAATTACTGTGATTAATATCGCAGAGAGCTTGATTAGTGCGATTCTAACTGTGATGCAGTTAACAATTAGGCTTAAAATGCAGAGCGTATAGCAAGATTTCCCGACTTTGCAGGCCCTCTGCGAATCAGCTGATTGCGGGCAAAACGGCGCAAGAATTATTGTGAGGAATACTAAATGAAGAAAATATTACCTGGATTGCTGCTGTGTTTTGCATCCCTGATGGGTGCGCTGGCGATTGCGCAGGATCGGCTCGGTGAGCTGGTCATCGATCAGCAGGCGACTCAGGCAATTCGGGCTGCCACCACAAACGAAGATTATCTAACCCGCTGGGTCGATGCGTTGCCTGAACATCCGACAGTGCCGAGCCCTAGGGATGTGCTGGGTTATACGATCGGTACACCGGGAGAGTTAACCCAGGTCGATGCTATCTATGACTACTTCAATGCGCTCGCTGCAGCGTCAGATCGCGTAGAAATTTTTCAACTCGGGCAGAGTTTCGAGGGTCGCGATATGCTGATTGTGGCAATAGCGGAACCTGAGCACCTCGAGAATCTGGCTACCTATAAGGCGTATCTGCACGAGCTGTCCGATCCTCGCATCACTAACCGGGAAGCCGCTGAAGAAATTATCGAACAGGCATTGCCGATCTTCTGGATGACTGCCGGTCTGCACTCACCCGAGTTGGGGCCACCGGAAATGGTCATGGAACTGGCTTACCGCCTGGCGGTGGAAACCAGGCAACCTTTCGCTGAGATACGCCAGAATGTCATCACCCTGATTACTCCGGTTTTCGAAGTTGACGGAAGAACGCGTCAGGTCGAATGGTACAAGCGTAATATAAAAGGCCATACCGATTACTTCGACATGCCACCGCGTAGTGTTCCGTTCTGGGGGCATTACACCTATCACGACAACAATCGTGACGGCATTTCCATTAGCCAGCCCATTACCGAAAATTACGTAAACGGTGTCTACGAATGGAAACCCACAGTCAGTCTCGATCTGCACGAGTCAGTGCCCTTGCTTTATGTGGCCGGAGGTACCGGTCCTTATAACGAAGGTGTCAGCCCGATTACCATCGGCGAGTGGCAGCTGTTGGCGAATTACGAAATTTCCCGGTTGAGTGGCTTGGGACTGGAAGGAGTCTGGACCTGGGGTTACTACACGGGCTGGTACCCAGGGTACATGTTATGGGCAACGAACAATCACAACAGCATGGGTCGGTTCTATGAAACCTTTGGAAACGGTAGCGCTGAAACCATGGCACGGGATATCAGTGACTCCAGCTTTGCCGGAGCTGACGTTACCAGCAGGCAGTGGTATCGACCAGCGCCACCTCCGGAAAAACTAACCTGGTCCATGCGTAACAACACTAACTACATGCAGACGGGAGTGATTGCCTCGTTGGAAATGGTTGCCAGGAACAGCAATATGTTTCTCTCGAATTACTACCAGAAAGGCGTGGATGCTCTTGAGAAAGGCGCCGAAGAAGCTCCTTACGCGTTTCTGATTCCCAGAGAACAAACTGATCCAAATTCTGCGAACTATATGGTAGGTGCCCTGCAGCGCCATGCCATCGAAATACACAGAGCATCAGCAGCAGGCGAGTACGGTGACATCGAGGTCCAGGAAGGTGACTTGCTGGTCAAACTGAATCAGCCTTACGGCCCGCTTGCCCGAACGCTACTCGAGAAACAGGACTTCCCCAGTGATGTCGAAGTACCACCTTACGATGACGTATCGTGGACCTTTGGCCTCGTCTATGGTGTCACCGTTGAGCCTGTCGATGATGAAGCAATTCTCACTCACGCTGCCGAACCATTCGTTAAAGGTGAAGATTTTCTTCCCGCCACTAGCCTGCCCGGCGCGACAGATATCTGGGTGATTGCGAACCACGGTCAACGGGAACTCGGTCCGGCTCGATTTGCCCTGGGCGATATCGAAGTACTGGTTGCTGAAGCGGACTTTTCGGCAGAAGGTGTTGAGTATCCCGCCGGGAGCCTGCTGGTTAACATGGACAATGTCCGCCGGAATCGTGTAGCAGAAACGCTGGAAGCAACCAATCTGGTTGTGGAAAATCTCAGTAATATGCCGGACGTTGCCACCCATGAGCTCGATCTCCCGCGACTGGGCGTCTACCAGTCCTGGACCTCAACGCAGAATGCCGGCTGGGTTCGCTACAGTCTGGATGAGGCGAAGATTCCCTACAGCTTATTTTCCAAGGACCGCGCCCGGGAAGGAGATCTGCTCGATGATTTCGATGTCATCCTCATACCACATATGAGTGGGGGTACTTCCCTTGGGTCGATTATCGGCGGCATCGATCCCAAGTGGTCACCACTGCCCTATACAACCAGTGCCGAATCGCCAAGCCACGGGCACATACTCAGCTCGGAAGATATTACCGGCGGCATGGGATTTGAAGGCATGGCGGCTTTCGAGAAATTTATCCGCCAAGGCGGCACACTTATCACGCTTGGCTCGGCAGGGGTCATCGTAACTGACTCGGGAATTCTGCGAGGCATAAACAAGATCGGCGCCGGCAGTATGAATACGCCAGGATCAATTATGACGGCCAGGATTACCGACCATAGCTCACCCCTGGTTTACGGCTACGACGAGATTACACACGTTTTCCGCGGCAATGCACCGATCTTCTCGGTAGCGGACTACGATCGAAAGTACTCGCCGCTACAGTTCGGCACCAAGCAATTCGCTGACGGGACTGACGATGAAGAGGTTGCGTCGACGGACTCTGAGGATTCAGGCAATGCCGAAAATGTGGATGCAAAATTGGACTCAGCACCTAACCCGCCACTGGTACTCTCCGGGGGAGTCGTCAACGGTGCCAGCGTGATTGATGGTCAACCAGCCATCGTCAGCAAGTCACTGGATGAAGGACACATTGTGTTGTTCAGCTGGAACCCCATGCATCGTCACGTTAATCATCATGACCATGCATTCGTTTACAATGCGATTCTGAACTGGAATGACTTATAAGCTGGTGAGAGCAGGTCAGGGGACAGGCCTTGCCTGTCCCTTTTCCAAGGCAAACCTTATTCCTCGGCCTTGATCTGCATGACCTCGTTTGGGTCGCCGCGGAAAATAATATAGCTGATAGTGTCGGTAGTGATCTCATGCCAGCCATGCGGCATGCCCTTCGGAATGATGGCGATATCGCCGGGATTTACTGCTTGCAGAATGCCACCGCGAATTTCTCCCCGTTCCATGGGGCCGAGCAACGCACTGTTGCTGGTTTGCTTGTCGATAAATTCTCCACCGGTAACCATGGTGCCCTGGCCCGATATCACATAATAGATTTCATCAAGGTCGGTGTGGGCGATGCCGGTTTCAACACCGTTATCTTCCACCTTGCTGCGCTGTACGACGGAAACTCCCATGTATTCTTCGCCAACATCGATATGGCGCATAACGATATCGCTGACTGTTCTGCCTTCAGCAAGATTTGCCAGACCCTGTGCAAGAGTGGACTCAACTTCTTCCTTGGTCATGATAGTTGAGCCACCGGAATCGTGATCGTCCGCTTGCACCACACTCACACTGGTAATGGATCCCAACAGAAAGATCAGAACGAATTTTCTAATGAATTGATGCATTGTGCCTCCTTACCTTGATTCTGTTATTCATGCCTGCGCCTGGATTTCCGCCGCGATACGCTGTACGTCATCCAGCACTCTCAACAGATTGCCGCTCCACAACATGCCGATCTCCTCCTCGGAATAGCCGCGTCGGACCAGTTCGAGAGTGACGTTGAATGTCTCTGCAGCATTGTTCCACCCGTCAATGCCACCACCACCATCGAAGTCAGAACTGATGCCCACATGCTCGAGGCCAATCAGCGCTACCAGGTAGTCGATGTGATCGACGAAATCAGCAACCGTAGCCGCTGGGGCCGCCGCATTAACGCGAGAAATAATCCGGGACATCTGCTCTCGATAGGCAGCCTGCTCAGTACTACTCAAAGTGGCAACCTGGTCCGGTTCGAGCAAACTGAAATTCATCTCGTCGGCAAATTCCTGCCTTAATTCGCTGCTTCTCTCGGCCTGGAAAACCCGGCGTTCTTCATTGATGTAGCTGCCGAAGGCGACTGTCTGTACAACACCGCCGTTGTCCCTGAGCGCCAGCAGCATCTCATTATCCAGGTTGCGGGTGTGGTTGGTCAGCGTTCGTGCGGATGAATGAGAGGCAACCACCGGTGCCCGGCTGAGTTCGAGCGTCTGCATGATCGAGTCCCTGGATGGGTGAGAGATGTCGATCATGATTCCGAGGCGGTTCATCTCCACAATGGCTTGCCGGCCTATTTCACTCAGTCCGTTATGCAGGTAGTCGTTGTTGTTTTCTCCAGTGTTTGAATCTGAAAACTGACTATGGCCGTTGTGCGCCAGCGACAAGTAGCGTCCACCCCGGGCATGAAAATCTTCGATCCTGCTCATATCAAGACCAACAGGGTAGGCATTCTCAATCCCGATCATCGCGACTTTTTTCCCCGTTAGTGAAATACGTCTGACATCGTCCGAGGTATAGGCGATTTCGATTCGCTCCGGAGCAATTTCTTCTGCCAGGCGGTGAATCGCCTCAAATTTGTCGATAGCGTTAGCATAGGCTGCCGCATAGCCTTCCGCATCCAGGGTTCCCTGACCTGTGTAAACGATGAACCAGGCAACGTCCAGCCCACCGGCTTCCATCTTCGGCAGCGTTACCTGGGTGTCCAGATCCTGGGTGTAGTTGCGGTCATCAGTAAAGTTTTCAGTATTGATATCTGCATGGGTGTCCAGGGTAATGACGCGGGCATGAATTGACCGGGCTCTGGCGATGAGTTGTGCTTCGGTTTCTATTGCTCCGCCCTGGCTGGAAACGGCGGTTGTCGTCTGCTCGGCTTCACCGCAGGCAGACAGTAACAGAGCCGCCCAGAAGGGCAGCGCCAATTTGGGGAAGGTCGATCTATTCATAATTCTCTGCTCGAAAACCTGTTGATTGAGATTGCACTATTAATCTGCCCAATGCCGACACGGGCACTGGCTCCAAAGAGACTGTGAAACTTACCACTTCAATGCGGGTAATTACAGTCCTGGTCGCTGGATTCAATGTTCGTACTGGAATTCTCCTGCCGGGATTGAATCGCCATTGAAACTGGGAGATTCGATCCTGTTTCATCCGCACCACACCGACTATTAGTGGTATCCTGACATTGAACTGACTCCCCTGCGTGGAATACACTGAGCCCTGATCCCGGCGCCGGTACCACTCAGGAAATCCTCGGTATTGCAGAGGATAATTTCGGATCAGTTCGATAATTGGAAATTGATAGAGAGAGAAGTAATGAGTCGTCCTGGAATGTTTAGAAGTCTCGCGTTATTCCTGTGCCTGGTGTTGGTTTCGCCCAGTTTTTCCGAAGGCGGCAGGACGCCTTTAAGAGCAAAAAATGGCATCGTAACCAGTTCCTCGCGCCTGGCATCGGCTGCCGGCGTGGAGGCTTTAAAAAAGGGTGGCAATGCGGTGGACGCTGCTGTAGCAACTGCCTTTGCGCTCGCAGTTACCTGGCCTTCGGCGGGTAATATCGGTGGTGGTGGGTTCCTTGTCTATCATGGAGACGATGGTCACGCGACTACTTTCGATTTTCGGGAAAAGGCACCGATTGCTGCCACCGAGCGCATGTATCTGGGGCTGGATGGCAACGTCATTGATAATTCCAATCACATCGGCCCGTTGGCGATTGGCGTCCCTGGTACAGTGGCCGGCTTGTATAGGGCTCACCAGGAACTGGGGTCGCTACCCTGGGCGGATTTGGTGGCGCCCGCTGTCAAACTGGCACAGGATGGCATTCCTATTACCTATGCCTTGCAGACTGGATTTTCCAGAAACAGCAATCGATTCTCCGCCTATCCCTCGTCGGCAAAAACATTCTTCAAGGCGGATGGTTCATTCTACGAATTGGGTGATACCTGGTATCAACCTGATCTGGCTCACACGTTGGAACTGATTCAGCGCCATGGTCACGATGGATTCTATTCAGGAGAGAACGCTGAACGCCTGGCCGGATTCATGGCGGCCAATGGCGGACTGATCACCGAGGAAGACCTGGCACGCTATCAGGCTGTCGAACGCGAGCCAATACGCGGCAGCTACCGTGGTTATGAAATTGTCAGTATGCCGCCACCCAGCTCCGGCGGTGTGGCACTGGTTGAAATGCTCAATATTCTCGAAGGCTATGACCTGGGCGCGATGGGGCATAATTCGGCCCAGTATTTACACGTACTTACCGAAGCGATGCGGCGCGCCTATGCCGATCGTGCTGAACATCTCGGAGACCCGGATTTTAACGAGGGAATGCCCCTGGAGCGGCTAATGGACAAGGAGTATGCCGCCACTTTGCGTGCCTCGATAGACATGGACAAGAAATCCTCAAGCAATCCTTCCCGGTTTGCCCAGGCTTATGAGAGCGAAGAGACCACGCATTTCTCGATAGTTGACAAAGAAGGCAACATGGTCAGTGTTACTTATACATTGGAATTTGGTTTCGGTTCCGGCATCGTGGTCGAAGGCGGTGGCTATTTGCTGAATAATGAATTGGGTGATTTCAATGCAGTGCCAGGTGTCACTAATGAACGCGGGCTAATTGGTACCGCGGCAAACCTGGTGGCGCCAGAGAAGCGCCCATTGTCGAGCATGACGCCGACGATCGTTGCGCAGCACGGCAAACCGGTTTTCGCTGTTGGCAGTCCTGGCGGTAAAACTATTATCAATACCACCATGCAACTGATTCTTAATGTAATCGACCATGATTTCAATATTGCCGAATCGGTCGAGGCGGGCAGGATCCATCACCAGTGGCTGCCTGATTTCACCAGCATGGAAACTAATACCTTGTCGCCGGACACTATCAGACTCTACGAGGAGCGCGGCCATCGGCTTATGGATATAGGCACACAGGGTGCCGCCATGGGCGTCTATCATGATCGCGTAGAGGGTTTGTACCTCGGCGCAGCCGATTCCCGGCGTGGCGATGGGGCTGCCGTCGGTTACTAGGGAGCCTCTGAACAAGACACATCTTCAAAATGAAAAGGAATGAGGTACAACAATGACAAGAAGAATGCTCTGCCTTGCGCTGTTCATACTATCCGGTTCTGGCCTATATGCCGCCGATGATACTGACACCATTCGTCAGAAATTCATCGGTGATTATGAGCTAGTGAGTTACTTCAGTTATCCAGCCCAGGGTGGTGAAGTAGACATGAACTACATCGGGCGACTCAGTTATGACGCCTTTGACAATATGGCAGGCCTTGGCATGCCACGGGATTTACCGGAAAGGGCTGAGAATTCCAGCGAACGTACCATTGGCGGTTTTGCTTACTGGGGTACTGTAAGCTGGGATGTCGAGAAACGAATCGTCGTTCACCATGTAAAGGGCAGTCCCATGGTTCCGCGCTGGGTTGGTGGTGACAACGTCCGTCACTATGCTTTTGAAGATGGGCTACTCAAATTGACTGTTAAAGATCCCCAGGGCAGGATCACCGGAACCCTGAACTGGCGAAAACTTCCCTGACAACTGCCCGCTGACTAGTGATCGCCGTCCTCAGCTCTGGCGACTTTTAAACTAGAGTTGCCCGCATGGCAGGTGTACTCATACATTTGAGCAGGGGTTCTGGCTACAGGCGAACTTCCGGCGATCCGGTCGGCGAAGGTTTTCTCATCTTCAATCGTGAATTGGTAGGTAGCCCACTCAGCCTGAGCCGGGCTGACAGACATTCAGTTGACCAGTTCTGCAAACTCATCCCACGCCACGGGTCGTCCATGAATTGGCACGATAGTATCCACATCCAGGCCGAGTCGCTGCACATGATTGTACAGGCTGCGGTTGGCTTGGTTAGGTTCGGCAGTAGTGGGATCGGTATGGAATCCGGAAGGTCCGTCGAACAGGTCTGCTTCGATCAGTAGGCGCTCCTGGGGCAAGTAGGCTGCCAGCATACCCTCGACATGATTGAGTGGGTGCACGTAGGAGATCTGCATAATGCGATCACCGTCGGTCAACACATAATTCTCCCGTACAGTCTCATATTGATATCCTTCAGCCAGTTCAGTTGGTGGCAATAGACTGACCAGGTCCGGATCCAGTGTGCGCTGTGCATAATTCAACACATCCTTGGTGTAGAAATCGTAATTCTTCCAGTGTGTGATGATGGTGGCTCCAATGTGCATATAGGTCCGCAGGCCGCCGATGTGATCATGGTGCTGGTGTGTGTTGACCAGGAATCGAATCGGTTTGTCAGGAATCCGCGCAACGATCTCATCGATTACCATCAGGTTGTGTCGTTCATTCAAGGGTGCTTCCACGACCGCGATATAGTCCGCAAATTCCACAACCACACTGTTATGGGAACTGCCCCCGAATAGATAGACTCCGTCCGCCAGTTCGCTTACTTCAAGAGTATCTGCAATTTCGCCATTCAATACTTCGTTTGGAACTGGCAGGTCACCGGGACACACATTCGCCTGAATAGTCGACTGGTTACCGCCAAATGCGTTGTGACCGGCATTGGTACTTTGGGCCTGGTAGTTATCATCCCAGCCCGTGTGATGATGCCAGATTGTCGGGAAGCGAATGCCATTGCCAATATCGATGTAATCGTTGTTGGCGAATTCATGCTCGTAGTTCGTGTCTCCCAGTACCGGGTCGGGCACCCAGGTGTGGATACGCTGCAACAGGTTTTGGGAATTCACCGTTGCATCGACCCGGTACTTGCCTAGCAGATCAATAGTGACGATCGTTACCTTCTCAGGCTTAACTGTTGCGCCGTCTCGGCCCATCTCCCCCAGTTCCCACCGCCAGGTTGCCCTGGGATTGGCGCCGGGTAGCCGCGCCGCTTTCAGAAATCCATGGGGTGTCAGCCACATATCCAGTTGCCAGCGCTCGGCATCGAGGTGGCTGGCAGCAAAGGGCGTGCCATTCGCTCCGTCTTTATGCCAGGCGTAGCTGTTGTTGAGCATGAATTCCTGGCGTGTCTCCTGCTGCACTGGGGTGCCTCCAAGCCAGCCCAGGCCGTATTTCCAGCCAGCCGGGTTGTTGCCAGGCTCCCTGTCGAAAGTCTCGAGCATTCTCACATTTTGCCAGTCGATGATTCGCGTGTAGTTACTAAGCGGTTCGCCACGGGGCCAATCCACTTCATAGCCATTCAAGCGCTGCTGTCCCACCATGCCGGTGTAAGCATTCCCGGAGATTGACACACAGCTGAGCCGCTCCTCGCCGATGGCTGCAGAAGCCGCCTGCAAAATGGGGTAAGGGTCGATGAATCCCGGTTCGAATTCCTGTGCGCTCAGGGTCGAGGCCAGCAGAGTCCAGGCCAGCCCTGTTGCCAGGATAAATAGCTGAATTCGTTTTGTCACATTAGATCCTGCCTTCGGGGTTGTTATCAGACTGCAGAGTAAAGGAGCTGTCAGGCCTTTTCAATGAGCAATCCTCGATGGAAATCTCTGTCCCGCCATGGACTTACGAAATCCTCCCGTGAATATGTTATAAATCTGCTTCTGCATTACGATCCCGGTTTTCGATGGCAAATAACAATAACAGCTCACTTGCAAGACGGCTCAAGCAGGAACTCCAGGGTGATGTGCTCTTCGATGATTTCAATCGTGGTCGCTACAGCACCGATGCCTCGATATATCAACTGATGCCTATTGGCGTGGTAATCCCGGCCAGTGACAAAGATGTGGAAATCGCTGTCCAGATTGCGGTGGAAGAAGGAGTGCCGGTGCTGCCACGCGGCGCAGGTACATCGCAGAATGGCCAGGCCATCGGCAAGGCGCTCCTTATAGACAGCACGCGACACCTGAATCAGGTTGTCGAGTTCGACCAGGCAGAAAGAACAGTCTGTGTTCAGCCGGGTATGGTACTCGATCAGCTCAATCGCTATCTGAAACCGCATGGCTTGTTTTATCCAGTCGATGTATCAACTGCCAATCGCGCGACGCTCGGTGGCATGACGGGCAACAATAGTTGCGGTGCCCGTTCCATTCGTTACGGCAACATGGTGCACAACGTTCGCTCGGTGGAAGCCCTATTGGCCGATGGCACGCGAGCGCATTTCAAGCGTTTCAATGGCGATCAACAAGACAATCTGGTGTACCAGGCGCTGGTACAGAAGATGCTGGAGTTAGGCAGGCGCGAAGCAGATGAGATTCGCTCTCGCTTTCCCAATCTTCTGCGCCGCGTCGGTGGCTACAACATCGACGAGCTGATCAAGGATGAACCGAATATGGGGCGTTTACTGGTGGGCTCCGAAGGCACGTTGGGGTTCTTCCAACGAATTCATCTCGATCTGCAGCCTATTCCACCGGCGAAGGTGCTCGGTGTCTGCCACTTTCCGACTTTTTATCAAGCGATGGAGGCAACCCGGCATATCGTCAAGCTGGACCCGGCGGCGGTAGAACTGGTTGACCGCACCATGATCGAGTTGGCGCGCGCCATTCCCCTGTTTGCACCTACCGTCAATCGCTTTGTACAGGGAGAACCTGATGCGTTGCTGCTGGTCGAATTTGCCGGAGAAGACCGCGACAAACAACTGCATAGCCTGGCCGCCCTGGTGGAATTGCAGGCTGATCTGGGTTTTCCGGGTTCAGTTGTGGAGGTTACCGATGAAGATTTCCAGAGTGCGATCTGGGAGGTTAGAAAATCCGGCCTGAACATCATGATGTCCATGAAGGGTGACGGCAAGCCCGTGTCTTTTATTGAAGATTGTGCGGTTCAACTGGAGGATCTTGCAGAATACACTCGCCGCCTAACAGATATATTTCTCAAACATGGGACAACTGGCACTTTTTATGCACATGCATCGGTTGGCACATTGCATGTAAGACCTGTGCTAAATATGAAAGAAGAGGCCGGAGCTACGAAGATGAGGGCCATTGCCGAGGAGTGCCTGGAAATGGTTCGTGAGTATAAGGGTTCCCACTCGGGAGAGCATGGCGACGGCATCTCACGCTCGGAATTCCATGAGCCCATGTTTGGCAAACGCATGGTGGAAAACTTCGAGGAAGTAAAGCGCAGCTTCGATCCAGGCAATCTGTTTAATCCCGGCAAGATCGTAAACCCACACAAGATGGATGATCGGGAAATTATGCGCTATGCGCCGGGTTACGCACCTCTTGCCAGGGAGAGCGGACTGGACTGGTCGGAGTGGGGCGGTTTTAACCGGGCGATCGAGATGTGCAACAACAATGGCGCCTGTCGCAAGGCACACGTTGGCACCATGTGTCCGTCTTACCGCATAACAAAAGAAGAACAACATCTCACTCGCGGCAGAGCCAATACCCTGCGCCTGGCGATAACCGGTCAACTGGGTGAGGATGCGTTCACTTCCGATGCCATGTACCAGACCATGGATCTGTGCGTTGCTTGTAAAGGTTGTAAACGGGAGTGCCCGACGGGGGTAGACATGGCGCGGATGAAGATCGAGTTTCTCGATCAGTATCACCGGAAACACGGCCTGTCGCTTCGAGAGCGCCTGTTTGCCTACCTGCCACGTTATGCACCGAAAATCCGGCGGCTCGGATTTATCCTGAATCTGCGCGACCAGATTCCAGGGATTGCCAAACTCTCGGAATGGCTCTTGGGGCTTAGCAGCCGGCGGCGTCTGCCGCGCTGGCGCAGTGATCATTTCGTGCCCTTTATAGAAGACGCGGTGATATCGAAGGGTGAACGGGAAGTCGTGCTGCTGGTAGATACCTTTAACCGTTGTTTCGAAACTGAAAATGCGAATGCCGCCCTGGCGGTGCTTAGTGCCGGGGGTTACCACGTGACCTGCCCGACGCCGCTGGACGGCGGCAGACCGCTGTGCTGTGGTCGAACTTTCTTCAGTGCGGGATTACTGGCTGAGGCGCGTGTCGAGGTCAGCCGTATGTTGGACACTCTAATGCCCTTCGTCGAAAGAGGCGTACCTATTATCGGCTTGGAGCCATCTTGTCTGCTAACCCTTAGAGACGAGTATAAGGCGCTGCTGCCCGGTAACGACACAAATGCACTGGCAGACAATGCATTTCTGCTGGAGGAATTTCTGGTGGCGGAACATGACAAGGAACGCTTGCAGCTGAAATTGAAAGCTTTACCTGCCAAAAAGGCACTCTTGCATGGACATTGCCATCAGAAAGCCTTTGCCGTGATGACCCCCGTGCAAAAAGTGCTTTCCCTGATTCCTCAACTGGAAGTCAAGACCATCGATTCGAGCTGTTGCGGTATGGCTGGCTCCTTTGGCTACGAAAAAGAGCACTATGACATGTCCATGCAGATGGGTGCACTTTTGTTGTTCCCCGCAATCGAAGACGCGCAGGCAGACACCCTGATCATCGCCGACGGTACAAGTTGCCGCGGGCAGATCGAACACGGCACAGGCCGGCAGGCAATGCACGTTGCCCGAGTTCTGCAAATGGCACTGGATTCCTGACCATCATTTCACCTGGAGAAAGGCTACAGCCTTCCTTTCTCCACGCCTCTCAACACCGCTTTGTTCCACTGTATATAAACACATGGATTCATGCGCCCATACTAATTTGTAATCTTCAACCATAGTATGACTGTGCTGGAATTCGCACGGGTTCAGCAAAATTGGATTGCAACTTTGCGACAAGGCGTTGTTCAAGATCTCCTCTCTCGGTCTTGAACAACGCCTGATTCCAGGTTTAAGGAGTTAACACGGAGTAAGGCGCCTTACCGAAGACGCTACAGGGAGAAGCACTCAACTGCCGTTTTCAAGGGCAGATCATTTTTTCACAATCACAACAAGGAAATAATAATGAAAAGATTGTCGATTTTCAGCTCGTTAACCATCTATGCATTTTTCAGTTTTTCCGCCTCAGCGCAAGACATGCCTCCTGGTGTGGTGGTGCGAACGCTAAACTGTGCACTCAATCCCGGGGTGAGCATGGCGGAAGTCGTTGCCTGGGGCAGGAGCCTGCCCAGAGACGAGAACTCAGCCAACCAGGTATTCTTCCGCGAGGCTTTACACCATAGCAATGATTTCGAGACGAACTACGATTTCCAGATTGCCTGGTATCACGGCAGTTGGACTGAATACATCTCGAATACCGAGGGAAGTCGCGGGGGCAGTCCTGCCTTCCTGGGGTTGCAGCGACCACAGGACCTGATGACCTGTGCTGCCAGCGATGCGGTGGTCCTCAGCAGGGCGATTCCCGACAACGATGGATTTACGGGTGACGAAACCTTGATGATGACTCGCTTCTGCAGTCTCGAAGAAGGTAGAACTATCGCCGACGCCTATGAATTTGCGGCCGGAGTTGCCGCGAATTTTCGCAGGGCCGGTAACAACTCGTTGATGCAGGTTAACACTCGCTCTATTGGTCCCGCGGCAAACAGGACCGGTACAGCAGTAGTGCTTGCTGAGGTAGCCGCTACCCCGGAAAGCATGGCTGAGCGATTGGAACTCACTCGAAATGGGTTGAATCCTACGGCAGGACTGGATGGTCCATTCACAATCTGTAATTTCCCTGCCATGTGGCGCACTTACGCGATCGTGCGACCGCCACAATAACAAACTGCTTGCTAGCAGTGAGCAGTAACTGGAAGGGCAGCAGACTAATGACAAGGGTCCCTATCTTGCTGCCTTTCTTATTCCGTCACATCTACCCGCACATAGCCGTTGGTCCAGCAGCAGTAAAATTCAAAGCCGTACGTTGGCTCATTGCGTCGTTCTGTATCGTTGATAGCCTGCACCCTGACAACATAAGAGCCTGGCTCTGAAAATGTGGCGGTCGTCATGGCAACACCTGCGGCCGAGTCCAAGCGAATCTCAGCCTGGCTGAATTCCATAGCCGCCGGACCCTGGTGCAGAGTCCAGTTCAACCAGGTGCCGGCTTCAGGGTGACTGATGCGCGCTATGAGTGGCACGGGTTCACCGACCCGGGCAACGCGAGGTCCTTCCCAGAGTCCGCGTCGACCTCGGAAACCAGGCGGATCATCATTGAGGCTGAGATACGGTGCCACAGCATCGCGCCCGGAAGTGGCTTGCTCATCGAGTACGTAAGAAGGAATCAGGGAACCCGGAACCGAGAGCGTGTTGCCTTGTGTTTCCAATGACCAGATGACGTCTGCATTGCCAAAATCTTCAGGCACGGTCACCGAGAACACACACCAGTGGTGACGATAATCTCTTGTGAGTGTCGGAGCGGGTACGGGATCGAAGTGAGTGGGTTGCACCCCATCATAGATAGCCGGCTCTATCCGGTTGCCTGCACCCACCGGAACGTCGATAGACTGCTCGGTATTCATGTTGAAGTAACCGAAGCAGAGCGTGAACGTGCCATCAGGATTGGGAAACCAGCCATCATACAGCGGAATAACATTCTGCCCCCGAGGCCTGAGAGGGTCTTCATTGAATAGATCGAGGCTTTTCGAAGTCTGCGCAGTCGCCCAGCCCCAGCCGCCTACCCAGATGGCAAGCAAAACCAGTGCTGCTTTGACATGACTGCTCACGGCTGACTACGGTCCGTTTTGTGCAGTCAAACTGCGTCGTCTCTCCGCATTCAAGCGCTCGTATTGATCATCTGACAGATAGGTCACACTGAGCCATAGATGGGACATCTCATCCACACCCCGCTGGCCAAACACCACCCATTGCCGATGATCCGGATTGTTGGGGTTCTCGGCGGTGTTATCCCAGGTGGAAGTAATCATCAACATGGTGCCCTTGGGTAACAGGGGTGCCACGTCATCAGCAAATTTATAGGAGATCTGCCAGGAGTGATTGTATTTATCTACCCGAGCTAGCATCTCTCTCCGGCCATCGGGATAGACTGCTTCCAGCGACTGCGCTCGGCCCCGCATGTGCATATGTGGCCTGAAGCTGGTGATCAGCGCTGGTCGCTGCAGAACCCGAACTCCCTGTTGAGACTTGATGGAATCTGGCGGCAATACCAGATCGCCAGCCCATAGTCCGCCGGGCCCGGTGTCGGCAGCGAAGAATTGCTCACCTGAGGTCTCGAATTCTGGTTTATATCCCTTGGGGTAGAGCCATACGGCGGCCTTCGCCTGTTCGTTTGCAACTTCCTGGTTAATCGGAAAGTAGTGCAAGTTCCAGTTGATGGACCCGGATGGATAAATCAGCATGCCGGTACCTTCCTCGAACACATCGCCAGCCTTGCCCACGCCCTGTCGGCCGACCGGACCGGACGCACGATTGCCGTTACTATCTTGAGAGCTTAATTGAGCGTGGCCGTGGTGCAGAACTTTTACGCCTAACGGGTAAGAGCCCTTTAATTCAGTTGCCCGCACATAGCGTGGCTCATCAATAAGGCCTTCGAAGCTGGTGTTGCGCACCCACCACTGGTCCTGGGCATTGGCTGTTACGGTATACGGGGGTGACTCTACAACGAAATCCGGTGGTCCCAGCAAGGTTGCTGTCTGCCATTCGTCGCCACTACTCAGTTGCGGCAGCGGCGGAAGGTGCGCGGGATCACCTTCGGGTGATCCGCCTGCTACCCAGGCAACGATGGTGGCGATCTGATCGTCCGACAGTGAAATATCATTCTTGTAATCCTGGATACCAGTAGTCTTGTCCAGGTGCCAGGGAGGCATCTCCCGTGCCTGAACCTTTAAACTGATCAGCGGCGCCCAGGTCTTTGCATCGGCAAACTCGAGCAGGGGCATGGGACCTATGCCGGTCGGGTTATGGCAGCTCGCACATTTCTCATAGAGAATCGGTGCGACATCGGCAGTGAAGGTTGGGCTTGTTTGCGCCGAGGCTGACAGCGCAGGGATCATCAGACAGCCGACCAGTAGGGTCGCAGGAATTCCGAACCGACACTGAACATTGTTATTCATCATTAGTCTCTCCATTAGTCTCGCTGCTGGTCTCTTTGTCGGTCTATTTGTTGGTCTTGCCCGATTTCTGGAATAGACAGGATAAGAGCCCTGCCGCCAAATGTCTATGCTTGCTTGTGACAGGCCTGGATCATGCCTAGATCAGGCCAATACCCCACATCGCACACACGGCCAGGAACGACACCAGGCCACCCACCAGTGTGGCACCTCCGTAGCTGAACACGGCATCCGGGACGCTGAGACCGGACAGCGAGGTGCAAACCCAGAAGTAACTGCTATTTACATACTTGATGATCACCGAGCCACTGGCTCCGGCCAGCATGGCGGCTTCGGGGGACAGGCTGAGACTGCCGAGCATGGGCGCCACCAGTGAAGCGGCTGTAATCACGCCGACCGTAGTCGAGCCCGTAATCATATTTCCAATTATGCCGATCACGAACGGCAACAGGATGGTGGGCAGACCATAGTCGGTGAACAGCATGGCGATAAAGTCCACCGCTGGCGTACCGCGCAGAATGGCGCTGAGTGAACCACCCAGTCCAGTCACTACCAGAATCATCGCTGAAGTTTTCAGCGCAGCCTCCACCCAGGCGTCCTTGGCTTTCTCCCTGTCATCGTCACTCTTGATATTGCGGTAAGCCAACCAGACCCCAATCGAGAGCGCTACAACCGGCCAGCCGAGAAAGAGAAAGATCGTGCGTAATAGATGACCTTCCTCGAAGAACAGGGAAACAATGCTCTGCGTACCGATCAACACGATGGGAATAACAATCGGTGTATAGGAGCTCAGGGTGCTGGGTAACTCGGCAGGTCCGTCCTGATCCAAATCGTCAATTGAGACACCCTCGAATTCATCGCTCGCCATAGTGGCGATGCGCGGGCCTGCCACCATGGTTCCCCAGGCCCAGCAGGCCATGGAGCCGAACAGGCAGGCGATACTACCGAAGATAATAGTCTTGCCGATGTCGGCACCCACGATGGCGGCCGCCGCCAGGGGACCCGGTGTTGGGGGTACTATGGCGTGGGTCAACTGCAGGGCACCAACCAGGCCAGTGGACATCACGGCGATACCCACATTCATGGTTTTGGCGGCCGAGTGTACCAGTGGGTTGAGGATGACATAAGCCACGTCGGAAAATATCGCCACACCGATGATGAATCCGGTTAACGTGAGTGCCAGTGGCATGCGTTGTCTGCCTACCAGGTTCACCATTGACCTGGTTATGACCTGAATGGCACCGGTGTGTTTCAGCGCCTCGGCGATAATCGATCCCAACACGATTACCACACCTATCGAACCGAGCGTATTGCCAAAGCCAGACTCGAAGGCTTCGATAAAATTATTCTGCTGCACGCCAGGCAGAATACCAAACAGCATGATGGGGATTAGCAGGGCAAAGAACACGTGCCATTTCCATTTGGCAATCAGAAACAGCAGCAGAAAGATGACAACGGCGAAACCGACCAGAGAGATCGCCGCGCTGTTGCTTACTGCGGTAGAAGGATCCATGAAAACTCCTCGTTCTTATTATTGAATTGACTGCTTAACTGGCTGCCAGAAAATTCAGTGCTGCAGTGACTCCGCCGGCGTTGTAGGGAATGTCGGCCGCCTGCAGCCCCATCTCCACGCCACCGAGCGTTCCAGCCAGCATCAGTTCATTGAAATCGCCAATGTGCCCAATTCTGAATATGGCGCCCTTGAGTTTGCCCAGGCCTGTTCCCAAAGACATATTGAACCTGTCCAGGATTATGTTTCTTAGTGCGTCGGCATCATAGCCTTCTGGCACCAGCACCGCCGTCGTGGAATTGCAATACTCTTCAGGGTTCAGGCAGAGATTCTCCAGTCCCCAGGCGGCTACGGCTATCCGGGTAGCTTCGGCCAGTCGCGCATGCCGGGAGATTACCTTGTCCATGCCTTCAGCATGCAACAAGGTCAGTGCTTCTTCGAGTCCGTATAACAAGTTGGTGCTGGGCGTGTAGGGAAAGAAACCACGGGCGTTATTTTCCAGCATCGTGTCCCACTGCCAATAGGAATGTTGTGACAGAGAATTTTTTGCACATTCCAGAGCCTGTTCACTGACGGCATTGAAACTCAGCCCTGGAGGCAGCATCAAGCCCTTCTGCGAGGCGCTGACAGTAATATCCACGCCCCAGTCATCATGTCGGAATTCTGAACAGGCCAGTGATGACACGGCATCGACCATGAACAGGGCAGGGTGCTTGACGTCATCGATCGCCGCTCTGATCCTGGGAATCTGGCTGGTGACGCCAGTCGATGTTTCGGTGTGCACAGCAAGCACCGCCTTGATCTCGTGTTTACTGTCTTCGCTGAGCTTCTCGGCCACCAGGTCGGGTTTTACGCCATGGCGCCAGTCGCCGGCAATCCAGATGATGTGCAGGCCGAGTTTTTCGGCGACGTTTTTCCAGAGTGTTGCGAAGTGGCCAGTTTCGAATGCTAGTACTTTGTCCCCGGGAGACAGGGCATTGAGGAGTGCACATTCCCAACCACCCGTGCCTGAAGCCGGGTAAATAAATACCGCGGAGTCGGTATTAAAAACCGGCTTGAGTTTGTCGAGGATGCTAAAGGTCAGTGCGGGAAATTCCGGACCACGGTGATCGATGACCGGCCGGGCCATTGCTCGTAAAACACTGTCGGGAACATTGGAAGGTCCGGGAATCTGCAGGAAATGCCTGCCGGGCTTAAAATTTTCTGTCATTACTGCTGGTTCATGTACTGGTTAAGTTGGTCTGCTCTAGTCGCCGGGATTATAGGCTCGCTCCAGGTTCGCTTCGATGTCCTCCCGGTAGAACAGCACGTCCCTGAATTCTCCGCTGGCATACATCGCCGCCTGGTCATCGAAGTGAGGAGAACCTGGATCGCTCTGTAATCCGCCAACAGTAACAGCTTTCGCCGTTAGGCGCTCTCCAAATTCCACGGCGGCAACGAAGCTATTGCCACTGGTGCCGTACATGCGTCTGGTGCCTGGATAGGTGCGACTGCCGAAAGAAGCCAGGGATCCCCAACGCCCGGAACCGAAGCCAACCGCAAGGCTGGGCTCATCATCGCTAAAATCCTGAACAATATCTCCATTGAGGCGTTGATAGCGATTTATCTCGCCCCAGGGTACCTGCCAGGAACCGAAATCCCGGGTGAGCGTCTGCGCGGCTTGACGAAGCGCACTCAGTTTCTGATCCATAGTAGATCGGTTAGTCATGTAGTCATAGACATCGATGCCACTTGCAGATGCTGCGATTGCGACACTGCTTATCAGGTTCTCTGCCCAGTACACGGCCAATGAGGTCTCGACTGAGTCCACAGAGGCTTTGTAGTCCCAGGTTCTTAACAAATCGATATACTCCAACAGCTCGGACTGAATAGAGACCGTGTCACCGACCCCGCGAACAATGTTGTTCGGGCTATTGGTATTCTGTGAGACGCGATCCACTGCTGTTATTAACAACAGGCTCGGTACTAACTCTTCAAATGCCGTCAGGGTGGGCTCATAGGCCGCCTCAATCAGCGTATCGATGGTAAAGTCGCTTCGGCCCTTGAGTACCTGAACGGCGTGGACGCCGCGGGGATTCTCAGGATTATTCGCCATATAAGCCGGATAGTCTGCTCGCCTTGGGCTGTCCGCACCAGCGGCATTAAAGGGCGTGTTATTGGTATTCTGAATCCAGCCGCTGCCTGGATTGAACAAGGTGATCATCTCATTGACCGGATGCAGGCTTTTCCAGTCTGTGGCTGGATCACTTCCATCCAGCGGTTGGTTCCAGTCGAACCGGGCATCACGGCGGGGAATGAAATTACCATGCCAGTAGGCGATATTGCCCTTGCTGTCGGCATACACGGTATTGTTGGATGAGTTGGTACGCAATTCCATGGTGGCGGCAAACTCTTCGTAATTATTTGCCTTGGTGCGCCCATAGGATTGTGCCAATGCCTTGATGGGTTCCTGCATGAGACTGATGGCTTCCCATTTGCCATCCCGCTCGCGAATAATCGGCCCGTGATGACTGTGGTACACGGTAATTTCCGTTCTGGACAGTGCATCACCGTCTTTATATGGCAGTGTTATGATGGTTTCTCGCAGTTTTCGCTCTTCATCACCGAAACGGTAGTAGTAGCCATCGTTTCGTTCCACGATTGTTTCCAGGTAGTAGTCAATCGCATCTGCTCGACTCGAAGTGTGCATCCAACCAGTGTTCTCGTTGAAACCCTGGTAGATGAAGAACTGTCCCCAGGTCACTGCGCCGTATGCGTTCAAGCCCTCTTCACTGACCATGTGTAATTCTGAACGGAAAAAGAATGACGTGTGGGGGTTGATGAGCAACAGCGCATTACCTCCGGCAGTCTTGGCCGGAGCAATGGCGAAGCCATTGGAGCCGCGCGGCTCGTTGTCTTGCAAGTATTCTACCTGCGCTACCTGGTTGTCCGGGCCGTAGAAATTTTCCAGCTCACGCAGGTTTACTCTCTCGATATCTCCTCCAATGCTGCCCTCGGTAAATGACAGTGCCATCCAGGGTTCGAAGCGTTGGATGACTCTTGGCACAACTTCTGGATGGGTATAGAGGTAGTAATTCAAGCCATCGGCAAAGGCATTCAGCAGATCTTTCAGCCAGTCAGGACTTGCCTCGTACTGGGATTGCATGTCCACCGGGTCGATGAACAGCTTCATACGCAGGTCGCGATAGAGTTGACCTGCGCCTTCCGCCTCTGCCAGGCGCCCCATGGCATTGAGGTAATTTGTCTCGTCCCGGTTGAAGTCGTCTTCTGCCTGGGCAAACAAGGTGCCAAACACAGTATCGGCGTCAGTCTTTCCATAGATATGGGCGATACCCCATTTGTCCCTGAGTATAGTCACATTCCGGGATTGCGCCTGCCAGCGCTCAATCTCTTCCGGGTCGAACAGTGACGCTTCGGTAATAAGCG
The DNA here is from genome assembly GCA_027623555.1 of Pseudomonadota bacterium. Lineage (GTDB taxonomy): Bacteria > Pseudomonadota > Gammaproteobacteria > Pseudomonadales > Pseudohongiellaceae > UBA9145. Next base: position 2,233 of record JAQBSZ010000047.1, on the reverse strand, counting down.
CATCACTGGATCGAATATTTTCAGTACTTGCCGAAGAATTCTGTTGCTCACTCTCGTCTGGAGAACAGGCAGCGATCGCTAAAGTAAACAGAACAATGAAGTAACAACGGGATAATCTCATAACAAACTCTTTGGGTAGTGTTTTGTCAGTTTGAAAGTTTCTGTCCATTTACCCAGGTTTCCACGGCCTGGGTCTGCCAGAGCTCGCTGGCAGGCGAGTTAAAAATATCACGATCGAGGAAGATAAAATCAGCCTTCTTGCCAGGTTCCAGTGTACCCAGCAAATTCTCCTGGTGGCCAGCATAAGCAGCGTCGATCGTAAAACTGGCAAATGCCTCAATAAGTGTCATGCGCTCTTCAGGAAACCAGCCTCCGGCTGGTTGGTTTTTCTGGTCCTGGCGCGTGACCGACGCGTGCAGGCCCCAGAACGGATTAGGAGATTCCACCGGGAAATCAGAGCCGTTCGCAATGACAGCGCCGGCGTCAATTAACTTGCGCCAGGCATAGGCTCCCTGGATGCGAACTTCACCAATCCTGTCCAGGGCCATATTCTTGTCGCTGGTAGCATGGGTTGCCTGCATCGACGGAATTACGCCGAGTTCGGCAAAGCGAAGGATATCTTCATAGCGCAGGATCTGGGCATGTTCTATGCGATGCCGCATTGCTCGCGAATCAGTTTCGGCAATCAACCTCTCATAGTTGTCCAGCACCTTCTTATTGGCATCGTCGCCGATAGCATGGGTGTTAACCTGGAAGTTCGCGTTCATGGCAGCGCGCATAAGGTATTCGAGGCGTTCGTCATCGTATCGCAGCAAGCCGCGGTTGCCGGGTTCGTCAGAGTAAGCTTCGATCAGGGCGGCGCCTCGACTACCCAGTGCACCATCACCGACGACTTTGACGCTGTTGATAGTCAGTGTGTCATCGTCGCTGCGAAAATGCCCCTCGTTCAACCGGTCCAGGTAGAGCGGATCAGAAGCGGCAATCATTACGTTCACGCGAATCGGCAACGGGCCATCGCTCAGCAACTCTTTGTAGGCCGCTATGGTCTGACTACCGACGCCGGCATCATGAACACTGGTCAGACCATAAGTGGCCAGAGTATTCATCGAAGTAGACAAGGCAAGTTGCTGTTCTTCTAAACTGGTCGCTGGTATCTGCTCGCTTATATAGCCTTGTGCTGTATCGATAAACACGCCGGTTGGCTCACCGTCCTCATCGCGAATGATCTGCCCGCCGGTGGGATCTTCCGAGTCGCGGCTAACGCCGGCGAGTTTCATGGCAGCCGTATTCGCCCAGCCAGCATGACCATCTACGCGAGTCAGCCAGACTGGTTTGTCGCCGAGCGCAGCATCGAGACTGGCGGCAGCAGGAAAGCTATTGCTGTCCCACAGCACCTGGTTCCAGCCTCGTCCCTGAAGCCAGTCGAGTTCGCTGTTCTGTGCGGCAAAATCTGCAACCCGTTGTACTGCTTCCGCCTCAGAAGCAGTACCAACCAGATCGACGCGAAGCAGGCTTAACCCGTAACTCAGCACATGACCATGGGCATCTATGAGTCCAGGTATCAGGGTTTGTCCGTTACCATCGATACGAGTATCCACGGTCTCCGGTAGTGCATCAGCCACGCTGAACGTTCGATCAATCCTGTCATCGGTAAACTGCAGTGCTGAGAACCGAACCAGCTCGCGTTCACTGTTTAACGTGTACCCGCTAACGTTGGTAATCAGCGTTGTGTCGGCATTTGCCAATGAAGCCAACCCGGCGAGCCCCAGTGTGAAAAAAGCTTGTTTCATATCTTGTGCATGTCTAATTCAGTGTGAAAGGTACTGAAAGTTTAGCACAGAGGGGAAAACGTGAAAGAAGAAGAGAAGGTGCCGAAGTAAAACTCAACCATCAAGCGATCCGGAAAATTCTTTCACTTCGATCTAGAAAGGTGTTCTGTGGCAGCACAGCAGTGAGGCAAGCGCTTATCATGCGTGAGCATGATGCGCATCTGAACGACAACAATCTGTGATTGTTGGCCGGGCTGTGCTGCCCATTTGCGCAGCAAATGCGATTCAGCAACTTGTGTTTTTCAGCAAGTTGCTATGAACCCGAAAGTAGTTAAGTCCTGAATTATAAGAAAGAACTGCAAAATTACTCTGCAGCAAATCGCAAGGAATTTCGCATAATTTCGCCAGCGATTTGGCGCCGACTCAGGTGAAATGCTGGAAAGCATTTCACCTGACCAATAAAA
>JAQBSZ010000083.1 GCA_027623555.1 Pseudomonadota bacterium | reverse complement strand
ACAAGCAGCATTCGATCCACTTTCCCCGGGCAGCATCATGATCAAATTCTTTTCCTATCTTGTCCTCGTCGTCCTGGTACTGGGCGGTCTTCTCCGTTTTTCCCTCGAGTTCGAGTCAGCCCAGGATATCGCAGTCGAGCAAATGTATCGCGCCGGTATGTCCAATGCCGCCAACGGCTTGCCAAACCCCGACAGTCTTCGCGTCTTTGTTTGCGGAAGCGCATCACCGCTGGGCAACTCTGATCGTGCCCAGTCCTGTATCGCGATCCTGACGCCGGCTCACTTCTATGTGTTTGATTCCGGCGCAGGCTCAACCGCCAATATCACTCGCAGCAGACTTCCCTACAACAGGCTGCGGGGTGTATTTCTGACCCACTTCCATTCAGACCATATCGCGGAACTCTATGAACTGAACCTTGCTTCCTGGGTCGCGGGCAGACCAGAGCCTTTGCGCGTTTATGGGCCAAAGGGCGTGAAAACAATCGTCGAAGGGATTAATGATACCTATGAGCTGGATGTTGAATACCGCGTTGCCCACCATGGCAGCGAACTTCTGGACCCGGAACTGGCCGACTTAAGAGCCGAGACCATAAAATCGGGCATCGTGCTCGAAGACGGCGACCTCACTGTAACAGCCTTCGCTGCCAGCCATGCTCCTGTTGAACCTGCGCTCGGATACCGTATCGATTATCGGGGAAGAAGTGTCGTGATCTCCGGGGACAGTGTCGTGACAGCAGAAACCCGGCGCATCGCCAGCAAGGTTGACCTGTTGATTCACGATGCATTGTCCCTGCCATTAACTGAAGCAGCCGTCGATGCGGCGGATACCGCAGGGCTCAATCGACCCGCGAAGATTATCTCTGACGTGATGGACTATCACGCAACCACAGAGTCGCTGATTGAATTGGGAACAGAGACCGGTGCAGGAATGGTTGCCTACTATCACCTGGTACCGGCTCCAGCCAACCTGATTATGACAAAGGTATTCGAACGGAATCTGCCGGAGAACTTTGTGATAGCCAATGACGGCGACTGGTTCGAACTTCCCAGCGACTCCACCGCGATTATCTACAGCGGGAGATAACCGATCCTCTAGCCCGAAAATCTCACGGTCAGTATAGAAAATAGGCCTCAATCTGGTAAAAAGGTAAGTAACGCCAATCACTTACAACCAACCAGAAAAAAGGCCTATTGATGACAGAGTGTACCCCTCAACAACTGGATTTTCACGCCTTTGGACGACAAGAAGTCACTGGGCGCTTTGATGGTGGCCGCATGACCTCTGACGGTGGAGGTTTGCTTTTGCGAGAGGTAGATCATCGGATCGGGATGCTCACTCGGTTGGGTAGTTGTTTCGCCGATTATCGTCAGCAAGCATTCATCGAACACAGTATTCACGACCTTGTCGCCCAGCGAGTCTATGGACTTGCACTGGGTTATGAAGATTTGAATGACCATGATCATCTTCGGGCTGACAGTGTCCTGGCGCTGCTGGTTGGTAAGCATGATCTGACCGGAAAGAAACGCAAACGGCAACAAGACAGCGGCAATCCTTTAGCTGCCTCCAGCACGTTGAATCGTTTGGAATTGAGCACTCACGAGGAGGCAGCTGCACACCGTTATAAGAAGATTGCATTCAATCCGGAGCAAGCCGATCGTTTACTGGTCGATCTGTTTGTCGAATCATATGAGAAACCACCCAGCGAGATATGGCTGGATCTGGACGCCACTGATGATCCGCTTCATGGCCAGCAGGAACTTCGTTTTTTCCACGGTTACTACCGACACTACTGTTATCTGCCGTTGTACATCTTTTGCGGTGAACATCTGTTGTGTGCTCGGTTACGGCCATCTGATCAGGACGGTGCGGCGGGCAGTGTGGAAGAACTCGAACGCATCGTGACCCAGATCCGATCATATTGGCCGAAGACACGGATTGTGATCCGCGGTGACTCCGGGTTCTGTCGGGATGCGATCATGACCTGGTGCGAGGACAACAAAGTCTATTATTTACTGGGTATAGCGCGTAATCAGCGCTTGCGACGTTCGCTGGGTCGAGAGATGGAAGAAGCCCGGCGGGAACACCGAGAGACTGGCAAGTCCGCCAAACGATACCGTGACTTCCGTTACCGTACCCGTAAGTCCTGGTCACAAGAACGGCGCGTTGTTGGTAAGGCAGAGTATCTTCCTGGCAAAGAGAATCCACGTTTTGTGGTCACCAACCTGCCTCAGAGGCAGGCAAAGGCCAAACGTCTTTATGAGAAGTTGTATTGCATTCGCGGCGAGATGGAGAATCGGATCAAGGAGCAGCAACTCGGTCTGTTTGCTGATCGCACAAGTACTGCAACCTTCCGCGCCAATCAACTGCGCTTGTACTTCTCCTCGTTCGCCTATGTCCTGATGCATGGACTCCGCCGCCTCGGATTAGAAGGCACTCAACACGCCAGAGCTCAATGCACGACCATCCGGGTGAAGCTGCTGAAAATCGCGGCCCGAATACGAATCACTGTTCGACGTGTGTGGTTGTCGTATGCAGGTGCCTGTCCCTATGCAAGCGATCTCGCTCAGATCCTGACAAACCTGCGGCGATATCCTGCCTGGGCTCCACCTGGCTGACGTCTAACGCTTTACCTCACCTGACAATCCCTGAGAGCCCACACAGGAGGCTTACTGCTGCCGGAATCCGGCTAAATCAGCTCATCAGACATGAAGCCGGACCAGATCTCACGACAATGGGCCAACTGTGGCCGATCCCGTCGTCTGGATGCGCAAGAAAACCCAACGAAAACGGGAAAGAGCGCTACCATCTCAACTTAGTCATACTCTGTGAGCGAAGCGGGCTAGCACTGCACCTTTATCAAACTGTTCGGATTGGGGTGCAAACAGGTTGATGTTGAACGGGTGATCGGTGAGTTGCCTGATTTTGTGGATCTGCGCGCGAAGCACTTCCGGCTTCATGGGTGCGGCGCCAAGGCTGCCAAGACCACCACCGTTACTGACAGCTGCCACCAGCTCCGGTGTGCAGGCACCTGCCATGGGCGCCTGGATGATGGGGTGCAGGATATTAAACAGGGATTGAATCGTCACACCGATTCCTTTTCTGGCAAAAAGTCATCATATAAAAAAACCCGGCACTGTTCCTGTGGGGAGGGCAGGAAGTGCCGGGTTCGCTGAGATCCCGTAATTGTCAGACGGGATTAGAACTCAGCCAAGCAACTCATCAGTCTCGCGCTGGTCTTCCACGCAATCCCTGACAGTGCGCCTGTGCTTGCGGTGCTGCATCAGCTCCTTGGCCAGTTCCTGCTTGGTGATAGCGCCATCACTATCGGCATCGATGGTATTGAACCGGTTGGTTGCCCTTTCGGTCTTCGCGGCCAGGAACTCATCAAAGTCGATGAAACCGTCGTCGTTGGTATCGATCTCACCAAATGCCGTTTCACGATCGGGTCGCTGTGGCACGTCATCGCCGGTCGCATCAGCAACACACGCTCTGACGGCATCGTGGTCAACATCAATGTCAGGCTCGTGGTCATGATCACGGCCCCGGTCGTGGCCCCTGCCATCGCCCCTGCCATGGCCAACCGCCAGGAATTCATCCAGGGATATCAGGTTGTCATCATCTGAATCGATCCGGTCAAAATGGATCCGTGCTTTTTCGGTGAGTTTCGCCAGCCACTCATCCAGGGTGATGGTGTCGCTGCCATCGGCATCCACTGCATTGAAGATCCGATTGACCTTGTGGCGCAGCTTCCCGTGTTGATCACCGTCTGGCCTGTTGGCACCATCAGCTGGTGGCATGGCATAGACGGCCGCGATATTCCCGGCCAGTGCCAGCGCCATTGTTGTCATTACCAGATTCCGCATTTTCATGTTAAAGCTCCTGTTGTCGAGTTCTCCACTACATCAGTGCAGCGGTTAACAAGTTAACGGATCAGCTGGTTATTGGTTGACGCAACTCGTCCTGTAAAAAGCACCGGTTATCGCAGCTGCCATCTATCAGGGGCGATCTGTCGGCGCAGGTGCTTTTCGCGCGGGTGGCCTTTGCTGTTTTCGCTGTTGCGGTTGATGCTGTTTACCTCGCTGCTGCTGACCCTGCTGCCTGCGCATTCTGAGCTGGTCAACAGAGCGCTGGTCGCCTGCCTTGTTCTGCTGCTCGTAACGCTTGCGCAATCGGCTTTGTTCTTCAGGTGAACGTTTCCTGAACTCGTGCTGTTTTGCGCGCAGCCTGCGCTGGTCTTCCGGGCTTAACTGCCTGAAGCGATCGAACTGGTTCATCAGCTCGCGTCTTTTACCTTCGGGTAATGCCTGCCAGTGATCAAAGCGCTGTTGAGCCTGGGCGCGCCGCCCGGATTCCATGGATGCCCAGCGGCTGGCACCGGTTGCGATTCTGGCCTGTTCTTCCGGCGTGAAAGACTGCCAGCGTCCCTGATAGGGCCCCAGTACAGAGCGTTGTGCCTCGTTCAGTTCGTCCCATTCCAGTACCCGAGCCGGAACGCTCGCCAGCAGTAATAGCAGTGTCATGATCCTAATC
>JAQBSZ010000015.1 GCA_027623555.1 Pseudomonadota bacterium | reverse complement strand
ATGCATGATGGCGTAAAGCCCCGCATTGACTCTTTCTAACTGGGTCAGATTTTACTGCAAATCCAGGGTCAATATTGGATGCAATTCAACAAACCTGCCATTGCGCGCGCCAAGAGGCCAGCAAGTCCGCTGTTCTCAACATGAACATGTGCACCGACCTCGGCAGCAGATCCGCAACCAATAACAGAACAAAGAGTAAAGGGAGTGTAGGTGCCACCACTATAGTTGCCCCAATGATCAAGCCAGCTCTTACAATTACACTGGTTATCGCTAGTACCTTTAAGATTATTTACCTGCATGATCGCCCCCTTTCCGCCGGGTGAGAGGCTAGAAATCTACCACCAAACACGTGAGTACGTACAGTATTAGAGAAGGAAGAGTTGGGAGTTATTGTCCGGGTTATTGTCCGGTTATTGTCCCAGAGGGGGTACAACGAGGGGGCGAGGAAGGTAAGTGCTTGAAGTAGCTAAGTAAATTGGTCGGGACGGCGGGATTTGAACCCACGACCACTTGACCCCCAGTCAAGTGCGCTACCAGACTGCGCTACGCCCCGAAATAGTAGATTATCCTGAATCGGATCTTTTGAGTAATACTACTCACGAGAGATTAGAACCTAAAGTCGCCCAATAACCTCTTCCAGATCCCGCACCAATGACTTGATTTCGCTGGAATTGACATTGGTTTTCGCTAATTCCTCGGGATGGTCACTCATCTTTTGTCGCGCACCACCGATCGTATAGCCCTGCTCGTAGAGCAAGCTCTTGATCTGGCGAATTAAAACCACGTCCTGGCGCTGATAATAACGGCGATTGCCACGGCGTTTCACGGGCTTGAGTTGAGGAAATTCAGCTTCCCAATAGCGCAGAACGTGGGGCTTGACCGCACACAACTCGCCCACTTCGCCGATCGTGAAATAGCGCTTCGGGGGTATCGGAGGTAATTCGTCGTTATTCTTCGGTTCCAGCATAGCCTTCTACTCTCGCCTTTAGTTTCTGCCCTGGCCTGAAAGTCACTACTCGCCTTGCTTTAATGGGAATTTCTTCGCCAGTCTTGGGATTTCGACCGGGCCTTTGCTTCTTGTCCCGCAGGTCGAAATTGCCATATCCGGACAATTTTACTTGCTCATTTCGCTCCAGGGACAGGCGGATCTCTTCGAAAAACTGCTCTACCACCTCTTTAGCCTCGCGCTTGTTTAATCCCAGTTCCTCAAACAGGCGTTCTGCCATGTCGGCTTTGGTGAGTGCTCCATCCGCCATTGTCAATTCCCCAGCTAATCCCGCAAACTTGCATTAAATTGTTCTTGTAGTGCGTTGACGCAGCTACTAATTATTGCTTTTATTTCTTCGTCGCTAAGAGTGCGGCAAGGATGTTGCCACGTCAAGCCCAAAGCGATACTTTTTTTGCCTTTTGTGACCGCATCCCCTTGATAAACATCAAATATTCGCGAACCAGTCAGGAATTCACCGGCATTTTCTGCCACCACGGCCAGGATTTCTCCTGCTGCCACAGATTCATCGATCAGGATTGCCAGATCGCGGCTGACCTCGGGGTACCGGGAGAGCTGTTGAGCCCTCGGTATGCTGCCTTTCTGGACCTGTTCGAGCAGCAATTCAAACAGATAGATTTCGCTATTCAGACTCAATTCCCGTGCAATTGCGGGATGCAGCGCTCCCAGATGGCCCACCAGGTCACCCTCATCTGTTTCAATCCGTGCGCATTGACCCGGATGAAAACCAGCCGCTTCGCCAGCCATATACCGATAAGTGGGATTCGAGCGCTCCAGATTCAACAGGCTTTCTATATCGCCTTTTACATCATAAAAATCACCTATCTCTTTGATATTGGTCCAATTAGCTGGAAGTCTATTGCCTGACAAAACACCCGATATCATATTGCGCTGCTGATAATTTCCCGGCTGTCCGCTGAACACCAGCCCAGTTTCAAACAGCCGCAGTCGGTCTATCTGGCGATTGGCATTGTATTGCAGGGCGCTCAACAATCCCGGCAGAATACTGCCCCGCATGACCGACATATCCTCTGAAATGGGATTTTCCAATGTAACTGTCTGTAATTCTGGTCCGCAGACCAAACTGGAGAGGTTGGGATCGATAAAACTATACGTTACGACTTCCTGATAGCCCAGGTCCGCCAGGCGGTGCCTGATCCGGGTCAGTGACACCACGCTCTCAGGCTTGGCAACCAGGGCTTGATTACCAAAGCCGCCGGTCATCGGTATGTTGTTGTAGCCGTAGATTCTGGCGATTTCTTCGATAAGATCTGCCTCGATGCTTACATCGAAACGGAACGAGGGCACCTCAACGACAATACGCTCATCAGTTTCACTCAAACTGGAGAACCCGAGTCGCAAAAGAATATCCACGATTTCTGCATTCTTGATGTCGATACCCAGCACAGCTCTGACGCTCGAGAAGCACAGCTCAACCTGAGCTGGAACGGGGATATTCCCAACCGCTTCTGTTATCGGGCCGACTTCCCCGCCGACGATTGCCACCAGCAATTCAGTAGCCCGCTCCATCGCCCGGTGCTGCAGCAGGTAGTCTACTCCCCGCTCATAGCGATGTGATGCATCCGTTTGCATACCAAACTGGCGCGCCTTGCCTGCAATCGCCAGCGGCGAGAAGAAGGCACATTCGAGGAACACATCTTTCGTTGATTCTGTAACAGAAGTGGCCTGGCCTCCCATAATTCCTGCCATGGCAACGGCTTTCTTCTTGTCTGTAATGAGCAATATGTCAGGAGTCAGCTCTACTTCTTTACCATCTAACAGCGTGATCTTTTCATGGTTTTTCGCCATGCGCACATCTATGCCACCTTCGAGTTTTGAGAAATCGAAAGCGTGCATGGGTTGACCAAGTTCCATCAGCACGTAGTTGGTAACGTCAACTATTGGGTCGATGCTACGCAGCCCGGAGCGACGCAACTTCTCTCGCATCCACAAGGGTGACTTAACTTGCAGATCTATATTCCTGATAATCCGTCCCAGATACCGGGGGCAGCCGTCTTTCGCGGAAATACTGATAGGGAATTCATCGTCAATTACTGTGTCGGCAACAACTGATTCCGGCTGCTTGATCTCCTGTGTGGATAGCACGCCGACTTCCCTGGCCAGACCCAGCATCCCCAGGCAATCCCCCCTGTTGGGGGTCAGGTCTAATTCAATACTTGTATCATTAAGCTTCAGATAGCCACGTATGTCCTGACCTGTCTGCGCATCCTCAGAAAGCTCCATTATTCCTGCAGAGCACTCTTCCAGCCCCAACTCCTCAGCCGAACACAGCATGCCTTGCGATTCTACTCCTCTCAGTTTGGCAGCCTTGATCAGAAATGGTTTGTCATCCTCCTGTGCAAGAATTTTGGCGCCCACCGTAGCGAAAGGAACCTTCATTCCTGCGCTTACGTTTGCAGCACCACAGACTACCTGGTAGAAATCGGCCCCATCCCAAACCGTACACACACTCAATTTATCAGCATCAGGATGGGGCTCTACTGACTTAACTTCGCCAACCAGGATCCCTGAGAATTGTCGTGCAACACGGGAATAACCATCGACCTTGAGACCGGCCATGGTTAACTGATCCATCAATGCCTGGGTATCCATCTGCGGATCAACCCATTCCTTTAGCCAGTTTTCGCTGAATATCATCGATTTATGTCAGAGTAATAGTTTATTTAATTGAACTGTTGCAAAAAGCGCACATCATTCTCAAAGTACGTGCGCAGGTCACTCACGTCGTAACGCAACATGGCCAATCGCTCCACGCCCATGCCAAAGGCAAATCCGTTAAATCGTTTCGTGTCGACCTTTGACATCTCCAGCACCCTGGGATGCACCATGCCGCACCCCATCACTTCCAGCCAACCCGTATGGCTGCAGATGCGACAACCCGCACCGTAACAACTCACACAGCCCATATCGACTTCCGCCGAAGGCTCGGTAAATGGAAAATACGAAGGCCTGAACCGCACTGGCAATTCTGCCTCGAAATAGGTGTGTAAAAACTTTACAACGGTCCCTTTCAAATCGGCAAAACTTACATTCTCATCCACCAGCAATCCTTCGACCTGATGGAACATGGGCGTGTGGGTCAAGTCAGAATCGCAACGGTAAACGCGTCCCGGACAGATCATTCGAAACGGCGGTTCACCGTTTTCCATGACGTGCACCTGGACAGGTGATGTGTGTGTCCGCAATACGGTGCCAGGACTAACATAGAACGTGTCATGCATGGCCCTGGCGGGATGATGTGAGGGGATATTGAGTGCTTCGAAATTGTGATAATCATCCTCAATCTCGGGACCTTCGGCGACATCATAGCCAGCTCTTTCGAAGATAGCGGTGATGCGCTCAATAGTTCTGGTGATCGGGTGCAGTCCCCCCTTGCTTTGTCTGCGTCCTGGTAACGTGACATCAATTTTTCCATGTGCTAGTAAAGCACTCAGACTGTCAGCAACGACGGCCTGCTTCTTCTCATCAATTGCTGCCTGTAAACTTCGTTTGGTCTGATTGATTTTCTCGCCCGCTGCCGGCCGTTCTTCTGCTGGTAGCTTGCCAAGCGATTTCAATAACGCGGTGAGACTACCCTTCTTTCCCAGATACTGCACACGCAGCGACTCGAGCGAATTCTCGTCACTTGAGTCGTTAATCGCTTGCAATGCTTCAGCAAGAAGGGAATCGGTATCAGCCATGAGCCGCTTCCGCCAGGATTGTTATGCTGCCAGACTGGTTTTTGCTTGATCTACAATTGCCGTAAATGCCAGCTTGTCGTGTACCGCCAGGTCAGCCAATACTCGACGATCGATTTCAATATTCGCTTTCTTCAATCCAGCAATCAGCTGACTGTAGCTGATACCATTCTCGCGAGCCTGTGCGTTGATGCGAGTAATCCAGAGTGCTCTGAACACTCGCTTTTTCGCCCTACGGTCGCGATAGGCATATTGACCAGCCTTGGTGACCGCCTGCTTCGCTACTCGAAATATCCGGCTACGCGCACCATAATATCCTTTCGCTTCATCCAGAACTTTTTTATGACGTCGATTAGCGACGACGCCTCGTTTTACTCGAGCCATTGTGTTTCTCCTTTCCTGAACCGATTAGTTTTCGCGTAGCATGCGCTTGACTGCAGGAACATCGACCGTATGAACTGCCGATGTACCCCGAAGCTGTCGCTTACGCTTGGTGGTCATCTTGGTAAGGATATGACTCTTGTACGCACTCTTGCGCTTGAAACCGGAACCAGTTTTCTTAAACCGTTTCGCAGCACCCCTATGGGTTTTTAGTTTTCCAACCATCTCTACTTTAAACTCCGCATTCGTTTGTGAATTTCTAAAGAATTTCACAAACCTTTAAATGAAAAACCAACTACACAAAAGGCCAGTATCTATTGGGCCCGCAGGACCAATAGATACTGACCCTTTGTAATATACAGTTAGTGCTTTTTGACCGGTGCCAGTACCATGACTATTTGTCGGCCTTCCATCTTGGGCTCCTGCTCTACAGTTCCGTATTCAGAAAGATCATTTTTGATCTTCTCAATAAGTTCCTGCCCAAGATGTTGATGGGCGAGTTCCCGACCACGGAATCTTAAAGACACCTTGGTCTTGTCCCCATCATTCAGGAAACGTATCAGGTTGCGTAGTTTTACCTGATAATCCCCTTCTTCCGTCCCTGGTCTAAACTTGATTTCCTTTACATGAATCCGTCGCTGCTTCTTCTTGCTGGCAGCCTTTTGTTTCTTGAGATCAAATATGTGTTTGCCGTGATCCATGATCTTACAGACCTGTGGATCCGAGTCAGGCGCGATCAGTACCAGGTCCAGCTTGGCTTCAGCCGCAGCGGCTCTGGCTTCTTCAATTGAGACAACACCCACTTGCTCACCGTCGGCGCCAACCAGACGAACATTGTCTGCTTCGATAAACTCATTGATTATCGGCTTTTTGGAACTACCCCTCATGACGTGCGCGAACGCTTAAACCTCATATTCGATCTCTCTCCTAGTGGGATGCACCGGGGCTGTTCTCACTGCGGCCGAACCGGGCAACATCCTGGCTTAAGTGATTACAAAAGTCGTCGAATGTCATAGTTCCCAGGTCTTCACCTCCGCGTTTGCGAACTGCCACAGTACCGGATTCAACTTCTTTATCTCCAACTACCAGCAGATAAGGAATCTTCTGTAATGTGTGCTCGCGGATTTTAAAGCCGATCTTCTCATTTCTCAAGTCCGAAGACGCCCTAAACCCTTTATTTTTCAAGGATTCTTCTAATTTCTGGCAGTATTCGGACTGCCTGTCCGTTATATTAAGAATCATAGCCTGCTGCGGGGACAGCCAGGCTGGCATGGCACCAGCATATTGCTCGATCAGCACGCCGATAAATCGCTCAAATGAGCCCAGCACAGCACGATGCAGCATCACCGGTGTCTGGCGACTGCTGTCTTCGGCGATATAGTACGCACCCAGGCGTCCAGGGGTAAAGAAATCCACCTGAATCGTGCCACATTGCTGGACACGCCCCATGCAGTCTTTCAGGGAGTACTCAATCTTCGGGCCGTAAAAAGCCCCCTCGCCCGGCACCAGTTCCCAGGGCAGAGCGGTGGCATTGAGCGCGTCCTTCAAAGACTGCTCGGCAACATCCCAGAGTTCGTCTGCGCCGACGCGCTTCTCGGGTCGTGTAGAGAGTCGCAACATCACCTCATCGAAGCCGAAATCGTGATACACAGCGAACAGCAACTTCATGAAATCGGCCACTTCCGATTGAATCTGATCTTCGGTGCAGAAGATATGGCCATCGTCCTGGACAAAACTTCTCACTCGCATCAGGCCGTGCATGCTGCCAGACGGTTCATAGCGGTGGCAGGCACCAAATTCAGCCAATCGCAGTGGCAAGTCCCGATAGCTTTTCAGCCCCTGGTTGAATACCTGGATATGACACGGGCAATTCATGGGCTTGATGGCATACATGCGGTTATCTGATTCGACGCTGAACATCTCTTCAGCGAACTTGGCGGCGTGGCCTGATTTCTCCCACAGCGAGTAGTCGACCAGTTGTGGCGTATTGATCTCCTGATAGTTACTGGCTTGCTGCACTTGTTTCATGTAACCCTGGATAACCTGGTAGATAGTCCAGCCTTTGGGGTGCCAGAAAGGCATACCCGGTGCCTCTTCCTGAAAATGAAAGAGCCCGAGTTGCTTGCCCAGCTTGCGGTGATCCCGCTTTTCCGCCTCTTCCAGTCTCTGCAGGTAGAGTTTCAGGTCCTGCTTCGATCCCCAGGCAGTGCCATGGATCCGCTGTAACATTTCATTCGCAGAGTCACCCCGCCAATAGGCGCCAGCCACGCTGGTAAGTTTAAAGGCCTTGAATTTGCCCGTACTGGGAACGTGCGGTCCACGACAAAGGTCGATGAACTCTCCCTGCCGATAGAATGACAGATCCTCGTCGCCGGGAATCGACTTGATGATCTCGACCTTGTAGTCCTCTCCCATCCCCTTGAACATGGCAATCGCTGCATCCCGTGCCAGTACCGATCGCTCGACTTGCAGGTCCTCTTTAACGATAGCGTTCATGGTGCTTTCAATGGCGCTGAGATCTTCGGGCGTGAAAGCACGCTCGAAAGCAAAATCGTAGAAGAAACCGTCTTCGATCACCGGCCCAATGGTAACCTGCGCCTTGGGGAAGAGCCGCTGAACCGCCTGTGCCATCAAGTGGGCGCAGGAATGCCTGAGAACTTCAATCCCATCATCATCCCTCTCTGTGACAATGGCTACTTCAGTATCAGCATCAACAGTATGGGACGTATCCACCAGCGTGCCGTTTACTCGGCCGGCCAGGGCGGCTTTGGCGAGTCCGGGTCCAATAGATTCAGCAATCTCAATGATAGAAACCGGGCTGGAAAATTCCCGCTTGCTACCGTCAGGTAGGGTTATCTGTAACATCCGTCTGGTAAAAATTTCCGTAAATCAAGTAAAACCATAAAATTCACTGGTTTCAGCGAGATTGTCAAAGTGAAAAGTGTTACTTCTACGGAATGGTAGGCACGACCAGATTCGAACTGGTGACCTCTACCATGTCAAGGTAGCGCTCTAACCAACTGAGCTACGCGCCTAGGAATCCCGATAGAAAAGATTGGCGATTATACGGAATTCAGCGACACAGTGTCGAACGATTTATGGACTCATTCGTACATTCAAGTCATTGCTTTAACAGCTGATTCTTCAGCTCGGCAATTTTATCGCGGGTCGTTGCCGCCTCCTCGAAGGCCAGGTTCTTGGCTTGTTCATACATTTGCTCTTCCAATAGGCTGATTTCCTTGTGCATTGCTGCCGGATTGGAAAAATCCATGCGCTTATAGGCACCAGATTTCTCGGCAATCAGCTTGCCTCGCTGCCGGGTTCGAGTGCCAGGCGCTGAATAGGCACCTTCCATCACATCGAGCACTTTTGTCTTAACACCAATTGGAGTGATGTTATTTACTTTATTGAACTGAAGCTGAGTATTGCGTCGCCGCTCAGATTCCTCGATCGCCCGCTCCATGGAGCCGGTAATGCGATCGGCATAGAGGATTGCTCTACCGTTGAGGTTTCTGGCCGCCCTGCCTATGGTTTGAATCAGTGAACGTTCGGAGCGCAGAAATCCTTCCTTATCTGCATCGAACACTGCCACCAGGGAGACTTCTGGAATATCCAATCCTTCGCGCAGCAGGTTTATTCCCACCAGCACATCGAAGACACCGAGGCGCAGATCGCGCAAAATTTCGGTTCGCTCCACCGTTTCTATATCCGAATGCAGGTAGCGAACCCGCACATCGTGTTCTGCCAGATAGTCAGTCAAGTCCTCAGCCATGCGTTTGGTCAGCACGGTTACCAGCACCCGTTCTTCCTGTGCCACGACCCGACGTATTTCCGAGAGCAGATCGTCGACCTGGGTGGATGCAGGCCGTACCTCCAATTGAGGATCAACCAGTCCAGTAGGTCGTACCACCTGTTGTACGAGCTGTCCTTGATGTTCCTTCTCATAGGGACCTGGCGTTGCCGATACAAAGATAATCTGTGGCGTGAGCCCTTCCCACTCTTCGAATCTTAACGGGCGATTGTCCAGAGCCGAGGGTAGCCGGAATCCATATTCCACCAGGGTTTCCTTGCGCGAACGGTCCCCTTTATACATGGCTCCGAGCTGGGGAATTGAAACATGGGATTCATCCGCGACCACCAGTGCATTGGCGGGCAGATAATCATAGAGTGTTGGTGGGGGTTCGCCCGCTGCCCTTCCTGACAGATAGCGCGAATAATTTTCAATACCTGTGCAGTATCCCAGTTCCTGGATCATTTCCAGATCAAATTTAGTGCGCTGCTCCAAGCGTTGCGCCTCCACCAGTCGATTATTTTCGTTCAGATGCTTCAGCCGCTCCTTGAGTTCCTCTTTGATGTAATCGAGCGTGCCCAGGAGTTTTTCTCTGGGAGTGACGTAGTGGGATTTTGGAAACACAGTCAGACGCGGGACTTCTTTGATGACGCTACCAGTTAGAGGATCGAAATAGCACAGCCTTTCAATCTCGTCATCATACAATTCGATACGAAACGCATTTCTTTCCGACTCAGCCGGATAAATATCGATGACATCACCGCGAACTCGATAAGTTGCTCGCCTGAGCTCCATATCGTTGCGGGTATATTGCAAATCGGTGAGTCGCTTAATGAGATTACGCTGATCAATGCGGTCACCCCGGTCGAGGTGCACAACCATTTGCAAGTAGGAACCGGGGTCACCCAAACCATAGATCGCCGAGACTGTCGCCACCACAACCACATCCTGCCGCTCAAGCAAGGCTTTAGTAGCCGATAGCCGCATTTGCTCAATATGATCATTGATCGAGGAATCCTTCTCGATGTAAAGATCCGAAGAAGGCACATAGGCTTCGGGTTGATAATAGTCATAGTAAGAAACGAAATACTCTACCGCATTACCGGGGAAGAACTCCTTGAACTCTCCGTATAACTGAGCCGCCAGGGTCTTATTCGGGGCCATGACCAGTGTCGGACGTTGCACTGTCTCGATCACATTGGCGATAGTGAAGGTCTTGCCAGATCCGGTTACGCCAAGCAAAGTCTGGGCATGCAAGCCATCCTCGAGTCCTTCTACGAGCTGAGCGATTGCCTGCGGCTGATCGCCGGCGGGCTTGAAATTGGATTTGATCTGGAAGCGTTTTTCCATAGCTCTGTCTGGGTAGCGAAACTAGTTTGTCATGCTCAGACCCTGAGTTGGTCCCTGGTTCTATGGGCTGAATACAAACCCCTAAGGGTACAACAGATAGTGGGGAGAAGCGTAGAGAGTGTTGACCAGATTGGGTTTTCTCATTAGTATACGCGCGGTTTGCAGCTCTACCGGTTATACTCCGTAAATGCCAGTAGGCCATGCTGCTGCCCAATAGCTCAATGGTAGAGTAGGTGACTGTTAATCACTTGGTTCCTGGTTCGAGTCCAGGTTGGGCAGCCATATCTTCCCTTTGAAACTACTCCTAATACCCAACTACAGGCCGTTCATCAGTGGTTAAGTTCGGCTGATATATTGTATAGTTGACGCCTTTCAACCGCATTACTGATGGAGAGCATCTATGCGAGCACTAGCTATTACTGCAATCCTGGCATTCAGCACAGCCACTCTTGCCCAGGACAACCCGGTAGTCGTAATGGACACCAGCAAGGGGATGATCAAGATTGAACTATGGGCCGACAAGGCGCCAATCAGCGTCGAAAACTTCCTGCGCTACACTGACAACGAGCTGTACGATGGATTAATCTTCCACCGGGTAATTTCCGGTTTCATGATCCAGGGTGGCGGTTTCAAACCAGACATGTCGCAACTCTCATCCTACGCACAGATCAAGAATGAAGCCCGCGCCGATACGCCAAATATGCGTGGCACTATCGCGATGGCCCGCACCAATGTCGTCGACAGTGCCACCAGCCAGTTCTTCATCAACCATGTCGACAACGGCAATCTGAATCATACCGATGAGACTCCCAGGGGATTTGGCTACGCCGTTTTTGGGACCGTGATAGAAGGGATGGCAGTGGTAGATGAAATTGCCAGGGTGGCCACAGGAAATGTGAGTGGTTACGCAAACGTCCCGCTTGAACCGGTAATCATCAATTCTGTGCGGCGCGAAGAGTAAGACCGGATTAACACACCAGCCCTTGAACTAGTCCGAAATCGACTTATTCCTTAAATAGGGGCGTAACCTTTTTAGAAGATGTCCTTTGGGTTGTCTCTTTATTTTCCGCAGCCACTGCTGCTTGCGAATAGTAGATATCCCAAAGAGGATCACTCGCTTCTTCCTTGGGCTCGAATCCATCCACAGCTTCCATGAGCACCGCTCGAATTTCTGGCAGGTCGAGCCGCTGGCAGGCCTTTTGCAATCGCGTCAGTAGCGGCTCCAGTGTATCCCAGGTGAGAGTTTCTTCTTCTGCACGCATGATCTTTGGATGTTCAGTGCCAGTCACAGATTCACCAATCAACAATTCTTCATAGAGTTTTTCGCCCGGGCGCAGACCAGTGTATTCGATAGCGATGTCACCTCGATAGGAATTTTCATCCTTAATGTCATAGCCCATTAGATGCACCATCTTCTTCGCCAGGTCCACGATTCGAATTGGCTCGTTCATATCTAATACAAACACGTCTCCACCAGTGGCCATCGAGCCGGCCTGAATAACAAGCTGGGCGGCTTCCTGGACAGTCATGAAATAACGCGTAACTTCCGGATGAGTTACTGTCACCGGGCCACCGGTACTGATCTGCCTTCTAAACAGCGGCACAACCGAGCCAGATGAGCCCAGTACATTTCCGAATCGAACCATACTAAACCTGGTATCGCTCTTGCGCTGTGCCATTGCCTGCAGAACCTGTTCTGCAAATCGTTTGGTGGCACCCATGAAATTAGTTGGCCGCACCGCCTTGTCAGTGGAAATAAGCACAAAATTATTAACCTTGTACTTCTCCGCCGCCCTGGCTGAAATCAAGGTGCCAAATATATTATTTTGTGCACCTTCAACGATATTTTTCTCTACCATTGGCACCTGTTTGTAGGCGGCAACATGATAGACCGTATCCACGGCAAAGCTCTTGATTGCATTTTCCATCTGGGTCTGATTACAGACCGAACCCAACAGGGCAATGATCTCGATCTTGTGCCCATTCTCAATATTGGCCAGTTTCTCCCGAAGTTCACTCTCAACCTCGTACAGGCCGTACTCGAAAGAATCCAGCAGGATCACCCGCGCTGGATTGATATGAATAATCTGTCTGCATAACTCCGAACCTATGGAGCCACCGGCACCCGTCACCATAACCGATTGCCCATTAATACAGGCACCTAGTAACTCCGGGTTGGGCGGTACGATGTCCCGACCCAGCAGGTCTTCAATATCGATGTCGCGAATCTCATCGACACCCATCTTGCCAGACACCATGTCAAACAGATCCGGCACGGTTTTCACATGAACTGGCAGATGTTCCAGCCTATTGAGGATTTCTTTACGCTCTGCATGAGTGGCTGACGGAATCGCCAATAGGATCTGGCGCACTGCATAACTCTCGATCAATTCGTAGAGCGAATTGGGATTGTGAACTCGAATACCGTGCACTGTGCTTCCTAACATGCGATGACTGTCATCGACAAACGCAACGGGAAGGTACTGGTCGCCATTTTGTAATGCAACGACCAACTGCATACCCGAGCTACCCGCCCCATAAATGATTACTGGCTCTTTGGGGCGAAAGTTTTGAATCATGCTCTGCAATAAAACTTTTGCCAGAAACCGGCTGCCCCCAACAAACAACAAAGCGATCATCCAGAAGATTGGCAGGATTGAATAGTCCGTGGAATCCGGTGTTTGCGATAATAAATAGGAAGCAGCAAGCAAACAGGTTGCTATCGTCACACCTTGCAGAAGCACAAAACCCGACTGCAGCCCCATGTAAAGTACGATAGCGCGATAGAGTCCAATGCGGATAAACACCACGATACTCAGCGTTGTGGCTATCGCCAGATAGAAATAGAAGCGTTGATCCAGGGTGAAAAAGTCTTTACCCAGAAGCGTAAATGAAAACGCCAGGGCAGCTATGATCATGAAGGTGTCCGCCACCATCATCAGTATCTGCTTGATGGAACGCGACAACGGAACCGTATACAAATGCATAGTTATCCCCTACTTCAATGACACCCTACGTGATTCAAGCCTACGGCAGCACTATCAAGGTGGATCAAATGCGACCTCAGTCAATTTACCGGCATTCAGCTTAACCGCCAGCACGACTAACGGTAATAAGGCTACCAGCGCCAAGTATACACCCAGTTCTGGTCGACTCACTGACAACCACGCCAATGGCGCCAGCCACAGACAATTGATCAGTACTACAGTTATCGTCACTTTGCTGTGGCTTTTATACTGCCTGGCCGCATTTTGGTAAGCATGTGAAGCATGACCTTCGAACCACTTTTCACCCCCCAGGCAGCGCCGGAACAGCGTAATCGTGGCATCTACGATAAATATCGCCAGCATTATCACCCAGCTCCAAACTGTCATACTGCCATGGTGCATTGATAACAGAGCCAGGATGCCGAGGGTGAATCCGATGAATCCACTACCGACATCACCCAGGAATATCTTCGCAGGGGCCCAGTTCCAGACCAGAAACCCTGCTCCTGCTGCAAGCAATGTCCCTGACAATAATCCCAGCACCAGATCATCACTTGTTATAACGAATAAAGATGCCAGCAGGTTTACAAACACCAGTTCACTGGCGGCCAGACCATCAATCCCGTCCATAAAGTTGTAAAGGTTAAGCAGCCACACCAGTGCTACGATGGCCATTCCGTTTAACAGCCATGGTACCTGCAGTGACCAGATGCCAATGCCAATGGGGGGAACATCCCCTAACCACCACACCGACCAGGCAGCCGCCACAAATTGCAGCGGCACACGCCATTGGGCATCGAGTTGGTTACGGTCATCGATCAGTCCGATAATGGCAACCCCAACGCCTCCTGTGAGCGCCAGAAATTCCGGTAGCGGAATCACGCCTTTAAGGAAGTAGTAGCAAGCAACCACACCGAACAATACGACGATGGATAGACCGCCGCCAAGCGGCACAGGTCGAGCATGGGCGCTGCGAGAAACTGGCAAATCCAGCAGACGCAGGCGCGGGGCAATTCTCACTAGTACTCCAGTCAGGAGAACTGAACTGGCAAAAACTCCCGCAATCAAGATCAGCATCGATAAAACCAAAACACCCATAGTGCAACAGTGAATTCAGCTATTATATCGAGCCTGATGAAATTTTCAGTATAAAAATCAGGCACTTTCACAGGATTGTGAAAGTGCCTTATAGAGCTTTACTACGATTTCTACGGTCGGAAACTGCTAATTATTTACAATCACGATGCGCTGCCGATTTTTCTCCACCGTGGCCACACCAATACCCCGGACTTCAACCAGCTCGTCGATAGAGCGAAACTTTCCGAACATCTCTCGATGAGCCACGATTTCCTGCGCCTTGACCAGACCGATGCCATCCAGCGCGGCGGCGATTGCCGCTGCGTCCGCGCTGTTAATGTCCAGCAGGGATTCCTGTTGAGTAGTATCAGCTGGAGATTCGGCCGCCATGGCCAGAGGTGTAAAAGTTAATAGCAAGGCAGTGAACACTGCGTTTAACCAAAGTAGTCTCTTCATAGTGATTTCCTTATCACGAGTAATTTAACAAGCGCGACTTCAATGTCGCTCGAAACAGTCTAGCAGAGAACCTAGCTAGCGCTAGTTATAGCGGAATTAAACTCGACCAATGCCGCATTCGGCGATTCAGCCCGAGTGATCGGCCGTCCAACGACCAGATAATTGCTCCCGTTCTGAATGGCTTCTGCCGGTCCAACGACCCGTTTCTGGTCACCGATTGCATCTTCTGCCCTGCGGATGCCCGGAGTAACCAGGCAAAAGTCATCGGGTATTTGGGCCCTCAACAGGCGAGTTTCAGCGGCGGAACAGACCACGCCATCCAGCCCGGCATCTCGACTCAGAAACGCCAGCTTACTTACCTGCTCCTCAGGATCGCGATTTATGCCTATTTGCTGCAGATCTTCCTTCGCCAGGCTGGTAAGCACAGTTACGCCGATTAGCAAGGGACGCTCAGAGCCAAACCCTTCCAGGGCTTCACGTGCTTGCTCCATCATTGTCAAGCCACCTGAGGCATGTACGTTCAGCATCCATATGCCGAGGTCCGCGGCCACTTTAACGGCACGTGCCACGGTATTCGGGATATCGTGAAACTTCAGATCCAGAAATACATCGAAGCCCTGGGAGATAACATCCTTTACAAGTTTGGGGCCGCTGGCTGTAAACAGTTCTTTGCCAATCTTGACGCGACACTGCGCCGGGTCGAGTTGTATTAGTACGTTCTTTGCCTCACGGGCTTTGTCGAAATCCAGCGCCACGATAATTCTTTTTTTCACCCAGTTAACTCCCTATGCTCGTATTCTTCTCGGCTCAACCCACAACATCCAATAAGGGCTTAATCCTGCCCCATTTCTGGCAACTTGGACAAAGCCAGTAGAGACTCTTGGATTCGTATCCACAATGATTACATTGATAGGCAAGCTTCTTTCGCAACAGCTTATCTATCATTTCCTGCAGCAGACTAAGATTGCTGCCTACTTGCGCATCGGCTTTCGGAATTTGCAGCCGCAATAGCTCAACGAGACCAGTCAGAGAAGGATTTCTAGTCAGGTAGTCGTTCAGAAATTCAATAGCGACTTCGTCATTCGCGCGCTTTCTAACTAATTCAGACAGAGCCAACACCACACTCACATCGGGTTCTTCATGCAGTGTATTTGTTAGCAACTTTTCATACTCAGGCATATTCCCAAGCTGCTCATAACACTCAGCCAGTGGTCCCAATATCTGGCTGACAAACTCCGGATTATTGGTACGCACTTTAATGAGCTGTTTAATCGCCGCCTTGAAATTACCTTGCCGCTGCTCAACGTTGGCAAGAATGAGTGCAGCACGTACATTGCTTTTATCGAACCCAAATGCGCGCTTGATCTGCTCTTTAGCCTTATTGTTCTGACCTTCTTCCAACATTTTCTCAGCTATTTCGCAGCAGTAATGTGCCGCAGCTGCGCGTAATTCTGCCTCTCGCTTGTAAGCGGAATTTGCCAACAACATCTTTGAGCAATCGATGGCTCTTTCCCACTCCTTCTCTGTCTGATAAATCGTAATCAGGTGGCGCAGCGCGTCCCATTTCGCATCTGTCTTCTCAATCAGGACTTCGTTCAGGAGCCGCTCTGCCCTGTCCAGCAACCCCGCTGATATATAATCGATTGCCAGCTGCAATCTGGTGGAATCGGAAAAACTCTGATCGAGACCAGGCCTGGCAAGAAGGGCCTGGTGCACCTTTATAGCCTTATCTACTTTTCCGCGACGCCTGAGTAGCGCACCCAATGCCAGGTGAGTCTCAATCGTTTCACTGTTGATCTCGAGGGCCTTGATGAAAGTATCTATGGCCTCGTCCGGTTCGTCATTTAACAGATAATTCAACCCAACGAAGTAGTCCTGGAAAATGTTTCTGTTATGACGGCTTCGGCTCGACCTACCCCTGGCAGTAAGGCGACCCAGTATCCAGCCGGTGATGACCGCCAGCAATAACAGACTATAGATTCCGAGATTGTCCATGACTATTAAAGTTCCTTAAGGGAGATCGCCCTGAGGTCATTAACTTCTTGTTTTGCTTCAGATAATTGCTTGGTTAACTGGCGAATTTCTGACCGGGATTTTAAGTTCCTGAAAATGCCCAGACCCAGGAGCAAGCCCAGGGTACCGCCGCTTACAAAGGCGCCAATTATCCATACCGAAACTGGTTGTGTTGCCAGCACCCCGCTTCCAAACTTAATACTGACCGCAGTGGTATTGAAATACGCAAACGTAATGGTGGCAGCGAAAACCAGAATCAGGAATAAGCCAGATAATAAATTCGCAACCTTACGCATTTCAGTTTTCCAGTGCCTCTTCTTATAGAAGAGAAACTTGAGTCGTTAAGATTTTATTTCTTGGAACAAAAAACGGCATAACCATGAAGGCTATGCCGCTTATTCTTCAAAGCCTTTACAAGCTTATGGTTTAGAAGTGCTTCTCAGCCAACATACTGCTGTTGACCCTGTCACGCAATTCTTTGCCAGGCTTAAAATGTGGTACGTACTTTCCACTTAATGCTACCGGAGTTCCCGTCTTGGGATTGCGTCCGATTCGTGGCACTCGGTAGTGCAGTGAAAAACTGCCAAATCCTCGAATTTCTATCCTACCGCCCTCGGATAAAACCGAAGACATGTATTCAATAACCGCCTTGACCGCCAGTTCGACATCTTTCGATGATAACTGGGTTTGCTTCCCGGCAATGCGATCTATCAGTTCAGATTTAGTCATTGTTATCCCCCGTACTCACCCCGACTGCACGAAATAGCATGCGTTACCTATGCGGATGAATTAAGCCTACCATAAGTTTAGTTCAGGTTTATAGCCTACCCCTGCCAAACTCCGATTAGCTTTTATCCATCTGAGCCTTGATCAAGCCTCCAATTGTGCCAGGTGATACTTCGCTGGCATCCTGGCTCTTGTGGTCTTGTATGGCAGCTTTTTCATCGTCGATTTCGATCGCTTTGACAGACAGGCTCAGTACACGATTCTTACGATCGACACTGACGATCTTTACTTCAATTTCGTCACCTTCATGCAATACGTTTCGCGCATCTTCAACTTTGTCGCGGCTTATCTCGGAAGCGCGCAACACGCCATCAACACCTTCTTGCAGCGTAACGGTTGCGGACTTGGCATCGATCGCAGTTACCTTGCCTTTTACGATGCTGCCCTTCTCAAATTCAGCAACATAGTTCATGAAAGGGTCGTCTTCCAATTGCTTAATGCCTAGAGAAATCCGTTCGCGCTCCGGGTCGACGGACAGAATGACAGTTTCTATCTCGTCGCCCTTCTTGTAGTTGCGCACGGCTTCTTCACCCGTCTCGTCCCAGGAAATATCAGAGAGATGTACCAACCCGTCGATATTGCCGTCGAGGCCGATAAAGATACCGAAATCCGTGATGGACTTAATGCTGCCGGAGATCTTGTCCCCTTTCTGGAAATTCTCGGCAAATCCATCCCAGGGATTTTGAAAGCACTGCTTGATACCCAGGGAAATGCGGCGGCGCTCCTCATCAATATCGAGCACCATGACGTCTATTTCGTCGCCGAGTTGCACAACTTTCGAAGGATGGATGTTCTTGTTGGTCCAGTCCATCTCTGAGACATGCACCAGACCTTCAACGCCTTCTTCCAGTTCTGCGAAGCAGCCATAGTCTGTCAAGTTGGTAACAACTGCCTTAACTTGAGTGTTCTCAGGATAACGTGCCTTGATAGCCACCCAGGGATCTTCCCCGAGTTGCTTCAGACCCAGCGAGACGCGATTGCGGTCCCGGTCATACTTGAGGATCTTAACGTCGATTTCATCACCGACATTGACGATCTCATTCGGGTGCTTGATGCGCTTCCAGGACATATCGGTGATATGCAGCAATCCATCTACGCCACCGAGGTCTACAAACGCACCGTAATCAGTAAGGTTCTTGACGATACCTTTCACTGACATTCCTTCCTGGAGTTTCTCAAGCAGCGCATCCCGTTCTTCGGTGCTCACTGACTCGAGCACGGCGCGGCGTGAAACCACAACGTTGTTGCGCTTGCGGTCCAGCTTGATAAGACGGAATTCCAGTTGCTGACCTTCCAAATGCAGGGTGTCCCGCACCGGGCGGACATCCACAAGTGAACCGGGCAGGAAGGCGCGAATATTGTTCAGGTCAACAGTGAAACCGCCTTTGACTTTGCCGTTGATGATGCCGGTGACGATGTCATTCTTCTCATAAGCGGCCTCAAGTTCCATCCAGGATTCGGCGCGCTTGGCTTTTTCGCGAGACAGGCGTGTCTCGCCGAAACCGTCTTCCACCGTTTCCAGGGCCACTTTTACTTCATCGCCTATGGCGAGGGAGAGATTGCCCTGTTCATCAAGAAATTGGATGCGGGGAATAACGCCTTCTGATTTAAGGCCAGCATGGACAGTAACCCAGTCTGAGTCGATGTCAATTACTATACCGGTAACGATTGCACCGGGGGTCATATCTATTTCAATTAAACTTTGTTCAAAGAGATCTGCAAAACTTTCACTCATTCTATAATCCAATATTATTAATAGGTTACAACAAACATTAAATGCATGTCATAACTAACCACAAGCCAGTAGTTGCGGGGTAGTTAACAATAGCTTCAGGCTTGCCAAGACTGGTGATGCGACCCTGAAACAGTTTCCTTTACGCGCGTGATCCGCCAAGTCGAAGTCGCACCAGATCCATGACCTGCTTGACCACCTGGTCAATTTCCAGATCAGTAGTCTCTAGCACAACAGCGTCTTCGGCGGGTTGGAGTGGAGATATTGAACGTTGGCTGTCCCGGGCATCCCGCTCTTTTAGGTCTCGCAAAAGGTCGGGCAGAATAGCATCAATACCCTTACCAATCAACTGCTTATATCGCCTTCTCGCTCTCTCTTCCAGACTCGCCGTGAGGTAGATTTTCAGCCTGGCATCAGGAAAAACCACGCTGCCCATATCGCGACCATCGGCCACCAGGCCCGGCTCGCGACGAAAGCTGATCTGGCGCTCAAACAGCGCTCTACGCGCTGCAGGAATGGCGCCAACCAGCGAGGCCAGCTCACTGCCACGATCAGTGCGAATCTGCAGCGTGACATCTTCACCGTCCAGCCACACCGAGCCGGGTCCGGATTTGCCGAATTGGATGTCCAGTCTACCGGCCAGATCCGCGATTGCAGCATGATCGTCAAGATCCACAGCGTATTTCGACGCCGCGATACCAAGCACCCGGTAGAGTGCCCCACTATCGAGAAGAACAAAACCGAGTTGCTCAGCAACCGCCGCGGCCACAGTGCCCTTGCCCGATCCTGAGGGGCCATCGATAGCAATTACCGGTACATCACTCATATCAATCGAAAACCTGCTGAGACAGCTTGAGCTGGATACCGGCTTGCTGTGCCATCGCGACGAACCCGGGGAATGAGGTTGCCACATTGGCACAATTGCTAATTTCAATGGGGGCATTGGCGCGCAAACCAGCGACCGCGAATGCCATGGCAATGCGGTGATCACCCCGGCTATCGATCTTTCCTCCCTGCAGCTGCCCCCCTTCTATGCGAATCCCGTCTTCGAAAGTCTCAGTAACAATACCCAGGGATTTCAACCCGGTAGCCATGGCATCGATACGATCGCTCTCTTTCACTCTTAACTCGGCAGCGCCATGCAATACGGTTTCGCCCTCAGCGCAGCTGGCAGCAATAAAAATAGCCGGGAACTCATCGATCGCAAGAGGAATCTGCTCCTTGGGGATGACGATGCCGCGAAGAGGCTGATGCCGAATTGTAAGATCAGCCACTGGCTCACCACCGACCTCTTTGTAGTTGCTCTGCTGGATATCTGCTCCCATGGCACGCAGGATAGAGATAACTCCGCTGCGTGTTGGATTCACTCCCACGTGTTGCAGCGTTAACGCAGAGCCGGGACTTATTGCAGCAGCCACCATGAAGAATGCAGCCGATGAAATGTCCGCAGGTATATCGATATCGATAGCGCTAAGAGGTTTGCCTCCCGTCAGCGTCACTGTTCGCCGTCCCTGATCAACAGTAAGGGGATAACCAAATCCACGCAGCATTCTTTCAGTATGGTCCCGACACGCTGCCGGTTCGGTTACCGTTGTTTCTCCTTGCGCATACAGGCCAGCAAGCAGAAGACTCGATTTCACCTGGGCACTGGCGATCGGCATTGAATAACTAATGCCCTTGAGAGAAGAGCCCGATATTTTCAGAGGCGGCGTTCCTTCTGCGCCCGTCTCTATCTTCGCGCCCATTTCAACCAGCGGATCAGCAACCCGTTTCATAGGTCTCTTTCTGAGTGATTCATCACCATCTAATTCGCAATCGAATCGTTGCGCTGCCAGTAAGCCAGCCAACAAGCGCATCGAAGTTCCTGAGTTTCCTAAATAAAGAGGGATGCGTGGCACCTTTAATCCGTATTTTCCAACACCGAATATGGTAATTTCACCTCGCTCTGGACCAATAATGGTAACTCCCATTTCTCTGAATGCAGCGACCGTGTTCAACGCATCCTCGCCTTCGAGAAATCCCTTTACTCGCGTGATTCCATCGGCGATAGCACCCAGCATTACCGAGCGGTGCGAGATCGACTTGTCTCCAGGCACACGCAAGCTACCCGAAACCTGGCCTCCGGGCTCGACGGTAATCTGTATGTTTTTATGCTCTGAAATCTGCTGTTCTCCAGTTTGAAAGTAGCGCTTTAGAAAATTATCCCGAACTAGCTTCGCACTGGTAAACAACGCCATCAGGCTATCGTGATCCTTTTGTTTGATGAGTTGCTTCAGTTTTTCTAAATTCCGGACATAGGCATCAAGAACTTGCAGCGTTGCTTCGGCGTTACTGATGAAGACATCTGACCACATTTTCGCATCACTCGAAGCCAGACGACTGAAGTCAGCAAAGCCGCCTGCAGCGTAGCGAAAAATATCCTCGTTCTGCTCCTGATTAACTAACACATCGACCAGGGCGTAAGCCAGTAAATGTGGCAAATGACTCGTGGCAGCGAGTACTGCATCGTGCCGCTCGAGGTTCATACCAATTACGTTGGCACCGAGTCGGCGCCACAAGTCATTGATTAATGCCACAGCATCAGGGTCGGTGCTCATCTGCGGTGTAAGAATAACGTTCCTATCCTGGAACAGATCACCACGAGAAGCAGCAAACCCGCTCTGTTCCGAACCGGCAATCGGGTGCCCGGGAACGAAGCGAGTAATGAATTCTGGTTCTTGCCTATTTACGCATTCGAGTATGACAGTCTTAACGCTTGCGACATCGGTAATGATCGCATCTGGCCTGGCAAGGGAAGCAATCTGGGGAATGGCCTCAGTGGTGCTCATCGGAGGTAATGCCAGAATAACAATATCCGCACTACTTAAAAGCGTCTCGAGAGTACCAACCTGATCTATTACCCCCTGACTCAATGCCTGCTCCAATGCATTGCTATTAGAGTCAAAGGCACAGATTGATTGCTGTCGATTCGCGTTTTTAAGACCACGCGCAATACTGCCGCCGATTAAGCCAAGGCCTATGATTAAAACCGAATTGTCGGCAATAGAAGTCACTCTAAAAATCTCTTGAATGGGCTCTAATCTTAACTATTGCGCTGTTGATGACGCGGTTGTGGATAATGGTTTCGTAAATAATGGGTACGAGCCGAGTATTTTAATCTCAGCCGAACACTTCTGGAGCCTGGCAAACAAATCACCTATCTTTTCATCCTTGATATGACCTTCGAAATCGATGAAGAAAACATAAGCCCAGGCTTCCTTCTTCGAGGGTCTGGTCTCAATCTTGGTAAGACTGACCTGCAAATTTTCAAACGGTTCCAGAATTCGAAACAAGGCGCCTGGCTTGTTCTCTGTGTAAATCAAGACGCTGGTCTTATCCTTGCCGGTTGGCTCGGTTTCTGCATTGGCAAGCACGAGAAAACGAGTACTGTTGTGTTGTTGATCCTGAATTTTCTCTGACCTGATCTCCAGATCATAAAGGTTTGCTGCAAATGCGCCGGCGATTGCAGCTATCGAGTTGTTTCCCTGGGCGAGTTTTGCGGCTTCGGCATTACTTGCACTCTCAACCAGCCTGGTATTTGGATAATTTGCCTGTAACCAGTGACGACACTGAGCCAGGGATTGCTTGTGAGAAGCTATTGCCTCGATTTCAGTGTCGCCTGCCGCTCTGGCCACCAGCAAATAGTGATCGATTGACACCACTTCTTCACCGACAATCTTGACCGTGGCATCGATAAGGCAATCCTGAGTGTTATTTACTGCACCTTCAGTTGAATTCTCCACCGGTACGACACCGTAGGTTGCAAGGCCTTCACTTACCGCCATAAACACATCATCGATACTGGCACAGTCATGCAGTTCGCATTCTTCATCAAAATGGTTGACAGCAGCCGCCTGTGTAAAGGTTCCCTGAGGACCGAGATAGGCAACTTTAAAGGGTTTGTTCAAGGTTTATCCCTTGCTAAATGTGTGATCAAGAAGTGGGTATTGACGACGTCAGTCGGGTGCCGCGTGACACAGATGCAGACAGACTATTCTGTCTCGTCCTCTGCTTCCTCTTCGAGTACCTCCGGTTCATCAACCTGTTCCAGGCCTACCAGGTGCTCGCCATCCTTCAGCCGTATCAGCCTGACTCCCTGGGTGTTTCTGCCTTGCACCGAAACCTCATCGACCCGCGTTCGCACCAGCGTTCCTTTATCTGAAATCAACATGATTTCATCACTTTCTGCAACCTGTACGGCGCCAACTACAGCACCATTTCTTTCACTGGTCTGCATGCCAATAACACCCTGCCCACCTCGACCATAAACCGGAAAATCTTCTACCAGGGTTCGTTTGCCGTATCCATTCTCGCTGACTGTGAGGATTTGCTGACCTTCCTGGGGAATAATGAGCGAGATCATGCGGAACTCTTCTGCCATTTTGATGCCACGCACGCCCCGCGCCGTCCTTCCCATTGGTCTGACATCGGCTTCCTTAAATCGAATCGTTTTACCACTACTGCTTACCAGCATAACTTCCCGCTCTCCATTGGTTAATGCCGTTCCTACCAACTCATCTGATTCATCCAGTTCAATTGCACGCAAGCCAACGCTACGTTGTCTGGCGAAATTAGTTAAGGCGGTCTTCTTTACCGTGCCATTTGCAGTAGCCATAAATACAAATTGGTCGTCCGTATATTCCGTCACCGGCAACATGCTGGTGATTCGCTCACCTTCTTCAAGAGGCAGAATGTTAATGATCGGTTTACCGCGAGAGGTGCGACTGGCGATAGGAATCTGGAAAACTTTTAACCAATAAACCTTGCCAACGCTGCTAAAACACAACAGGGTGTCATGGGTGCTCGCAATTAACAGATGCTCTACAAAGTCTTCGTCTTTTACTGCAGCGGCCGCCTTGCCCATGCCTCCACGACGTTGCGCCGTATAGTCTGCCAGCGGCTGAGTCTTGGCATAACCTCCCTGCGAGATCGTAACTACCCTGTCCTCTTCGGTAATCAGGTCTTCCATGGTGAGGTCTTGCTGGGATCCGACAATTTCAGTACGGCGGTCGTCACCATATTCTTTCTGTACCTTTTCCAGTTCCTCTCGCACCACACTGATTAACCTGGATTGATTTTCCAGTATATCGATGAAATCAGCGATTTGAGCCAACAACTCCCTATAGTCGTTGATCAGTTTCTCATGCTCGAGCCCAGTCAGGCGATGGAGTCGTAGCTCAAGTATTGCCTGCGCCTGATCCGGAGAAAGGTAATATTCCTTGTCTTTCAGGCCATAAACGGGATCGAGTTCATCGGGACGACAGGCATCGGCACCAACTGCTCCAAGCATCTCCAGTACGCTGTCAGATTTCCAGGAACGTGCTAACAGTTTTTCCTTGGCATCAGCGGAGCTGGGAGAGCTCTTTATCAGCTCGATAACAGCATCGATGTTAGCCAGCGCAACCGCCAGGCCTTCCAATATATGACCACGCTCCTTGGCCTTGCGCAGCAAATAACTGGTGCGGCGCGACACAACTTCGCGGCGATGGCGGATGAATGAATCTAACACCTCCTTCAGATTGAGCACTCGAGGTTGCCCATCTACCAGGGCGACCATGTTAATGCCAAACACCGATTGCATCTGTGTCTGCGCGTACAGATTGTTGAGTACCACTTCGCCCATCTCACCCTTACGCAGTTCTATAACAATGCGCAAACCATCCTTGTCGGATTCATCGCGTAACTCACTGATCCCTTCTAACTTCTTCTCTTTTACCAGATCTGCGATTTTTTCGATCAGTTTTGACTTGTTAAGCTGGTAAGGAATTTCTGTAACGATAATAGTCTGCCTACCTGCCTTCTCTTCATCTATAACTTCTGCCCTGGCCCGGACATAGATGCGGCCTCTACCGGTTTTATAGGCCTGCACGATCCCCGCCCTGCCGTTGATGATTCCCGCTGTCGGAAAGTCAGGGCCCTGGATAAATTCCATCAATCCTTCGATTTCCAGATCCGGGTTGTCCAGCAAGGCGATCGCGCCGCTAATGACCTCATTGAGATTGTGAGGCGGAATATTCGTGGCCATGCCGACGGCGATACCGGATGAGCCATTGACCAACAGGTTCGGTACCTGGGTCGGCAGTACATCGGGGATATCTTCGGTGCCATCATAATTAGGAGAAAAATCTACCGTCTCCTTGTCCAGGTCTGCCAACAGGTCATGAGCAATCTTGGACATGCGAATCTCGGTATAACGCATGGCAGCGGCGGCATCGCCATCGATAGAACCGAAATTGCCCTGGCCATCCACTAACGGATAACGCAGGGAAAAACTCTGTGCCATGCGCACGATCGTGTCATACACGGCAGTATCGCCATGAGGGTGGTACTTACCAATTACATCACCAACAACCCTGGCAGATTTTTTGTAAGGCTTATTGTAATCATTTGACAGAACATTCATTGCGAACAATACGCGGCGATGAACTGGCTTGAGCCCGTCCCGCACATCCGGCAAGGCTCGCCCTACGATGACACTCATCGCATAAGCCAGATAGGATTCACGCATTTCACTTTCTAATGCAACAGGCATAACCTGCTTGGCAAACTCAGTCATAGACTAGCTTTTTCCTGAAAGATTGGGGGGTACGGCGGAGTCGACAGCGCAACAACTTGTAGTGTATTTGTTCAGCGAATAAGTACTATCCATGAATTAATTTAACGGCCGATTCAGGCTAATTTTGATGCCCGTAGTGCTCGAAAATACGGCCCACCTAACAGAGGTTTTCATAGCGCTAATCTGGAGAAGAATTTGCGCAAAAACCCCCTTTAAATGAAACGCATGATTGTAGCATACCCCTGCCTCTGAAAGACACTCAAAAGTGCGTTTTTGATGCTAAAAAAATCCTTCTGTTTCAACAAGTTCCATGGGATTTACCGAGCCTGATAAAGGGGGGCTATTTTGCCATTTTGAAGGTATAATCGCGACCTTGTCTGAGCCTGGTTTATAGGCTCTCGCCCGAGGTCTAAATCAAGCATTGTGAAGTAGCAGGGAAGTCAATTTGAACAGTAAAAATCCGCAAGCCGCGGACTTGATTATTTACTGCAAATGGGTCATTCCGATTGTTCCGTCAGGGGCAGTTCTGGAAGATCATGCAGTCGCGATAAAAGACAAGAAAATAATCGCGATCTGTAGCCACGCTGAAGCACAATCCTCCCTGGCCGCCAAGCAGGTTGTCAAGCTTCCGCAGCATGTACTCATTCCCGGACTGGTAAATGCTCACGGGCACTCGGCGATGAGTCTGTTCAGAGGCGTGGCTGACGATATGTCGCTGAAGCACTGGTTGGAGGACCACATCTGGCCATTGGAAGGAAAACTGGTAGATCGAGAGTTTGTCCACCAGGGAGCCAGCCTGGCAATCGCCGAAATGATCCGCAGTGGCACGACCTGCTTTGCAGATATGTACTTCTTCCCCGATGAAGTTGCCAGGGCTGCACTCGATGCGCAGATTCGGGTGCAACTGGCGAGCCCGATCCTGGATTTTCCAACTGTGTGGGCCCAGGACGCCGATGAATACATTCTTAAGGCAACTCAGCTACACGATGACTTTCGAAGCAGTGAATTGATCTATACCGCTTTTGGGCCCCACGCTCCCTATACGGTTTCTGATGCCCCCCTGCAGAAAATCTCCATGCTCGCTGAAGAACTCGATATACCAATTCATATGCACGTCCATGAGACCGCGCAGGAAGTCGCCGATGCCGTGGCTGCAGACGGCAGACGCCCTCTGCAGCGACTCAAGGATCTCGGCCTGGTAAGTCCACGATTGCTCTGTG
This sequence comes from Pseudomonadota bacterium, assembly GCA_027623555.1. Taxonomy (GTDB): domain Bacteria; phylum Pseudomonadota; class Gammaproteobacteria; order Pseudomonadales; family Pseudohongiellaceae; genus UBA9145. The sequence continues at coordinate 71,840 of JAQBSZ010000015.1, read as the reverse complement.
TGCATGCAACCCAGCTATCAGATCCGGAAATGAACCTGCTAGTCGAAATGGGCGCGAGTGTGATTCACTGCCCTGAATCCAATCTGAAGCTCGCCAGCGGGTTTTGTGAAGTTGCCAAACTGGTCAAGAAATCTGTCAATGTGGCACTCGGCACTGATGGTGCTGCGAGTAATAACGACCTGGACATGTTCTCAGAGATGCGCACAGCCGCCCTGGTGGCCAAAGCAGTAGCTTCATCTGCCAGCGCCTTACCAGCACAACAGGTCTTGCAGATGGCCACCCTCAATGGCGCGAAAGCACTTGGCATCGAACAGCTGATTGGTAGCCTGGAAGTGGGTAAATATGCCGATCTGGTTGCAGTGAATCTCGAGCAGCTGAATACCCTTCCTTATCACAACCCGCTCTCCCATCTGGTCTATGCGGCGCAGGCATCTCAGGTCTCCCATGTTTGGTGCGCAGGAGTGCCGATTCTGGAGGCAGGTAAGTTGACGACTCTCGATGAGGGGCTTTTGTTTTCCACTGCTCGTCACTGGCATGACAAAATCGTCGCCACCGGGATATAGTAATTAGCAATGGAGAACGTCGACGAGAATGAAATCAAAAAATTCGCAGCACTGGCTGCACGCTGGTGGGATCCAAACAGCGAATTTAAATCGCTGCATGAGATAAATCCACTACGCATGAATTACATCAGCCGGCAAGTTAATGTGGCTGAAAAGCAGGTACTCGATGTCGGTTGCGGTGGTGGAATACTCGCCGAGGCTATGGCTCATCATGGCGCGCATGTGACTGCCATTGATCTGGCCGAAGCATCTCTGGCTGTGGCGCGCCTGCATCAGCTGGAGAGCAAGCTGAATATCAACTATCTGAATTGCTCTGCCGAAAAGCTTGCCACTGATAATAGCCAGTCTTTTGATGTCATCACTTGCCTGGAGATGCTCGAGCATGTTCCTGATCCAGCTTCTGTTGTAAAAGCTTGTAGTGAACTGCTAAAACCCGGGGGCTTAGTATTCTTCTCAACGATTAACCGAAATCCCAAATCCTATCTGTTTGCGGTTATTGGTGCTGAGTACGTGCTCAACCTGCTACCCCGCGGCACCCATGATTATGCAAAATTCATCAAGCCGTCGGAACTGGCTGGCTGGGGTAGAAGCTGCAATCTGCTCCTGAAGAGTCAAATCGGCATGGGCTACAACCCGCTGAGTCGTCGCTACTCGCTGCAAGATAGTATCGATGTAAACTATATTGCCTGCTACAGCAATTCTGGGTAATCGATGCCGATTGAATCTTCCATAGAATGCGTGTTATTCGACCTGGACGGCACCCTGGTTGATACTGCCCCGGACTTCATCAAGGTAGTAAATAGACTACTGGCTGAACACAGCAAACCAGAGATTGAATCGAAGCTGATCTATCAGACCGTCTCAGATGGAGCCCGCGCTCTGGTTAAGCTGGCGTTCTCCATTTCCGAAGAGCACGCGGACTTTAACAGCCTCAATCAGCGGTTGTTGGATCTCTACTACGATCAAATTCAAGAAACGGAAGCATCGCTCTATCCTGGCATGGCGGATTTATTGACAGGGCTCGAAGAGGCAGCTATTTCCTGGGGTATTGTGACCAATAAACCGGTAAAGTACACCCGGGTGTTACTGGAAAAACTGCATCTTGCGGATCGCTGCAAATCGATGATCTGCCCTGAACACGTGACTGATCGCAAACCTCATCCGGAACCGATACTTCTAGCCTGTCAGCAATTGAATTGCGCGACAGAACGCACTGTGTATATAGGTGATCACATTCGCGATATCCAGGCCGCCAAGAATGCCGACGTGATCGCTATCGCCGCCGCCTATGGCTACCTCGCGGCCGACGCCAGGGTCGAAGAATGGTATGCCGATTTCATCCTGCATTCGGCCGATCAGGCAGAATCCCTTCTCAACTTACTCAAGTTCGCATGAGCCGATGTTCGACTATAAAGCCCCGCCTGATCTACTAAAAAACAAGACCATCCTCATCACTGGAGCCAGCGATGGTATCGGTCGAGTGTGTGCAGAACATTTCGCAGATTTTGGTGCTTGCGTAATTCTACTGGGACGATCCCAGAGCAAACTGGAAGAAGTGTATGATCGGATCGACAATAAGCACCCGGGTAAGGTGATAATCCATCCGCTTGATTTTACCTCGGCGGAGCCGGAAGCTTACCAGGTACTGGCAGCTTCAGTGGAGCAACAGTTCGGCGCCCTGGATGGGCTGATTCACAATGCAGCCTTGCTCGGTGCTCGCAGCCCGATCGAATTCTACCCCGACCAGGACTGGCAACAACTGATGCAGGTAAACGTGAATGCTGTATTTTATCTGACCAAGGTCTTGTTGCCTGCACTCACTCGTGCGGAGGATGCCAGGGTGCTATTCGTCTCGTCCAGTGTTGGTCGAGTCGGCCGCGCTTACTGGGGCGCCTATGCCGTCTCAAAATTTGCAGTGGAAGGCTTGATGCAGACTCTGGCGGAGGAACTCGCGAATACAACTCGAGTGCGCGTCAATAGCCTCAATCCAGGCGGCACCCGCACGGCGATGCGGCGCGCCGCTTATCCGGCGGAAGACCCGAAGACTCAGCCGCAGCCAGAGTCCTTGATGCCGGTATATTTATATTTACTGAGTCCAGAGTCGCGATCTATTCACGGCCGGGCATTGAATGTCACGGATTTCGATCCCGATAAGTATGCGGCTGTTAGAGACTAGTCCAGTAGGGCAGGCATCAATCTTCAGGCGTAACCAGTCGAACCAGTTTATCAACATCCGTCTTGGACAATTCTCGATACTGACCTCTGGCGACTCGACTGGGAATAAAAATCGGACCAAATCGCACGCGCTTCAAGCGACTAACCTTCAGTCCCTGGGATTCCCATAATTTTCGCACTTCCCGATTTTTCCCTTCCATGACTACCACGTGATACCACTGGTTTATTCCCTCGCCTGCGTAGAACTGGATATCGGTAAATCGGCACAAATGATCATCGATGAGGACTCCCTCATGCATACGTTGAACCATTTCCGGCGTCACTTCTCCCATGACGCGCACAGCATATTCTCGCTCAATCTCAGAGCTCGGGTGCGTGAGTTTGTTGGCGAGTTCACCATCGGTTGTAAATAACAACAAACCGCTACTGTTGATATCCAGTCTCCCCACTGAAACCCATCGGCCGTGTTTTATCGGCGGCAATTTGGCGAAGACCGTTGGTCTGCCTTCGGGATCATTGCGTGTGCAAATTTCATCTTCGGGCTTGTTGTAGATCAACACGCGACGTTCTTCACGAATGCGCTTCTGGGGAGCAAGCTTCTTGCCATCGACAACAACTTTGTCTGTGTCTTCAACCCGCTCGCCGATGATTGCTAGCTTGCCATTAACTTTTACCCGGCCACTGGCAATCCAACCCTCGATTTCGCGGCGCGAACCGAAACCCGCTCTGGCTAGAACTTTTTGTAGTTTTTCAGACATAATTTCAGTTTAAGCAAATAGCTACAATTAGCGGTCGAGATCTTTCTCGCCTGCATCGATAGTGAATTCCATTGCGTCATCATCCTCTATCGCGTCTTGCTCTTCTTCAGCAGCAAAATCATTTTCGGTTGCATCAATGTCTAGATCTGTATTGAAGCCATCACCCGAATCAATTTCAGCCGCCTGCTCCAGATCCTGGTCGTCATCTTGAGAACCAGACTCTATAGACTCTTCGCCTTCCCGAGGCGCAGGCTGACCTTCTGAAGACGCTGAATCTGTTTCCGGTTTCGAATTTTGATCGACATTAATGGGGCCTTCTTCACTCACCACAATACCAGTGTCGTCCTCGCTACTGGGCGACCCGGATTCACTGTCATCATTTGCAGCCACTTTTTTGAACTGCCCTTCCACTTCGTTCAATTGCTGATCTACTTCTTGCAGCTGATCATCCACTTCAAGCAGCTGCTCGTCCACTTCGTCCAACTCCTCATCGTCTTCATCGAATTCATCGTCAACCTTCTGTAGTTCTTCCGGCATTCCCATCCTGAGGATTTCATCCAGAGGTTTCTTGGACAGCTCGACGGCTTCTTCCTCGGCAAGTAGTTCGGCTTCTTCTGCAGCACTCAATTCGTAGCTATTTTCATCCAGAACCTCTTCCGGTAATTCGAGGACCCTGCGCTCTGCCAGGTCATCAGCAAGGTCCAGCTCTTGATCCGATCGCTCGAGGTCTTTAATTTCTGACAGCGGCGGTAAATCCTGCAAATTCTTCAGATTGAAATAATCCAGAAACTGCCTGGTAGTGGCAAACATTGCCGGTCTACCCGGTACGTCACGGTGGCCGACAACACGCACCCATTCGCGATCAAGCAGAGTACGAATAATATTGGGACTTACGCCAACTCCTCTGATCTCCTCAATATCCCCTCGGGTAATCGGTTGTCGATAGGCGATGAGCGCGAGGGTCTCCAGCAAAGCCCGCGTATAGCGTGGCGGCCTTTCTTCCCACAACTTGGCGACCCATTCACTCAACTCCTGTTTAACCTGGAAGCGATAACCCGAAGCGACTTCCGTTAGTTCGAAGCCCCTGTCATCACACTCGGTAGAGATTGCGGCCATTACCGTTATCAGCTCCTTGCGATCCGGTCTTTCCCTGGCATTGAATACCTGGGCAATGTTGTCCAGGGTTAGCGGCCTGCCTGCTGCCAACAACAAGCCTTCCACAACCATTTTTACCTTGTTATCTACATCACTCATCGGTGTGCCACCGGCGCTCCTGTGCTAATCTTCGGGGTCTCTACTGCGAGATTTCAGATGGATAGGTCCAAAAGGATCCGTCTGTACAATCTCTATCAGCGCATCTTTCATTAATTCCATCACCGCCAGAAAAGTAACGACGACACCGAGCCGCCCTTCTTCTTTCACCAGCAATGACACCAGTGGCACAAACTTGTGCTTGGAAATGCGCACCAGGATTTCAGACATCTTTTCCCGTGTACTCAGTGTCTCCCGTTGAATGTGGTGATGTTCGAACATATCGGCGCGCCGTAACACACCTGCCAGCGAGGCGATGATATCCTGCAGTTCCACATCGGGATCCGGAGTGATTCGTTCAATCTCCGGCAATGCGGCATTGGCTCGATAGAATTCCCGATCCATGCGAGGTAATGCATCGAGGTTCTCTGCCGCCGTCTTGTAACGTTCGTATTCCTGCAGCCTGCGAATGAGCTGCATGCGTGGATCGTCTTCTTCGGCCTCTTCTTCTTCCTGCCTCGGCAACAGGAAACGAGACTTTATTTCTGCCAGCATCGCGGCCATCACCAGATACTCAGCAGCCAGCTCAAACTGACTGGCTTTCATCAGCTCAACATAGGCCATATACTGGTCGGTAATGTCGGCGACATTGATATTCAGAATATCGATATTCTGACGTTTGATCAGATACAGCAATAAATCTAGTGGCCCTTCGAACGCCTCCAGGAAGATTTCAAGTGCATCCGGGGGAATATACAAATCTTTGGGAACTTCGGTGATTGCTTCACCGGCCACGAAGGCGAAGGGCAATTCCTGCTGTTCGGGAGAGCCTGGATCGATTTCTTCGGCGGTACCCGGAACGCCTTGCGGCGCAAGGTTTTCCGTATCAGCTTCGGTACCGGTTGTTGTCAATCTGCTAGTCTGCTAGGTGATTTAAAGCTGGGTGAAATTTTACCTCAACTGGCCGGGAAAAGCTCACTCGCTGTGGTGATAATCACCAGCTTGCCAGTCCCATTGCGATGCGAACTTCGTTCAAGGTTTCCCGCGCAGACTCCCGGGCTGTCTCACAGCCATCGACGATTATTGATCTAACCAGATCCGGATCTTTCTCATACTCCTCAGCGGCTCTCTGAATGGGCTCCAATTCGCTGACGATCGCTTCGATAACTGGCTTTTTACATTCCAGGCATCCAATGCCGGCACTCTTACAACCTTCGACAACCCATTGCTTGGTTTTCTCATCCGAATACGTACAGTGCAATTGCCACACCGGACACTTCTCCGGGTCACCTGGATCGGTCAACCGCACACGCGCAGGATCGGTGGGCATGGTTCTGATCTTCTTCTCTACCTCTTCCAGCGGCTCCCGCAAGCTGATGGTATTGTTATAGGACTTGGACATCTTTTGCCCGTCCAGACCGGGCATCTTCGAAGCGGGCGTGAGTAGAGACTGGGGTTCTGACAGGATCATTTTGCCGCCGCCCTCCAGGTAACCGTACAGGCGTTCGAGATCTCCGATTGAGATGTTCTGCTGTTCCTTTAGCAGGGCTTGCGCCTTCTCCAGCGCTTCCTGATCGCCCTGTTCCTGATACGCCGTGCGCAGACTCGAATAGAGCCGGGCTGACTTCTTGCCCATCTTGTGCACCGCCGCCTCGGCATTTCCCTCAAACCCCGGTTCTTTGCCGTACATGTGATTGAAGCGCCGTGCCACTTCCCGGGTAAATTCCACATGAGCTACCTGGTCGGCTCCCACAGGCACGAACCCGGCTCGATAGATGAGAATATCCGCAGCTTGCAGCAGGGGATAGCCCAGGAAACCGTAAGTATCGAGGTCCAGTTGCTGAAGTTTCTCCTGCTGATCTTTGTAACTGGGTACCCGCTCCAGCCATCCCAGGGGTATCAACATCGACAACAGCAGATGCAATTCGGCATGCTCGGGTACCTTGGACTGCACAAAGAGCGCCGCCGAACCGGGATTCACCCCTACCGCCAGCCAATCGATAACCATATCAATAACATTTTCTTCAAATATGGTGGGATCACCATAGTGGGTGGTTAACGCATGCCAGTCGGCCACGAAGAAAAAACATTCGTATTCGTGCTGCAGTTTAATCCAGTTCTTCAGCACCCCGTGCAAATGTCCCAGATGCAGGCGCCCAGTAGGACGCATCCCTGACACTACTCGTTGCTGCGAATCCACCGTAGCCAAATCATCTCCCCTTCGCCCGGCGCTTACTCAACGCAGAGCTACAATCAATTTAGTGCTGAAAATTATACCCTGACATCACTGAAATGGTTCAGGATCTCCCTTGCCGACTCGTAATACTTCGGGAACGCCTTCCACCAGATCGATCATTGTCGTCGGTTCCAGGCCGCAGGCACCACCATCGATAATCAGATCGACCTGCTTACCAATCTTCAGCCGCATTTCGTAGGCATCGAACAAGGCTTCCTCTTCATCAGGCAAGATCAGGCTGGTACTCATGATGGGCTCGCCAAGAGCGGCGATTATAAACTGCGCGATGGCGTTATCTGGCACCCGGATTCCGATGGTTTTTCGTTTTGGATGCATCAATCGTTTCGGAACTTCAGGCGATGCCTTGAGAATAAAAGTGTAAGGCCCTGGGGTGTAGGCTTTCAAAATGCGATACGCGCTGTTATGCACCTTCGCATACATGGACAGGGACGAGAGATCGGCACACACCAGGGTAAAATTATGCCTGGAATCCAATTGCCGGATGCGTCGTATCCGGTCCAGTGCCGCCTTGTCGCCGATATGACAACCCAATGCATAAGTCGAGTCGGTGGGATACACGATAACTCCGCCGTCCAAGAGCACTCTGACAACCTTTTTTATCACTCGGGCTTCCGGATTGTGCGGATGCACCTGTAGAAATTCAGTCACGATTTTCGCGCTACCAGCAAGTCTCGACTAAACTCAGTCTATGGCTTTAAAAAGAGCAGAATTCTATTACAAATGCACATAAGTAGACACAAAAGCCGAAATTCGTTGTGTTCCGTGATTCGCGCCGGATTCCATGACTGCAATACTGAAAGCAGACAGTTTTCTGCAAATGCTTTAACATGCGGGACATTTCCCGGATTCTGAGGGACAGCGAGCAAAGTGTCTGACTAGTATGAAACAATTTATCGACTACATTCCGCTACTGGTATTCTTCTCGATCTGGGCAATGGATGAGAGAGTAGTGTCCATAGCCGGCTATGAACGTAGCGTCGGCGGCATTTTCAGCGCTGCCGAATTCCTGCTGGTTGCATCAATACTGGTCTACGGAACCATGTTCCTGGTGCAGAGACGTCTGGATAAGTTCCAGTGGATTACTCTCATTGCCGTGGTACTGTTTTGCACACCTACCATAATTTTTCGAAACACAGATTTCTTGAAATGGAAAGCCCCGATCGTCAACTGGATTTTTGCCAGCATCTTCCTGGCGTCTCGATTCTTCGGCGATAAACCGGCCATAGAACACATGATGGGGCACGCGGTAAAGGCACCAAAAGAATTATGGCAGCGACTAAACACAATCTGGATCTATTACTTTGTAGCACTGGGCACGATAAATCTGATAGTCGCCTTTACGCTCAGCGAAGCGCTATGGATTCAATTTAAAGTGTTCGGCAACCTGATATTAACGTTCGCCTTCGTCATTGGACAAATGCCCCTGCTCGCAAAATACATGGAGGTCGAAGAGGAAGAATCCAGCGAATCCACCGGCGAAGATTCCGTCTGAGCTCATTGGAAAATCAGCCGATGTACTATGCCATTTTAAGTGAAGATGTAAACGACAGCCTGAGTAAACGCCATTCCGTTAGGCCAGCCCACCTGGAAAGACTAAATCAACTCGCCGACCAGAAACGCCTGCTGGTGGCCGGACCTCATCCAGCGATCGATAGTCCAGATCCAGGCGAGGCTGGATTCAGTGGTAGCCTGGTTATTGCAGAGTTCGACAGCCTGGCACAGGCCGAGGCTTGGGCAAGCGCCGATCCGTACGTGGCGGCAGGTGTGTATGCAAACGTGCGGGTCAAACCGTTCAAACGCGTGTTGTGAATTACTCCAAGACTTCTCCCTGGTCTACCTCGGGTACGAAGGCCGGTTTCAGTTCCGGGAATAGTTCATCAAGTGTTCGATTCCATTCTTCCAATTGCGCCTGCCTGCGCCTGAACAGTTCACTGGGATCCCCTTCGATAGTGATCGAACTAATGACATCCTTGCGCCTGATTTGATTCACCACAGCCTGACCCTGGAGTAACTTGCCAAATACTGAATGCAGTCCATCCAGATGAGGTGTTGCCAGGTGAGTCAGGAAAAACTGGCTGCCGTCGGTACCCGGGCCAGAATTTGCCATAGAGATTATGCCGGGTTGGTTGTGCTTTAGAATAATCTCACCGGAAAACTGATAACCAGGCCCTCCAGTTCCATTTCCCAGCGGATCCCCACCCTGCACCATAAAGTTTCGCTCAAAGCGGTGAAAGGTGAGTCCATCATAGAAGCCCCGTTGCGCCAGGTTCACGAAGTTCGCCACTGTCGTCGGAGCCGCTTTGGTATTGAGTTCAACCAGGATTTCACCCTTTGAAGTATCGATAAGCGCCCTGAGGTTCTGCGCCGATCCCTGCAACGGCACTAGCATTAATGAGCACAGGAGACTGAGTGTGACTGAAAGTAGTTTAATTCTGTTCATAGGCAATTAGTTGAATATTAGGAATCCTGAATATTGTATTCCAAAATCACCGGAGCGTGATCCGAAAAATTTTGATCCGTGTAGATTTCCGCCGCAACTACCTTGTCCTGCAATCCCGGCGTAATGACATGGTAGTCCAGGCGCCATCCTACATTATTTGCCCTGGCCTGCCCTCTGTTTGACCACCAGGAATACTGATCTGGTTCCTGATTAACCACTCGAAATGCATCGACAAAGCCTACCGTATAATAAAGTTCGTCGAGCCATTGACGCTCTTCAGGCAGGAACCCGGAATTTTTTTGATTAGCCTTCCAGTTCCTTAAATCGATCTCCTTGTGGCAGATATTCCAATCAGCGCAAATGATGAACTCCCTATCCTGCTCTCTCAGTGTCTTCATATGCTGCATGCAATCATCCATGAATGAAAATTTACGCGTCTGCCGCTCTGGACCGGCCGACCCTGAAGGAAGGTACAGGGAGGCTATGCTAAGCCCTTCAAAGTCAGCCTGCAGGTAACGGCCCTCGACGTTCGCCATCTCAAACCCCAGACCCCTGCTGACCTTTTCAGGTTCAGTACGGCTATACAAGGCAGTGCCCGCATACCCTTTCTTCTCAGCATCGTAGTAATGGCAACTGAATTGACTGGGTTGAAAAACAGGGTCAGTGAGTTGGTGAATCTGTGCCCTGGTTTCCTGCAGACACACCACATCGACATCGCAGGTTTCAAGCCAATCAAAGAATCCTTTCCTGGCGGCGGCCCGGATTCCATTACAGTTAAATGTCATTACACGCATTGCATTGCAATCCAACTCACAATCTATTCAGGCGGGCAATTCTATAGTCTGAATCTTGCTGAAACCAGCGCTCACTCACTAAATAGCGCTTCGGCCGCCCTGACAAGGGGTTTCATGAAATAGGCAGATTCCGGCATCAGACTTACCACAATCCCACGCGATTCGAGTTCCGCCCTGACCACCGGGCCAACTGCGCCGATGTGGGAGTGATTCAACCCTGTCACCAATGCATTCACCAATCCGGTCTGCTCGGCGATCTGAAAGAGACGGATTACCTGGGATTTGCTAGTAAACGCGATCAGATCGACCTCTTTGTCAGCCAGGCATTCAATAAAGTGTTGAACCGCTGAATTTTCTAGCGCCGGGCCATAGACATACGGAGCCACGCTTGTGCATTTCACGCCCTGGCATCCCTGAATGAACTGCATTAGTCTGAAATTTGGATCTTCGCCGTAGAGTTGCACAGCGACCTCACTAGTATGCAGATCCAACGATTGCAGTGTGGTGATGATTCCCTCAGTAGTCGGAACGCTCGCCTGCAGTTCTGCATCCAATCCCAGCTCTTTTAATGCCTTGACCGGCTTCGGACCGCGGCAAATTTTCCTGACCCGGCTCAATGCCGTGATAAATGCAGCCCGCACATGCAGGCGGCTGGCCGCACTCACCAGGCGCCGCAGCCCTTCTCCGGTCAGGATGATGAAATAATCCGGTGGCGAGGCGATGAACTGGCGCAACCAGAGTGCAATGCTCTCCTGGTCTGGCGCATCCTCGATATTCACCAGCGGCAGGCGAATAACTCGTGCCTGACGGCGTTCAAACAGGGCAGCCAACACATCGAGCTGACGGCTTTCCGGCAGAGCGACCACTCGCGATTGCAGGGACGAGCTAAGAAGCGGCTTATTCGGCATATTCAAACCCTGTTTTCCCGTCTGCTATGTCGCGCACCTTTAAACTTCCTGCCCAGTTGCTGAGCAAGGCTCACCGAGATGATTCCGACGGCATGTAACGAGCATTGTTAATTTGTTACCCATGGTTACATATGTGATTGGAGTCACATTTCTATGAATTTTTTGAGGCTTTGAACTTTTAGTTATTATTTTCAGAGGCTTATAGGCACACTGTTTGGCACTTCTTGACGGGTTTTCAATGCCGGATAATCACCTAACCTTCTGTATTTACTGGATTAAATTGAAGTACCCGAAGCTTTCATTGTTTATTTGTTACTTTTCTTGACAAGTGTGCCCTTTTACACATTAATGTTACCTTTTTGGACATCATGTGTTACCATGCGCGCCAGTTGTGATGAGTAGTCATTTTGTAACCCAAACATTTAAAGGAGATAGATATGAGCAAGGTTCTCAGTGAAGCACGGCCAATCGTAGAAGCAACTCTGGTCAGCGTGTTATTGGTATTAGCCGCCCTCGCCGTCCCAGCAATGATTCTCTACACCGCCGTGTAATCAACCGCCAGAAGGGGCACTATGCAAAATCCTTTAACCAATATTTTTGCACTAACTTAACACCAGCCAGGGAACAAATCCTGCGCTGGTGTTTCATTGTCTGCGGACACAACTTCTCGACCTGATCCTTCCAACTACTACACCCTCTTCAGCCGTTCCAGGCTCGACTCGACCTTGCGGTCATTTCAGCAAAATGCAGTAGCGCCACCAGGCGATCGACTGCTGCCAATAATCGGATATTGCTTACTGACTGAACTAGCTGTGGGCAGGATGGTCGACATTGAGCTTGTCGACGAAGTTACATGGCTTATGATTGCTATTCAGCTGCTCGGCGATAATCCTGTGCCAGGCGGTACGACAGGCACCTGGTGATCCAGGGACGCAGAATACAATGGTGCTATTGGCAAGACCGGCGAAGGCACGTGATTGTACAGTCGAAGTACCAATTTCCTCGAAGGAGAGTTGTCGAAACAACTCGCCAAATCCTTCAATATCGAGATCGAACAGCGGGCTAATGGCCTGCTGCGTGTTATCCCGAGCAGTGAACCCAGTGCCGCCGGTCATCAATACAACCTGGACTGTGGGATCGGCAATGTGGGTGGATACGAGAGCGCGCAGCGCATAGATATCATCTTTGACAATCTGCTTGGAATGCAGGTGATGTCCTGCATCCTGTAAACAATCGACCAGGACGATACCGGACTTGTCAGTTTCTTCAGTCCGGGTGTCCGATACCGTAACCACAGCAATAGTGAGGGCAATTCCGGGACTCAAGTTTACCCCCCGGTCATATTCATCAGTCTAACGGGCTGGGCATGATCGCGGTCGTAGAAGTAGTGGCGCTCGGGTTTGAGATCCATGGCGGCGATGATGGCCTGCTTCAGATCTTCATGATCGCAATTTTCATCGCGCAGAATTGCTCGTAAATCCACGGAATGTTCATTGCCCAGGCATAGCAACAGACGCCCTTCGACAGTCACCCTTACACGATTGCAATCTTCGCAAAAATTATGGGTGACAGGAGAAATAAATCCGATGCGACTCTGCTGCCCGGGAATCTGTACGTAACGGGATGGACCTGCGGTCTTTTCGGTGCTGTTGATTAATTCGTATTTTTCCTCGATCACACTCCTGACCCAATCGTTACTGCAGGTTGTGTCCTCGCGATTGTGGTCGGAAGCCTCCCCGAGGGGCATTTCTTCAATAAACGCAATGTCGATGCCGCGCTCGATTGCAAAGTCTGTCAATTTCAACACTTCGTCTTCGTTGTAACCACGCAAGATGACCGAATTAAGTCTAATCCGGTCGAATCCTGCTTCTCTGGCCGCCTCGATTCCTGCCAGTACACTCTCTAGCTTGCCAACCCGGGAGATGCGTTTGAATCGCTCCGCATCCAGGCTATCGATGCTGATGTTTACCCGGTTGACGCCGGCAGCTCTGAGGGGTGCAGCGTACTTGCCCAGTTGCGCTCCATTGGTGGTTAAGAGCAGCTCTTCCAGGCCGGGTAGCTGTCCAATGTTCTGTATGAGTGAGAGAATATCGCCGCGCACTAACGGCTCACCACCGGTAAGTCGAATCTTTTTAACACCGAGTTCGGTAAATGCCCTGGCAACCTGGAGCAGCTCTTCCAGTGAGAGTATCTGGTTGCGCGGGAGAAAGGTCATCTCTTCGGTCATGCAGTAGACACAGCGGAAATCGCAGCGATCTGTCACAGACAGCCGTATGTAATCGACCCGGCGTCCGAACTTATCCACCAACTCTGGTGTTTGTGCGGTCGACTTCAATGGCGATTTGAGGGGTGAATTCATCGGTTTTCTACCGCACCTTCAACTAGTTAGGGCATAACTATAGCGTAATTGCCGGCTTTGATACACACTGCAGCCGCATGAATTTCTCGTTCAGACTGCAGCGTCAGGTGTTCACAGCGATCTGCACGGCAAGCAAAATCAAGATAATACCCATCGCTCTTTCAAACCAGACTCCGGCCTTTAGAATCCAGTCACGCACGCGGCGCCGCCCGAGGATGCTGGACAGCATGGCAAACCAGGCAAAGGTGGCGATGGCCAGGTATACCCCATAGACAAGCTGTATCGCCAATGGTGTACTCGCATCGATGACCACTGTAAAGAGCGCGAGAAAAAAAAGCGTGGCCTTGGGGTTCAATCCGTTGGTGAGAAACCCAAGCACGAATGCTCTGCCCGGTTGCACGCTAACATCCACGACTGCTGTGGCGGACTGGTCCGCAGCTCGCAGGGTTTTCCTTATCGACTGCACGCCAAGGTACAGCAGGTAGGCTGCCGCCACGTATTTCAATCCCTCGAACAGAGCGGGAAACTGAGAAATAACAAGCGCTACACCGAGGATACAGTAGCCGACGTGTAAAAATATTCCCGTACCAACGCCAAAACTTGTCCACAGCCCCGCTGTGGTGCCACCTGTCACAGATTGTCGAGTGACAACGGCAAAATCCGGCCCAGGAGAAGCGACCGCAAATAAATGCGCAATGGCAATGGTTAGAAATTCTGTCCAGTACATCGACTGTCCCGGGCAAGTGACAGGATTGGAGAAATATATTTTTACGGAACTTGCTCAGTAATTACGAGATCGATCGGTGCCATCGCGCTGTTGAGCGCAAAGCTTTCTGAAACTACCCGGTAGTCACCAGACTGCGGTGACGCCACACCGGCATTAGACACCAGAGCGGATACATAAACCGATTCTGCTGATGACAGGTTAAACGGGCCAACGGCGGAAGAATTGTCCAGGCGAATCGTCGCTGGCAGCTCTGCAACGATTAAAACAACAGCAGCAAGCGGAGGCATGCCTTCTCTATTTGCATTACGTGCCGCAACAAACACTCTCAGTTCACCATTGAGTTCCAGACCGTCAGCGAGAGCTAGATTGAGCGTGATTACAGGAGAATCCGCCGCCGCCGGACTCTGTTGTGCCAGCAGTTGTTGGGCGGCGGCAATGTTTACTCTCAGGGTCTGAGCTTGTTCTGAATTTGGACTGGCTTGAATAAGGAGTCGCCAATATTCGATCGCTGCCGAGTAATCTTCTCGCTCTGCCGCATCCGAGGCTAACAATTGCAATAAGGAAATTTCATTTGGATTGATTGCGCGCGCCTGGGCTATTACTTCAAGAATCTCCGGGGTAAATTCCAGGCCTGCATTGATGTACTTCGCCAGGGCCACCCTGCCCAGTATCAATGCCTTCTCGGGGACATCATCGAGCAGGTCAGCCGATCTCTGGTAGGCAATCTCTGCCTCGTTGAACAAGCCAATGTTGGCAAGGTTTTCGGCGAGGAAATACCAGGGCCACGGCATCTCTTCGTTTTCCTGGACAACTTCCCCGAGACTCACAATCAGGTCTTGTGCCTCTCCAGGATCGTCCACATTGTCGACCGTGCGCTGGAACAAGCCCATCAACTCTACATCATCGATATAGCCCCACTGGTTATACAGACTATAAGCAGCCAGTGGCAACAACATACACAACACCACTGGCACCATGAATCCTGGATCCCGGATCTTCGGAGTAGCGATCTGGGGCTTGCTGGTCTTGTGCCTGGTTTTCCTGGCGCTCTTAGCTTGCCTGGGTTGCCCCTCGGATGCCGGCGGCTCTGCTGACACATCTGCCAGCAGACTTAGTTGCAGTTCGAGCATCAGGCTGTCAAATTGAGCCTGGTCGATATTGCCCGCGGCTAGCTCGACTTCCAGTTCATCGTTACGCTCCTGAAACAGCGCAATGTTCTCCGCCTCGCGCAGTTTTTCCGAGGCAAACTCTGTATTGCTGCTGCGCAACCAGAGTGGAACCAGCAAAAATGCTATGGCAAGAATAAAAAGTAGTACTGTAAACAGCCAGAACAAGATGAAATCCTATTTGTAAAGTAGAGGGGTTACCGCTTATTTTCTAGTAGCTTTTCGAGTCGTTCCTGCTGGGATTTATCGAGGGGAACTCCGGCATCACTCATTGGCGTGGCTCGTCGCACTATCCCGTACGCAACAATACCGCCAATAAAGAGAAATATCAGCGGACCAAACCAGAGCAGAAGGGTCTCTGCCGTGAGTCTCGGCCGATAAAAGATAAAATCTCCGTAGCGGTCAAACATAAACTGCTCAATATCTGCATCGCTCAATCCTTCCATGATCATACGGTGAATCTCGCGGCGCAGGTCTTCGGCAACTCCTCCGGTTGAACCAGTCAGGTTGGTGTTCTGACACATGGGACAGCGCAAAATGTCTGACAAATGCCTGAATCGTTGTTGCTGCTCTTCGGTATCGAACTGGAAGGTATCGACTTGTGCATCTGCACTCGAAGGTATGCCAAGCAACGCAAGTAGTACAAAGAGAAGCAGCCTGGATCTCATTGAAAATTCGCGAGGGCTGCCCAAAGATAAGGTAATCACTGACCCGATCCTGCTCTGAGTTCAGCTATTGCCGGCACGAATTCTTCTTGCCATACGGTTTCATCCAGCACACTCACATGACGAAAGCGGATGACACCGTTGGCATCTACCAGGTAGGTCTCCGGTGCCCCGTAGACTCCGAGATCGATGCCGAAGCGTCCAGATTCATCAAGAATACTGAATGAGAATGGATTGCCATTATCGACGAGCCAGTCCTGCGCAAGATCTTTTCTGTCACGATAATTTACCCCCACAACCGGTATCTCTCCTTCTTCGGACAGCCTCATTAAAGTGGGATGTTCGATCAAACAGGGAAGACAGTAACTACCCCAGATATTCAGCAGGAATATCTGGTCAGGTAAGTCAGCATTCGATACCGATTCATCATCCACTGTGGTCAGGGCAAATTCCGGCATCGGCTTATCAATCAGCATTGAGGGCAGCTCTTTTGGATCGAGATACAATCCTCGCCACAACACCACTGCCAATCCCAGGAACACGATAACTGGTACGAAATATTTTAGTCTGCTCATGTTCTCACCATCAAGAGATCAGGGGTACTGCGCCAGAAGTATTTGCTGCCATTCTTTCTGTCTGGCGACGCCTTAGTAAGCGTCGATAGCGTTTGTCTCCTGCGGCTACCATGCCGCCGAGAGCCATGAAGAGAGCACCCAACCACACCCAACGTATAAAAGGTTTAACGTAGATCGTCATCGACCAGGCTCCACCCGTTTTTTCTTCCCCTAGCGTGATAAACAGGTCTCGCAAAAAGCCGGAGTCAATCGCCATCTCCGTGGAAGGAGTCCCAGTGGCCAGATACACACGCCGCTGCGGGCGCAAGACCTCTATTTCAACACCTGCTTTATGCACGGTGATTTCAGCCTCATCGGCGATGAAGTTCGGGCCGCGGACCGCTGAGCTGCTTATAAATGTGAACTCGTAGTCACCAAGATCGATACTCTGACCAGGACCCAATACTACGCTTCTCTCGCTGCTGAAATAACTGGTCAAGCCGATGCCGATTAACATGACCGCGATTCCCAGGTGTGCTGTCTGCATTCCATAGTAGCTCAGCGATAGTGAACGCAGCCCCTTTGACCGCGTTGCTTTGTTCGCCGTCTTGTTCATAAGGTCTTTGCCCATACTCAGAACTATCCAGGCAGCCAGGGCAACTGAAACGGTGGCGGCAAAGGAAAATTCGAGCAATATAATGAGCGGTAAAATCACGCCAATGACTAAACTGGCACCGGCTACCCTGGTCAGTTGCTGTAGAAGATAAGCCGTGGAAGTGCGTTTCCAGCGGCTCAACGGACCTACACCAAGAAACAGCACTAACAGGATCATGAGCGGCACAAAAATAGCGTTGAAATAGGGCGGACCAATCGAGATCAGATCATTGGTAAGAGCCTGATACACCATCGGGAAAATTGTTCCAAGGAAGATGGAAGCAGCCGCGACTACCAGTATCACATTATTGATCAGGATGAAGATCTCTCGCGAAACCACGTCGAAGCCAAATTCACTCTTCATAAGCGGGGCTCGAAAGGCATATAGCAGCAAGGCACCTCCGACAGTTAGGCCAAGTATGCCCAGAATAAAAAACCCCCGGGAAGGATCGCTGGCAAACGCGTGAACCGAAGTAAGCAGCCCGGAACGGGTAATAAAGGTTCCTAACAAGCTACCGGAGAAAGCGAGTATTGCCAGTAAAACTGTCCAGCTCTTGAATACCCCGCGCTTCTCGGTCACCGCAAGAGAATGAATCAAGGCAGTGCCGAACAACCAGGTGATTAACGGTGGATTCTCAACTGGATCCCATCCCCACCAGCCTCCCCAGCCCAATTCGTAATAAGCCCACCAGCTACCGAGGGCGACACCGATCGTGAGTATCGCCCAGGCCACATTTGCCCATGGCCGTGACCAGCGCGCCCAGGCCGCGTCCAGGCGTCCACTTAGTAATGCCGCTATCGCAAAGGCAAAGACGACTGAGAACCCAACATAGCCCATGTATAACGTCGGTGGGTGAACAATAAACGCAAAGTCCTGTAATGCCGTGTTGAGATCCGCGCCGTCTGCCGGTGGCAGTGGCACGATACGGTCGAAAGGATTGGAAGTGGCCAGCATGAAAAAGATATATCCAATGCACAGGAATCCCAGCACACCTAAGACTCTTGCTACAAATTCAACTGGCATGTTTTTGCTGTAAATGCTTACCGCCAGCATCCACCCGGACAACATGAACGTCCACAATAGAAAGGAGCCCTCATGACCACCCCAGAGCGCGGTCAATTTAAAGTGCATCGGCAGCAGAGAATTAGATTGAGCCGCGACGATGCGCACAGAAAAATCATCGGTAGCGAATGCATAGGCCAGGATAGAAATGCTGATCCCCAGGAAAACAAAAATCCCGGCACTGAGCGGCCGTGCCAGGCTCATCCAGAGCACATTGTTGCGCTGCGCGCCGATGACCGGCAAGGTGCCAAGTAGAATACTTAAACACAGCGCCAGAATTAGCGAAAACTGCCCGAGCTCGGGGATCATTTAACTTTCCGGTTGGGAGGTTAAGGGGTGATTTGTTGCCGAGGCACCAGCGGCATCCAGTGCAGCCTTGACTTCTTGCGACATGTAATTTTCATCATGTTTAGCCAGCACTCTCGATGCGCGAAAGACTCCTGCGGCATCTACCGACCCTTCGACGACAATGCCCTGACCTTCTCTGAATAAGTCAGGGAGAATGCCTTCGTAGTGAATCATCACGTCGTTTACATAATCGGTCGTAGCAAACTGCACCATCAGGCTATCGTCTGCAGAATATAGTGAGCCTTCTTTCACCATTCCTCCGATGCGGATTCGCTGTCCTGCCGCGACTTCTCCCTGTGCAACCTGAGTCGGTGTATAAAATAGATCGATATTCTGACTCAGGGCAAACAGTGTGAGGCCGATCGCCAGGCTCAAGCTAACGGCAATGAACAGAACAATTCCGAGTCGTTTCTGTCTATGAGGTTTCACGAATTTTCTCCGTCGTCATTCTTTAAGGTCTGCATTTCTCTATTTACGATCAGGCGCCGTTTTTGTTCACTGAGTATCTGCTTTTTTCTTATCAGTGGAAAATAGAGATTAATGGCGAAAAACAGCACAAAAAGTGTGTACACCGTCCACACATTGAAGGCATACCCTCCCATGCTGAAAAACTCGCCTATACTGGAAAACTGAATCGAGTCAAACATGTTATATCCACTCACCAGGCAACCGAATTACGTGCCCTGAACGAGTTCCTCCACCCATTGAGATCGCCGCTCTCGGACCAATATTTCATTTCGAATGGAAAGAATAAGGCTAACGGCGAAAAATAAATAGATAGCAAAAATCATAATGACCAGAGGAATCCATACTTCCGGTGGATTGGGCGCCTGGTCAGAGAGGCTGAATCCACTGGAAGGCTGATGCAGGGTATTCCACCAATCCACAGAGTATTTGATCACGAATACATTGATACACCCTACAATCGAGAGCACAGCGCAGGCTTTGGCAGCCGCTTCTGCATCTTCCAGAGCCGACCGGAGCGAGATCACACCGACCAATAAAAAGAACTGCAGTAACATCGAAGTAAGCCGGCCGTCCCATATCCACCAGGTACCCCAAATATCACTCCCCCAGATGGATCCCGATGCCAACGCCAGCGCAGTAAACCATGCGCCTAATGGCGCGGCAGTTTTCGCTACCATGTCGGCCAGTTTCATCCGCCATACCAGTGTGATGGTGCCAGCTACTGCCATCAGGGGAAAGAATGCCAGGGAGATGCTGGCAAACGGAACGTGTATATACATGATGCGGATGGTATTTCCCTGTTGATAATCTGGCGGGACAAACAACAGGGCCCAGGTAATTCCCACCACCAGCAGCAGAGACATCGCCACTACCAGCCACGGTAACCATTTCCCGGAAAGCTCATAGAACCACTTGGGTGAGCCCAGTTTTGAAAACCACATCCACATATAATTTGCTCGCTGTACCGCCGACTCTTGCCTGCTATTCAGGTTATGCATCGAGGTGAGCAATATATCATGCTCGCCCGGGCGCACCATGTTACGTATTGTAACTCATTGTAATTACGAGGTAATACCAAATTGAGGTCGTTAGTCTCAATTTACACTGATGCGCAGGGCCGCTGCCGAAGCCAGTGGTGCCAGAGAGATCGCGGCCAATAACATCGCCCCCATAATCGCGAGATAACCAAGCAGGGAGGCGCCGTTGAGTGTCTGCTGCACGGTCAATGTACCGGCGATAAGAATCGGTACACTCATCGGAAGTGTGATGACAGCCAGTATCAGTCCACGGCTACCGAGACCCACAGTAAGTGCCACGCCGATAGATCCGAGCAGACTGAGAATGGGTGTGCCCAGCAGCAGCGTTACAAACAAGATCAGGTAGGATTCGGGGGGCAGATTTAGCATATAGGCAATCAGGGGCGAAACCAGCACAACCGGTAACCCACTCACCAACCAGTGGGCGATGTTCTTGGCCAGTACCATGAAGTACAGCGGATGCGAACTCAGCAACAGTTGCTCGAGGGAACCGTCTTCATAATCGGCACGATACAGGCTATCCATCGCCAGCAATGAAGCCAGCAAGGCGGCAATCCACAACACCCCGGCAGCGATCTCACCGAGTCGTTCCGGTTCGGGGGTAATACCGATCGGAAATAAGGTAGCGACAATCAGGAAGAACATGAATGGATTGACCACATCGTTCTTCCTTTTATAGGCAATCAGAAGATCGCGTTTCAAGGTTGCCCGAAAGGCTTGTCCGGTACTTGTGCGTGTCTCGCTCATAGGCTGATTCTAACCAAGTGTCAGTTCCCGTAAGTCCGCAACCTTTAACTGATGATGCGTGGTAACTATGACGGCGCCACCCTCATCGGCGTGGCCGCGCAACAGTGCTTCGAGTTGTTTAACGCCCAGGGAATCCAGCGTGGTAAATGGTTCATCGAGAATCCAGAGTTTTGCATTACTGATCAACAACCGGGCTAGCGAGACTCTCTGTTGCTGGCCCGCCGAGAGTGTATAACACTGGGATTCTTCAAAGCCGCGCAATCCAACTTCGGCGAGCGCGACCATGAGTTCGTCAGTATCAACCTGCTGTTGCAGGCTGCAGGTCCAGCGCAAATTCTCCAGCGGCGAAAGTACCTTGTTAACACCGACTCGATGACCCATATATAAAAGCGCGGCGTAGAACTCTTCGGCCTGTGACTCGATGGCTCGACCGTACCAGCGGATAGTTCCCCGGTAAGCATCGTTTAATCCGCACAGGATACGCAGTAGTGTGGTCTTGCCACTACCATTACTGCCCTTGACCTGGAGAACCTGCCCCTCAGTTACGGAAAAATTTAAGGCTTGAAACAGAATCCGGTCATCGCGTTCACAGAACAAATCTCGGGCATCGAGCAGCGCTGGAATAGTCGGAACCGAATTGGGATCGTTATTGGTGGATGCAACTGAAGATGCCATAGTTGAAGCTTACCTGAATTTACTCTCCCCCACCCCCACAGGCATGATTATATCTGTCAATTCCCTGCTACCTTCACCCATCTACCATGTGAGCAAAGCCCCGGCGCACAACAAATAATCCCCAGCCGAAGACTGGTTGCTACGGCAGCACAGAGCCTGGATGAGAAGCAGGCAGAGCGATTAGTGGCAGGGCTTTAGGCTGGTGAGAAAAGGCGAAACAACGATCGGCGCGTCAGCTTAATTCCAATCTGATAATCGAGCCTTGAGACGCAATGCTGCCTGGCTATGGATCTGACTTACCCTGGATTCACTAACCCCGATCACTTCACCGATTTCTTTCAGGTTCAGTTCTTCATCGTAATACAGTGCCAGCACCAATTTTTCGCGGTCTGGTAGCCCGTCGATGGCATTGGACAAATGCGCCTTGAAAGTATCTCGCTGCAATCCGTCACAGGGTCCTGGCAATTCACCAGCAGCCAGTTCTATTGCCGAATCATCACCCTCCATGATGTCATCGAAACTGAACAGTCGACTGCCGGAGGCGTCCTGCAAGATAGCGTAATAAGCGTTCAAATCGATATCCAGTTCATTGGCAATATCCTGGACTTTGGCATCTTCACCAGTGCGCGCCTCAATCGCCTTGACCGCTTCGGCTACTTTCCGGGACTTACGGTGTACCGAGCGCGGTGCCCAATCGCCTTTACGCACCTCATCCAGCATCGAACCGCGAATTCGAATTCCAGCATAAGTTTCAAAGCTGGCACCCTTGGTGACATCATATTTCTTGGCAGCCTCCAACAGGCCAATCATACCGGATTGGATCAAGTCATCGATCTGTACACTGGCTGGCATGCGTAACAGCAGATGGTGTGCAATCCGCTTAACCAGCGGTGCAAAGCGTTCCACTGCCTCATCCAGGCTAATATCTTTTATGTCCTCATGGACCTTTACAGGCTCATCAGTTTGAGTCTTAGCGGAAGCGCCTGTTGCCGAAGTCATTTTCAGTCATCCCGATTGGTTTTCTAATTCTCTAAAATCTCAACAAACATAAGGCTCCCTTGCGGTAACCCGCATTCATACGGTCTAGGGCTGCCTTGGGCAGATATTTGTTAAGTCGTTTTACTATTTTTTGTGTAGCTTCACCCCTGGTAGCACAAAGCGGCTTTCAATCCTTTCTTCCAACCCTTCGGACGATCCATTCGAGCCGCCACATAGCCGTGTGTTCCAGCTCAATGGAGAACGCGATCAGGAATGGGATTTGGGAAATTAGAACAGAGAATTTCGCGGCCAACACGACTTCCGACTAACAATGCACCTGTTTGAAAAATCCACCGGTGACTGGTCAGGAAATATTCTTCCGCTGCCAATTGCGCGCAGAGATAGTGTTGTGCCGGTTCTATGTCTGCCGGGTAAATTCTCTTCACTGCCATGCTTCTGCGTGCTCCCTCATTTTTATTTCCACTCAAATTCCGTTTTTTGTTTGTACTACTAAACTTAATTTATTTTTTGACGACTAATTCCTAAGCTGGGCTTCTTGCTTGCAAATCAAACCAGTCCCGGTTCTCCTTACAATAGACGCACCACTGTAATGCTTATCTGCAATTACTGTTCCACATCACTAATAAGTCTCAATAATTCTTTGCACGCCCCTATTTACAAGGCTTCAGTGGATAGAGAAATTTATCAGTGAAGAATGGCTGGCGTTAAAAGCGTCAGAAACTTGACAGTCTGTCGATGAAAGCGCCAATGTATTAGCGCTACCCCATGAAATCTGTCAGGAAAGAGTAAATTAGTTGTATGACAAACCTGGTGCTGTGCTTACACCTGGTGCAAGCTGCACCAGGCGATCACTAGGGAGCCTCTGATCACATAGGGCCACTCTGCGGGAGTCTGGCGCGTACAGCGGTAAGGCGTCATGCGCAGGGAATGGCATCGTCCTTCGCAAGCGCGACAACACGGCGCGCCAGGCCCCGCCCAAAGGGGCTTTCCGCCGATCTCGCTCTCTGCGTTGCACTGTCCTGACAGGTCGACAGACCGCGACAGCGCGCCTTGATAGCGAAATCGGCGTTAAGCCAGAGTGATCATATGTGATCAGAGGCTCCCTAGGCCTTGGGTGGGGTAACTCCAGTCTGGCCCATGTATTTGCCACCGCGTTGCTTGTAAGTCACTTCGCACTGTTCATCCGATTGATAAAACAACATCTGGGCTACCCCTTCGTATGCATAGATCTTCGCTGGTAACGGCGTAGTATTGGAAAATTCCAGAGTTACATGCCCTTCCCACTCAGGCTCTAAAGGAGTGACGTTTACGATGATTCCGCAGCGCGCATAGGTCGATTTCCCGAGACACACCGTGAGTACATCACTGGGGATTCTAAAATACTCCATGGTGCGAGCCAGGACGAAAGAATTAGGTGGAATTATGCAGAAGGGTTCATCGATCGAGACGAAGCTGGATTCATCGAAATTTTTCGGGTCCACTACGCTCGTTGTGTGCACATTGGTAAAAATCTTGAACTCGCTGGCACACCGCACGTCATATCCGTAACTCGAGGTACCGAAAGAAATCACCTTCTGTCCATCGACACTGCGGACCTGTCCTGCTTCGAAGGGCTCAATCATGCCCTGCTCTTCTGCCATTTGTCTAATCCAGCGATCCGACTTAATGCTCATGAAATATTCCGATGGGATGGTTTGTCTTAAAAACGAATCGCGAATGATAAAGCCAATTCCCTGGTGAATCATCTGTTATTTGGCCTGCTTACAACCAGTGCAAGTACTGAAAAGTGGCTGAATTCCCAAGGCACTTGGAGTATGATGCGCAGCCTGTCACGAGACAGCTTACATCGCCCAAACGCGATGCTAATATCCAAACAGGCCGTGTTGACTTGTCAGACTCTTGTTAGAATTCCTGGAAACACACTAAAACCATTCCTGCTGATAGCGCTATAATCACAGCAGGTTCGGTAATCCAGCTTGTAAACACTGCAGCACCGGAGGATGCCCAGGTGAAAAAGTGGCAATGTATGATTTGCGGTTTTATGTACGAGGAAGAACTGGGCTTGCCCGAAGATGGCATCGCCCCGGGTACTCGCTGGGATGAAATACCAGATGATTGGATGTGCCCGGATTGCGGAGTCGGTAAAGAAGACTTCGAGATGATCGAATTATAGTACGGCCCTGCCTCGCTCGCGATTAAGGACACCTGCGTGAATCAGCGGAAAATTCTTGTAACCTGCGCCCTGCCATATGCCAATGGCGCTATCCACCTCGGACACTTGATGGAAGCGATCCAGACTGATATCTGGGTACGCCTGCAAAAACTTCAGGGTCACGATTGCATCTACGTGTGCGCAGATGACACTCATGGCACGGCCATTATGCTGAGCGCCGAAGCCCAGGGGATCACTCCCGAGCAACTCATCGCCAAGGTAAAAATTGAGCACGAGAGAGACTATGCAGATTTTCTGGTCGAATTTGATAATTTTCACTCGACTCATTCAGAAGAAAATCGCGCGCTGCTTGAATCCATTTACAAGTCACTGGATGCGAACGGGCATATCAACAGACGCACTATCCGGCAACTATTTGACCCGGAGAAAGAACTATTCCTTGCCGATCGTTACATCACTGGAACCTGCCCCAAGTGTAAAGCCGCAGGCCAGTATGGCGACAACTGCGAAGTCTGTGGCTCGACTTACAGCCCTGCCCAGCTTATCGATCCGCGCTCATCAATCTCCGGTACCACTCCGGTAGAGAAAGAATCCGAACACTTCTTCTTCGCGCTGCCGGAATTCTCAGCCATGCTGAAGGAATGGACGCGCAGTGGAACGCTGCAGGAGTCAGTAGCCAACAAGCTCAGTGAGTGGCTAGATGACGAACTTCAGGAATGGGACATCAGTCGAGATGCCCCCTATTTCGGATTCGAAATTCCAGGCGCGCCTGGCAAATACTTTTATGTCTGGGTAGATGCCCCCATCGGTTACATGGCCAGTTTTAAAAATTATTGTGATCGAAAGCAACTGAACTTTGACGAGTACTGGAATGCCGAATCCACGTGCGAGGTCTATCACTTTATCGGCAAGGACATTGTCAATTTCCACACCCTGCTGTGGCCTGCCATGTTAACCAGCGCAGGCTACCGTACGCCTACAGCGATCCATGCCCATGGATTTCTGACAGTGGATGGCACCAAGATGTCCAAGTCTCGCGGCACCTTTATCAATGCCCGCACCTATCTTGAGCACTTGAATCCGGAATACCTGCGTTATTTCCTGGCGGCCAAGCTCTCCTCTGGAATCGATGACCTGGATCTGAACCTGGATGACTTCTTGCTGCGGGTAAACTCAGATCTGGTTGGCAAGGTGGTAAATATTGCCAGTCGCTGCGCCGGGTTCATCGGCAAGGGATTCGGCGGTATGTTAACCGAGCAAGTGGACGACCCTGAACTGCTTCAGTCGATGCAATCGGCTAAAGAAGAAATCACCGAGCATTTTAATCAGCGGGAATTTGGCAAGGCAATTCGCCTGATCATGGCACAGGCAGACAAGGCCAATCAATACATTAACGACAAGCAACCCTGGGTACTGGCCAAGACTGATACGCAATCTACTGAACTGCAGGCTATTTGCAGTACCGGCATCAATGCCTTTCGTCTGCTCATCTGTTACCTGAAACCGGTGGTTCCGGCCATGGCCGCACAGGCCGAGGAGTTTCTCGGCGTGGAACCGCTGCTGTGGAAGGATATAGATGCATTATTACTCGGACACAAGATCAACAAATTCAAGCCGCTGATGACTCGCGTGGAAAACGACAAGGTTGCGGCCATGGTCATTGCCACACAAAATGAATTTAGGCAGCAATCCAGCGCAAAACGAAAGAAGGAGATTGCCGTGGCAGCTGACAGCAGCGGACTGGAACCCGAAATAGAATTCGATGACTTCGCCAGGGTAGATCTGCGTGTTGCGCGGATTGTGAAAGCAGAACATGTCGAGGGCGCCGACAAGTTGTTAAAACTGCAACTGGATGTTGGCCTGGACAAACATGGCGATTCGCTCACCAGGACCGTGTTCTCTGGAATCAAGTCTGCCTATAACCCGGATGACCTGGTGGGCCAACTGACGGTGCTGGTCGCCAACCTGAAACCGCGCAAGATGAAATTCGGGCTCTCTGAAGGTATGATTCTGGCTGCTGGCCCGGGAGGCGAAGAGATCTGGTTGCTGGAACCTCACAGCGGTGCCGAGCCAGGGATGCGCATCACTTAATCGCCTGGCAGCGATCGATTGCGAGAATCTGGATAATTTCTTCAGGTGAGTTCGATTCAGGGTTACTGGCACTTGCCAGTCGAAAGTAATAAGCTTGTTGCAAGCCTCAATCAGGCAGGCCCGGAGTCCAGTCGTTCCAAAGTTAATTCAGCAATCAGTGAGATCTTCAGTAATGCACAATAGCAAAAGTGTTAGCGCGCAAAACTCGAAGAACCTTTTCCTGGTGAGTCTCATATTTCTACTGCTATCTTCCTCGACTCAGCTAGTTGGGCAGGTCGATGAAATCCGCGAAATCCAGAACTCGGTTGTCAAGATTTATACCACCCAGGCTGAGCCGGACTACTTTACTCCATGGCGTCTACTGACTCCTCGCCAAAGCAGCGGCTCCGGAGCGGTCATCTCAGGTAATCAGATACTTACCAACGCTCACGTGGTTGCCGATGCCAGCTATGTGCAGGCCCAGAAACACAATGATCCCCGGCGCTACCAGGCGCGAGTTTCATTCATCTCTCACGAAGCCGATCTCGCGCTGATCACGGTAGACGAGCCTGGATTCTTCAGCGATCTGAAAGCACTCGCCATCGGTGACCTGCCCGATCCCTTACAGGAAGTCTCAGTCTATGGATACCCCATCGGTGGCAAATCGCTCAGTATTACCAAGGGCATTCTTTCCCGTGTTGAACAACAGGTCTACGCCCATGCCGGCACCTACCTGTTAGCTGGTCAAATTGATGCCGCGATAAATCCCGGTAACAGCGGTGGCCCGGTAATCGTAAATCAGCAGATTGTCGGCGTGGTCATGCAGGCCAATAGCGGGGGTCGCGCCGAAAACCTGGGGTACTTCGTCCCCCCCAGCATCATCCGTCACGTGCTGACCGACAGTAAAGATGCTACACATGACGGGTTCCCCGAACTGGGATTCAGGACCCAAACCCTGGACAGCCCCTCCGCCAAAGCCGCCTATGGTCTGGAGAGAGATGAGGACGGCGTGCTGGTTATAAAGGTCTTCGAAGGCTCTCCGGCTGACGGCATCCTGCAGGAAAATGATGTCATTCTGCAGATCGACAACTTCAAGATCGCCGATGATGGAACCATCAGGCTCTCGGATGATCTGCTCACCGATTACAAGCATGCGATCGATCTTCATCATATCGACGAACCCATCTCGATTACCTATTCCCGCCATGGGGAACGAGCCACCACCCAGATGATCGCCAGGCGTTCTCTGCAGAGTTATAGCCTGGTGGCCGGTGAGCAATTCGACAAGGTTCCGGAATATTACATTTACGGTGGCATTCTGTTCGTGCCACTGAATATGAATCTAATAAAGAGATGGGGTAATGACTGGGGGCGCACAGCACCGGTGAGTCTATTGCAGGCTCGCAATGAATGGAGTTCGCCGGAACGACGTCAATTGGTAGTCGCACTGCAGGTGTTGGCCTCCGATGTAAATCTGGGCTATCACGACTGGCGCAACTGGGTAGTGGATACGGTTAACGGTGAACCAGTGCGCGACTTCAGCCAATTCTCCGCGCTCATCAAAAACAACACAGCAGACAATATAGTCTTCAAAAACACTAATGGTTACCAGATGGTGATCAATCATGAGTCGGCACTGAACAGCGAATCGCAAATCCTGAGTCAGTACCGCATACCCTCAGCCTACTCCATCGGCCTGTTCGACGACTGAGGCTCTTCCAGGCGCAGCATGAACTAACCAGCCAGGCATGGGTTGCGCCGCAGTTTTTGCCTGGCGCAACCGTGCTAAAATCTCCGGCAACGAATTAATCCCAAGCCCGGAGACAATACCCTCCTTGTCTAATTTGCTAAGCATCATTGTCGCCGCCGCGCTCGTTAACAATGTCATCCTGGTGCAGTTTCTCGGCGTCTCGTCATTATTTGCTTACAGCAATCGGTTGCAGAGCGCGCTCGAACTGGTAATGCTCAGCTTCTTCGTGTTGCTGGCCGCTTCATTCACAAACCTGTTACTCTACCGATGGGTGCTGCACCCGCTCGGGCTGGAGGTCCTGAAACTCGTTGTATTTGTAACTATAAGCTCGGGTCTTAGTACCTGGCTTGCCCTGATAATCGAGCGCCACTACCCACTCTCGATGCAACGTCACCGCCTCGCCTTTGCACTGGTGGGTGGCAATAGTGCTGTGCTTGGAGTGGCGCTGCTGAATAGCGTCAGCACATCGAGCATCATTGAATCATTTGCCTATAGTCTTGGCGCCGCGACAGGCTTCGCCTTCGTCCTGATAGGATTCGCCGCGCTGCGGCAACGCCTGGAGACTGCCGATAGTCCCGCCGCCTTTCGCGGCTTCCCGATCAACCTAATCAGTGCCGGCATAGTCGCCATGTGCCTGCTTGGGTTTGCAGGTCTGGTCTGACTATGTACCCGCTGATAGACACTATTTACGTCCAGGTCATCTCAGGGAGCCTGGTCCTGCTGCTCGCTGCCCACCTGGGCTTGAAAATCTGGCAAGCGTTGCTACGGCAACGCTTGTTGCAGCGCTCGTTACTGGAGCGGATTAATCGGCTGTTACCCCAGACCCAATGCGGTCAGTGTGGCTATGAGGGCTGTCTGCCCTATGCCCGGGAAATTTGTCGCGGTGATGCCATTAACAAATGCCCTCCCGGTGGCCCGGAAACCATCGTCCGACTTGCCGCATTAATGCATAGGCCGGTAGAGCCATTGAATCCCGCTCACGGGCAGGTCAAGCCGTTCGCTGTCGCCGTCATTCGCGAAGCAGAGTGTATCGGTTGCACCAAGTGCATCCAGGCCTGCCCGGTAGATGCCATCATCGGGGGTCCGAAACTCATGCACACTGTAATCGAACAGGAATGCACGGGCTGTGATCTCTGTGTCGAGCCCTGTCCGGTTGATTGCATCGACATGATCAGCCGCGCGTGGGGCAACCCGGTCATCTGGTTACTGCCAAGCAGCGGGGTTGGCGTGCGCCAACAACTAGATACTGCCGTATGAGTCAATCCCCTCACCACAAGAGTTTCACCGCGAGGCTACGCGCGCATAAAATCTTCGGTGGTATCAAACCAGCCGTCTATAAAGCGGATGCGCTGCGCTCTCGGGTAATGCCGGCACCCCTTCCCGGTAACCTGGTGTTGCCATTGCTGCAGCACCAGGGCCAGCCCGCCATGGCAGTTGTTGAAGTAGGCCAGGCGGTTCTGAAGTACCAGGTATTGGCGATGGGGAATGGGCCCCTGAGCGTTCCTGTTCACGCTCCAACATCCGGCGTTATCACTGCCATTGCCGATTCCGCAGTGCCAGGATTTGGCGCGCAAGTACAGCGCTGTATTCATCTCCAGGCCGATGGTTTGGACACGGCGGCAGAGTTGCAGCCGTGCCTGGACTATCGCGCTTTAAGTCACCTGCAATTGCTGGCGTTGATCGACGCGGCAGGAATCTGCGGTCTGGGAGGAGCCGGTTTCCCAACCGCCGAGAAACTTCGGGTGAGCATCGAACAGGGAGTCGAACTTCTCATTATCAATGCGGCGGAATGCGAGCCGTACATAAGCGCTGACGAATCCTTAATCAGGGAACGTGCAGACCGAGTTGTGAGTGGTGCGGAGATTCTGCAATCGGTCTGTCTGGCAAAGCGCTGTGTCATCGCCATCGAAAAAGACAAAGCCGATGCCATAGAGGCGCTAAGCACGGCACTGCAAGACAGCTCTATTGAGTTACTCGTCCTGAACAGTAAATTCCCAACCGGCGGTGAGAGACAAATCATTCAAGCAGTTACCGGCTTTGAAGTGCCACGTGGATTACTGCCCGTTGATGCAGGCATCCTGGTGCAGAATGCAGGTACCGCTTATGCAGTTCACAATGCCATTGTCGAAGGCAAGCCCTGCATCAGCCGCATTACTACATTAACTGGCAGCCCACTGCAGACTCCCAAAAATTTTGAAGCCCTAATTGGGACACCTGTCTCTTTCCTTTTTGAGATGTGCGGTATTGATAAAAGTCAGCACACTGGAACGATTATGGGCGGCTCACTGATGGGCATTGAATTAGACAGCGACGAGGTACCGCTGATCAAGACGACTAATTGTCTGCTTGCCAAATCGACTGGAGAGTTTCCGGATCCAGCACCGGAGCAGGCTTGTATCCGCTGTGGTTACTGCGCTGACGTCTGCCCGGCACGATTGCTCCCGCAGCAGCTCTACGCTTTTTCCCGGAGTGAGGACCTCGATCAACTGGAAGAACATGGCTTGGCTGACTGCATCGAATGTGGCGCCTGTGCCTATGTCTGCCCCAGCCACATTCCCCTGGTGCAGTATTACCGTGCCAGCAAGCAGGCCATCGCCGAACGGGATCGACAATTTCAAACGAGCAAGCAATGGCAGTCCCGCTTTCAATTTCATCAATACCGCCTGAAGAAAGAGACCACGAAGGCGTTGGATAAGAAACTTCCAGGCGCTGAAAAAACCACGGCGAATGAGCCCGCTCAACCATTCTCAAGGGATCAGGCACGGGATGAAATTGCCGCCGCCGTGCGCCGGGTAGCTGCGCGCCACTCGAATCGAACTGCACCATCCAGTGCCAAAGATAAGGCCAAAGATAAGGATAGACACTAGATGGGCAGGATCGTCACTAGCTCGCCGATGCAGCACGGTTCCCTGGATACCAACCGCATCATGCTGCTGGTAGTGGCCGCCTGCCTGCCTGGCGTTCTTATCGGCACCTGGTTTTTCGGCTACGGAATTCTCATCAATATTTCTCTGGCGGTGATCGCAGCGCTTGTTCTGGAGGCCTGCCTGGTGAAAATTCGTGGACGAGAACCACGACTCTATCTGGCGGATAACAGCGCCCTGGTCACCGCTGTATTATTTGGCATTGCCATACCACCCGGCTCCCAGTGGTCGCTGCTGTTGATGGGCATTGCCTTCGCGATTGTGATCGGCAAGCACGCCTTTGGTGGATTGGGCCAGAATGCCTTTAACCCGGCCATGTGCGGTTACCTGTTCCTGTTATTGACTTTTCCGCTGGAGATGACGAGTTGGCATATTCCCAACGATGCCATCGTGGCAGGTAGTTCCTTCTCACCGATAGCTTGGCAGGGCTTTCTGCAAGCGCTGCTGCTGACATTCCCATTCCTGACGAGTGATCCTTCTGGCATTCAGGCCACTGTCGACGGTTTAGCTATGGCCACACCGCTGATTGAGTTCAAGATGGCAGGCCCCAACGCACTGCGCGCTGCTCAAGAGAACGGCCTGTCACTGTTTGCACGCAGCTCACAAACTGGCTGGGAACTGGTCAATTTCGGCTACCTGCTGGGGGGATTGTTTCTTCTCTTCAAGCGCATCATCAACTGGCATATTCCAGTCAGCATACTGGCAACTATTGTCGTGCTGTCGATACTCTTCTATGCGCCTGGCAGCACTTCAATCTACGGGACTACTTACCTGCATCTGTTTGGCAGCGCCACCATGATCGGCGCATTTTTCATCGCGACCGACCCGGTCAGTGCCGCCACTACTAACAAGGGTCGGCTGGTATACGGCATTATCATCGGTGCATCCATCTATGCCATTCGAGTCTGGGGCAGTTATCTCGATTCGATTGCCATCGCCGTGCTGTTTGGCAATTTTTGTGCACCGCTGCTGGATCATTTCTGCCGACCCAGACTCTATGGCGAAAACCGCCCCCTGCCAACGACAGAAAATCTCCCGCGGGCGGCGGCAGAAAATAACGAGCCCGGATCATGAGCGAACTGGAACAACGCATCCTGTCCGCGGCTGACCTATGGCGAGCAAATCCGCTACTGGTACAGATGCTCGGACTGAGCCCGGTGCTGGCAGTTTCCACCACCGCCGTGAACGGCATCGGGCTCGGCCTTGCTACGTTGCTCGTGTTAATGCTCTCGAGCCTGACTACTTTCCTGCTCAGACAACATATCAATGACACATGGCGCTTTGTCTGGTACCTGGTAATTCTGTCCAGTTATACCACGGCGGTCGATATCCTCATGCAATGGTTATACTTCCCGCTGTACCGGGAACTGGGTATCTATGTTCCCCTGATCGCCTGTAATATTGCTCTGCTCGTGCAACTGGAGAAACAGCGCAGCGAGACTCAGGTACTGTCCAGCTTGACCGGCGCCCTGCGCTTGGGGCTCGGATGGGTAATCACCTTACTGCTACTGTCCGGCCTTAGAGAACTTCTTGCCAACGGCACACTGCTGGAGAACTGGCAACTCCTGATGTCTGCATCGAGTGCAGAGACAGGCCTGCTCGGGACTGACAGCCAGACAATGAAAAGCTTCACCTATATCGCCCTGCAGCCTGGCGCCCTGATTGTTCTGGGTCTGCTGGTCGCCGCTAAAAACTGGCTGGATTACGGGCGCCGGGCTGGAGACCACAGCGAGCCAGAGAAGATCCAACCGGTTCAGCGAGCGCGGGTGACTGGCAAGCTATGAATAAAAACAAACGCACTGAAATATTCAGGCGCCTGCGTGCAGCAGATCCAGCACCGACCACCGAACTGCGATTTTCCAATACTTTCGAATTACTCATCTCAGTGATTCTGTCCGCCCAGGCAACCGATGTCAGCGTTAACAAGGCAACCGAGAAACTCTACCGGGTCGCGAATACTCCCGAGGCAATTCTTGCCCTCGGCGTAGATGGTTTGAAGAAGTACATCAAGACTATCGGACTATTCAACACCAAGGCTGAAAACATCATCAAGACCTGCACCATACTTGTGGCGGAGCATAATTCACGCGTGCCAGATAATCGTGAAGACCTGGTGGCATTGCCGGGTGTCGGTCGCAAGACAGCTAACGTAGTGCTGAATACGGCGTTCCGGCAGCTCGCCATGGCCGTGGATACCCATATATTTCGAGTCTCTAACCGAACTGGCATCGCACCGGGCAAGAATGTTCTGGAGGTGGAGCGGCGCTTGGTGCGTCTGGTACCGGAAGAGTTTCTGCTCGATGCGCACCACTGGCTGATACTACACGGCCGCTATGTCTGCCTGGCTCGCAAACCCAGATGCGGCGCCTGCCTTATCGAAGATCTCTGTGAATACTCGCGCAAGATCGATGACTGAGTGAAGCAGGTCTCAACGCCGCTGTAGCTGCTTCCGGCCCTTGAGCGCCGCGATGCGCATGCGCAAGGCGTTCAACTTGATGAATCCCGCCGCATCGGCCTGATTGTAGGCGCCCGCATCGTCTTCGAAGGTGGCGATTGCCGCGTCGAAGAGTGAATCATCGGACTGCCGGCCAACCACCATAACATTGCCTTTATAGAGCTTCACCCGCACCTTGCCATTCACGTAGACCTGGGAATAGTCGATCAGGGTCTGCAGAGCCAAGCGTTCCGGTGACCACCAATAGCCGTTATAGACCAGAGAAGCATAGCGCGGCATCAAGTCATCCTTCAGGTGTGCCAGTTCGCGGTCCAGCGTCAGCGATTCCATGGCCCGATGCGCTTTCAACATCACCGACCCACCCGGTGTCTCGTAACAGCCGCGGGATTTCATCCCTACATAGCGATTCTCGACAATATCGGCCCTGCCCACACCATTGGCACCGGCAATCTGGTTAAGCCGGGTCAGCACCCCCGCGGCAGAAAGCTTGTCACCGTCGATCGCCACGATGTCGCCCTTGAGGTATTCAAGTTCAATGTAGGTAGCCTGATCGGGAGCCTTCTCGGGCGAGACCGACCACAACCACATTGACTCTTCTGGTTCGGCGGAAGGATCCTCCAGCACATCCCCCTCATAGGAGATATGTAACAGATTCGCATCCATCGAATAGGGAGACTTGCTGCCCCGCTTCTTCTCCACCGGAATATTGTGTTCTTCGCAATAAGCCAGCAGTCGATCTCTGGAATTGAGGTCCCATTCGCGCCACGGTGCGATGATCTTGATAGACGGGCTGAGCGCATAGGCGCCGAGTTCAAACCGTACCTGGTCATTGCCTTTCCCGGTCGCGCCATGCGAGATCGCATCGGCTCCGGTTGCGGCGGCTATTTCCACCAGACGCTTGGCGATAAGTGGGCGCGCGATTGATGTGCCGAGCAGATACTCCCCTTCATAGAGCGCATTGGCACGAAACATGGGATTCACAAAGTCGCGCACAAATTCTTCCCGCAAGTCCTCGATATAGATTTCCTTGATACCCATGGCTTCTGCCTTGGCGCGGGCAGGTTCTACCTCTTCACCCTGGCCGATATCAGCGGTAAAGGTAACTACTTCGCAGTCGTAGGTCTGCTGCAGCCACCTGGCAATCACGGAGGTATCCAGACCTCCGGAATAGGCCAGCACTACCTTGTTTGTCCCTGACATGAGGAGCCCCCGAATTGTGCTTTGCAATAACAGCTACTGGAACCACCGGCATTGGACGACAGCGACGGTTTGTGTCGCTGCTTGCCGATATGATCCGGAAAAAAAAGACGCGTATTCTAGCATCATAGCCTGATTAGCACACAATGAACCCGCCGCGCTATTTCAGCTGATTTCCTAAATCGGCTACAATAGCCGCCCTCTCACCCTCGGCACAGTAACAATGACTTCTGATTTACTAAGCCTCACCAAGCCTGATGACTGGCATTTGCATTTGCGTGATGGTGAGGCATTACGAACTACGGTACCCCACACCGCCAGGGCTTTCTCACGCGCTATCGTCATGCCAAACCTGCAACCGCCGGTCACCACCGTTGCCGAAGCCCTGGCCTACCGGGAGAGAATTCTGAGCTGTGTCCCCCCGGCGAACAAATTTCAGCCGCTGATGACACTGTATCTCACCGACACTCTCTCCCGGGATGAGATTGACAAGGCCTCTGCTGTAGATGCTGTCGTTGCTGTGAAGTACTACCCGGCTGGCGCTACCACCAACGCCGAGAACGGCGTCACCGATATCAGCAGGGTTTACCCTGTTTTAGAGAGAATGGCCGAGCTCGGCCTGCCGCTACTGGTTCACGGCGAAGTTACCGATGACCGGGTCGACATCTTCGACCGCGAACAACAATTTATTGACTCAGTGCTAACGAAGCTGCTGAGTCGCTATCCAACACTGAGACTGGTATTCGAACACATTACCACCAGCCACGCCGTAGAGTTCGTGTTGCATCAACCTGACAATGTGGCAGCAACTATAACCGTGCACCACCTGCTCTATAACAGGAATGACTTATTGGCAGGAGGGGTCAGGCCACACTTTTACTGCCTGCCGGTGTTAAAACGTGACTCGCACCAACGCGCCCTGGCCAAGGCAGCGGTAAGCGGCAATCCAAAGTTCTTCCTCGGCACAGACTCTGCTCCACATGGCAGAACCACCAAGGAAACCGACTGTGGCTGTGCTGGAATCTATTCGGCACCAGCCGCTATCGAATTGTACGCCGAAGTATTCGAAAGCCACGGGGCATTGGACAAGCTTGAAGGCTTCGCCAGCTTCCATGGAGCTGATTACTACGGCCTGCCTCGCAACTCCTCAAAGATAACACTGCGCCGCAACGGCTGGCAGATGCCTGCCGAATTTGGTTTTGCTGACGATGTAGTAATTCCAATCAGAGCGGGCAATTCAATCGTCTGGCAATTGGAAAAACTGTGACTGATCCTCTGATGAAAACACTATGACTGCAAACGACGTCGAATCCCTGACCACCTCACTGCTGGCCGATCGATTCCGAACCTATCTGCCGGTGGTGATTGATGTCGAGACTGGAGGGTTCAATTCCAGCACCGACGCCATCCTGGAAATCGCCGCTGTCATTCTTGCCATGGACGAGAACGGTTTTCTCTCTATAGACCAGACTTACTTTCATCGAGTGATTCCGTTTGAAGGCGCCAACATAGAAGAAGCCGCACTGAAATTTACTGGCATCAATCCTTATCACCCACTGCGTATTGCCAGAGGCGAGCGCGAAGTATTCCAGGCTATGTTCAAGCTAGTACGCGAGGCCATGAAGAGTCATGCTTGCAAGCGGGCAATCCTGGTAGGTCACAACGCGCATTTCGATCATGGTTTCATCAATGCTGCCAGTGATCGACATAAGCTCAAGCGCAATCCCTTTCACCCCTTCTCTTCTTTCGATACAGCCAGCCTCAGCGGACTGGCCTATGGGCAGACCGTGCTATCCCGCGCCTGTGAGGCGGCGAATATTGAGTTTGATGACAATGAGGCGCACTCGGCGCGATATGACGCGCAGAAAACGGCGGAGCTTTTCTGCGGCATTGTGAATCGTTGGAAAGAGCTGGGAGGATGGCCATCCCCCCGCTAGAGTTCAGAGTTCCGGGTATTGGAAGATAGCCGGCACCTTAATTTCAGGCTCAGTTATTCCTCGACCTCGCTCTCGACTGGCTTGGACTCACCGACCGCGGCCTCAATCATTGGCTGCAGTTCACCCTTCTCATGCATCTCGGTAACAATGTCGCAGCCACCAACTAACTCACCAGCAATATAAAGCTGTGGAAAAGTTGGCCAGTTGGAGATTTTTGGCAATGTCGAACGAATCTCAGGATTGCTGAGAATATCCACATAGGCAAAGCGTTGCCCGCAGGCCATCAGGACCTGGGTCACCTGCGCCGAAAATCCACACTGGGGCTGTTCAGGATTTCCCTTCATATACAACAGGATAGTATTACTGGCGATCTGATCTTTAATGGTGTCTTCGATGGTACTTTCGGTACTCATGGCAGCCTCAATAACTCGTATTCAACAACAGGGAGTGGGCAATTTTACACGGATGGTTTAGGGCTTGCCAGTGACAGATCTCAGCCCTGCGGAAGATTCGTTGCTATCGACGAACACGCTTAACGGCGTCGCTGACTGAGTTGCGATGGGTTTGAGTTAATTATCGTTCCCTAAGGGCGATCCCCAGCCTCCACCACCCGGTGAACAGATCGTGAGTCGATCGCCGACCACTACGTCCAGCGTGCATTTGCCAGGCAGTCGTTGTCCATTAATCAAGTTCACTCCGGTTGCACCGGCACTGCCGCCCTGCAAACCCCATGGTGCAAACACGCGCCGCTCACTCAGAAGACTGAGTTGGGCAGGCTGCAGAAATTCGTATTCACGGATGATACCGTCGCCACCGCGGTGTTCTCCCTCACCCCCACTGCCCTTGCGCACGGCATATCGACGAACCCTTAGCGGGTAATGCATTTCCAGGCTCTCAATTGGTGTATTCAGGGTATTCGTCATATGACTGTGCACAGAATTGAGTCCGGGATACCTGGGTCCGGCACCGAGTCCACCCGCTACTGTTTCATAGTAATCCCAGCGCGTTCCTGCCTCGGCATCGATATAACCCATGGCGACATTGTTCATGGTGCCCTGACTGGCGGCAGGAATTCGCTCGGGCACGGCCTGCGCCAGGGCGCCGAACACCAGGTCCACCAACCTTGTAGAGGTCTCCACGTTGCCCGCTGCAACGGCGGCAGGTCGTTGCGCATTGACGATTGAGCCAGCCCGGGTCTTGATATGAATACTGCGAAACAAGCCCTCGCAGGCAGGAGCCTCATTCGGCATCAGACAGCGAAAACAATAGTAGGCCGCGGCGGCTACCACCGATTCAGGGCAATTAAGATTGCCCGCAACCATTGCCGCTGAGTCTGTCAAGTCCAGCTCAACCGACTCGGCTTTGATGGTCATAACTACCGTTAATTTGATATTGCTGGTGCCACAGCCATCATCGTCGAGGTAATCCCGGAATTCATACTCACCCGGCCGCAATGCAGCAATCGTATTGATTGCGATACGCTCAGCATAGTCGTTGAGTTGCTGCATACCCTGTGTATAGTCCTGCCGTCCCATCTTTGCCACGAGTTGTTGCAGGCGCATCACACCGACCTGGTTGGCCCCTGCCTGGGCCGCGAAGTCGCCAGTTAGCTCTCCGTTAATAACGTCCGGCAGGTGCTTGGTACCCGGTTGTAGTTTGCCCCCCCGTACCAGCAGGGTTGGTGGAATGATTATGCCCTCTTCTTCAAGCGACCTTGATACCGGCATCGATCCCGGTGTCTCGCAACCAATATTGGCATGGTGAGCCCGGTTAGCCACAAAGCCGAGCAGATCTCCGCCGGCTTGCTCGAAAACTGGTGCAATCAGCGTCACATCGGGCAAATGGGTGCCCCCGAGGAAGGGATCGTTTAATACCAGCATATCGCCAGGCAGCCAATCCCGGTCTTTGACAAGCGCTCCCATGGCGAACGCCATGCTACCCAGATGCACCGGCATATGATCGGCCTGGGCAAACAGCTCACCATTGGCCCCGAACAGCGCACAGGAGAAATCGAGCCGGTCCTTGATATTGGGCGAAAATGCCGCCCGCCTCAGAACCAGGCCCATTTCGTCGCAAATCGCTGCCACGCGGCTGGAGAACAGCTTTAATTCAATGGCATTCATGGTCTTTATTGGGTGCATTGCCTGGCGAAGCCTAGCGAAAGGTCAGCGCAAACACAATTAGCGAACAAAATTGCTCCGGCACTGAGAACTGGCTAAAATGGCGACCTTAACTGGGTAGCGCAAGCTGCCCTTTTTGCTTTCTGAACCTATTTTGCTTGTTAAGGCTTACCTTTTTAAGACTTGGCGCAGCGAATTTGCAAGAACAGAGACGGCGATGAGCGTGCCACATTTCTTGACTTTACTGGACTTACCCAGGGCAGATGTACTGGGTATTGTTGCGCGTGCCAGTGAATTGAAACGCGACCCTGCCCTGGCAAGGAGTCAAGCGCGCAAGACACTGGGTTTGATCTTCGAGAAATCCTCCACGCGTACCCGGGTCGCGTTCGAAGTGGCGATGACGCAACTGGACGGCGCATCGCTGTTTCTGGCCGCGAAGGATTCCCAGTTGGGTCGCGGCGAGCCTATTGCGGATACGGCCCGGGTACTGTCCCGCATGGTCGATTGCCTGGCCATACGCACCTTTGAGCACGCCAAGCTCGAACAGTTTGCCAGCTACTCAAAAGTACCGGTCATCAATGCGCTCAGCGATGACTTCCACCCGTGCCAGCTGCTGGCAGACATGCAGACGTTCAGTGAGCATCGCGGCAGCATCGCCGGACGACGAGTCGCCTGGGTCGGAGATGGCAATAACATGTGCCAGTCCTACATCAACGCCGCCACCGTGTTTGACTTTGAATTACTCATCGCCTGCCCTGCCGATTTTGCACCGAATTCGGAGCTGGTGGCGAAAAACAGCAGTCGAGTCACCGTAATGAGAGCACCGGATGCTGCGGTGAAGGATGTAGACCTGGTAGTGACCGACGTGTGGGCGTCCATGGGGCAGGAAGACGAGCAGGCAAAACGCCGCCAGAGCTTTGCCGCTTATCAAGTGACAACCCAGCTGATGTCACTCGCGGCGGACAACGCACTGTTCATGCATTGTCTGCCAGCACACCGCGGCGAAGAAGTCAGTGCCGAGCTTATCGATGCGGCCGATGCGGTGATCTGGGAGGAGGCTGAGAATCGCATGCACTCGCAGAAAGCGCTCCTGGAGACGCTTCTTTCCAGCTAATATCCCGGGCATCTTGTGGCCTTTTCAGGATAAATCCAGCGCTGACCAACCACAACATCTTGTGGTCTGATCACCTGGCCAAATAGCCCAATTCCGGGCCCCTGTATTGCACATTTTTTGAGCGATTTCTGCTCCGCTATTGAGCAACAATCCAACAATTGTTCCAAATCGAATTTTCCCTGTAACAACAACAAGCTATTCACAATTTGTCCACAAATAACCCACACAAAAATCTCTTGCAATCGACTTGTAAGCGCATTATCTTGTGTCGGTGATTTAATGCTTGTCTATATGTTGTATTAGCAGCGCTTAAATCGAGGGCTTCTCTTTGTGGGTGAAAGCAGAATAATTTAACGAAAAATCGAGCACATAGGGATACGGCTCGAGGCTAATAACAAGAAAAGCGCTTGATAAAAACTGGGGATTCAGACCTCGTTTTCTGAATTGTTTATGGGGATTTCGTGTGTTCTCGACCTAATCTAAAAAAACAATTAAAGTCCTGCCGCAAAAACACAATATATAGTATATGGCTTATTCGCTGCCTGGCAGCCGGATTCGAAAGGATTAGATTTCGTCGCCGGTTTGCGCCAGACCGGGTTTGGCGCGCTGTAAAACACCTGCGGCAACCCAGGCGCAAGCAGCCAGGCATATGGCGCCGGGTAGCCAGCAATGAGTAGATGCAGGACAAGCAGTGGAATCCAGGGACCTGGATTCTGTAAAAACTAAAACAAACAAGAACACAGAGTAGTTAGCACTCGGAGTAATCAATGCAGACTGATGTACAAACAACAGGTGACTCTCCACGAACCACTACCCCCGAAAATGACGACGCCGTATCAGTGGTATCAACCGCTCCGGGACAACTCCGCGTTATCAAAAGAAATGGTGCGGTGGTGGGGTATGATGAGTCCAAGATTTCTGTTGCCATTACCAAGGCTTATCTGGCCGTCGAAGGTGGTAATGCGGCAGCCTCAACTCGAATCCATGAATCTGTCGCCCAGTTAGGGGGCCAGATCACCGAGATCTTCAAGCGCCGGATGCCTTCTGGCGGCACCATTCATATTGAAGATATTCAGGACCAGGTAGAACTGGCGCTGATGCGCACTGGTGAGCACAAGATTGCCAGAAGCTATGTGATCTATCGCGCCGAACACTCGCGACTGCGCGCTCAAAAGCAGGAAGCGGAACAACCCGAGCACTCGGAGATCACCGTTACCTTCGAAGATGGCCAGCAGGGTCCACTGGATACCGTGCGGCTGCGGACAGTAATCAACGAGGCCTGCGAGGGTCTGGAAGATGTCTCAGCTGAGACAATCTACAAGGAGACACTGAAAAATCTCTATCCTGGCGTGAAGATGGAAGACGTGCGCACCTCGCTGGTCATGTGCGCCCGCACGATGGTGGAACAAGATCCCAATTATTCCTATGTCACCGCCAGGTTGCTTATGGATACGCTGCGCTCGGAAGCCTTGAGCTTTCTGGGCATTACCAATGCCGCTACCCAGTCTGAGATGCACTACCGCTATGCGGCAACCCTCAAGCCTTACATCGAGAAAGGTGTCGAGTTGGGGCTGTTATCTCCTCACCTGCTCGAGTTCGATCTCACGGTGCTGAGCGAAGCCATGAAAGCAGAACGTGACCAGCAATTCACCTACCTGGGATTACAGACGCTTTACGACCGTTACTTCATTCACAGCGAGGGAATTCGCTTCGAGCTACCGCAGGTATTCTTCATGCGCGTCGCCATGGGACTGGCCTCGGAAGAAGACAACCGTGAACAACGTGCCATCGAGTTCTATAACCTGATCTCCAGTTTTGACTACATGGTCTCAACTCCGCAGCTCTTCAACTCCGGCACCTTGCGCCCACAGCTGTCATCCTGTTTTCTCACTACCGTGCCCGATGACCTGTTTGGCATCTACTCGGCAATCCGCGACAACGCCATGCTCTCCAAGTGGGCCGGAGGTCTAGGCAATGACTGGACACCAGTCAGGGCGCTGGGTGCGCACATCAAGGGAACCAATGGCAAGTCGCAGGGTGTGGTGCCCTTTCTGAAGGTGGTCAACGATACCGCGGTTGCTGTCAACCAGGGCGGCAAGCGCAAAGGCGCTGTCTGTTCTTACCTGGAGACCTGGCACCTGGATATCGAGGAGTTCCTCGAACTTAGAAAGAACACCGGTGATGATCGCCGTCGCGCCCATGATATGAACACGGCGAACTGGATTCCTGATCTATTCATGAAACGCGTCTTCAATGACCAGCCCTGGACCCTGTTCTCGCCGAACACCGTGCCGGGACTGCATGATCTGCATGGCCAGACATTCGAGGCGGCTTATGAGGACTTCGAGCGCAAGGCAGCCGCCGGCGAAATCAAGCCCTACAAGACAGTGAAAGCGACCGATCTGTGGCGCAAGATGATCTCCATGTTGTTCGAGACCGGGCATCCATGGATAACCTTCAAGGACGCCTGTAACGTTAGGTCTCCGCAACAACACGTTGGCACTATTCATTCGTCAAACCTGTGTACGGAAATCACACTCAACACCAGCCAGGACGAGATTGCCGTCTGTAACCTCGGTTCGGTAAACCTGGTTAATCACACCGATGAAAATGGGCTTGATAAGGAAAAACTGCAGCGCACAATCACCACCGCCGTGCGGATGCTGGATAACGTAATCGATATTAATTACTACTCCGTGCCTCAGGCAAAAAACTCCAACCTGAAACACCGTCCCATCGGCATGGGTATCATGGGCTTCCAGGATGCCCTCCATGAGCAGCGGATTCCTTATGCCTCTGAGCAGGCCATGGTATTTGCCGACGTGTCGATGGAGATGATCAGCTACTTCGCCATCAACGCCTCAACCGAACTGGCCGAGGAACGTGGCCGTTATGAATCCTATGCCGGCTCACTCTGGGATCAGGGCATTCTGCCTATCGACTCCTTGAAATTGTTGCAACAGGCGCGAGGCGAGGAGTTCTTCGATGTCAATATGGATCAGCGCCTGGATTGGGATGGTCTCAGGCAACGCATCAAGAAAACCGGTATGCGTAATTCCAATGTATTGGCCATAGCGCCCACTGCCACCATTGCCAATATCAGTGGCGTCTCCCAATCCATAGAGCCCACTTATCAAAACCTGTACGTGAAATCGAACCTGTCCGGTGAATTCACTGTCGTGAATCCCTACCTGGTCAACGACCTGAAAAAACTGAACCTCTGGGATGGGGTCATGGCCAACGATCTTAAATATTACGAGGGCAGTGTGCAGAAGATTGACCGGGTGCCGCAAGAGATCAAGCAGATCTATGCCACTTCATTTGAGATTGAACCGCGCTGGTTAGTAGACGCTGCCAGCCGCCGTCAGAAATGGATCGACCAGGCACAGTCTCTTAATCTCTATGTCGCCGGTGCTAGCGGCAAGAAACTGGATATCACGTATCGCATGGCCTGGTTGCGTGGATTGAAGACGACCTATTACTTACGTGCGCTGGCCGCCACCACCACAGAGAAATCGACCATTTCCGATAACACACTGAACAAGGTATCCAGTGGTGTAGCGAGCGTACCACTGGCCTGCTCGATTGACGATCCGGATTGTGAGGCCTGTCAATAGGCTGCCAGTATATGGCTATCGAAACGCCAGGGATGTCATCGCCTGACAAATAATGACTGTTAGGCTGAAAAAAAATAGTGTAAAGGTTATCAAGCCAGTGCGAGATAACTAAATAGAGTCAGCAATAATAGAAAGCAAGAATAGCAATCAATAGTGCAAACGAGATAAGTATAAATTCGAGGTGTAATGATGTTGTCATGGGATGAATTCAATCAGGAGGAAGCACCAGCTCCTGTTAGCAAGGCGGCCGAAGCCAAGCTGGAGCCGCTGCCGGTGGAAGACGAAATTAAAGCGCTAGAAAGCGCACCCGTTGCCACTGCCGCAACCACCGCGGCAAGGGCGGCTGGCTATAAAGCCAGCCTGAATGAGTCAGATATAAAGAACAACGACGCCGCCTTGCAGCGCGCCATAGATGAACTCGAGGTGCTCGACACGGAGGAAGGACTGGCTGAACTGGAAGGCGCTTCGATGCGCGTTGCGGTCGATGACAAGCGGATGATTAACTGCCGTGCCGATCTGAACCAGCTGGTTCCTTTCAAGTACGACTGGGCCTGGCAGAAGTATCTCGATGGCTGCGCGAATCACTGGATGCCACAGGAAGTCAACATGAACGCTGACATAGCGCTGTGGAAAAATCCCAATGGCCTGACCGAAGACGAGCGACTCATTGTCAAGCGTAACCTTGGCTTCTTCTCGACGGCCGACTCCCTGGTGGCGAATAACCTGGTACTGGCGATCTACAGATTGATCACCAACCCGGAATGCCGGCAGTACATCCTGCGCCAGGCTTTCGAGGAAGCCATTCACACGCATGCTTATCAGTACTG
Source organism: Pseudomonadota bacterium (assembly GCA_027623555.1). Classification (GTDB taxonomy): domain Bacteria; phylum Pseudomonadota; class Gammaproteobacteria; order Pseudomonadales; family Pseudohongiellaceae; genus UBA9145. The sequence continues at coordinate 27,048 of JAQBSZ010000015.1, read as the reverse complement.
CATCGAGTCCCTGGCCATGGATGAGGGCGAGATTTTTAACATGTACCACGAGATCCCGTCGGTAGCCAAGAAAGCATCCTGGGGACTGAAATACACCCATGCCCTGAGTGACCCGAATTTCAAGACTGGCACTGTGGAGACAGACCAGGATCTTCTCAAGAACCTGATCGCTTTCTACTGTTGCCTGGAGGGAATCTTCTTCTACTGCGGCTTTACCCAAATCCTGTCGATGGGTCGGCGTAACAAGATGACCGGCACCTCGGAACAGTTTCAGTACATTTTGCGCGATGAGTCCATGCACCTGAATTTCGGCATCGACATGATCAACCAGATCAAGTTCGAGAATCCCCATCTATGGAATAACGAGATGAAGGAACATGCCACCCAGATGATTCTGCAAGCCACCCAACTAGAAATCGAGTATGCCAGAGACACAATGCCGCGCGGTGTATTGGGTATGAATGCCGCGATGATGGAAGAGTATCTGAAATTCATCGCAAATCGTCGTCTGGTACAGATTGGATTGCCTGATCAATTCAAGGGAGTAGCCAATCCCTTCCCATGGATGTCGGAAATCATGGATCTGCGCAAAGAGAAAAACTTCTTCGAAACCCGGGTTATTGAGTATCAAACAGGTGGCGCGCTTTCCTGGGATTAAACCCGGAAACGAGTCGATGACGAAATGCTGACGAGGTAAAAGGAATGAGTGAAGACAATCAGCTGGACAATGATCCTGAGCGAACCTTGATTACCCTCGAGCAGCTGAGCCAGACTATCGAAGTGATGACCAGTGTGGTCAATCGGCTTCGCCAACACTTGAGTGAGCAATTAAAGGCGCAGATCGAGACACAGCACAAGGCAAGGGAATCAGCAAAACAGGAAACAAAACAAACAGCGCAGCGAAACTGTGCGGCAGCAGAGACGCCACCGGCACACGCAGAGTCAACTATTAACCCACCGCAATCCAGCAAGAGCCAGGATCGAGAAAGTTTTGTTGTTGAAATCAGGCAGCAGGAGAATGAACCCGTTCGAAAGAGCAGCAAAACCCTGCACTAGTAGTACCTATCTCAGTTTGTCGTTGTCACGAAAGTGGCAACGACATTTTTTTGTCCCGAAAAAGCTGAACCATCATGACTCGTAAAACAGGTGCCCTGGTGTTGGCCGCTGGTTTCAGCCACCGCTTTGGTAGTATCAAGCTGTGTGCCGAGCTGAACAATGGCAAGACTGTCTTCCAGCAGACACTCCAGCGCATCAGCAGGATCATCGATACAGTAACAGTGGTGACCCGCCCTGAGCTGCTGCCGATGCTCGCCAGCGACCATCAAGATATCCATGCCTTTGAGCATGCGGAGCGGGGAATGGGGGCCACACTGGCCTACGGCATTGGCCTAGTACATGAATGGGACGCCTGTCTTATCTGCCTGGCAGATATGCCTTTTATCCATGAAGCCAGCTATCAACTACTGGCTGATGCAGTCTGCCGCGATAACATCGTAATCCCCTTCCACCAGGGTCATGCAGGCAATCCAGTGGGATTCGGCAGTGCCTATTTCTCCCAGCTGCGCCAACTAAGCGGCGATTCCGGTGGCCGGCCCGTAGTTCGCCAGTATCCCGAAGCCGTAGTAAGACTCAACATCGAGGATCCCGCCATTCTCTGGGATATAGACACGCCTGACGATCTGGCTAGCTATCAAGAGAAAGTGTAGTCCTGTGTTGCCGTAGCAGGTTGCACCCCCCTTCGCTTTAACCCTACAATTCCTTCTGTCGCGCGGGTTGCTGCTGCGCGAGATAATGCAGCATAAAGACTGAAAAGCTGTGGGTGTATCATGCAGCACATTACAAGAAGTTGAATTCATGAGCTCAAAAAAAATAAGGAATGAAACTGAACTCTTGAAAGAAGCTATTCGAGTGGGCTCTCGCTATTTTCAAGCCAGGGGCGCCGGCGAATTTGAAGCCACCGATCACATCGATATGAAGGTGCGCGCCATCTACCTGCTGCTGGTTAAAGACAATGTAATTCAACCCCTGGCATCGCCGCAGGAAAATGTGCAGAACATGCGCCACAAACTGGCCATCTGGATCTCGAAAAAATTACCTGCCGACCATGCGTTGTTGCAGTAGGTACCGGTGAACTAACCATGACGCCCGAATCGCTTCCAAGGCTCCACCTCCCGGTATTTCTGATGCTCTGTGTACTGGCTCTGGTGATTCCGTGCAGCGAGGCCGATGTAGTAACGGCACAACAGTCCATGGAGAATCCACAGAATCCTTTATTGCAGCTCAACACGTCCCGGGGTGACATCTTCATCGAACTATTGCCGAACGAGGCCCCAAATAATGTCGCAAACATCATCGCACTCGCCCAGGGGGAAGTAGAGATCATCGATACCAACACCAATACTGCCTTTCGACCACGCTACTTCGATGGCATGCGCTTTCACCGGGTAGTTCCCGGTTTCATCGTCCAGGCAGGCTCGCCCCTGCATAACCCACTGGGTCCTCCAAAGGAAGAACTCATGGATGAGATAAACGCAAGGACCCTGGGACTCAACACCCAGCCGGTGCTCAATCCCGATGGCAGCTTCAATGCGATCCTGAATATTGCGGACCACGCAGATTTCGCAGAGCAGATCCTGGCACCGCTTTATGTGAGCTTGAACATTGACAGCGAGGCGGAGTTACTGGAGAGACAATATTCGGTATTGGAAGAACTGCAGCAGATGACTGTGCAGGAGGTCTATGAAAACCAGGGCTATCGTTACTCAAGTGATCATCCTACCCGGTCAATCGCACGGGGAACCGTGGCTCTGGCCAACCGGGGTCCGGACAGTAACGGTCCGGAGTTTTTCATCGCACTCCAAGACTCGCCCTGGTTAAACGGCAAACATACGGTTATCGGAATAGTAGTCGAAGGCATGGAAGTAGTAGATACTATTGGTGAAATCGCAGTCGATCCCCTGCGAACATCGCGACTGAGCACTGTTATCTATTCAGTTTACCGCGTGAACTGAACCAGTGATTCTGGAAATCAGGATTGGAGATCAGTATGTCCAAAAAAGCCAAGAAGAGTGCCGTGCAGGGCACTTATGCCCTCTGCATCACAGTCGGCCTTATCGTCGGGGTTGGTCTGGGTCCGATGCTGGGTAGTGTACCCATTACGACGATCCTGGGCGGTGTAGTGGGTGCCGGTGCTGGATACTTCTTTTCGCATCTGAATAAACGCTCCCGAAGATAACCGCGCGACCCGCGCGCTACCACATCAACCTGAGATATCCAGCTCGAATACTTCACGTCGATACGGGGGCATAGATTCCAGTATGGTCTTGCCATAGCGCTTATTGATAATGCGCTCGTCGAAAAGGGTTATCTGTCCCCTGTCTGATTCGCTACGCAGCAACCTGCCGCTGGCCTGCACCAGTCGAAACGCGGCATCCGGTACGGCCAGTGTCATAAACGCATTCATCCCCTGCGATTCAACCCAGGCCGCCAGGGTCATCTCGATCGGATCATTGGGTACTGCGAATGGAATCTTCGCAATCAGGACGTGGGTGCAATACTCACCAGGCAGATCGACTCCTTCGGCAAAGCTCGCGAGCCCAAAAATAACACTTCCCTCACCCTTGTCGATGCGCTGTCGATGGTATTTAAGCAACTGGGCTTTTTGATAATCGTCCTGGCATAACACCCTATCGCGCCATTCTTGCGGCAGACTCTGCAACACATCCTGCATCTGGCGCCGAGAAGAGAACAACATCAGGGCCGCCGGCTTCGCTTCGAGTAGCTGAGGTAGCGCAGCAACGATAGCTTGCGTGTGCCTTTCTGTGTCAGACGGATCGCAGCCCATCAGCGGAACAACGAGGGTTGCGGAACCGGCAAAATCGAAAGGACTCGGAATACTCAGATAATGGGTGTGAGGCGGCAGGCCGGCGCGCATGGTCAGCATCGAGAATTGACCGAGCGCGGAAAGAGTTGCCGATGTCAGTACGGCTCCCCCACAGCGCTGCCAGAGCCGTTCCTGCAAACTCTCAGCCGCCAGTACCGGGCTGGAGGACAGCCCGATATCGCTAATCGAGTCAGTGTCATTGAAGCTCAGCCAGCGCGCAAAAGGTGCCTGTCTCTCCACATCGTTTACGGCATAACTCGCCCACAAAGCCAGGCTCGCTTCACTGCGATTGATATTGGTACCGAGCACCGGGTACCACTGTTCGATCAACTGGCTGCGTACCAGGTTATCTGCATCCTCCAGTTCCTGCCGCATGATTTCGGCGATGTCCTGCAGGCCACTGGTCAGACGGGCAAAACGCTTCGCCAGATCGGCGGCGAAAGACTGTAGTGCAACGGGCACCCTGCCCAGCTCGAACGCATACTGGACACGATTCTCGTAACTGTTCACACTATCCAGCGACTCGATAATCTGTTGCAGCAGTAGCCAGCCTTCATCCAGGGATTCCCGGATCTCTGTGCTTAGCTTTATCAGCAGCGACTGCTCGTTCACTGCCACCAAGTCTTCCTTCAGCAATTGCTGCAGCAGATTTTCGCTGCGCTCTAACCAGGTCTGGGTTGCCTTGATGCGGGTGAATGTGGAGAAATGATTATTGCTTTTAAATGGCAGGTGGTGAGCTTCATCGAAGATGTAGATGCATTTCTCTGGCTCTGGCAGGATCACTCCTCCACCCATGGCCAGATCCGACAACACCAGGTCGTGATTACTGATGATGCAGTCGGCCTTATCGAGTGAGTTGCGCGCCTGGTAGAAACAGCAGTTGCGGAAATGACTACACTTCGGCCCTGTACATTGGTACCTGTCGACAGTCAGGGGCCGCCAATTGCTATCAGAGATTGGATCCTTCCAGTCATCACGATCCCCCTGCCAGTCTCCGGAACCGAGCTGTTCCAGCATCTCGCTGTACAGAGCCTGATCTCCAGCACCTGGATCTGCCAGCTCTTCGCCGTACAGATCCATCATTGCCTGCAGGCTGTCGCTACCCTGCAGCAGCATATCCAGCTTGGACAGGCACAAGTAGCGGCCACGTCCCTTGGCAAGAGAAAAGCTGAAACGCAGGTCGCTGCCTTGCAGAATCTCAGGAATATCCTTGAATACCACCTGCTCCTGAAGTGCTACCGTTGCGGTAGAAACCACGACCTTGTATCCGAGCTCCTGTGCCAGGGGAATCACCGATAACAGGTAGGCCAGGGTCTTGCCAGTACCGGTACCTGCCTCCACTACGCAGATCGGCGGCTCGACGGTAGCGTCGCCCGCCAGCACAGCCAGGGTATTGGCAATCTCTGCGATCATTTGCCGCTGTCCATAGCGCGGCGTCAGGTCTCGGGATTCTAGCAGCTGGCGATAAGCGGACTGGATCCTGTCTTTTACTTCATCCGCCAGCATGCAGCATGATCCTTAAGGAAATTCCGACTATATAAAAGAAGCAAGAAAGCAGAGAATTATAGCACTGATGCGGAATTATCCCCTGAAAATCGGGAAAATCCACGAATAGCTGGCCAAAGTCGCAGCATCCCCTGTGTTTAGTTCATAAGGGTGCGACCCGAGGAAAGAAGTTCTGCTAATATTGTGTCTTTCTAGTGCTAAGAAATTCACACCCGCGTAGTCAATGACAAGCAAGCCCACACAACAAACCAAGACTCTCTCCTGGGATCAGCAGAATAACGACCAACGCCTGCTGTCTTTGCAGCAGCTGATTGAGCTACAGGCGACAGATCAATATCTGGATATTCTTGCCGGCAGTAAGGATGCGGGCATTGAAACCACGCAACTACTCGAGATTATCAGAACGCTGGATCCGAAGACCATAAAGCAAGTTGCCCTGATAACCCGCTCACGCACTATTGCAGAAGCACTGGTAGCCCTGCATGGTGAGAATGCAGACCTGCTGGATCTCTGTCTGTTTGCCAGAAGCGTAGTTACCCGCAAGAATGCAGCGCTGACTATCAATGACGTTAGCTTACTGAAAGAGCTGCGCGCCAAGGTTAAGGACAAAGACAAGACAGTGTTCAAGGTCGTGGATCAACGTCTTGCCGCCAGTAATAAAATCCCGGACACGGCAAGCACAGACATGGAAAGCACAGACACGAAAAACACAGACCCAAAAAAAATAGCCAAGAAAAACAAAATCAAGGAAAGCACAAGCAAGCAAAGCAAAAGCAATAAAGAGACTCAACCAGCATTCCCTGCTCTCTCCGAAGAGTCAGCTGAAGAAACCCCGGTTCCGAAGACCAGCACCGCCAAAAAACCGAAGGCCGCCAGGTCAAGCAAGCGGGTTGCTGAGATCCCTCCCGAAAAGGTCAATCCAGAGAAAGACATTCCACTGCTGGAAGCGGAAATCGAAAAACTGAGTTTTAAAAACACCGCCCGTCTTGCTACTTTTCGAAACACACTTAACCGGATTCGCAAGCAGTTAGATAGTTCGGCCACCGACCTTACCGCCAGAGCGCAGGCATTGCATGAAGCAATCTCACAAAGGATGGAGAAGAACCTGGCGCACCAGGAGCAACTCAAGCTAAGCACGGAGAGTCTGCTGGAATCACTAAAGCAAGCCCTGGAAGCCGGTCAATCCCACGATGCCCTGCCCGCCTGGGACAAGATTCAAGGCAACATCAGCAATACCAGCGGCAAGATACGAGCCGAGCTGCAGTCACAAGCGAATCAGTACAAGGCCAAACTTAACGAGTTCAGAGACTGGAAGATTTTCGCGGCTACTGAGAAGAAGAAAACGCTCATTCAGCAGATGCAGCACCTTATTGAATCTCGCATGCACGCCTCTGATCGTTCACGACACATCGCAGCGATGCATAAGGAATGGAAATCCCTGGGTCGCTCCAGTCAGAATGAAACCCTGTGGCGAGAGTTCAACCAGTTTTCCGACAAAGCTTACGAGCCCTGCAAGGCTTACTTCAAAGAACGCAAGCAAGTCATGGCTGGCAACCTGCAGAAGCGCCGGGAAATTTGCGAAAGCCTGGAACAGGAACTGGAGAAGCTAAAGAAGGACACTATCAATATCGCGCAAGTCAATAATTTGCTCAGTACAGCCGAGAGCGACTGGAAGAAATTCGCGCCAGTCGAACAATCCAAGATTAAAGTAGTGCAGAAACGCTACTATGCTGTGGTTAACCAGGTGCGTCGCCTGCGCAAAGATTCCCTGGCGGTGAATGCCAAAGAGAAACAGGGCTTGATCAATCAGGCAGAACAACTCGCAGCGCTCGATGACAGGCAGCAGGCAATGAGTGAAGCGAAACTGCTGCAGAAAACCTGGAAGAAGCTCGGCCCGACGTCCTACAAGGAAGACAAGAAATACTGGGATGATTTTCGTGGCGCTTGTGACAAGATTTTTGCCGAGCGCAATCAGGAGGTTGCCGCGTTTAAGCAAGAGCAGAAGAATGCTGATGAAGTACTGAACAACACGTTGCAATCGCTCGAGGCTGTGCTAACGCTCGAGGACGATGCGTTCCGAGGCGCACGCGGTGAGGTTCAGGACCTGGTGCAGAAATTCTCCGATGCCTTGAATCCAAAAGTTCGCAAACAGCGCAGTCAGGTCATCGATAATTTCAATGGCATTAAACACAAGATCGATGCGCGGTATCGCACTCTACCCGACAAGAAACGCCAGCAGCTGAAGAATGCCATTCACGAGAAAGCGAGTTTCATTGAGAATCTTGAGCACCAGCTCTTGAACTGCGCAAACCAACAGCAATTCTCAGAGCTCAAGTCCAACCTCGACAGTAGCGATTTTGAGGCGATCGCGCCCAGTGGCAAGCCTGAGTATGAACAAACACTGCAGTCTCGCCTTGAGTTGTTACTCGAGGCGGATTCACTGGAGGCGCTGCAGAAACTGGCACAACAGAAAGAACAGCAGGCCCGCGTCTTGTGCATCGAACTCGAGATCCGGGCAAACATAGAAACACCCGCTGAGGATCAGTCTCTGCGCATGCAGATCCAGCTCGATCAGCTCAAGAATGGATTCGGTCAGATGAAGCCCGACCGTAAGGAAAATGCCCGCTATGCACTGGATGCCGAACTCCAGGGCCTGTGTATCGGACCACTGGAAACGGCGGCGCAACAACAGCTCTCCCAGCGCCTGAATCAGGCAGTCAAGAAGTTACTCTAGGGAGCGAATCAACGCTCGAATCAAGTCTGGAACTTGCTGATCACCGGATTGGCATAGCTGAACAGATAGTGCCTGTGTAGTTTCGGGGCTACTGTTTTAAGGCGTTTCTCAAATTTCTTTCGAGACGCTTTTTTAATGTCTTGTAAACCAATCCCTGAACTGAGTCGATGTAACGGAATCAGCCCGTCCTGCTTGAGCCTCTCCAGTGCCAGGAAATTAATGTCCCGTAGTTCGTAGTTCTCCAGGATCTGATAGTCTATTTCCTCGGCGAGTTCATCAGGGTCGTTGCTAGTGATTCTCAGTTCCTTGCCAAAGGCAACATGAACATGACCCTTGAATCCGATCATTCCGGTTACGATGGATTGAATGTCGCTCTGATCAGTCTTGGTGAAATTACCGGTTTTTTCGATGGCATAGAGTTCTTCAGCCTTGAGTACATCACAGGCGTCATATTCGTATGATATTGTCACTGGCACGATGTGCAGATTTTTCAAACTGTCTCCGAGAGACAAGTCGCGCCTTCCCATGGCAAGCATCTTCAACAGGGCGGGATCGGTCTTATCGATACCGTCCTTTGCCCTGCCCTCACGCTGTGCTATCCAAACATTGTGCTTGTTCTCTATACAGTTATGTATGTACTGGGACAGCAGACTCAATGACTTCAATAGTTCGCGCCCCTTAAGCGAACGCCTGACAATAAAGCTCTTGTTGAGTCGCATCAAGTCGGTGACAAACGGCTTCTTCAACAAGTTATCACCAATGGCAATCTGCAGGGTCTCATAACCGGCGTGATACAACATGTAATTTACAAAGGCCGGGTCCATGGCAATATCCCGATGATTGCTGATAAAGAGATAGCTCCTGCCTTCCTTCAAGTCTTGCATACCGGAATGCGTCAGCTGCGTGGTAGTGTCATGGATCATCTTGTCCATGTAATCGGCAATCACATCCTGCATAGTAGCAACGTTATGCACACCCTTTAGCTGATCCTGCAGTTTTTTACGCGCCGCGTTTTCCATGGCCTGGGGGAAGAAACGAGTCAGACGCGGATAATAAAACTTGGCGATGCTGCTTAGAAATTCCGGATTGGTAATCAGCCTGTCGAGTACCGGACGAATCTCGTCATCCAGATAGGGCCTGATATCTTTGAACTGATCCAATGTCATTCAATCCTGTTAATGAATCGAACTTGTCACCTTTGCTAGGGAGCCCTTGAACAAGTGCAGGTGACAGCGAAGTTGAATTCTATCCCCTTCGCCAGCTAATGTGTACTGCGCCATCTGCACCAAGTTATTGGCTTCACTGTATTGTTGGCTTCACAATAAGGAGGCAACATAGCCCTTCAGTTCAACCAGCACCTGCCGGGCTTTCTCGTCAGCCTGCTCCATGGCAAGCAGCATGTCGTTCTCGAAACGCGCACGGGCCTGTTCGTCATTTAGCCTGGCCTTTCGGAAGGTCTCCCACTTCAGCAGTTCCTCTGGATTCAAGGAGTCTTTAAAATTGCGTGCCCGATAGCGAAACAACATCTCTTTAAGGCGCCGGTCTCGGAACGGCAGGTCCAGCCTGGCGAGATCGCGCGGGCTGGTGGCACGCACGGTATTCATGAGGCTGCGGTCGTTATTTGCGAAGAATCCACCACTGTATATCATGAAATCCGGATCCTGTTCGTCAGTAAAACGCTCCTTTCGGAACACATCGCTGACTTTTTTCCAACTCTCACTTCTGGATTGCAACAACTCCCAGTTCTCCCGGCAGACGTTTAGATCGAGTTCGAATTGTGCTGCACGGTCCGGTTCCAGCACCGCCGGAGATGTCACGATCGGACATTTGTTGATGTGTATTGTCTTCAGAGGAATGCGCTTCACCCCGTCGGGTAGTTGATCGCCTGGCGAAAAAACCCGTTGCCGTATTTCATCGACAGACAGATTCAGCCAGTTTTCTGGATTTTCTCTCAGGTCGTAGACAATCACCCCATTGTTGTTCGACGGATGCACACAGAGTGGCATCACCAGCGCCAGACAGCCACGGCGGGAAGGGTACATCATTGAGATGTGCAGGGTCGGTTTGCGCGTAGTCAGATCGAGTTCAGCTTGTACCCGGCGCTTGTCACGAAGCTGATAGACGTACTCATACAATTTGGGCTGCCGCGCCTTTACCAGCTTCGCCATCTCAATGGTAGCGATTACATCAGCCAGCGCATCGTGAGCAGCGGTGTGTTCGATACCGTTCGCCGCCGTCAGTTGATCCAGTCTGAAGCTATTACTGCCGTCTTCCTTCTTGGGCCAGTTTATCCCTTCAGGTCGAGTAGCGGCACACAGACGAATCATGTCGATGATGTCCCAGCGCGAGTTACCGTTCTTCCACTCTCTCTCATAGGGATCGAAAAAGTTACGATACAGCAGTTGCCGGGTAAGCTCATCATCGAAGCGAATATTGTTGTAGCCGGCCACACAAGTGTCTGGCTCGGAGAACTCAAGATTGATGCGCTTTATAAACTCAGCCTCGGACACACCAAGCTCGAGTGCGCGCTGAGGAGTAATCCCGGTGATCTGACAGGCGATCGGATTGGGTAAAAAATCATCGGCAGGTTGGCAATACATCACCAGAGGCTCACCGATCACGGTCAGGTTCTCATCGGTGCGGATACCCGCGAATTGTGAAGCCCGGTCGCGCCGCGGATTATCTCCAAACGTCTCGAAATCGTACCAAAAAATGCTCTTCATCTCACTGCAGCCTATCGTATACGTTAGCAGTGTCTTGGGGAGGTTGCCGGGTTTTACTGGTTGGGAAGGTCATGATGTTAATCGTATATGCTGGCAGTCTATTCGTGATTTGCGTGACTATTCTTCTTCATTTCTCAGCAGCCTAGCGGATACTCCAACGCTCTGAATTGTAGATTGCCGGATTTTACTGCTAGGAGAGTTCATACTACAGAAATACTATCCTAATCCCCGGCAGTCTACGAATCGCAATTCTCACTCCTCTCGATAGCCTATTTGTAGTAATATCGCTCTGATTTATAAATGCTGTATCCGGAACCTGCCCCTTTCGGACGCCATAACCAGTACTTGCAAGCCTATAAATAGAAACACGTCATGGATTTTCGCGGCGCCCATATAATCAGCGTAAAACAATTTGAAAGAGCCGATGTCGACCAGGTCTTTCAAGTCGCCGACAATATGGAACCCTATGCGCACCGGGAGAAAGTATCCAAGGTCCTGGACGGCGCCATCCTCGGAAATATGTTCTTCGAACCCAGCACCCGAACCCGGGTCAGCTTTGGCTGCGCCTTCAACCTGCTCGGCGGCGATGTTCGGGAAACCACCGATGTAAAGACTTCGTCAATCACCAAGGGCGAATCCCTGTATGACACTGCCAGGGTCATCAGCGGTTACAGCGACGTCATTGTCATGCGTCATCCCCAGGTCGGGTCTGTGGCTGAATTTGCCAAGGCCAGCCGGGTACCGGTGATCAATGGCGGAGACGGGCCAAACGAGCATCCGTCTCAGGCGCTGCTTGATCTGTATACCATCAAGAAAGAACTGCACTCCAGGCAGCGTGCAATCGATGGCATGCACATCGCCATGGTGGGAGATCTGAAACATGGCCGAACCGTACACTCCCTCTCCCAGCTCTTGTTCCTGTACAAAGACATCAAGTTCACGTTAATTTCTCCTGAAGAACTCCGCATGCCGACGGAGATTGTCGCCGAGCTTAAGGCCGCCGGCCACGTTGTCATCGAGACTGATGATATGGAGACCGGTCTGCATGACAATGACACGGTGTATCTCACACGCATCCAGGAAGAGCGTTTCACGAACAAGCTGGAAGCAGACATCTACCGAGGCCGTTTCCGGCTCAACCAGGCAATTTACACACGCAATTGCCAACCCAACACGGTTATCATGCATCCGCTGCCGCGGGATTCCCGGGAAGATGCGAATGAATTGGACAATGACCTGAATCAGCACCCGAATCTGGCCATTTTCAGACAGACTGACAACGGCGTACTAGTGCGCATGGCGCTGTTCGCGCTTATACTGGACGTGGCTGACAAGGTCGATCTGTCTGCGAAACCAGTAGGCTGGTATACAGAGAGCAGATTCGAATAACAACAGACCCAATTCTACGAATCGAGGGAAGGCGAGACGACTATGGGATTTAACGATTTACTGAAGATGATGACCGAAAAGGAAGGTTCCGACCTGTTCCTGACCACCGGTGCTCCCCCAAGCATGAAGGCATTTGGAAAGATGGTGCCATTGCTGGACAAGACACTCCCGGAAGGCATGGTGAAGAAGATAGCCTACCAGATCATGAACGCCGAGCAGATCGCCAAGTTCGAAAAGAGTCCCGAGATGAATCTCGCCGTGTCAGATCCGAATATCGGACGTTTCCGCGTCAATATCTTTCAGCAGCGCGGCGAACTCGCCATCGTTGCAAGACATATCAAGACTGAAATTCCCAACCCTGAATCACTCGGGCTGCCTGATGTGCTTAAAGAAGTCATCATGAATAAGCGCGGCATCGTGCTCTTCGTTGGCGGTACCGGCTCTGGAAAGTCAACTTCCCTGGCAGCGCTAATTGACTATCGCAACAAGAACAGCGACGGCCACATCATCACAATTGAAGATCCGGTTGAGTTTATTCACCCCCATCAGGGTTGTATCGTCAACCAGAGAGAGGTCGGAGTCGATACCAACAGTTACGAAGAAGCCTTGCAGAATACTTTGCGGCAGGCGCCAGATGTCATTCTTATTGGTGAGATTCGCAGCCAGGAAACGATGGAACATGCCCTGGCATTTGCCGAAACCGGCCACCTGTGTCTATCTACCCTGCACGCGAACAATGCAAACCAGGCGCTCGACCGCATCATTAACTTCTTCCCGGATGAGCGCCACAAGCAATTGTTCCTCGACTTGTCGCTGAACTTGCAAGCCTTTATTTCACAACGACTTATTCCTACCGTCGATGGCAAGCGTGCGGCAGCCATCGAGATTCTCCTGGGTACACCGCGGGTGTGCGATCTGATCAAACAGGGCAAGGTGCTCGAACTCAAGGAAGTCATGGAGAAGAGTGAGGGGGTAGGCATGAAGACGTTTGATGCCGCTCTCTTCGATCTCTTCAAGAAAGGCAAGATCACCTACGAGGAAGCCTTGAAGAATGCAGATTCGAAGAATAACTTGCGGCTGCGTATTCAGTTGTCCGAAGGCAAGGACGTCGACGATGATGACCTTGACGAAGAAGATGACTCCGGTGGTCTCTCACTGGTTTCAACCGAAGAAGATAACAATCGTATGTTTTAGGTTACTGGCAAGTCATTGAGCCTCTCTCTCTCAGACTACCTGGGCATGGATGCCATCGAACTTGCCCTCGGTGTCCGCCAACAGCAATTCTCCAATGCGGACGTGACAGCCTGCGCCATCGAGCAGGCGCAGAAAACCAACCCGACAATCAACGCCATCAATATCGAGTGTTTCGATGCCGCCCTGGCCCAGGCACAGCACTTCGATCAGCATCCCGATCTTCTCAATCAGAGTCGCGTTGCCGGGCTACCCTTTCTAATCAAGGACCTGGCAACGGTGAAAGGTCTGGGCGCTACCTACGGTAGCCGCCTGTACAAAGATTTTGTTGCCGAGCGCAGCTACAACATCGCCCGCAAGTATCTGGATGCCGGCCTTATCGTGCTGGGCAAGACTAACACGCCGGAATGTGGCTTAACCCTGACCACCGAGCCTGTCGCCAATGGCATAACACGTAATCCCTGGAACACGGAGCATTCCCCGGGTGGTTCCAGCGGCGGTGCGGCGGCGGCCGTGGCTGCCGGGATAACACCAGTAGCTCACGCCACCGATGGTGGCGGGTCAATTCGAGTTCCGGCTGCCTGTTGTGGGCTGTTCGGGCTTAAACCCAGCCGTGGCTTGACGGCCATCGAGAACAAGCGCGCAGCAAGCTGGGGCGGCATGAGCGTCGGGCACGTAGTCAGTCAGACGGTAAGGGATAGTGCCGCCTTTCTCGACCTGATCAAACTGGAAGAGCCGAACCAGTTTGCGATACCACCCGCCCCAGCCTCTTTTTATGCCAATCTCAATGCAGCGCCGGAACCACTGCGAATCGGCGTGCAACTGGAACATCCCATGGACCAGCCTCTTGATGATGAATGCATCCTGGCGGTGCAGAAAGCCGCTCAACTGTGCGAATCACTTGGGCACTATGTGGAAAGAGTCAGCTACCCGGTGGACTATCGAACAGTAGTCTCTGCCATGGCCTTGCGCATAAACGCTTATGTGTATCAGACGCTCGCTCCACGCCTGGCGGCACTCAAGCTGGCCCTGGAAGACGCCCCACTGGAGATCTCCACCCGCATCATGGCAAACCTCGGCAGAGATGTTGATGCAGCCGCCTACCTGGAAGCCGTAGACACCGTCAAAGAGGCCGAGCGCACGATGGCGGAGTTTCATCACCACCACGATGTCATCGTTTCACCAGTTATTAGCAAGACACCGGCGCGGATCGGTTGGCTGGATATGAACAGCAGCGACCAGAAGGAGTACGTTAGCAGGTTCAGAGCTTATGGCGGCTTTACCGCGCTCTACAACGGCACCGGACAACCCAGCATGTCAGTCCCTGGGCACCAGGCTAAGAACGGCTTGCCGGTCGGCGTGATGTTCACCGCAGCCTGGGGATCTGACCTGCTGCTGTTACAGTTGGCCCGGCAGCTGGAACAGGCTCAGCCCTGGCCGCGCAGCGCGCCAGTCTGCAGCGCCTGAGTCCGGCTTTGCCTGTCACAAATAATGACTTTCTCACCCTGTATCCAGGCCGCTATTCGTCATAAAATATACTTTCTTTGATAGTGATAAATCTTACAATAACAATGAGTTATAGAGCTTAGTTCATGGAGACTACGAATGAAATTTAGTTTAAAGTTCAGCGCCGCAGTATTGGCACTTAGCCTGTCCGCCGGCAGCCTGGCCCAGGATTACGAAATTCCTCGTACGGCCTGGGGCGTGCCTGACCTTCAGGGTATGTGGAAGAACAATACGGTGATGCCGTTTCAGCGTCCACGTGAGCTGGGAACCAAGCAGGCCTATACCGAAGAGGAGGCGATGCAACTCGAGCGTCAAGCGCAGCGCCAGGTTGAAGAAGACAACGAGCCGCTGGATCCGAACCGTCCCGCTCCCGAACTGGCAGCCCTGCCACCAGTAGGTAACTACGACCTGTTCTGGACCGATCGCGGCATGTTCCTGCCCACCATCAATGGCGAATTCCGCACCTCGGCAATCATCGACCCGCCGAACGGCCGCATCCCGGAACGGGTTGCTGGATTTCGAGAGCGCATGCAAGAGCGGCGCGCCAATCAGCCGGATGCCAATGCAGGCCCCGAGGGTCGCGGTCTTGGCGAGCGCTGCCTGGTGGCATTCGGCAACAGCTCCGGTCCAGTGATGTCACCGGTGATGTACAACAGCCATATGCAGATCGTGCAGTCACCCGGCTATGTCACTATCGTGGTGGAGATGGTGCACGATGCCCGCATCATTCGGATTGCCAATGCGCGCAGTCCTGCCTCGAAAGCCCACAGCAAATGGATGGGTGATTCCATCGGGCGCTGGGAAGGTGACACACTGATCGTTGAAACCGAGAACTACAATCACTGGCATACCTATCAGGGCGCACCGACTGAAAACCTCACTGTGATCGAGACGTTCCGGCGCGAGGGTCCAAACAAGATCATCTACGGGTTTACCGTCGATGACCCTACGGTGTATGCCTCCCAGTGGAGCGGTGAATATCCCCTGTCACGCATGGACGATCCAGTATACGAGTATGCCTGTCACGAAGGTAATTACGGCATTATCGGCATTCTCGCCGGTGCCCGCCGGCTCGAAGCCATGGCGGAAGAGGGCATTGAGCGAGAGATTCGCCAGTAGGCTCGTAGGCTCCAGGCAGGAACTGAAAATGAAACGGGTAGCATCGCTACCCGTTTTTACTTGTGCCACTTGCTTGGGTGCAAGCTGATCAAGGGCAGCGCAGCGTCTTTATTCCACGCCATGGCGCACGGCAGTTACCTCAGCCATGATCGAGATCGCAATCTCTGCCGGCGTCTTCGACTGAATCTCGAAACCGATTGGGGCACGCAGAATGTCGATCTCGTCCTTCGTCAGGCCAAGCTCGGGCAGCCGCTCGCGGCGCGCCGCTGAAGTACGCTCGGAACCCATCGCCCCGATATAAAAGGCGTCAGTCTTGAGAGCTTCCATCAGCGCCATATCATCTACTCTTGGGTCATGAGCCAACGCGATAATGCCGCTGTAAGGATTACTGAAGCGCTCCCTCACGACATCATCGGGCAGTCGGGAAGTAGTCTCGACTCCGTCCACGTGCCAATTGTCGAGGTAATTCGGGCGAGGGTCACACAACGTTACATCATACTCCAGCGCCAGTGCCATCTCGGCGACGAATTTTGCTACATCCCCTGCCCCAAGCAATAACAACCGATACATGGGACTGAGGCTGTGTGTCATCTTGTTGCGTTCCATCACCACGGCATCTTCGCCACTGTGATCCTCGGTGGAGATCGCACCGGTTTCCAGGTTGAGAACACGGCTGATCTTCGTGTGACTCTCCAGGCTGCTCGCCAGTTGCGTAAATACCTGCTGGTTCGCCTGTGTCGGCTCGATGTATTCGAGTAACACGTGGAGTTGTCCGCCACAGGGCAACTTCAGGCGGGCCTGCTCCGCTTCGGTCTCACCATAGCGGACGGTAAACGGCTGACCCTTGACGTCGTACTGGGACTTGAGACTGCCATCGCGTAGCTGCTCGAGGAAATCTTCCTCAATACAGCCGCCAGACAGGGAACCGACCAGTTCACCCTCGACAGTACAGGCCAGCATGGCGCCGACCGGTCGTGGCGAGGAGCCCCAGGTCTTTAGAATGGTACACAACCAGACCGGCGTGCCGCTGGCAAGGCGGCTCGCAACGAAGGAGATGATCTGTTGCTGGCTGCTTAACATCGGTTTACTGTCCCTGCCGGATAGGCTGGCGGTGATTGATTACACCCTTCACTACACCTTTCACTACACCTTTTACTACACCTTTCACTACACCTTTTCTTACACTTCACGCAGCTTCCACTTGCCGCGTATGAAAAAGGCGACGCCCACTATACCAGCGAGGACATCTGAAACAAACACTGCCCAGAATACCCCGAGCGGGCCGAACCCCAGGCCCAGAGCCAGAGTATAGGCCAGCGGTACCTGCACGATCCAGAAGCAGAAGATATTGATCCAGGTCGGGGTCATCGTATCCCCCGCTCCGTTAAATGCCTGAATCACCGCCATCCCATATCCCCATAGCACCAGGGAATAGGCAAAGATGCGCAGGCACTGCACCGCGTACTCGATTACCTCCAACTCCTGGGAAAAGAAGGCGATGATCGGACGGGTCAACAAGAGCAGTAACAGCATTACCAGCCCCATGTACAGGGCGTTGTATTGCGCGATCTTCCAGGTGGTGGTCTCGGCGCGCTCCGGCAGACCGGCACCCAGATTCTGGCCGACCAGAGTAGCCGCTGCATTACTCAGTCCCCAGGCGGGCAAGATCGCAAACATCACGACCCGCACGGCTATCGTATATCCGGCGACAGCCGCACTGCCGAACCCTGACACGATTGACATCAGGAATACCCAGCTCGCGGTCGCCACCAGAAACTGTGCCATACCACCCAGAGATATTCGCACCAGTGACCACAGGACCCGTATGCGCAATCCCATAGTAGCCAGATGCAGCTGCAAGCGGCCCCTGCCACCAATCAAGTGATACAGCCCATAGAGAAACCCAATCGTGCGGCCGATGTTCGTGGCGACCGCCGCCCCGGTGACACCGAGTTCAGGAAACGGACCCCAGCCGAAGATGAAGCAGGGATCGAGTACGATATTGATGCCATTGGCCAACCACAGCGCGCGCATCGCAATCGTGGCATCGCCGGCACCACGAAAGATCGCGTTTATCAGAAACAGAAACACGATACTGAAACAACCGCCGAACATAATCCGCGTGTAGTTTACGCCGGTTGCCACGACTGACTCACTGGCTCCCATCAGCAAGAGGATGTCACGTGCGAAGATAATTCCGATCGCACCGACTATCACCGAGACAAAGACGCCGATCCAGATAACCTGCCCTGCTGCCTCGGACGCCCGCTCAGGATCCTTCTCACCGATCCGCCGCGACACCATCGCCGTGGCACCCATCGCCAATCCGATCGCGATCGCATAGAGCAACGTGATAACCGCCTCGGTGAGTCCGACCGTGGCCACCGCATCCGTACCGAGACTGGCCACGAAGAAGATATCCACGATCGCGAATACCGATTCCATGGCCATCTCCAGGATCATGGGAATCGCCAGCAGGATAGTTACGCGCGCAATCGAGCCTTCGGTGTAATTGATGTCCGAATCACCGGCCAGTGCCTGCTTGAACAGCGACCAGCCATTCCTTAGTTTACTTGTTGTCATTTTCAAATTCCGTTAACAGAACGAGTAGCCACAACGATGGACGCTGCGAAACGAAGCGGAGATTTGAAGACCTGGATTCTGAATCGACTCAAGCAGAGCCGGAGAATTCCTGAGACCTGAACGGGAAGATCAGACTGAAGAAGACGAGTATGAGTACTTTACAGTTTTGAGCGTGTAAGAGTACTGAAGAACCAATAACGCGCTTGCGTTACAAGAATCAGGCCTTCGCTCCGTTTAGATCGGGAATGAATTCCATGGGCTGAATCCTCAATATGGGTTTTATGAAAAGTGCTGCTGATGGATTTGAAGTGCGCGCATTATAGAGCGAACATTTTTTTCGATCTAGTATTTTATCGGAGGATTGCGGTAAAGTTTTAGTAGTAAATCAGCGTGCATGCACTTTGCGTTGCTGTAGCTGCTTTGCACGAGTAACTACCCAGGCATCGCCAAGGATCTGTCGCGCCATCGCACCAGCCGCACTCTTGTCTGTCATGGCGCGCATATGGCCCACTGCGCGATTCCCCATGTTCGAGTTTAGTGTGATACCCGCCTCCACCTCTTCCAAAAGATAATCACTTAGCCCTTCTGGAATATCGGCAAGAGCCAACCGCCCCGCCAGGGCCGGAGCATTTTCTGCAATTGTCGGCAGGGTGCGCTGCGATCGGGTGAGTTCGCGAATCGGATTCAATGTCTCGTATGTGTGATTGCGCTCGAGTGACTGGTAATTGCGCTGATCTTTCAGATCGCAGGAATACAGCTCAGACTGTTCTTCCAGAATATTACAGTCTTTCGCCCATGACCTGGAATTTCCGGCAGCCTGCTGCTGTATCTGGCGCAACGATGCTTCCACCGTGACTACAGAAGGAACGAAAAGTCTGGACGTGGCTTCCTGCTCGGCTGCTTCTTCAACCAAGTTAACCCTCTCCTGAGGTTCGCTGAACGTTGCGCTAAGCGGCTCACTGTACGCAATGTTTTCTGCTATCTGGTTCTGTGTATCCCGGGATTCCGAAACGAGTGCTTCGCTGACTGGTGTTGGCTCCTCATCCGCAGCTAAGGGTACAGGCGCGATGAGTGCTTCGGCCGTGGCTACAATTGCAGTCTGCTGCGGATTCGCTGGAAGTAGGCGCACCTGTACGCTATTGGGAACTGCAGATTGGGGAAACTCAATGCGCTGGGAAAAAACGGCGGCGAGCAGGGAAATATGCAGTGTGAGACTCAGCGCTACCGCAAACAGTAGCACGCGATTCTCCGTTGACTTCAAATACTCAAGCGCTCGAGTCATTCGTTAACCAGTTGCCGGTGCGCGGCTGCTTAATTCTCCAGTACTCTACTTGCGACAGCGCGTAGTGTTCCTAGTTCCCCGTCATTGCATTGGATGAGTTGCACACAAGAGGATTGTCCTGCAAAGCCGCAACTAAGCAAAATTCAGGCCTGGCGCAATCACCTCGGTCTCGAGATTGAGCAGAAACTGCTTCGTCTTCAGACCCCCACCAAAGCCTGTGAGCTTGCCGTTACTGCCAATGACACGATGACAGGGAATGATTACTGGAATCGGGTTCAATCCGTTAGCCGCACCCACAGCACGCGAGGCTTTGGGTCGAGAGATATGCCGGGCCAACTGGCCATAACTCCAGGTCTGCCCGAAAGGAATTTCCGTCAGGGCATTCCAGACGCTGTGCTGAAATTCAGTACCTACTGGCGCCAGCGGCAGGTCGAACTCCTGCAAGTCCCCCGCAAAGTAGGCATCGAGTTGAAACATCACTTCCCTGAATGGCTTGCTGTCTTTCGACCAGGGCAGTTCATGGCGGCGCGCCATGGACCCTTGAGGAAAGCCCAGTAAGGTCAGGTAGTCGCCATCACCGGCGAGCAATAACTGGCCGATGGGTGTGGTGTGGTAATGATAGTAAGTCGTCATAGCGCGTGTCCTGGTCCAAATACTAATCCCAATACTTAAAAAAACTAATTCAAAGATGCTTGATAGTTTCTCCACAGCAAGATAACGGCATAGGCTCGCCAGGGTTGCCAGGCTTCAGCGCGGGCCAGGAGTTGCCTGGCAGTCAGCGCCGCTGTTTCACCCGCACCGCTAGCCGGTGCGGCCGCACGCCGCAGTATCAAGTCGGAATGGGGAAACGCGTTCGGGTCGTTCAGTGCCCG
Organism: Pseudomonadota bacterium; assembly: GCA_027623555.1. Lineage (GTDB taxonomy): Bacteria > Pseudomonadota > Gammaproteobacteria > Pseudomonadales > Pseudohongiellaceae > UBA9145. The sequence continues at coordinate 6,260 of JAQBSZ010000015.1, read as the reverse complement.
CATGGCGATGTAGTGTGCCGTCCACTCACCAATTCCTTTTACCTGGCAGATTTTTTCCACAAAGGTATCGGTATCAAGTGTGCAATCGATCTTGATGTTTCCCGAAGCAATGAGCTCAGCCACGGACTTGATGGCAGCGATGCGCTGGGTAACGATGCCAAGACCATCGAGGTTTGCACGGCGCAGCTCGGTTGCACCGGGAAACACATGGGTCAACTGCGGGTTCGCGCATGTATAGGCGCTACCGTGACGACTTGCAATCCTCGCCACCAGGGTAGAGGCGGCTTTGACAGAAATCTGCTGTCCAAGGATTGCGCGCACGGCGACTTCGAAGCCATCCCAACAACCCGGTACCCGTAGCCCGGTAAACTTGTTAACCATCGGTTTGAGTAATTTGTCCTTTGCCAGGAATTGATCGATCTGGGCGCTGTCTGCGCGGAGATCAAAGATGGAACGAATGCGATCGATAATCTGGTACAAGTGGCACGACTGCGGGTGGTTGATCATTACTGCAACCTGGTTCGAGTCCTGGCTGAACCTGACCGAAAAATCCCCGGCGACACCAGCCACGCAAATCGTTCTGGCATAGGAATCATCGGTGACCGCTTCCACGCCTGGAATGGAACGAAACTTCAGAAACCCGAGCATCGACTGCCAATCGAACGGCGGCCTGAATGACAGCGTTATCTCGATCGCCGCCTGTTCGGTGCGGCGTGGTTGCTTGCGCTTTTCCCGTAGTTGTTTCGGGGATCTCCCATAGATCTTGCTGAACACGGCATTAAAGCGCCGCACACTGCCGAAGCCTGCCGCATAGCAAATCTCAGACAGCGCCATATTTGTCTCATCGATCAGTTTCTTCGCAAAATGCAGACGCCGGGTCTGGGCGACCTCGACCGGTGATGCCCCGAGGTGTTTTTGAAACAGCCGGTCCAGTTGCCGGGCTCCAACCTGCAGCTGCGCGGCCAACTCATCGACAGCCCCGTCATCCAGAAATCCCTGGTCAATCAGCTGCAGCGCCCGGGAGACCTTCCACGATGACCCACTCCAGGCCGGCGTACCCGGTGAAGACTCAGGTCGACAGCGCAGGCAGGGTCGGAATCCCGCAGCGGCAGCGGCAGCGGCTGATTGGTAGAGCTGGATGTTTTCTTTCTTCGGGATTTTGACCGGACATACCGGGCGGCAGTAGATTCCCGTGGTCAGCACGCCGACAAAGAAACGCCCATCGAAGCGAGGGTCGCGACTCTGGCGGGCGTCTTCAAAATCATCGGGGTTGAGTAACACGCAAGTTCCTCTGTGAATTCTGACAGCCATGATACCCGGTTTGTCTGGGAAAACTGGCCGTTTTCGGACCTTATCATTTATTTTCTCCACACCAGATCAAGGCCAGGTAGCGGACGCTTTTACAGCGCCAGACAGGCGCCGACAGCCTGATCCCTGGATTGGCCTATGCGTACAAAGTGAATAGCCGATGCGCGCCGTGCTGGTGTATATTAACGCCCTCATTTTTTGGGCTAACCGAACGCAATCCAGCGTCTCTTAAGAATCTGGAACGCCATGGCACCGCGCCTGAAAGGGCGGGTGAATAGCGCATGCACAATCTTAACTTAATTCTGGAAATGCAATGACAGACAAGGACTTACGCAAATATTCTAAGATAGTAGTTGACGGTATGGAACAGGCCCCAAGCCGAGCCATGTTGCGGGCTGTGGGGTTCGAAGACGGCGATTTCGCGAAACCGCAAATCGGAATCGCGTCAACCTGGAGCATGGTCACGCCCTGCAATATGCATATCAACAAGCTCGCTGAGGATGTTAACAAGGGAACCGATGACGCCGGCGGAAAGGGCATCATCTATAACGTCATTACGATCTCTGACGGCATCTCGATGGGCACCGAGGGCATGAAGTACTCGCTAGTGTCCCGTGAAGTGATCGCCGATAGCGTCGAAACGGTCTCCGGTTGCATGGGCCACGACGCGATCATCGCGATCGGCGGTTGTGACAAGAATATGCCGGGATTACTGATGGGCATGGCCAGGCTGAACCGCCCTGCGCTGTTTATCTATGGGGGCACAATCCAGCCGGGCCCAAACCATACGAATATTATCTCCGTGTTCGAGGCGGTGGGTGAACATGCGGCTGGCAAGGTTTCCGCTATCGAACTCAAACAGATCGAAGATACGGCGATACCTGGTCCCGGCTCCTGCGGCGGTATGTACACGGCGAACACGATGGCCTCGGCTATCGAGGCACTCGGCATGAGCCTGCCCAATAGCTCGGCCCAGGACGCGATCTCCCAGGAGAAGGTGGCGGACTGCCTCAATGCGGGTGAGGCGATCATGCGCCTGCTCGAACACGACATCAAACCCTCGGACATCATGACACGGTCGGCGTTTGAAAATGCCATCAAGGTCACAATCGCCCTCGGCGGATCGACGAATGCCGTGCTGCATTTACTGGCGATGGCCCACACCATGGGTGTGGCACTGGAACTGGATGACTTCACACGCATCGGCAAGCAGATCCCCATGCTGGCGGACCTCAAGCCCAGCGGAAAGTATCTGATGTCGGAGTTGATCAATATTGGCGGCATCCAGCCCCTGATGAAGATGATGCTGGAAGCCGGCATGCTGGATGGCTCCTGCCTGACTGTCACCGGCAAGTCCCTGGCGGAAAACCTGGCCACGGTCGCCCCCTATCCCAAGGGACAGGACATCATCCGGTCGTTCGACAATCCCATCAAGAAAGACAGTCACCTGGTTGTGCTACGGGGCAATCTCGCCCCGACCGGTGCGGTTGCGAAGATCACCGGCAAGGAAGGCCTCAGTTTTTCCGGCAATGCCCGGGTCTTCGAGTCTGAAGAGGAATGCCTGAAAGGCATTCTGGATGGCACCGTGGTCAAACGCGATGTGCTGGTGATTCGTTACGAGGGCCCCAAGGGAGCACCGGGGATGCGGGAGATGTTGTCCCCGACTTCGGCAATCATGGGCAAGGGACTCGGCGAAGACGTGGCACTCATCACCGATGGTCGATTCTCCGGCGGATCACATGGCTTCGTTGTGGGACACGTGACCCCGGAAGCGTTCGAAGGTGGTCCCATCGCGATCGTGAAGACTGGCGACAAAATATTCATCGATGCCGAGTCAAATACGGTAACACTCGATGTGAGTGATGCCGAGATTGCGGCGCGACTGGCGAAATGGCAGCAACCCGCGCCACGTTATACCCGTGGCGTGCTGGCGAAGTACGCCGCCTCCGTCACTTCTGCCTCGGAAGGCGCTGTTACCGATAAGAATCTGTGAAGGCGAAGAGCAAGGAGCCCGCCCTATATTCGAACGGGCACAGCAGAGACAGCTCTGAATTACGCCAGTAGTATTTGAGAGGCGATGCAGAGCACGCTTAGCCACCCTGCTGCGTATGCTCCAGTCCTGACATAAGGCACTTTCAAGGTATAACTCAACGCATGGACGACCCTGGCAATGAAATAAATCATGCTCGACAGGGCGGTTGCCAGGCCACCTATGTCCATGATTTCAACTATCAGTATCAGCGGCGCAAATACCACCAGATTCTCAACCGCATTGTAGTGGGCCGCTTTTAATCTGTTCGCCCAATCGGCCATAGGCGGCGAATTCTCGGGATACCCCATGGCATTCACGAGTCCACGCACACTGATCATATTAAGGATGTAGGGAACCCACATAAGTGCCGTTAACAGGGTAACGTAGGTGAGATAGGATAGTTCGTCACTCATAAGTCCTCCTGGCAAGTTATTGCATAAGAAGTAGCGCTACATTAGCTATCCGATTCAGTGGTAAATTCTTTAGGACAATCTATTTAGCCGGCCCGTATTGTCAGCACGACACCGAATCATGCTATTCTCGCCCTGCATCCATAAACGGCCAAACCGACCAGCGGTAGCTGATTTCAGTCGCGTGAAGATTTAATAATAAAAGAGATGCCAGAATTTTTTACCAGCATTGGCGGGTTACTCTCCGACTCCTTCCTGCAAGCAGGCGCCCTGTGGGCCCTCAGAAATATCCCCGGCTTCCCGCCAATTATCCAGACCGTGCACATTCTCGGCATCGCGGTGGTTATGGGTTCGGTAGTAATGCTGGATTTGAGAATTCTGGGACTGGCGGTACCCAGCCAGGGAATCAGCGAGATGACCAAACGGGTCATGCCGTGGTTGTGGTGGGCGCTGGCCAGTAACTTCGTCTCCGGTGCCTTCTTTTTGTTTGGCAGACCGGTGCGTTACTTCAACAATCCGGTGTTTGCCTGGAAGCTCAGCTTCCTGCTTGCGGCGATCCTGCTCACCCTGTTCTTTCATTTGATGAGCAGGACCCAGATGGACTACTGGGAGCTTAATGCCAAACGCCTGTGGACCGCGCGTGGTGTCGCTTTGGCATCACTGGGGCTGTGGATCATGGTGGCGATGGCAGGAAGATGGATCGCCTATCTCGAACATCTCCAATATCCGATCTGGAGTGCCTAACGTGTTCGAGATCATGCTGAATCTCCAAATGCCAATTGCGAATCTTATGCCGGTGGAGATGTTGATCTCTAGTTGCCTGGAATCACCGAACGATCGTCGGCTGCAGATAGATTGGAGTTTAACGTGATAGCTGAATTTTTAAATTCACCAAGATGGTTAGACGTTGAAAACTGGCCACTCTCCTGGACCATTGGTGGCACTAACTGGTTTCCCCTGCTCGAATCGATCCACGTTATCGCCGCTGCCATGGTGGTAGGCTCGATACTCTGGGTCGACCTGCGCCTGCTCGGCCTCGCCGCTACCCGCTATCCTATTTCCACACTCAACCGCGAACTCGTACCCTGGACTTGGGGAGCATTTAGCGTGGCAACTATCACCGGCCTGGGGATGTTCATAACTCGCGCCGCCTCCCACGTACTCAATCCTGCGTTTCAGTGGAAGATAGTGCTACTGGTTCTCGCCGGCATCAATATGACCTATTTCCATTTTCGGATATTCAAACACATCGAGCGATGGGATGGCGTAGCTGCGACCCCTGCCCAGCTTAAAATCGTCGGCAGCCTGTCACTGTTTCTATGGGCGGGAGTGATGCTGGCTGGAAGATGGGTTGGGCATATCGTCTGATTCAGAGCAAATCTGCCGGACTCGTTGCTCCTGAATAATGTCTACCCAATACATGGGTATAAATCTGCGTTGTTGAAACATCGTTGTGTCCAAGCAATTCCTGCACTGTACGAATGTCAGTGCCTTGCGCCATCAAGTGAGTAGCAAACGAATGTCGGAAGGTATGCGTAGTTACGCGCTTATTCGTAATGCCGGCTTTCTTGACCGCTATCTTCAAGAACTTCCTTACTACTGAATGATGCAGATGATGTCTCACCAATTCGCCGGTCAGTGGATGTGCACACCATTTTGATGAGGGGAATAAGTAGGCCCAGGCTGGCGAAAACGGCGCCTTAGGGTATTTCAATACCAGCGAAGGATTCATCGAGGTACCCACCCCTTTCTCAGTATCGCGAGATTGGACTCTCAGTGCATGGTCTATCTGAGTTTGCAGCCTTTCGCCAGCCTTATTACTTAATAACGTTTGGCGGTCTTTTCTGCCCTTTGCATCCCTGATCGTCAACGCCCCACGCTTGATATCAATGTCCTGAATGCGTATAGCCAGCGCCTCACTTACCCTCAGCCCACTTCCATACATTAGCTCGATGATCAGGCGATTTCTCCCTTCTAATTGATCAAGAATGGATTTCACTTCCTCAACTGTTAGAACAGTTGGTAGATACCGTTGCCTGGTGGCAAGAGTGAATCCCAAGTTCCCAACTTCGCACTTAAGGAATTTCTCAAAATAGAAGACAAGCGCATTCAGAACAACTTTTTGAGTATTGATGCTGACATGCCGCTCATTTGCCAGATAAGACAGATATTCACCAATTCTTTGAGGGTTAACATTTTCAGGACTCTCACTGCTGGTAAAGTACAGGAAGCGCCTTATCCAGTTTATATAGGTCTTCTCTGTTCCCATGCTATAACCGCGTAGCCGAATGTTCCGTCTGACAGATTCAAGAATTTCCTTACTCATACAATTTTCTCCTAGTGACTAAATGGAAATCATCAGTATCCATCTGACAAACAATAGGAGAGATTCAGCCAAATCTACAAATTTCGCGCATAATCCAATCAACGTTGGCGCAGTTTGCCGGGGCTCCAATAATTCAATGAGATATTTCAAGAAGTTACGAAAACTACGCTCACTTTAAAGTGAG
>JAQBSZ010000046.1 GCA_027623555.1 Pseudomonadota bacterium | reverse complement strand
TGCATGTGTTAAGCCTGCCGCCAGCGTTCAATCTGAGCCATGATCAAACTCTTCAGTTTAATCTACAAAGTGGTCATCGCTTTACTGCTACCGGTAGAACTTGACCTTAATAAAAAGGACAAACCCGATAAAAACAACGACCACTAAACTTTTGCTCAAGATTACAACTACTAGATCGACTCATTTCATATCAGCCAAGGCCGACACAATCAGAGTCAAGCTTAATTTTGAATAAATTAACGCAGTTGCTTACCTTGATAGGATTCCTGGTTCCGAGAAAAATCTCAGTTCCGGAACCTAATTGCTTAGATCCCAAAATCCACCTCAGCAAGCACCCACCTCTATTGCTTGAACTACATTTTTAAAGAGCAAAAAACCCCCTGCGCCGAGTGACACAAGGACGGCGTATTATACGCGTCAGGCTTACTTTGGCAAGGGATTAATAGGGGATTTTACAACTATTATTGAGCAATAAAATATCTTTTAATTTCAATGAGTTAAAAAAATTGTATTCATCAACCCATTTTGACCAGATGGAACAGTTTTTTACCGCGGCGCAGGACATAATATTTGCCCTGCAGCGCATTACTTTCTGACAGCTCATAATCTGTTGAGCTGACCGATTCACCGTTCACGCTCACCGCCTTATTTCCGATGAATTCCCGAGCCATCTTGTTGGATTTCGCCAATTCCGTGGTAACCAGCACATCAACTATGTTCTGTAACCCGGCGCCAGGCCTTGTACATGGCATGCCATCCAGCTCCAGCTGCTCCAGGTCCTGCAGGGTGAGGCTGGAGATATCTCCTGAAAACAGGGCGTGGCTAATCCGAATTGCGGCGTTTCGTCCCTCGCTTCCATGGAGTAATTCCGTTACCTGCTCGGCGAGGATTCCCTGTGCTTCAGGCTTGGCATTCGATTCCCTGTCACTGTTCTCAATCTCTTGAATTTCAGCGACACTGAGAAAGGTAAAATACTTCATGAACTTGTACACGTCCGCATCAGCCGTATTCAGCCAAAATTGGTAGAAGGCATAAGGTGACGTTTTCTTTGCGTCCATCCAGATCGTCCCGGATTCGGATTTCCCGAATTTGGATCCATCAGATTTGGTAATTAAAGGCAGGGTCGCGCCGTACACCTGCTGTTGATGCAGCCGGCGGGTCAGGTCAATGCCTCCGGTAATATTGCCCCACTGATCGCTGCCCCCAATCTGCACGGTGCAGCCATAACGCTTATTCAGCTCTGCAAAGTCTAATGACTGGAGAATCAGGTAGCTGAATTCGGTATACGAGATTCCTTCTCCATCTCTATCGATGCGCTGCTTCACCGACTCTTTCTGAATCATTGCATTCACGGAGAAGTGTTTGCCGATATCCCGCAAAAAACTCAATAAATCGTAGTCTTTAGTCCAGTCCAGATTGTTGACCATGATTGCCGCGTTGCTTCCGTTGTCAAAATCCAGAAACTGACTGAGTTGCGGTTGGATCCGCTCGACCCAATTTTGTATCACATCCACCGAGTTCAGCTTACGCTCGGCATCTTTAAAACTGGGATCACCGACCATGCCTGTGGCACCGCCCACCAGGGCAATCGGTGTATGGCCGGCGAGCTGAAACCGCTTTAAGGCCAGTAGTGGAACCATATTGCCGATATGCAGGCTCTCGGCAGTGGGATCGAAGCCGCAATAGACCGTGCGACTACCACTGGCGAGATGAGACCTCAGCTCATCGCCCCCGGCCAGCTGAGCAATCAACTCTCGATCCTCTAATTCACCGATTATGTCTGGGTCTGTAGTCCTCATTTGCCTGTTTTACCTGCATCCCAACACTAAGAAAATTGTCGATTTTGCCGACCCTTGCTATTGATGGCGTTTTTATCCCGCATGGCTCTAGCCGTAATAACTGCCGCTTCAGCAACAGATACGACGATTATCAGCGTGTTAAAAAAGCGCAGATTTTACACCAGAACCGAGTCCAAGTGCGGGAATAGTGCAGTTACCCAGATAAAAAGGTCTTTGAAATTAGGGGCGATTACTGTAGTTTTGCGCATTCGCGCGCGCTTGAAACACAGAGTAATTGTTGAATATGGATTTCGTTGATATTTCGAAACAATTTGTCAGTAAATATTACCCCAGGGACCATCTCTATATAGCGGGTGCCTTGGGTATATTTTGCCTGACCCTTCTCTTTGTTCCTGACAGTGATAAGGGGACAGCTGTCCCAAATAAAACCACCAGGATTGCGATTCCAGTGGGGTTAACTGCAACCTCCAGCCTGCAGATTCCCGAAGCAAAACCCGCCACGGAGTTGGCGCTTGAAGATTTCGTCGTACCGGATAAGCCATTACTGGAGGATATAACCCTCTGGCGAAATATCGAGGTCAAGAGCGGCGATAATCTTTCCACTATTTTTTCCAAGGTTGGTCTTTCTGATCAGGCTCTGTTTCGAGTACTCAATAGCAGTGATGAAGCCGAAGTCTTGAATCGACTCTACCCGGGTTACCAGCTGGACTTCATGATTCCTGATAGTGGCGAGCTTGAACAACTGCGTGTGCTAAAGTCACCGCTCGATGGATATCTGTTCACTCGACATAACAATAACTACGAAGTTGAACGTATATTAAAAGAAGCACAGATTCAGCAGGCGTTTAAAGTCGGTCAGATTGCCGATAGCCTGTTCATGGCCGGCCAGCGCGAACAGATCCCTGCTGTTCACATCATGGAGATGGCGAACATCTTCGGTGGAGTCATCGACTTCATACTCGATCCCCGCACAGGTGATCAGTTCAGTATTCTGTATGACGAACAATTTCTGGATGGGGAATTCATTGGCAATGGCCAGATCCTGGCGACTCAGTTTGTTAATCAGGGCAGAACTTTTACCGCCGTTCGTTATAGAGATGAAGAAGGCGAGGTCGGCTACTACTCCCCTGAAGGCGAAAGTATGCGCAAGGCCTTCTTGAGAAGCCCTCTGGATGTGTTTCGCATCAGTTCAAACTTCAATCCGCGTCGCCGCCACCCAATTCTCAACACCATTCGAGCCCATAAGGGCACCGACTACGCCGCACCCACCGGCACGCCAATTCGTGCAACAAGTGACGGACGGGTAATTCGCGCCTCAAGGAATGGTTCTTTCGGTAACCTGGTCATTGTGCAGCACTCCGGTGGATTTCAAACCAAGTATGCCCACCTCTCCAAATACGCCAGGGGAATCGGCCCCGGCGACAAGGTCAGGCAGGGTGACATAATCGGCTACGTTGGCTCAACTGGCGGAGCGACTGGTCCCCATCTGCATTATGAATTCCTGGTTAACGGCGTTCATCAGAATCCACGCACAATCCTTGATAAACTACCCAAGGCAGAGTCGATAGATCCTTCTGAGATAGACAGATTCCGTCAACAAACTGCTAGTCTTCTGCAACAATTTGAAGATCTTAATACTTCAAGACTGCTGACACTTAATCAACCCAGCGCTGATTAGGGGTATCCTGGATTAACAACATGGCAGATTCCGATCTCTATATCGGACTGATATCCGGCACTAGTGTTGATGGTGTGGATTGTGCACTGATCCGGTTTGATGATAATCAGCCTGAAATTGTCGATACCCATTTCCTCGAGATTGACCCCGCACTGAAGCAACGCATTCTCAATCTTTGCAGTGGTAATAAAATCAATCTGGGACTGCTCGGCGAAGTCGATATTGAAATTGGTTGTCTGTTCGCAAGTGCCGTTAACCATCTGCTCGATAAATCTCAAACAGCGTCCGCCGCAATAAAAGCTATCGGTAGTCATGGCCAGACAGTCTGGCACCAACCCGAAGGGGATCATCCGTTTACGCTGCAAATCGGTGACCCCAACACGATTGCCGAACTAACTGGCATAACTACCGTTGCCGATTTTCGCCGTCGCGACCTCACCGCTGGAGGTCAGGGTGCTCCTCTGGCGCCCCTGCTGCACCGCAATTGTTTCGCCTCCAAAGTGACAGATCGGGTAATCATAAATATCGGTGGTATCTCCAACATCACTGTATTACCTGCAGATGGTAAGTGCTTCGCCTTTGACACCGGTCCGGGCAACGTGTTGATGGACTACTGGATCAATAAGAATCATGGACGCTCATTCGATGTGAATGGTGACTGGGCCAGGACCGGCACCATTACCAGTGAACTGTTGTCCAGATTAAGTGCAGAGTCTTATCTGTCTTTACCTCATCCGAAAAGCACCGGACGCGAGCTGTTCAACGGTGAATGGCTGGAAGGTCATTTGGGTATCGCTCCCGGGATTTCAGAAGTTGACGTTCAAGCTACCCTGCTGGAATTTACCGCGACTACAATCGTCTCTTCTGTGCTGGCGAGTTTGACACCCGAGCAAGCGTTTGTTTGTGGTGGCGGCGCACACAACAGCTATCTAATTGACCGACTGCAAGCACTGCTTTTGGAATGCACAGTAAACACGACTTCGAAACTGGGAATTGACCCTGATTGGGTAGAAGCGACCGCGTTCGCCTGGATGGCTAGAGAAACACTTGCCGGCAGAAAGATCGACACCTCGCCATTTACCGGAGCAGCTTCACCTGTCTTTCTCGGTGGAATCTACCAGGCGTGAGAGAGGTTTCCTATGATCTACTTGCTAAATAGAGAATGAGGAACCGCATCCGCAAGTTGTTGTAGCCATCGGATTGTTTACAACAAAACGCGATCCTTCCAGACCTTCCTGATAGTCGATTTTGGCCCCGACCAGATATTGATAACTCAACGGGTCTACTAGCAGCGACGCTCCTTTGTTCTTTATTACAGTATCGTCTTCATTTACTTCTTCATCGAAAGCAAACCCATACTGAAAACCTGAACAACCGCCCCCGGTCACGAACACCCGGAGCTTCAGGTTGTCGTTGCCTTCTTCGGTAATAAGGTTATGTACCTTATTCGCCGCGTTGTCGGTGAAGGACATGATTACAGGTTCTGCTGTTTGGACTACTGACATAGGAATTCTCAGTTGTATGCGGAGATATATGGGGCCACTCCGAAAGATTTAAACCGCCCCATTATCTCAATAACTGAGTAAAATGATCAAGTATTCAAATGGGCTCTCTAACTTTTCTGCAAGGACTCCTCATCGAAGGGTAATTTCTTCTTGTCAGCCGCCAGGCGCTTGGCCTCTGACTGGTTCGAGCTGATGTGCATGAGGTTGCCGTTTACTTCTGATCCCATGACCATTTCAATCAGGTTGTAATAGACATTTCCGACAACAACAGCCTTTGCAGCCAATTCCAGGTGATTTGCAGAACGCATATCTCCCTGTACCAGGCCGTTCACAATCGCTGACGGTACGCATATTTCACCTTCGACAGCGCCTTTCTCAGCCACCCGAATCATGGCCTTGGAATCGTCTTCTGCGTAAATATTGCCTTTTACCCGGCCTTCGATAATTAATTCACCACTAAAGTGGATATCGCCGACGATTTCTGTCGTTCTCGATACCAGCGTGTGTGCCTGCCCTTTCAGCCCTTTCGAACTCTCATCGCCCCTGTTAAACATAGTCCTATTCTCCTTCCGCCACCCAACTGAAATCCTGATCGATATTTTTTTCAAAGGGTGCGGTTTCTACACCAGCGATCTGAACTCTCTCCGGACTAAATCCCTCTGGAAGTGTCAATTCGCCTTCGATGTTTTGAAAATATTTAAATCTTAACCGTATATCCATTTGATCCTGTTCTGCCGAAATTTCCCGCAAGGGCAGGATCACTAATGCCTCGTTTTGCCTTCCAATCAGGTTGACATTTACATGTCCGGTGAGAAAAGTATCTCCGTCTGCATCTTGTTGTCGTAATACCAACTTGTAACGATAGACGCGGGGAGTTGAAGTCGCATCGATATCGAGCTGACTAATAATTAATCCGGTATCTTCGGTCTCATCCGATACGACTTGACGATAATAAACAATATCTTGTTCAAGTTGTGCGACCCGCTCCCGAAGGCTACCGATCGTGGACTGCACCTCCACGGTAGCGCGTTGGTCCATGACGCTGGAACGATCAAGAATTGCCACCTGGCGATGTAATTCTGTATTTTCGAGCCTTAGATCACCCAGTTCGCGAACCAGTTCAGCGCGATCTGCCTGGGCAGTTTGTTGGCTTAACATAGTTTGATAGTAGCCATAAGCGAAACCACCCGCTGCAGCTGTCGCCACACCAAGTAACAGGCAGAAAGTAAAAAACAGGCGTCGACGAGGTCGCAGCGGGACCACGATCATTTTTTCTTGTTTACTGCCTTTGACTATATTTGGCACGAGTATCTCTCTGAACTCAAAATGCTGAAAATCTTGCCCTTCAAGGCAATAGAGCGATCCCTTGCAAGCCTGCCGTTTCTTCGAGTCCAAACATGATATTCATATTCTGGACTGCCTGACCGGAGGCCCCCTTCACCAGGTTATCTTCGGCTGATAACACTACTATCGTATCAGTATCCTTCGAATAAGTGATTGATATTTCACACTTATTTGACCCTTTAACGTCTCGGGTCGCAGGCAACACGCCTTGCGGCAGGACGTCTACAAAGGGTTCATTAGCATACCGGTCTTCAAAAATTGATTGCAACTGTTCAATTGTGACACTTAGCCCGGATTTTACGGGAGCATACAGCGTAGCGAGGATACCCCGGATCATTGGAACCAGGTGAGGAATAAAGGTAAGCCGCACTGGACTGCCACTTACCAGGTTGAGTCCCTGGCAGATTTCCGGATGATGACGGTGGCCGGCTACACTGTAGGCCTTGATAGATTCTGTCGCTTCGCAGAGCAAATAATCTTCCACTGCCTTGCGACCTGCACCGCTTACCCCGGATTTCGCATCTGCAATCAAGCGCTCCGAAACAACCAGGTTCTGCTCCAACAAGGGCAAAAATCCCAACTGGATAGCGGTGGGATAGCAACCAGGAACGGCTACCAGCTCTGCCTGTTTGATTTGCGCCCTATTCACTTCCGGCAAGCCATACACAGCCTTCGCTACTAGTTCCGGGCAACTATGAGAGGTCTTATACCACTGCTCCCACAGTGCGATATCCTTAATTCTAAAGTCAGCCGACAGGTCGATAATCCTGACTCCGGCGCCCAGCAAACCGGGTACCGTGTGCATAGCCACTCCATGCGGCGTCGCATAGAAAACAACGTCGCACTGACTCAGTGCGCCTGAATCAGGGGCAGAGAACTGCAGATCCAGGTGTCCACGCAAATTGGGGAAATGCGCTTGCACCGGCACGCCCTCAAGTTCGCGAGAAGTAATCGCACAGATTTCTACGTCTGCTCGGGGCGCAAGCAAACGCAGCAATTCAATGCCCGTGTAACCAGTGGCGCCAATAATGCCTGCTTTGATCAAGAGTAACTCCGCTAAATTTTCACTGTATCCAGGCGCATAATTAATGCTTGCTTCCCGGATTCCCTCTGCACCCATTGCATCAGGTTTGCAGGGGGAAGTATCTTACCTACGATGGCCAAAAAAGCAATAAATGACGCCATTTCATTGCGTAATATCAATAGCTTAGCTAATTATTCGATGAGCCTTCAACGCGCCGGAAACGGCAATCCTTTCACCAAGACTTCAATCTGGAGCTGTGGTAGCTTCTCGTTTCTGTAGTGGGAATTCAAAATGCTCTGGGTAAAAGCCTTTCATATTATCTTCGTCGTTTGCTGGTTCAGTGGTTTGTTCTACTTACCTCGCCTGTTTGTTTATCATGCCATGAGCGACGATCAGATCAGTCAGGATCGCTTCGTGATAATGGAGCGAAAACTATTCTGGGGCATTACCACGCCCTCAGCGATCGCGACGATATTTTTTGGCGGCTGGTTACTGATCGCCAACTGGAGTTATTTCATGGCCTGGTGGTGGATGCATGTGAAGCTGGGTCTGGTTTCCCTGCTCGTTGCGCACCATGTTTACTGCTGGTGGTACATGATCATGCTCAGAAAAGATGCAAAAGTTAAGACCCATGGTTTTTTTCGCGTATTCAATGAATTGCCTGTGTTTATGTTAGTAGGCGCTGTGATTCTTATTGTTGTTAAACCGACGCTTTAAGCTCAGGCAATGATTGCAACCAAACCAACCGTCATGTGTTTCTCGGGCCTTGACCCAACGGGCGGCGCCGGTTTACAGGCTGACATCGAAACCCTTTTCAGTATTGGCTGTCATTGCACGCCAATTGCAACAGCACAAACCGTTCAGAACACTCAGAATGCATTCAGCATGGTCGCTACTGATCCGGCTCTCCTGGTTCAGCAATCGCGCGCTGTATTGGAAGACATCTCGGTGCAATGTTTCAAGATTGGCCTGTTGGGCAGTGTCGAAACGATCGAAGTCTTGTACACATTGTTAAAAGATTACTCTGCCATTCCTGTCGTACTCGATCCGATCGCATTCGCCGGCGGGGGGTATGAATTCGGTGGTGATGAAGTGTTGGATGCTCTGCGCAGCCTGCTGTTGCCGCTGACCACTGTATTGACGCCCAACACCGATGAGATCAAGAGACTGGCGCCCACAGCGGACTCTCTGGATGCCTGCGCCAATGAACTCCTGGACCTTGGCTGTCAACATCTGTTATTGACCGGTACGCATGCTCAGACACCCGGTGTAGAAAATCGCCTGTATTCGATCCATCAGGACGTAACCGTCTTCAATTGGCCACGTCTGGAATATGCCTACCATGGTTCAGGCTGTACCCTGGCAGCCGCCATAGCGGGATATCTGGCTCACAAGTTGAATATCAATGATGCCGTGCAGCGAGCCCAACGGTTTACCTGGGAATCATTGAGTCATGGTTCCCGTGTGGGATTCGGTCAGCATTTACCGAATCGTAGTTATTGGAATAAACAGAGGCTCTAGCCTCCCGCTTCGAAGTAATGAAACTCAAAGGAATCTATGCAATCACCGATGACGATCTGCTATCGGGTCGCAGTCTGATATCTTGCATCGAACCGGCTCTGCAAGCCGGGATTTGTATGCTGCAATACCGCAGCAAGACTGG
Source organism: Pseudomonadota bacterium (assembly GCA_027623555.1). Lineage (GTDB taxonomy): Bacteria > Pseudomonadota > Gammaproteobacteria > Pseudomonadales > Pseudohongiellaceae > UBA9145. The sequence continues at coordinate 19,145 of JAQBSZ010000046.1, read as the reverse complement.
CTCAACTGATCAAAGAACTGCCCAGGCAGCTCAACTACTGGAATTGTGCCGCCGCTATCAGAGGCCATTAATTATCAACGATGATGTTGCCCTGTGTAAGCGACTTGGAGCCGACGGCGTACACCTGGGTACTGAGGATGCATCGCTAGAATCTGCCCGTGAACAACTGGGCAACGATGCGATCATAGGAATTTCCTGTCACGCCTCCATCACCGAAGCAATAACAGCGCAGTCATTGGGTGCCGACTATGTTGCCTTTGGCCGCTTCTTCCCTTCTGCGACGAAACCTACAGCATCACCGGCAAAGATTGAGGTAATCAAAGAAGCACGCGCCGCTCTGAAAATTCCAATAGTTGCTATTGGTGGTATCAATGCGGAAAATGGCGCGGCATTAATTGGGGCAGGGGCAGATATGCTGGCTGTTATTCACGCGATGTTCGCATCTCATGACATCGCAGAAAACACACGTCGACTCGTTGAGCTTTTTGCAATATCCGAATAGGAATCTGGAAACCAGAGGTACAATACGTGAAACGGGATCAATCCAGGCATCTGTACAACCTGGCTCTTAACTACATACCTGGTGGAGTCAATTCTCCTGTTCGGGCCTTCAAGGGCGTCGGTGGTGATCCTCTCTTCTTCAAGGCAGGCATTGGACCCTATCTAATTGACAGCGATGACAATCATTACGTGGACTATGTCGGTGCCTGGGGTCCGCTTATACTTGGGCACTGCCACCCCGCAGTGATCTCCGCCCTCCAGGAGCAGTTGAAACATGGTTTGGGATATGGCGCTTCCACCGAGGCGGAAGTCACCATAGCGAAGAAGATCTGCAACCTGGTCCCTTCTATCGAACAGGTGCGACTCGTAACTTCCGGCACCGAAGCAACCATGAGCGCAATTCGTCTGGCCCGCGGTTACACACGACGTGACAAGATTGTGAAGTTCGAAGGCTGTTACCACGGTCATGTTGATGGATTACTGGTCAAGGCTGGCTCGGGAGCTCTTACATTGGGTGAACCGGACTCGCTGGGTGTGCCTAAAGCCTATTCCGAGTTGACTCACGTGCTACGCTACAATGATGCCGAGGCAGCAGTAGAATTCTTCGCCGAATGTGGCGAAGAAATCGCTTGCGTCATCGTTGAACCAGTCGCCGGCAATATGAATTGCGTGCCTCCCGTTCCCGGATTCCTGGAAACCTTGCGCAAACAATGCACCACCCATGGCGCCGTGCTGATTTTCGACGAAGTCATGACGGGATTCAGGGTCGCCCTCGGCGGTGCCCAGAGTACCTATGGAATAACTCCCGATCTGACAACACTGGGCAAGGTTATTGGCGGCGGACTTCCCGTTGGGGCCTTCGGCGGCCGCAAAGACATCATGGCCAACATTGCGCCAGTTGGCCCTGTGTACCAGGCAGGCACGCTCTCCGGCAGCCCATTGGCAATAGCGGCCGGCCTGGCCATGCTCGATGCAATTTGCGAACCGGGATTTTACGAATCACTCACCGCTAAAACCACCCAGCTCTTAAAGGGGCTGTCTGATCGCGCCCAGGCGGCGGGGGTTCCATTCACAAGCAATCAGGCAGGCGGTATGTTCGGTTGCTTCTTTACTGAAGAGAATAACATAACCCGTTTCTCTCAAGTCATGGCCTGTAACATCGGAGACTTTCAGCGATTTTTCCACGCCATGCTGGATAACGGGGTGTACCTGGCACCATCAGCATTTGAAGCCGGATTTGTTTCTTCAGCGCATGATGAGGAAGCGATTGAAAAAACTCTGCTTGCAGCCGAAGCTGCTTTCGCTGCCGTGACCATTTGAGTCGCCAAAACTGACAAGGAGAATTAGTCAATGGCCAAATACAACGTTTATGGCGTCGGTAACGCTCTGGTAGATAAAGAATTCGAAGTCGACGATTCGTTCTTTCTCGATCATCATATCGAAAAGGGAATAATGACCCTGGTGGCCTATGAACAACAGGAGCATTTGCTGGATGTATTAACAAAAAAATACGGCATTAAGAAACGTGCTGGCGGCGGCTCTGCCGGTAACACACTCTACGCCCTGAGTCAGTTTGGAGGTGAGGCGTACTTTGCCTGCAAAGTTGCTAACGATGACATCGGTGATTTCTACCTTGAACAACTGGGCCATCACAATATTGATACCAGCATCAGTAGCCGGGAAGCAGGAACTTCAGGTCGATGCCTGGTGATGATCAGCCCGGATGCCGAGCGAACCATGCACACCCACCTGGGTATCTCGGAGTTTCTCTCCCTGGATGATATAGATTTTGAGGCAGCAGGTCAGTCTGATTACATCTACCTGGAAGGTTACCTGGTTACATCACCCACGGCGAAATCGGCAATTACTGAGCTGAAACGTTTTGCAGAAAAAACCCATATTAAGACTGCGATGACTTTTTCCGATCCTGCCATGCTCGAATATTTCAAGAACGACATTAACGATGTGTTAGGTGATGGCATTGACCTGTTATTTTGTAATGAAACCGAAGCACTGCTTTGGACAGGTGAAGAAACCCTGGACAGCGCCTGTGAAATAGTGAAAAAGAAGGCCAAAGCGTTCGCCATTACGCGCGGCGCAAATGGCGCACTGCTCTACGATGGGAATCGGTATATAAACATTGCAGGTCACAAGGTAAAAGCGGTAGACACCAACGGCGCCGGCGATATGTTTGCCGGAGCATTTCTCTACGGAATTACCAATGGCTGGGATTTTGAGAGAGCCGGGAAGCTGGCAAGTCTGGCCTCGGCCAGGATAGTCTCTCAATTTGGTCCACGACTCGAAGCTGATTCACACCGGGAGCTTGCCGAGCAGATACCTGGATAGGTGGTCAATTCGAAGGCCGCCCAGATGACTTTCTCGATAGTCAATAGATGACTTTCTCGATAGTCAATAGATGACTTTCTCGATAGTCAATAGATGGCCATCTCAATGGTCAATTGCGTGTGAAACAAGGTTAAGTGCCGAAGCCGTCCACAAATTTCTTCACGCCGTCAAACCAGGAAGTTTTCTTGGGTGACTGTTTCTTGCCCTCGCCTTCCCCGATTTCATGAAATTCCTCCAGGATCTCTTGCTGCCGCTTGGTCAAGTGCACCGGCGTTTCCACGATCACTCTACACAACAAGTCACCGGCACCTCCGCCACGCACTGAAGTAACACCCTTGTTGCGCAATCGAAACAGTTTCCCCGTTTGAGTCGCAGCAGGAATCTTCAGCTTGACACGACCATCGAGTGTTGGCACTTCCAGTTCACCTCCCAGTGCTGCATCTGCAAAGCTGATCGGAATCTCACAATGCAAATCGCGACCATCCCGCTGGAATATCTGGTGTGGACGCACCGCCATCTCCACATAGAGATCTCCAGTCGGTCCACCATGCATACCGGCCTGGCCCTCTCCACTCAAGCGAATCCTGTCCCCGGAATCAACGCCTGGAGGTACTTTAACAGACAGTGTCTTGGTCTCATCTTTCGTGCCACGACCATGACAGTTGATGCAGGGGTCGGTGATCTGCTTGCCTGCACCATGACAACGGGGACAGGTTTGTTGCACCGAGAAGAATCCCTGCTGCATTCGCACTTGCCCGTGACCACCACAAGTTGTGCAATCTATTGCCTTAGTACCAGGTTTAGCCCCACTGCCATCACAAGGCTCACAGGCGACAGTGGTTGGAATGCGGATTTTGACCGTGGTGCCCCGTACTGCATCCTCGAGACTTAGTTCCAGGTTGTAGCGCAGGTCAGCACCTCTACGTACATGACTCTGTGCACCGCGACCGCCACCGAAGATATCGCCGAAAATGTCACCAAAAATATCACTGAAATCTGCCGTACCCGCGCTGGTCTGTCCTTCCACGCCCGCATGACCATATTGATCATAGCGACTACGCTTCTGTGCGTCTGACAGGACCTCGAACGCCTCGTTCGCTTCCTTGAACTTGTCTTCTGCACTATTGTCATCAGGATTACGATCCGGATGATGCTTCATCGCAACACGTCGGTAGGCCTTCTTGACATCAGCTTCCGACGCATCCCGGGCAACACCCAGAACATCATAGTAATCACGTTTTGACACTTGGCTCTCTCTTCCTGGTGAGACTTTTCACAGGCACCGATAAACTGGCAGCACGAAACGCAAAAAACTAAGCTACTTTTACTAGCTTAGTTTCTTGCGTGAAAATCGATCTGAAAAGTTTGCGATCTATCCGCTTACTTATCTTCTTCCTTCACTTCTTCAAACTCTGCATCGACAGCGTCATCATTTGGCCCGCCATCCTGCCCGCCACCTCCAGCTCCCGCTTCGGCACTACCAGCATCGGCCTGCTTTTCGGCATATAACTTCTCCGCCAGGTTCGTGGAAGCATCAGTCAGATCCTTGGTCTTGGCTTCAATCTCTGCCTTGTCGTCACCCTTGAGCACTTCCTCGAGTGCTTCGATGGCCTTATTGATCGCGTCCTTCTCCTCTTCGGTAGCCTTGTCTCCCGCCTCTTCCACAGTCTTCTTGGTGGCGTGAATCAATCCATCAGCGGTATTACGTGCTGTGATGAGTTCTTCAAATTTCTTGTCGTCGGCTGAATGTGCTTCAGCATCCTTGATCATCTTCTCGATCTCTTCATCAGATAATCCGCTGGATGCCTTAATGATAATCGATTGCTCTTTGCCGGTTGCCTTGTCTTTAGCCGACACATTCAATATTCCATTGGCATCCAGGTCGAAGGCCACCTCAATCTGAGGCAGGCCGCGCCGTGCCGGTGGAATATCTGCCAGATCGAATCGACCCAACGACTTGTTCTGGGCTGCCTGTTTGCGTTCTCCCTGAACCACGTGAATAGTCACTGCAGTCTGGTTGTCATCTGCCGTCGAAAAAACCTGGGTTTTCTTGGTTGGAATAGTCGTGTTCTTGTCGATCAGGGTACTGGCAACACCACCAAGCGTCTCGATACCCAGTGACAATGGAGTCACATCCAACAGCAACACGTCATTCACTTCACCAGACAGTACTGCCGCCTGAATAGCCGCTCCGACCGCAACTGCTTCGTCAGGATTAACATCGCGGCGGGCTTCCTTGCCGAAGAAGTCTGCGACTTTCTTCTGTACCAAAGGCATGCGAGTCTGGCCGCCCACTAGGATCACATCGTTGATCTTGGAGATATCGAGGTCAGCATCCTGCAAGGCAATCTTGAGCGGCCCCATTGTTTTATCCACCAGGTCTTCAACCAGTGATTCAAATTTGGCGCGCGTCAGTTTTTGCACCAGGTGCTTGGGTCCGCTGGCATCGGCAGTAATATAAGGCAGATTTACCTCAGTTTGCTGCGCCGAAGACAATTCGATCTTGGCTTTCTCTGCCGCCTCTTTCAGACGTTGCAGCGCCAATGGATCGTTGTGCAGATCCATGCCGGAGGATTTCTTGAACTCGTCGGCGAGATAATCGATCAAGCGAAGATCGAAATCTTCACCACCTAAAAAGGTATCACCGTTAGTGGAAAGCACTTCGAATGTGTGTTCGCCATCAGTCTCGGCGATCTCGATAATGGAGATATCAAACGTACCCCCACCCAGGTCATAGACTGCAACCGTGGAATCGCCACTCTTCTTGTCCATACCATAGGCAAGTGCTGCCGCAGTCGGTTCGTTGATAATTCGTTTTACATCAAGCCCGGCAATCCTGCCTGCATCCTTGGTTGCCTGGCGCTGTGAGTCATTGAAGTAGGCAGGCACGGTCACAACCGCTTCCTTGACTTCTTCACCGAGGTAATCCTCAGCCGTCTTCTTCATCTTCTTCAGAATCTGTGCGGAAATCTGCGGAGGCGACATCTTTTCATCATTGACCTGCACCCAGGCATCGCCATTATCGGCTTCGATAATTTTGTAAGGCACCATCTTGATGTCTTTCTGCACGACGTCATCTTTGAACTTCCGTCCTATCAGACGCTTGATGGCGAATAATGTGTTAGTCGGATTTGTCACAGCCTGGCGTTTGGCCGGCTGACCTACCAGTGTTTCCCCATCTTTGCTGTAGGCAACGATGGAGGGAGTGGTACGATCTCCTTCTGCATTTTCGATGACTTTGGGTTCACCACCGTCCATCACTGCGACGCAGGAGTTGGTAGTTCCCAAATCAATACCAATAATTTTACCCATTTCTCGCTTCTCCGCTTAATTCCCAGCTACAAAGCCCTGTGTGTCTGGCTTTGGCTTCTGTCTCCAATATTGGCCCAAACCTGCATAATTCAAGGATTTGGGGATAAATTCCTCTATTTTGTAAGGGTTATTTTGATCCAGTACTAAACTCTTAACTGCATGCTAGCGGTCACCGGCACCGTCAGTTTCGGGACCCTTCGATACTATGACCATGGCTGGTCGAATCACGCGGCCATGCAGCGTGTAACCCTTCTGCATCACGGCAATCACTGTATTTGGCTCGACTTCCGGGTTTTCCTGGATGGTCATCGCCTGGTGTAATTGCGGATCGAAGGGCTCTCCCAGCGGATCCACTGCCTCGATATGGAACTTGCTGAAGCAATCGGTGAAGCTCTTGAGCGTAAGATCGACGCCTGCATAGATCGCCTGGACTGCTTCATCCTCGTGTTCTGATGCGGCTTCCAGAGACCGTTCCAGGTTATCCACGACGGCCAACAGCTCGGCGCTGAACCGCTCCTGCCCGTACTTGTGGGCCTTCTCAATATCCTGATGGGTGCGCCGGCGCAGGTTCTGCATCTCGGCTTGAACCCGTAACAGGTCATCTTTCGCCCGCTCGGCAGCCTCCTCGGCTGCAACCAGTTTATCCAGCACGCGCTGCAGGTTTAATTCCTCCTCGGAGGAGGCCTCGCCTGTATCCGCAACCGAATCTGCGCCGTTACCTGCCAAATCCGCCAACGCTGACTCAGCGGTCTGTTCAACCTGGTCCGGTTTCTTTCTCTTCACGTTAATCTCATCTTTCGGAGTCTGCTTACCCATGCCTTCCCCTGGTATTTTTCTTCAGTTGCTCTTGATTGAATGGGCGACCTTTCTCGAAGTTGAACTCCGCTCTGAATAGGTCATTTCATTGACCGCAATATGGGGCCTGCAGGGTATTTTTCAAGCTGGCTCGGACAATTTCTGGTGTATTTCTCACACTGTCGAAATCAGCCGTTCAGTATTGCCAAAAAACTGCCTTTCTGAATACCTATCCCATATACTTCGAAGCCATGCTGCAACAGTTATCTATCAAGAATTACGCCACCGTCGACACCCTGGAAATCGAGTTTAGATCCGGCATGTCGGTCATTACCGGCGAGACCGGAGCCGGCAAATCGATAATACTTGGCGCGCTCGGGCTCACACTTGGCGACCGGGCGGACAAGACTGTCGTGCGCAGCGGAGCCCGGAAGACAGACATCTGTGCCGCCTTTGATACCTCGGAAATCAACAGTGCCCAGCAATGGCTGATTGAGAATGACCTGGATTCTGAAGACGATTCGGCAATCTGCATCCTGCGACGGGTGGTAAATAAAGAAGGTCGCTCGAAAGGCTATGTCAACGGCTCACCAGTGACGATGGCAAGCCTGAAGTCACTGGGTGAAATGCTGATCGATATTCACAGCCAACACGAGCATCAATCTCTACTGCATCGAACAACCCATCAACGTCTACTTGATGATTACTGCGTCAATCAGAAGCAGTTGGGGCGCCTGCGTTCGACCTGGAAGCAATGGCAGCAGAATAATCAGCAGATTCAGGAATTGAGTCGGCAGTCTGATGAATTTTCGGCACAAACCCAGTTGCTGTCTTACCAGTTATCGGAATTGGATGAGATGGCAATTGGTAGCCATGAAGCTGAAGAACTGGAAGAAGAATTCAGGTCTCTCAATCATGCCGATGAAATCATCACCTCGGTAGAATCTGCCCTGAACCTGTGCTGCGAAAGTGATGAGCAGAATGTCGCCTCGCTAATTCACCAGGCGATAGCAGTGCTTACTGACCTATCTGATAAGAACGAGCAAATTTCCAGCATCACTAAATTATTGGAGAGCTCCAAAATTCAATTGCATGAAGCCGTGGCAGACCTGCGGGCTTTTCATGAAAAGTTCGAGGCCGATCCACAGAGACTGGAACAGGTTAACGCACGGCTGAGTGACCTGCATAACATCGCACGTAAACATAAGATTAAGCCGGCTCAACTGACTGAAGTTATTGCCTCTCTACGAGAAGAATTGGACAGATACCAGAACAGCGATGAGGAATTGGATCAACTCAAGGCCAATGACGAGTTGTTAACAGAGCAATACCAGACCATCGCCAGGGATGTCAGTAAACAGAGAAAAGCGGGCGCCAAAAAATTGTCCGGGCAAGTAAATGACTCCTTACATCAACTGGGCATGCCCCATGCCAAGCTCGAGGTTCGATTACAAGCAGCAGAATCAGCCAAACCATCCGAGAGCGGCCTGGAAGTCGTCGAGTTTCTGGTGAGCACTAATCCCGGGCAGGCCCCGGGAGCACTTAGAGCGATCGCATCAGGGGGCGAACTCTCGCGTATTAGCCTGGCAATCCAGGTGATAACCGCACAGACCTCCCAGACTCCAAGCCTGGTCTTCGATGAAGTCGATGTGGGTATTGGAGGTGGAATCGCCAGGGTAGTTGGGGAGTTACTAAGACAACTGGGTCAAAAGACCCAGATTCTCTGCGTTACTCACCAGGCCCAGGTTGCCAGCCAGGGACACCATCATTTCTACGTGAGCAAGATTACCCAGAACAATGCCACACTCACTCGAATTGAAGAGTTGGAAAAAACCGCAATCGTGAAAGAAGTGGCGCGAATGCTCGGTGGTGATCACTACAGCGATGAATCGTTGGCTCATGCCGAGCAGATGGTGGCTTCGAACTAGGCTCCCTAGTCCTTTTTACAGTTCTTGCAGACACCATACAGGTACATACTGTGATCGGTTATCTTGAAACCATATTTTTTAGCGATCTTTTCCTGCTGTTCTTCAATTAATTCATCATAGAACTCTTCCACACTGCCGCAGATGTTGCAGACGATGTGGTCATGATGATCGACCGAGGTCAGCTCGAAAACGGAATGTCCACCTTCGAAATGATGACGCATAACCAGCCCAGCCGTTTCGAACTGGGTTAATACACGATAAACGGTAGCCAGGCCAACATCTTCATCGGCCCCAATCAGTGCCTTGTAAACATCTTCAGCACTCTGATGCTTATTCTCGGAACTTTCAAGAATCTGCAGAATCTTAACTCTCGGATGAGTTACTTTAAGGCCTGCGTTGCGCAGTTCCTGTTTTTCTGTAGCCATACCGTTTTCTCAATTTCAGCAGGGAATTGCTGCCCGGTCGCAAGTATTTGCTGCGTACCAGCAACGAGTGGTCGCAGGATTTGGGTAATCATTGGTAATCGACAGCAGCCGACTATACTGTTTTCCTGCTTGTTGTTGTGGGGTATTATGCCCCCTCATCAGCCCTTAGTAAATTTACGCCAACCCGGAAGTTCCTGATTAGATGCCAAGAATTGAACGAATAAACTCTCTATGCCTGCTATGCCTCCTGATTTCGGGGCTTGCAGCCTGTAATAATATAGGCAGCATGGATTTTCCCGGTGTCTATAAGATCGGCATCCCGCAAGGCAATATCATTACCCAGGAGATGGTCGATCAACTGAGACCTGGCATGACGAAGAGGCAGGTAGTTTTTGTCATGGGCACTCCGCTGCTTAGAGACCCGTTTCACCAGGATCGGTGGGATTATATTTACAGTTACCAACCAGGCGGTGGAGAACGCGGGCAAGAACGAATTACCGTATTTTTCGTCGATGATGCGCTCATCAGTTTTTCAGGTGATTTCATTCCATCCAGTGTCACCGCCGCTCCTGCAGAGCAGTCAGCCAATTAAGCACCGAAGTTCGGCTAGTACTCCCACCTCACACCCAGCCTGATTCCGCGACCAGGCTCTGGCGAATAATTTTTCATCAGGGAGGCATGGTTGCGAATTTTTTCATCCAGTAAATTATCGGCTTTAACGAAAACTTTAATATCGCTGCTATTGCTCAGCCCCCAGTGGTAATCGCCATAGAGAGATAAGAGCGTATAAGCATCCGATGGCAGTTCAAATGCTGCCACGTCGTTCTGCTTCAATACCCGGGTCACATGCAGATGTGTGCTCCAGTTATTGCCGAAGAATCTTAACTCTGCCCCTATTTTGGCGGCCGGAATCCGGGGAACATCTCCACCTGCATCGAAGCTAGCGTCGACCAGGTCCCCGAAGAAGCCAAGTACCAGGTTCCTGTTTGCACTCTCCAGAATTTCGATGCTCAGCTCAGCCTCCAAACCACGGAATGTGGCGTCCTGCGACTGGTATGAAGCAAGCAGTTGCTCGTTGACCCCCTCACCGGTTAGTTCAAGATAGATGAAATCTCTAATCTGGTTAAAATAGGCACTAATCTCCCCAGTAATTTTTCCGGCATGCTTGCGCAATCCCAGCTCAATATTGCTGGATATTTCTTTATCCAGAGAGGGATTACCAATCTCGAGTAACCCGGTGGCGGCATGCAAGACAAGCTCATCATCCAGGGCGAATCGTGAGCAGGTATTTGGAGAAATGTTTGAATACAGCTCTTCTACTGAGGCGGCTCGTTGTGATCGGGTAATGCCCGCCAGAAGATTCGACTGCGCATTGATATCATAGAGCAGGCTGGCGCTGAGACTGGTGGAGGTTTCGGAAAAGTCACAGCGACTGCCTGTATCTATGCGATTGCGCTCGACCCGAAAACCAAATTCACTGGTTAACGCTTGCCGCTGAAATCGCTCTACCCCGAATACTCCGATGGAATCGATGGCGGATTCCGGAATAAAGGCCTCGTCTCCGCTCGCACTGAACTCGGTCTGTGAAAACTGCATACCCAGCACACCACCCCAACCTCCGAGATGGTCGTGGTTGAGCGTCATACGGCCCTCGATTCCCTTATTCTGGAAAACTGTGCCTATCGATTGATTGCCATCAGCTTCGATCTCAATCTCTGCGTGCTCGTAATCCGTATATCCCACATTCACCTTGATACTTTCAAACCAGCGATCATTAAAATCGTATTGCCCTTTAATGTCGTAGCGCGATTGATCGAGTTTCACACGCACAACGTCCTGACCATTCAGCATATTATTTGTATTGTCTTCTTCAACATCGTGAGCAGATAATCCGGGCGGTAGGCCGTATTCGTTATCAAGGATACCGACAGAGAAGCCGACGAAGCCACTGTCTGCGATATGGGAAATGCCAACCGTCGCACCATGGGACTCGCCATTTGAATTAGCAACAAAACCCCGGGTATTGATCAATGCCCGCTCTTCAGTTGAGGTAGCAACTTGCTCTGCTACTCCTGCTTGTTGCGCGTACAAATTAGCCAGTTGCTTCAGTGCCGTCTCATCAATTGCAGACCCGGCGACCTCCATGTTGCCATTCTCTCGTTGAAATGCATCCAGATGAAATCCGAGAGATCTACCTGCTGACTCGAGCTTGATAACTGTCTTGTCTTCATCGCTTGCCGTGAAATGACTCTGCTCAATTAAAAATTGCGTAGCGTCTACAAGTCGTTCCGGAATGCGGCCGTCGATCACATTGACCACGCCGCCAATGGCCCCGCTGCCATAAAGTAGTGCTGAAGGACCTCTAAGTACCTCTATGCGTTCAGCGACTATCGCCTCTACTCCATTAGCGTGATCCGGACTGACGTTGGAGGCATCTGTCAGGCCAACTCCATTCTGCAAAATACTAACCCGATTGCCGCTCTGCCCGCGGATTATGGGTTGACCAACACCCGTGCCGAAGGAAGCGTTATTCACACCGATCTCATTCTTGAGCGTGTCGCCCAGAGAATTGCCGACTTTCTCACGCAGTTCCTCTCCCGAAAGCACACCGATAGGTAGAGCAGTCTCGGCTTCGGTTTCCGCAAACGGGGCAGTTACAACCAATTCTTCCAGAACCCTCTCGACATGGGGGCGATCTTGGGCTGCAAATCCTGTTGCAGGATTCAGCGCGATCACCAACCATGAAACTGTCAGGCCGGTAGTTTTTACAGCGGTAATCATAAAGTCTCTGTTATGTTTCATTCGATTTAATCGACTACCTGGGATTGCCTGTCGAAACCCGGTTCCTGGGAACCCGGAAATGGACGACAGAATTTACAACGAAAACGGGACTAAAAAATGGAGCAGATTAAACGCGGGGTGGGGCCCTGGAGTTGGCTGAAGGAATCGCCAGAAAGGGAAGCGCGGAAAAGGCCTCAAGATACACTTGACCGGAGAGATTTAAGGCTAATACTGAACTACTCACTGCAGCAGCGTCGCTGCCGGAATCAATCTTCAAGCAGATATCACAGTCGATTTGTCGCTGCAGGTCTCCATTATGACTGTGAATCAGGTCCACGCCCTGTATGAACAGTAACAATAGACATAACAATGCCATAGCTGGAAAGGCATGTGCCTTTGCCGCTAACGGACCAGAGATGTTGTAGAACTCATCGCTCAGCATAGTTGGATCTGGAGATAAAAGAACAAATTCCCGGTTAAACGTTTCAAGTAAGCACTACCGCAATTTGATTATTCGATTTTCAATACACTCAGTCAATAGCAGTAAGCTAGTCACGCTAGAGTTTTTTCGACAGGCGTTCGACTGCTTCGAGACCGACGATATCATGCGCCATAAGCAATAAGTCCTGGTGCGGTATTTCAGGTAGTGCTTGCTGCAATGTCTGCATGTGCAAGTCTTCCTGAGCTCGACGCTCGCTGAGAAACTCACCGCTATCATTCGGCGAACGTTTATTTACCACCAGATAATCCACACTTATCCCCGCACTCTCCAGGAGGCTATTGAGTTCAATAGTCTCAAGCACAGGTAAGCGTTCTGCAGCCAGTACGATAACAAACGACGTGCGCTCTCCATCGGATAGCGCATCGCGCAGGTGAGCAAACTTGCGCCGGCGTCGCAGCAGAATCTGCCGAATCTTGCTCTCCCGCTCCTGTTCATTCCGACCAGCGCCGCCAATTGTCTTGTCTTCCATACTGGAATCTCTGCCTAAGTCGCGGACGATCTCGGCAAACCGATCGGCTTTCTCGCGCTGCTTGATCAATCCTTCTGTCCAGGCTGACATCATCTCCGGAAGCACCATCAGTCTGGCCGTGTGTCCGGAAGGAGCCGTATCGAAAATAATCAGGTCATAGTCTTCCAGGCCAGTTTCTACCACTTCGGCGATGCGCTCGAGAATCGCCGCCTCCTGCATGCCGGGCGCATCCCGGGACAGTGCGATATGTTTATCTATCTCGCCATGTTGGTTGACCGGCATCAACTGGTGCAATGCTCCGGAAACTTCACGCATATGGGCTTCCACGGTGCTGGCCGGGTCCAGCTCCAAGGCATCGAGTCCGGCCATAATCTTTACTGGCTTGGCACCGATTGATCGGTCGAAGAGGTGGCCGAGGTTATGTGCAGGATCGGTGGAGACTAACAAGACCCTCGCGCCCTCGTTAGCACGTGCGATCGCGGTAGCCGCCGAGACTGTGGTTTTGCCCACACCGCCCTTGCCACCAAAGAACAGAATCTTTTTTGAGCGAGCGAGATCTAACAGCAAGATATGTGATCCAGAGGAGAGCGTTCCATGCCCATGCGCGTATGCCACTCATGGAAACGATCATAAACGAGAGGAAGCAATTCCATCGTGTAATAGGCAGCTGGATTTGGCAATCCCAGGCTCTCGGCAAACACCAGGAGCATAAACAAGTCTTCTTCGTCGCGTTGCGCTCGTGCGAAGGAACGGCGGTAAGGTGTTACGTAATATTCGTATAAGCCCCGTTCAATCTTCTTGAACAGGCTGTCTTGTTTCGAGGATTTTTTGGAATGTTTATCTGACATCATGCCTACCTGACAGGAATTCATTATGCGCGAACGATGCAAGCAATTAAAGGTGGATTACTCAGTCACTGGCTTTTTCTTTCCCGTTTCCTTGTGTTTCTCTTTACACTTCCCTTCCCTTCCCTTCCCTTCCCTTCTCTTTGCTTTTCTCTTTACCTTGCTTTCTACCTTTCTCTTTACCTCTATCTATCTCATTTGCTTTCTCTTGCGCTTTTTCCTTACCTTCCTTGGCTCGCGCCAGGCGCGCCTGCTTCGGGTCGATAAGCAGTGGCCGGTAGATTTCAACACGATCCCCAGCCTCTAACACATAGGCTTGCTGTGTAGGCCGGGTTTTTCCGTCCAATAGTTTTGAGAAGATCCCCATTGGATCTTTAGCCGGATCGATTGCCGCAAACTCCCTGGTAATCTTTGACAGTTCTACCGCCTCAATAGCGGTCGTACCGAGGGGTACCTGCAGCGAAATAATCAGCTGCTTCTCCGGATTGCCGTAAGCGACCTCTACAGTAATGGTTTCCTGTGACGCGTCAGGATCGATGCTTATCACCATAAACCTGCCTTGCGTGAGCAACTACTGCATCGACCTGGTTATTCGCCGAACTGGTAAAAAGTATTTCAGCGACAAAATCCAGCAAACCGGATTTAAATTCAAAGTCCATATGAAATGAAATCTTGCAGGCGTGCTCGCCTAAAGCGTCGAATTTCCAACCGGCGCTCAAATTGGAGAAGCTTCCTTCCACCAGTTCCATGTCAATCGCCTTTGCACGACTCAGCCTATTTCGAGTAGTGAAGCAATGACTTATACCAGCTTTGGATAAGCACAGCTCGCCTATCAGTTCATCTTCTGTCTGACTCTTCACAGTCGCTGAAGTGCAGCCCTGCATAAACTTCGGATACTGTTCGATATCGTTCACCAGATCAAACATCTGCTCTGCTGAGAATTCAACCAGGGCGCTGCGGTGAATTGAAGTCATTGCTTAATCGAAAGGAGTATTAAAAATAGATCTGCGAAACCGTGCTGATAAACACAACGAACAGCACGACCGGAATAATCGTCCCGAGTGAGAAATTGATGTATTTCTCCAGTAGCGAACCACTATAGGAATCGTCACCGATTACCAATTCCGCTTTCAGCCCGCTCACTTTCCAGCGATAGGCACAGAAGATACAAACGGTGAAGCCACCGAACGGTAATATCGTCTCATAGAACACGTCAGACACCACGTCGAAGAACGACTTGCTGACTCCTCCATAACTGGTGAAGGTAGTAAAGAAATCAGAGATGCCCAATGACATGATTGCCGGTACGGCAAACAGGGCAAGCAACACTGCCTGCATGGCTACGGCCTTCTTTCTCGACACCTTGAGCTCATCGATCCAGCAGGCTATCGGAATTTCGATAATCGAAACGAGCGAGGTTAATGCGGCGAAAAATACCAGGGTGAAGAAGATGACGGCTACGGCGCTGGCTCCGCCATAGCCAACGGCGGCCTGCATGGAAAGAAAAATCTGCGGAAGAAAACTGAAAATCAGCCCAACGCTGCTGGTGGACAGATCGTCAGTATTGGTGTTCGGGTCGAAGGCAAAGATTGCCGGCAAAATCAGTAACCCGGCGAAGAAAGCAATGCTGGTATCGGCAATGGCGACCATGCGCGTGGATTGCGGGATGTTGTCCTGCCTGCTGAAGTAAGAGCCATAGGTAATCAGGATTCCCATGCCCAGGGACAAGGAGAAGAATGCCTGGCTCAAGGCGCCGTTAACCACAGACAGATTCACCTTGGAAAAATCGGGTACCAGGTAATAGCTGATTCCCGCACTGGCATTGTCCAGTGTGAGAACAAAAAGAGTTAACAAGATTAACATGACCGCCAGTGTGGGCATCAGCACCCTGGCCAGGCGTTCGATTCCGCCCTTCACGCCACCAAGTAGAATAAAGAAAATCAGACCCAGCAACCCGACCAGATAGGCAAACAAGGATGAGCGTGAAACCACTTCACCGAAGGCAGTCGCTTCGGAGAGGTACTGCAGATTGCCGCCGAGTATTTCCTTTATATAGACGACCAGCCACACAGTGATAACAGTGTAGAACACTGCAATCATAAACGGCGTAAGAATTGCCAGCATACCGGCGAGCCGCCAGCGCATCATGCCATCTGACAGTTCGGAAAAAGCACCAACAGGATTGCGCGTGGTTCTACGGCCCATGGCAATTTCAGCGATCATCACGGGATAACAGATGAATGCCACAAAGAATAAATAGATGACAAGAAAGGCGGCACCGCCATTTTTCGATGCCATGACTGGAAAGGCGACCAGATTCCCCAGCCCTACAGCGGACCCGGCAGCCGCCAGAATAAATCCCAACCTGGAACTAAACTGCCCTCTGTCCTGTGCCATTAATCCCTCTTTAAATCAATGTATTAGCTTATTGTTGTGCGGCGGCGTCAGGGGATTCTATCAGCGCCACTATGCCAGCACAACGACGAGAAATTTCTTTGCAGTGACTGCGAATTCGGACCAACTCGAGTTTCAGCCAATTAAAGCGCTATAATCGCCGGCCATGTCAAAATCAACCAACACAACACGCAATCCCAAGAAACCCAAGACTCCCGATAGTACCATCGCCGTCAACAAGAAAGCGCGGCACGATTTTTATATCGAGGACAAATTCGAAGCGGGGGTTGAATTACTTGGTTGGGAAGTGAAGAGTCTACGCTTGAAGAAAGTGCAGTTGCTGGACAGCTATGTGTTAATAAAAGACGGCGAAGCCTTTCTACTGGGTTGCAATATTACTCCCCTAAATACCGCCAGCACCCACGTCGTTGCCGACCCTGGGCGAACCAAGAAACTTTTGCTGCATAGTAAGGAACTCGCCAAGCTGCATGCGGCCACACAACAGAAGGGACACACCTGCGTCTGCACCAAGCTGTACTGGAAGGGCCACCTGGTGAAATGCCAGATTGCACTGGCAAAAGGAAAACAGTCACACGACAAGCGCGCGACGGAAAAAGATCGAGAATGGAATATCGATAAACAGCGCATCGTACGGCAGTCCAATCGATAGCCGGTGCTGTAGTTTTTGTCTGCCCCTGAATTCCCTTACCAACAACAGAGAGTATCCGCAATGACCGACTCCACAAACCCTCTGGTTCACTATAAATTTGATGACAGCCTCTCCTTCATCACACTCGATGACGGGAAGGCCAATGTGATGTCGTTGCAGATGCTCAGCGAAATAAACGCCGCTCTGGATCAAGCGGAACAACACGGCAGCGTGGTTATTCTCACAGGCAGGGAAAAGATTTTGTCTGCCGGTTTCGATCTGGGTGTTTTCAAACGCGGCGACAAGGAAGAGATCTACATCATGCTGGAAGCTGGCGCCAGGCTCTGTCATCGCTTGTTAAGTTTTCCACTGCCCACGATTGCCGCCTGCGGCGGTCATGCAATAGCCATGGGTACTTTCGTATTGTTGTCCTGCGACTATCGAGTAGGCAGTACCGGAGAGGCAAAATTTGCCGCCAATGAAGTTGCTATTGGCCTCACAGTCCCACACTTCGCCATCGAAGTCTGCCGTCAAAGACTGGCGCCGGCCAGTCTCAACAAGGCCGTCAACCTCGCACATTTTTTCGATGTCGGTGAGGCACTGCAGGCGGGATTCCTCGACGAAGTAACCTCAGAGGATGGACTGTCAGAATTGGCGATTACCAGGGCGAAGGCATTCGCACAACTCGACCTGGCTTCCCATGCCGCAACGAAACTGCGCCTGCGCGCACCGCTACTGGAAGCACTTGAATACGCCATTCACACGGACTGCGAAGGTTGGAGAAAGAGTTACGGCCTGGAGTAGCACTAGCAATTCCAGAAAATGGCACTATATTTACTCTTAGCAGCCAAAGACCGCGGCGCAGACTGGTACTGTCTTGGCGGTTTCATAGGAAGAAACTCCAGCGCCTGTGGTATGCTGCACACCTCCTGGGGGCGATTCGGATTCGACGCCGGTATCAACACCTTAGGTGCATGTCGAGAGGGTAGTGACTCTCGTTAATCAATCGCTGCAACTTAATAGTTGCCAACGACGATAGCTACGCCCTAGCAGCCTAAGAGCTTGCTAGCGATTGCCACCGGGATGCCTGTAAACCAGTGATTGCAATTGTCATCTAGAACAGGATCGCCAGCCGAGCGCGCTTGACGCAAGGCGGTTAAAAAGTATCAAGCTCGCCCAAATCACCCTGCCCGTCGGGCGGATACGGGTTAACTCAATAGACGATGCTAAACATGTAGAGCCGAAGGCTGCGAACTGACGGACGGGGGTTCAACTCCCCCCGCCTCCACCAAATACAACTCCACGCAAGTCCAACGAAGTCCTCAAAGCCCTGTTAATAAGGGCTTTTTTGGTTTTACTACTCCCACGAAGTCCGTTAAACTCCTACTAAATCCAAGATTTTTGACGGTATTTTTGACGGTATTTCCCGAAAGCTCGGACTTTATACCGTCACCTTGAGGGATGCTGGGATGCAAAAACTTACAGCCACTGCGGTAACGCAAGCAAAGCCGAAACCGAAGCCATACAGTCTAAGCGACGGTGGTGGAATGTACTTGTTGGTAAATGCGACAGCCAAGTATTGGAGGTATGACTATCGATTTGCAGGCAAAAGAAAAACACTGGCTCTCGGTGTTTATCCAGCAACCAGCCTCAAGCAAGCCCGCGAAAAACATCAACGAGCAAGAGAGAATCTTGCTAACGGTATTGACCCTAGCGCACATAAGAAAGCCACATCCGCGGCAACGCACGCTACGCTGGCAAACAGCTTCGAATTACTCGCAATAGAGTGGAGCAAAACGCGGAGCAAAAAGTCGGAGAGCACAGAGAAGAGACAGAATGCTCTGCTGGAGAAGGACTTGCTCCCTCACCTCGGCAAGCGCCCTATCGCTGATATCAAAGCACCTGAACTGCTGAAGACTCTGCGTAAAATCGAAAGCAGAGGTGCAATAGAAACTGCCCATCGAGCTAAACGACTCGCAGGTCAAATTTTTCGTTATGCGGTGGCAACCGGCCGAGCCGAACGAGACCCTAGCGTTGATTTGAAAGACGCCCTCACTCAACCCATCAAAACCCACTTCAACTCTATTACTGAACCTGCTGAGGTTGGCCCTCTTATAGCGGCGATTAACAACTACCAAGCTACACCGGTTGTAATGGCTGCCCTGCAACTTAGTCCTCTGTTCCTCTGCCGCCCGGGC
>JAQBSZ010000014.1 GCA_027623555.1 Pseudomonadota bacterium | reverse complement strand
AGCCCTCGGCTTGAAGTCGAAATTCATAGGCTTCGATTGCTCTCAATCCGCAAACAGAATCGTTAAACAAGTTAATCCACTGAGTTAATTCGATATTTTCTGGGGATACTTCAGCCTCCGTCCCCTTTAATCCTTTAAATTTCGCATGTGTTGTAATAACGTGTTGTCACAATCTCCATCTGCACTCACAAATCAGGAGCTAACAAATGACAATCCTGCCAAAGAATACCGCTAATCTCGGATCTCTGCTGGTCTGCATCAGCCTTGCCTGTTCCGGCGCACTGGCACAGAGTGGCGCTGCTGACAGACCCGACCTGCAAGGCATCTGGACCAATGCCTCGTTAACCAGCCTCACCCGCCGGGGCGGTGTGGAGACACTGATTGTGCCGGCTGAAGAAGCACGGCGACTCGCTGCCATGGTTCCAGTCGCCGGTCTTGAGGGTGGCCTGGACGAAAGTGATGATGTCAACGACACACCGGCTGCAGCCGGTGAGGACTTCGGCACCCGCGCCTACAACGATTTCTGGGTCGATCCTGGTGCCAGCCTGGCGCTGGTCAAGGGCGAGTATCGTACCTCCTACGTGGTCATTCCGGAGAACGGGCAGGTACCCTTTCTGGAAAACCCGCAATTTGACTTCGAACGCGCCAGTTTCGGCACCCGCTATGCCACCGGTGTGGGCGATTTTCGCGGCCCGGAAGCCTTTCCCAATTCAGAGCGCTGTCTGTTGGGTTTCGGCAACAAGGCCGGGCCGGGAATGATGAGTGCCCTTTACAACAATACCTACCAGTTCGTGCAGACCGACGACTACGTCATGATCCTCACAGAGATGGCCCACGATGCCCGTATCATCCCCATCTACGATTCTCCGGCTGAGGCCCGGGCTAACCGACGGCCGCTCGTGCACACGCCGTGGTTCGGCGATTCAGTCGGCTGGTATGAAGACGACAGGCTGATTGTGGAAACCGTTAATATCCATCCGCAGCAGCTGAGTCAGAGCTCGGTCCCGATAACTAAACAGGGCCGCATCACCGAACGCTTCAGCCGTTATTCAGATGGTGAAGTCTTCTATCAATTCACGGTAGAGGACAGCAACATCTACAGCCAAACCTGGACCGCCGAGCTGAGTTTTTATGCCACTGACGACGGCCTGTATGAATACGCCTGCCATGAAGGCAACTATTCGATGCCGGGCTCACTGGCGGGTGCTCGCCGACTGGAAATGGATCAGGAATCGAATTAATCGTAGGGACAGAGCTATTTTCCTCACCTTCTCCTTGCCTGTCTCCTCACCTATCTATAGAAAGATAGGTGAGATATTGAAAGACACGAAGGAAAAATAAATCTGTCCCCATTAACTTTCCATTATCTTTTATCGGTGGCACAAACTTCTCTGATGCGCTCGGCAGGAATCGCCAGTTGCGCCAGCAAATACTTCTTGAACGATTCTTTGAAGGGCTGCCTGGCAATCGCCTTCTCCATACACAATAGCCAGGCGTCTCTCTCTGCCGCTCCGATAGGCAGATGTTTGTGTGCCATGGGAATACTTACCGGACCGTGTTTTTCGACAAAGTGCCTGGGGCCACCCAACCAGTAGCAGAGAAAGTGAGTGAGTTTTGAATCGATGAGTGCTAGGTCATCGGCATGCATGGCACGAACCGCCTTTGCTTCTGGCAAAGTCTCCATGTAGGCATAGAAACATTTCACCAGGGCCTGCAGTCCTTCGTAGCCACCGGCGGCACGAAACGACGTGTCCTCAAATCCATAACGGTCTTCATCGAGCGGCGTGGCGGGGTTGCCTGTCGATTGCTTAATTGCATGACTATTCATTGATCTATTTATTGAGCTATTCATTTAACTATTTATTGAACTATTTATTGAACTATTTATTGAACTATTTATTGAACTATTCATCTACATAATCACCCATTCACACGTAATTCTCACCGACCGAACAAGCGGCAATCCTGCTCAGATGGCTGATCGGCAATCCGGTCTCCTTATGCCAGGCATTGAACTGCTCCTGCACTTTTTTCAGATCACGCTTGCTCGTTGGTTTTTCTGCAATGTCCAGGCCGACAGACTTCAACACCGTCACCACATCGCTTGACAAGACGAATGAGTCCTTCCCCACCCGGCGCAGAAACCACTGTGCACTGGCGCCGCCCAGCCGGGAGCCGTGTTTGTGCAGATAGGCCATCAGTCCAACCTGGTCGGTAGCAGGCCACGCGGCCAGAAAGCGGCCGAAGCCGTTATGCTCGCCAGAGACCTCCTGCACGAAATACACATTCTGTCTGAGTGCCGTGATCTTCTGCCAATTGCGTACTACGCGGCGGTCATTGGTATAGGCCTCCCACTGCTCGGGGGACAGGAACCCGAGCTTGCCCAGATCAAAGCCGTAGAACGCCTCTTCGAATTCCGGCCACTTGTTCTCGATGACCTTCCAGCTGAAGCCGGCCTGGTTGATGCACTTCGTCATCGTCGCGAGGTATCTGTCATCCGGCATCGCAATCAATTGCCGCGCCGAACTTATGGCTGGAAGCAATTTCTCGAGACCGGCCTGGCCGCCCTTGCGGCGTTCCGCCCGTTCCTTGATTTCTGTAAATATCTTCATATTCAGAGCCAATCCCACGGAGTGGTTGTTGATGGAAATCGCGATTGATCCGGTTACTTCACGACCTAAAACATAGCAGTAATTATGGGGATATGCGTAATATTAAGGAAAATTCACAACGCAAGAATCCCTTGTGGCTCAGAGTAAAGAATATTGAACCTGCTTGAACTTGCCAGACGATTCGTCCAGCGCGCTTTTGTGGGACGGGTGTGTGGGAAACTTCAATGTTTTCAGGCTAATTCCCTGCAAAAACTCCCAATGACTCCGGTGATCGACTAATGGGTGCTAATGCAGGGAGTGCTTAACGAAAAGTTCGCCAGGTTCAGGCGATGACGCTGACCTGTCACCCTGTTGAATTCAAGGCTCGCCTAATTGGCATAACTGAGTGAAAACTGCACATCGTTGACTCCGGGCACTGCCCTGACAATGGCACCCAGGCTCTGCTGGACCGTGCCGACATTACCCGGCGTTTGCTGTCCACCGCAGTCTTCGCAGGCGAGCGAGCCAGATATAGTCACGGCGCCCTGGTTGACAGCGACCATCAGGCCTGCTGGCAAATCGCTGGCCCCGGCGATCGCTCGCTCTACCTGGCTCTTGATTTCGGCATCACTCGATCCGGTCTGTATGTTCGGGTCGCTGGACTCAGTGGGTGCACCACAGGCGGCCAATAACAATAAAGCAAACAACAGGCTGCTGATTTTGCAAAGGGCGGAATGCTTCATAACTGGACACTTACCTCTTCCTGAAGTGCTGCACTGCTGGGTTGCTGATAGCTGACCTGGCCACCCCCGGCCTGGAAGGCGGCGAGCAGGGTATCGACGCGAATCCGGAAATCTCCCTGCACCAGCCATTCCACGTCCTTCACACTTAGCTGGTCCACATTCTGCAAGTCACTTAGTACCGCCCTGAAGAATTCTTCGTGGTCGATAGTGTTAATCAGCAGGGCCGGTTCTCCTGCCCACCAATCCGCATCGGCCAGAGTGCCCTGTTCTTCGCGACCCTGCTGCACTGAAGAGTTGAGATCCTGAAAATGCATGAACAATTTTTCGCAGGACAACTCGGCTACGCGCTGGCTGCCCTCGGTGCGAAACAGCAGGAATTCACGTCGGTTCATGATCAGCCGTTACACCCTAACCCGCCGCGAGACTCAGCACCGCTCTTTCTATCGCGGCGCTGGTCATCGGTAACTTGTGGCCATTCTTGGCCAGCGGTCGGGCATCGGCGATGGCGAGCTCGCCAGCCTCGCGAGCGACTGACTCGCTGATCTGCTTACCCGTCAGGAAATTCTCGACTGCCTGAACACGCCAGGGAATCGGTGCCACGCCGGCCAGCACGATACTGGCACTCTGCACCTGATTGCCATCCCGGCGGATAACCGACGCCACACCTACTTCGGCGTGGGTCCATGCTTCCCGGTCCATGATTTTGTAATAGGTACTCACCGTGTTCGCCGACACTGCAGGAATGCGCACGCCGGTTAACAGCTCGCCCGCTGCCAGCGAGTTTTCTCGGGCTGGATTGGTGATGGGCAGCACGAAGAATTCCTCGGCCGATAATTCGCGCTCACCGTCGGGCCCGGAAACCTGGAACACGGCATCGAAGGCAACCAGCGCCGGCGCCACATCGGAAGGGTGCACGATATAGCTGGGGCCGCCGCCGTAGATGGCATGCTGACCATTCTCTCCGTTTACCGAGTAACAGCGATCGCCGCCGGCCTTGAAGCAGTTAAAGCCATTGCGGTAATACCAGCACCAGGGCCGCTGGGTGACATTACCAGCGAGGGTGCCGACGTTGCGGATCTGCGGCGTGCCGACGCTGCCGGCCGCCTGGGCAATGGCGGTTAAGCCGGCGATGACCAGCGGGTTTTCTGCCAGCTCAGTCAGGGTCACCTGGCCGCCAATGGAAACCTCGGCGCTGCTGGAGACGACACTCTTTGCCTCCTCGACATTGCGCAGGTTGATGATGACGTCAGACAGATCGGTGCCGTCTTTTATCTGTTGCAGCAGATCGGTGCCGCCGCCTGAGAAGGCGAAACTCTGTCCTGCCGCGCGCGCCTGCTGTGCCGCCTGCACGGCTTCACGGATTGTGGATGCGTTGATATTTGTTAGTGTTTTCATGCCATCGCTCCCAATATTTTATCGCGCGTTATTGGTATTGAGGTCATGCGCTTGCCCGTGGCATTGGCGATCGCGTTAGCCACGGCAGCCGGTGCCAGGATAATTCCCGATTCACCGGCGGTCTTGGCACCGAATGGCCCATAACCATCATCCACTTCGATAAAGGTCACTTCGATCTCGGGAATGTCTTTATGGGTCAGGTGACGGGCCCGGTAGTATCCCGGCGTCAGGGGTTGACCGGTGGCGGCGTCATAGAGCAGGTCTTCATGCAGCGCCTGGCCGATACCCTGGATGGCCGCGCCGCGAATCTGGTCTCTGGCAGTAGTGGGATTGATAATGCGGCCAGACTCATGCACGGCCACATACTTCGTTATGCGCGTAGTACCTATACGGGTATCGACTTCCACTTCGACAAAATGGGCACCGAAACAATTGCGCACCTTACCATCGGTAGTGGGCACCGGTGTGGCAGAGCCAATCAGCACATCACCGCCACTGGGCAGGCCCTGAGCCGCAATCTGTTGCTGCAGATTTTCCACGGCCTTAACGACCGCATAGCCGGTCATGATGGTGGTACGACTGCCGGATTCGCCCACCGAATAGGGACAGCGATCGGTATCACCGGACACGACCTCGACCTGGGATAAGGGCACGCCCAAGGCTTCGGCGGCAATCATTCCCATTGTGGTCTTGGCACCCGGGCCAATATCGGTCACGCCGACGAACAGGGTGTATTGCTCGCTGGCATTGACCCGTACGATGGCACTACTGGTACCCAGACCGGCGCGAAACATCATGAAAGAGAAGCCGGCACCGCGCTTTATCGGTCCGTCATCGGAACCGGGAACGACCCGGCGGCGCGCCTGCCAATTAAATTGCTGGGCACCGGTGGAGATCACCTCGTCCAGAGAGTAGTTGGTGAACTGGACAGCGTCGGTCGGCCGCAGCATATTCTTCAGCGTGAACTCCACCGGGTCCATACCAATCTGGTAGGCAACCTCGTCCATCATACTTTCTATCCCGTAGAACCCATGGGGTTCGGACGGCGCCCGGAAATTTCCAGAGGTAGTGCGGTTGGTATAGACCGGAAAGATATCGCGCTGCCGGTTCGGACAGGCATAGGCTTCCATTCCGCTGATGCCGCCGGAGTTCTTACGATAAGGACCCATACCACTGTAACCACGCATCTGTATGGCAGTCACTGTGCCATCGTCTTTAACGCCCACCTTATAGTACTGGGAAGTCGGCCAGCGGCCGTGCACACCAAGCCAGTCTTCCTTGCGTGAGTATTCCAGCATCACCGGTGCACCGGCGCGGCGTGAGAGCGTCGCCGCTATCAGGTCCGAGTCCTGGTTCTGGTTCTTATTGCCGAATCCGCCACCCATGTACTGGGTGATGATGCGCACCTGGTGATCCTGCAAGCCAAGATCCCGGGCCGTGTCGTGACGACAGTTGGAGATGCCCTGGGAGGGAGTATAGAGCGTCAGTTTGTCCGCTTCCCAACTCGCCAGTGAGCAGCGTGGTTCCATCTGCGCATTGTGAATGAATCCGGTCTGGTATTTCTCTTCGAAGATCTGATCAGCCTCGGCAAAACCGGCTTCCACATCACCGGCATTGGAAGTCATGGGAACGAAATTGCCGCGGAAGTCAGGGCACAGGTTGCCCTCCGGCCAGATCTGTGGAGCCCCTTCTTCCAGGGCAGCCTCTGGTTCCAGAACGAACGGTAATTGCTCATACTCGACTTTTATAAGCGCCAGCGCTTCTTCGGCGATATGTCGATTGGTGGCGGCAACGGCGGCTACCGAATCGCCCACGCAACGTACCGGGTTATTAAAAATATAGCGTCGGTGTCGGGTCGCATCCTTGGTTGGATCATTGTATTGCCGACCCCCATTGACCGAGCCTGCGCCCCAGACAACCCTGGCATCTTCGTGGGTAATAATGGCAGCTACGCCTGGCAGTCGGGCAGCCTCGGAAGTATCCACGCTGACGATGCGCGCATGAGGATGGGGGCTGCGCAGTACTTTGCCATACAACATGCCGGGCAACTTGAAGTCACGGCTATACTTGGCGGCACCAGTGACGCGCTCGACGGCATCGACCCGTGGCGTATCGTTACCAATGGTGTTGAGTGGTGCGAGTCCTATACGGGTTGCTTCGCTCATGCTGCACCTCCCTGCATCTCGCCTGCGCCAGCGGCAACGACTGCCTCGACGATGGCATTGTAGTTCGAGCAGCGACACAGGTTACCGACCAAGGCATCGCGTACCTCATTGGCATTGGGACTTGGATTACTCATTAATAAGGCGGTGGCTGTCATCAACTGACCCGGCGTGCAGAAACCACACTGCGGTCCGTTGTTCTCCACGAAGGCCTGTTGTACGGGTGACAGCTGGCCATTCTGTGCCAACCCTTCCACCGTCTGGATGCTGGCGCCATCTGCCCACACGGCGAGCTGAGAGCAGGAATAGACTGGCGTACCATTCATCAGTACGGTACAGGCGCCACATTCGCTGCGGTTGCAGCCGATCTTGGTGCCAGTGAGGTCAAGCTCGTCCCGCAGTAATTCCACCAGGGTCCAACGATCCTCTACCTCGACACGATGGAGTGTGCCGTTTACCGTCAGGCTTATCGCCGTACGCGCCGCCGCGCCAGGATCGGTCTGCTGGGCGCTGGCTGTGGAGAGTCCCAGGGCAGACACGGCGGCGGTGGCAACCACCGTGGCTCCGGTGCTCTCGAGGAAGTCGCGACGGGATTGGGAGACGGGGGAAAAGTGCCTTACTACCGAGTCTTTCTCTGGCATAGCGTCCAGAGATTTGCCCGGCTTTTTCTTGTCGCGCATGGGGTTGCTCCTCATTCGCTGCAAATAAGAGTGAAAACGTTCAACAACCACTATATCTGCCGACCGATAGCGCGTGCAAGCCCCTTTTGGAGCGGTTTTGTGCCTTTGGCTCTCCCCAGTGCAAGTTCGTCTCACGGCCGCCGTATAGGAACTCTCTGGGGAGATTTCCTGCGTTGGCGCCGGGATATTTTCCCTGTTCCTGTTCCAAGCAGAAAAGCGCCGGCTTATACTGCAAGGCCCATCCCATGGCGAGGAGAACCAGGCCGATGCAGCAACCATTTCCGATGTCTTTCGAAAAGTCGAATCAGCCTGTGCCGGCCAGGTGGGTACTCGCCCTGCTGCCTCTTGCCCTGCTGTCAAGCTATGTCCATGCCGACAGTTTTCCGGCAGACAGCGGCGAGATTCTGATAACCCCGCTGGTACATTCCAGCGTGCAACTGGAATATGAAAACACCGTTGTGCAGATCGATCCCTGGAGCATCATCGGTCTGGACAATGCCAAGCCAGCACAACTGATCGTGGTGACAGACAACCCGGGTCACCACCTGGATGCAGACGCTATCACTCACCTGAGCCTGGACACTACTCGCGTGATAATCACCGCCAGTGGTCGGGAGCAGATACCCGACGGCCTGGTGATGGCGAACGGCGACACCTTGAAGGTGGCCGGGGTTACCATCGAGGCCATCGCGGCCTACGACATTATTCCCGGCGCACCAGAGCACCCGAGAGGCGATGCTAACGGCTACGTAATCACCCTGGGTGGCAAGCGTCTGTTCTTTGCCGGCGTGACCGAGTGTGTGGCTGAGGTAAAGGCGCTTGCTAATATCGACGTGGCGTTCATGCCGATGAACATCCCGCGCGGCAGAATGACACCGCAGGCGGCGGCTGCCTGCACCCGTCTGCTGAATCCTGCTGTTGTCTACACGTATCACTACGACCAGGATTGGGCACGCCTGTTGGCAGATCCGGACGGCAGCCCTTCCGAATTGCCTGGCGGCCTCAGCGTTGCCGAAAGTCTCGACAGGTTCGAAGAGGAGCTGGCAGGCAGTGGCATCGAATATCGCCGAGGCGACTGGTATCCACTTCCGCAGTAACTCGCTATAAAGGGACAGGATTGGTGAGAAACCCTCTCATCTCAATGCTGCGCTATCCACTGCACATGGAATGTGTGAGCGGCATGCTGTTTCTCTGTATTCTGTTTTACTTCCTCGTTCTCACTGCCCTGTTCAGTTACGCCATCACCATGGGTGCACCGCTTTACGTGATGGGTTTGTACATGCTGGTGATGCTTATCAATTCCTTCTTTGAGTATGGACTCGAAGTCATCGATGAGTCGGCGCTGGGAAAAGCGACTCCTCCCACGCTCCCTCTGAAATTTTTCGACATTCTACAAGGGCGCGGACGGTTCAAACGGCAGCTGTTAATGCTGTTGTTCTTTGGCGTCATCATCTGGCAATTGTTTGCCATGAATCTTGCCTACCTGGCACTGGCGATCCTGATTTTCACGATCCTGGTGTTCCCGGCTTCGCTGCTGGTGAACGCCCTCTATGAAGACTTCTTCGAGATCATCAATCCGCTGACATTGATTGGCGTTATGCTGATCACTGGCTGGCAGTATGTGGCGGCGACGGGGCTACTCTTTGCCCTGATCCTCTCGCTAGTTACGCTGTTTATAGCCAGCTGGGTTACGTTTCTGTTTATCCTTCCCCTGGGCCTCTATGGCTTCCTGGTTTATTTTAGATACCTGGGCTTGATCGCCTGCGCGCACTCCGATGCTCTGCATTCCATCACCAGCCGTGGCCAGGAAGAGGCGGCGGTCGAGCAGTTCTACGCCGACAACGCCATGCTGCACAAGGTATTGGAAGACGCGTACTGGAACTTGAAGGACAGGAGAGTCGATGCAGCCATCAAGCTGCTTACCCCGGTGATCTCGATTGGCGGGTGGGCGAGATTCGAAGCGGTGTTTGGCTACATCTCGCAGTGGCCGGTCAAACGACCGGCGCTGCATTTCATCAAGCTCTACTTGCCGGTGCTGCGAGAACAGCAAAATTCAATGCGCGCGTTGAGTCTGTGTCAGTGGAGCCTTAACGAAGACGCAGAGTTTACCGTGGCGGACGAGTCCCTGCTGCATTGGCTGGAGCAGCAAAGCGTCTCGCAACCTCAATATGTCGTGACTGTTAAATTACTCAGCAATTTTGCGCGTCAGTATCCCGGGCACGAGGCATCACGAGTCTTTCTGCTACGCGCGGCGGAAATTTGTCAGGGGGTTCTCAAGCATCCACAGAAGTTTGATGAACTGCAGGAACAATTGCGTCAGCTGGATTCAGCCTGACTCTTGAGATTTCGCTCTTTTCCCGATTGCGAGCACCAGGTCGAGCTGCTCATGCAGCAATGTCCGCGCTTTCGCCGCGCTCATACCCGAGGCCATGTTGGCGGACAGCCCATGCATGAATACGGTAATCAGTCGCACTGCGTCCCTGCTGTCCACAGTTGCAAGCACCTGCCCGGTAGCCTTAGCCGCGTCCACCAGGCGCATCAGCTTGCGATCCAGGCGTTGTCGAAACTGCTTCAGTATCTTGTCTATCTCGGCATCGAATGGCGCCACCTCGATCAGGGAGTTCACCGCCAGGCATCCCTTCCCTTCGGCAAACTGTTCAATGGTGGTTGTTACGGAATTGCGCAGCACATTCAGAGGATTGGTTTCGCCGTTGTGGCTGTCGCTCTGTGCCGCCGTGGTTTTGTCAAAATAGAGTTTTAGAGCGGAAACAAACAGGGCGTGTTTGTCTCCAAAGGTCTGGTAGAGGCTTGCCTTGTGTAAACCGGTCGCGGCTGTCAGGTCAGACATCGACGTGGCTTCATAGCCTCTTGACCAGAACGCATTCATAGCCGCAGTCAGTGCTACTTCCGGTTCTGCTTTTCGGGGTCTACCTGCCATGAATTCCAAACTTACTATTATTCTTTTTATTGCTTTAGAATAAGTGTCGAAGAATCAGCGAACGCTAATCATAATCATGTGCAGGTGATTTACCAATCAATAATTTCGCAAAACTGAAATTAGTTCGGCAAGTAACTTTTTGACTCAACTCTCTCTACCAAAGACCAGGAATTGGAGCGCGTCAACCTGGCGATTCGGGAATTCTCGTTACAGTTCTTATTCGACTGACGGTAATTCCACAGGCATGCCATGGGGTGTATGTAGATAAGCCTCACGCCATAGTGCGGCCACGTCGCCGATTTCCTGATAATTTGCCAGCCCCTTAAGCTCCAGCAACTGCTCCAGTGCCCTTAACCAATGTTGGTAATAGGTGTCACCAAGATCAGGGTCACCTTCGGCCTGTGCCAGGCTGATCTGCTGACTCAATTGCCGGGCCCATTCATCCCAGTTGAACAATCCCTGCTCATGCAGTGCAATGACCAGACCGAATGCCTGGGCTTCCCATGGCGCGCTGAAAACGGGTCCCTCATCGTCAACCGGTTGCAAGGTAAAGCGCTGCATTCTACGACACGGCCTCGAGGTAGGGTTCCCAGAGATCGATCAGGACTTCGGAATTGTCGTTGTTGCTTCCCCACAGTGATTCTGCCGAGAAGCAAACCGAGTACAGGTGTTCGCCACCGTCCTGTTGGCGGGCGTGGGTATCGGGAAACACATGGCACCCGTAGTGCCGCATGATCGTGCCAACCGAACCCTGTACATAAGCCGGGGCGCGCGTGTGACTGGTGGTGTGATTTTTTCTCACCCGCACTCGATCGCCAGGGGCGAAGTCAGGGTCGCGATTATTCTCCAGCAGCGTAGGTCCACCGGCGGTCAGAATCTTCTCGGCGTCTTCCGGTGTAGGAATCCGCAAGTTCTTGGCCGCCGAATGGTCACCGCTCTGCCCGACTGCGTTCATCTCGACAGCGCTGACGAGTCCCTTCTCCACCAACAGTTTGCTCACTCCGGCGACCCAGTTTTCATAATAGGACTGGCTGAGGTAGGCGATCGGGTGCTGGCGTTCCCGGGCGTACCGGGATTCATCGATGTTCCACTCACCCAGCATGCCCGCCGCCATGGTCAGCGCGAAGGCCTTACGCTCCCATTCGGCATGAAAAACCGGTTCATCACTTTCCGGTTCCGGATCGATGGGTCCCAGGCCGTGTTTGCCACCAAGATCGTGTGCGCCCTGCATCAGTCTGCCTCAGGTCTGGTGCCTGGCACCTTTACCGTTTCGACACCGATCATTGCATTGCGGGAGATGAGTTCTTGCAGCTGTTCTTCTGTCCAGTCATCGGTTCCAGGGGGTCGCTGCGGCAACACCAGGTAGCGCATCTCGGACGTGGAATCCCACACGCGAATCTTCACGGCAGGATCGATGTGAGTGCCGAATTCTTCCAGCACGGAGCGCGGATTGCTCACAGCCCGCGACCGGTACGGGGCTGATTTGTACCAGACCGGTGGCAGACCGAGCACGGTCCAGGGATAACAGGAGCAGAGCGTACACACCACCAGGTTATGAACCTCGGGGGTATTCTCCACCACATTAAGGTGCTCACCCTGGCGACCAGTGTAACCAAGGCTCGCCACAGCACTGGTTGCATCAAGCAGTAATGCTTGCTTGAATTCCGGATCGGTCCAGGCCCTGGCAACAACATGGGCACCGTTTCTCGGGCCGACCTTGTGTTCATAGGTGTCGATGATCTTGTTGAGGGTATCTGGATTAACCAGGCCCTTGTTCACCAGAAGTGTTTCCAGAGCCTTGACCCGCAGCTCTATCTCAGTAGGTGGTTCGGTATGATCATGGTCATGTGACATCATGCAAGCCTAGCATTATCCGTAAGCTGACGCAGCCGCCGAATTGTCGAGTGCTCCTGCGAAGTGGTCCGCGCGATGATTGAGGAAGTCAGCGCGGATAAGTAAGATGACACCACCGAAGAGCCTCAGGAAAGGAATACCTTGAACGAGAACACTAAAGTGATGATCGCGGTGGCACCGAATGGCGCGCGCAAGACTCCACAGGATCATCCTGCCCTGCCAATCACCGCCGCCGAACTCGCGACCACGGCAAGCCGTTGCCTGGAAGCCGGCGCCTGCATGATTCATCTGCATGTTCGAGACCGGCTATTGCGTCATACCCTGGACCCCGCGCACTATAAAGAGGCCATCGCGGCCATCGAAGACGCGGTCGGGGATAAGCTGATTGTGCAGATCACCACCGAGGCCGTCGGCCTCTATCGACCCGAAGAACAGATGCAGATTGTCAGAGAAGTAAAACCCGCAGCCGTGTCCCTGGCGTTACGTGAACTTTGCCCTACCGAGCAGGAAGAGATACAGGCGGCAGAGTTCTTTCAGTGGCTGGATCGGGAACGTGTTGCTCCACAATACATTCTGTATGATCGGGACGACATTGCTCGCTTCGAGAATTTTAAACAGCGCGGCCTGATTCCCGGCGAGCACCACACCATACTGTTAGTGTTAGGCAGATACTCTACAGACCAGCAATCGGATCCGGAGCAACTGGCTCCTCTGCTGAACGCAATCGAAACAGCTAACACCTGGTGGTTGTGTGCGTTCGGTGCAACCGAATCGGCATGCATGGCCAGGGCGATTTCTGAAGGTGGACACTGCCGAGTTGGCTTCGAAAACAATCTGCTGCTGCCCGATGGATCGACCGCCGCCGACAACGCCGCGCTGGTAGGCCTAGTTGCAGAATCGGCCTGTGCCGCAGGAAAAGAATTGGCGACTGCCGAACAGGCCCGGAAAATTATGGGATACCGAGAATAGCCCGGCCTGTTTCGATGAAATCTGAAGATGCTACACTCGCCGAATGATTTCAGGACCGCAGCAATGACACAGAGCAAGGCAACAGATTATGACTAATTCGCAGCGGGACCGGCGTAGCACATTCCTGACTGGACTACTCCTGGTTGTCCTGCTTGCTGGTGGATGCAGCAGCCAACAATTGTTTGAAGCGATTCGGGAGAACCGGTTGCAGCACTGCGAGGAGATCCCTATCCCCCAGCAGACCGCCTGCAAGGCCCAGTATGAGCCTGATTATGATGAGTACCGGCGTGAGCGAGAAGCGCTCGGCGACGAACAATAACGCTGACAGAAAGCGGCCGCTGAATCGTCATTATGTCGATCTAATCAATACCTTTGCCAGCGTATTACACTAACGTGATCAAAATTCCGCACGGACTCCTGCATGCATGACATGATCTTCCTGGCCATAATCTGGGCCGGCGTATTTCTCTCCTACTTTCTGGCGCACAAGACCAAGCTGACGCCAGTGCTCTACTTTCTGGCTTTCGGTTCAACCATGGTAAATCTGGGTGTACTGCCGGAAGAAAGCACCGAGTTTATCCGCGGCTTCTCTGAAATCGGCATCATCCTCATCATGTTCGCCCTCGGTTTCGAGGAAGAGACTAACAACTTCATCAAGGGCATCAAGCGCAGTTGGGGCATCGCCCTGTTCGGGGCATTGGCGCCTTTCGCTGTCGCCTACTATGTCACTCTCTATTACTGGCAAGATCCACGGCTCTCGATCATGTGTGGTCTGGCAATGACTGCCACGGCTGTCTCGCTCACCATGGTGTCACTGAAGAGTGAACGACTGCAGAACACCGCCGCATCCACGGGAATCATGACTTCGGCGATACTGGACGACATCGCCTCGCTTGCCGCCGTGGCCATACTGGTGCCGCTGGCAACCGGTGAAGCTGAGATTACAGTCCTCGGAATCCTTCTCGTCATCGGCAAGGCGGCGGCGTTCTTCTTTATAATCACGCTCTTGGAAATATTTGTCTTTCCACACAGCAGCCCGCTGAACATCTACCACAGGATTCCCTTTATCAATCGCTTCGGTATCAAGGATTTTATTGCCTTCAGCAAGGGCGAGCAGGCCACGCTCGCGGTACTCCTGATCGCACTGCTCATCAGCATCTTGTCCTTCGAGTTCGGCTTTCATCCGGCGGTGGGCGCCTATATGGCCGGGCTGATCATGAAGCAGGAATACTTCCACCTGTTCGAGGAATCCCAGGAAGACTATTACAACCAGACCAAGAAGATTGTCGACAACGTGGCGTTCTCCTGGATAGGTCCGGTGTTTTTCGTTGAACTGGGCACCAAGATTGTCTTTGATCAGAGCATTCTGATGGCGGTGATTCCGCAGATCGCGGTTCTCACGGCGGGAATCCTTATAGGACAGATCCTGTCGGCTGGACTAGCAGCAAGGCTGACCGGGAATTTTGAATGGCATGAGAGCATCCTGATCGACCTGGGGATGCTGGGTCGCGCCGAGTTGGCATTCGTGGTCATTGACATCGGCTATGTGCAGAACTCGATCATCACCACCGAGGCGTTCTATACTCTGATGGCGACCTGCTTCGTGCTGAATGTTACTGTGCCGATCTCTATCAAGCTTTGGAAACCGTATTTTGAGGGTTCGAAACAACTCAAACTGGGAGAAACCTGGCTGTCGAAAAGCCCGTCTGACTAATAGAATTAGTGAACCCTGAGAAAGCAGTCCTCGGGATCTATTTGAGGCGCACCGAGAATCGATAGCCCGCCCCACGCACAGTCTGGATCAGTTGGGCATAGTCTATGCTAGCGTCTTCGCGAGAGGAGAGCGTTTTTCGCAGGCGCCGTATATGAACATCTATAGTGCGTTGTTCCAGGTAGACATTGCCGCCCCACACAGCGTCCTGAATTTGATCCCGGCTGAATACCTGCTCCTGGTTCATCAGGAAAAACTTCAGCAGTCGAAACTCAGTAGGCCCCATTTCCACGGGCTGACCTTCGATCGTCAGGCGATGACTGGTGGGATCGAGTTCCAATTCGAAAACTTGTAATTTCTTACTCTTCTGTTTGTCACTGGCGCGCCGAAGCACTGACCTTATCCGCGCCACCAATTCGCGCGGCGAGAACGGCTTGGTGACGTAGTCATCGACACCCTCGCTCAATCCCTGCACCTTATTATCCTCACTGGCCTTGGCGCTGAGCATAATGATCGGCAGCTCGGAAGTGATTTCATCGCGGCGTAAGCGTTTGGCTAATTCGATGCCGCTGCCACCAGGCAGCATCCAGTCCAGTAGCACCAGGTCGGGTTTGCTATCAATTATTGCGACATGGGCATCGTGGGCATTGACTGCACTGATACAGTCAAATCCTGCCAGTTCCAGAGATACTATGACCATATCCCGAATAGCGGCTTCATCATCGACAACGAGAATCTTGGCTTCTGTCATAAACCAGCATGGAGGTTATTGGTGGGCGAGCTTCGAAACACGGTAGTGTAGCGCGCAGTATCTTTCAGGACTATGACAAAGCAGAAAAACAGGCCAGCCACGATTGCGTAACCGTCATGGATTCCGCATCTATCTGACGAAGTGTCACTACAGCTTTGGCTAGCTGACCAGGTATGGTTTCAGCGCAGCAAATCGATAGTCGATCTCCGCTATCTGCTGAGGTGAAAAACTATAATCTCCGCGACGGGACATTGTGGTCTTGAAGACACCACGCTGCTTCAAGACATACACACGCACGCCGGGAATCAGGTTGTCCAGGTTCTGAATCAACAACAATTTGCTGTAGCAGTCGCGGAGTTCTTCTTCGCGGCCCTGCTGATGTAATTCCCAGAGTTTCGCGTAGACATCGGCATACATCGCACCACCGGTCATCACGCCGTCGGTACCGATGCGCATCTCGTATAACCAGCCCCGGCCGAGCGTGGCGCCAAACACACTCCTGATAGGATCGGGCTGATACTGCTGCAGCGCCAACATGCGCTCATGAACGCGGCCGTATTCTTCCTTTATATAACCACACTGGGGAAAATCGGTAGCCAGTTTCACCAGGAAGTCGATAGTCAGTTCGATATCCGGTCCGCCACTGGTTTGCACGAAGATGGGTCGGTCGGTAATCTCGCAGAGTGCTGCATAGTAGGCATAGATCTCGTCAAGCGAATTAGCAGTGGTCGGCGGGATGGCGATCATGCCATCAGGATTCAGTGTTTCGGCAATCCTGGCGTATTCCAGCATCCCTTCCGTATCATCCGCCTGCACACCGAATACCAGCACCATGTCGCGTCCTCGATTGCTGTCCGCCAGTACTTCGAATCCGCGAATGCGTTCTGCCTTACTCAGATAGCGTTGTTCGCTGGAATTCTGTGGCCACACTAGGCCCTGAACCCCACAGTGATCGCAGAACTCGACTTCTTTTGCCAGGTCATCGTAGTCCACTGCATTAGATTCGGTATAGGGTGTAGTCAAGATCATCAAGGCGCCGCGCATCTTGTTCTGGGGTGCTGCAACTAAACTGGAATAAGGTAATACGGCTGTCGCGCCGATTGCAACCAGGCATTGTCTGCGGGTCAGGAATGGATTAATTGTCATCTCGCTTACCTCTATGTTGGGGAGACCCATTTGCTATTTCTCAGTTTTGCGTCGTTCCAGTTCATGCTCGATGGCGCCGACGTTTTTATCCAGCATCTGTCGCGCAGATAGGAGCTTGCTCTCGAGTATCTGCAGGTCTTCTTCGCTGTCATCGGTGAGCCCGTTGCGAAAAACCCGTACGCAATCATTGACTGCAGCGGTATAACTGGAATTGGTTTCCGTCAATAGTTCATCAAGCTGATCCTGAGTGTGCGGAATCAGGTCCTCTGGAAACAGCTTCTGCTTGAGAATCTCACAGATGCCAGTATCGAATATGTCGTCGATTGCACGAGCGACAAATATTTCCAGGTTGTCCCGGAAATGTTTCGAGCGCACCGAATTGTCGGCGAAAAAATCGTCGATCACCTTGATATTTTTCTTGTTACATTGCAGAAACTCATCGCCATCCTCCGGATTCTTCGGGATATTGAACTTGACCGTGCGATAGGCTTCGGCAATTTCGGAGGTATAGAGATCCACGGTTTTAGCAATGATGGCTCGCTTGGCACCGTTCATGGTGTTCCAGGCACGCTCGTAGTACCACTTCACAATACTACTGGATGAATATCCATGGAATGATGGACGCATACTAAATACTTTCATCTTCGGATAGCCTGCTTTCCCATGACTGAGAATAATCACACACAAGCAAAAACAGGCTCCTCCAGGAGATGGACTGACCCGCTGGCCTTGCTGGCCGTATTGGTTCTCTACCTGACCCTGGTCTAGGGCCCGATTCCGAGAACCCCCGTTTCTGCGCGACTGGGACCGCTACTGGTAAACACTTACCGGCCAGTAGCGGTCCCTCTTTTACTTTTGTTCTTACTCTTGTTTTTACTCTTGTTTTTACTTTTACTTGCTGGTAACCACCTCACCACCGGCCAATGCCGGTCCGCTCGGCTATGCCGTCCGGCAGGATAAACCCCTGCTAATTCTCATGATCACACCTGTCCGGATGGTTATTATTCTTGTAACCTGCTTCTTGTAAACGGTCCACCGAGGCCAGTTTGGTTGGTACCTGGAGCAGTTTCGACCTGAGACTATGCCGTTCTGCCCCGATTTTCAACAGCTTAGCGACAAACCGATTGTTTGAGCGTTTTTAAGCAGGCGTTTATTCGTTAGAATCGAACTACTTTTGAATTTCTTTTGAATTACGGAGTACCGCACATGCCAAGGCCACGAAGAATAACTGCAAATGCCCGCATTCTGGCTGGCTTACTGGGTTTCGGCACCATTATCCTGTTGGGGGCATGTGGATCGGAGCAGGAGACAGGCCAGCCCTCGTCCGCAGCCCCGGCAGCGACACAGCCGCAATATGCAATA
This sequence comes from Pseudomonadota bacterium, assembly GCA_027623555.1. GTDB lineage: Bacteria > Pseudomonadota > Gammaproteobacteria > Pseudomonadales > Pseudohongiellaceae > UBA9145. The sequence goes on along the minus strand of JAQBSZ010000014.1, from coordinate 83,937 downwards.
GCCGGCCAGGGTGCACAGAACGGTGAATGGCAGGCCTTTGGGGCCGATATTGGCAACACCAAGTACACAGCCCTGAACCAGATCGATGCCAGCAATGTCAACGAACTGGAAATCGCCTGGCGCAGGCCGGCGCTGGATCAGTACTTTGTGGATATGAATCCCGACCAGCGTTATTCCACGAGTTGGAATGCCGCGCCGGTGATCAAAAATGGGGTCGCCTACATCAGCAATGGCGTCGGCCTGGTAGAGGCATTCAATCCCGGCACTGGCGCAACCCTGTGGGTGCAGGAACCGGTTGGCGGAGTCGAAGGACTTCCCGGTGCACCTACCCGCGGTGTGGCTTACTGGAGTGATGGCGATGAGGCGCGCATTCTGGTGCAACGTGGCACCACGCTGTATGCACTGAATGCCGAAACCGGTGAGATGTTCCCCGATTTTGGTGTGGACGGTCAGGTCGACCTGCAGCTCATGCCACCAGAATTCGAACGTTTTCGTTGGGGCGGCGTGCCCATGGTGGTCAGGGACGTGGTCATTATCGGCCAATCCATGAACGATACCTTCGAAAACAAGGAAGCCTTCCGTGGTGACGTACATGCCTTCGATGTGCGCACCGGCGACCTTAGATGGACCTACCAGACGATTCCCCAGGAGGGTCAGTTCGGCACCAGCAGCTGGCAGGACCGCTCCTGGTCCTACACCGGTCACGCACCAGTATGGTCATTGTTCAGTGCCGATGAAGAATTGGGCATTGTGTATATGCCGATTACCTCATCGACCAACGATATGTACGGCGGTCATCGCGTGGGTGACAACCTGTTTACCCAGTCCCTTGTGGCCGTCGATGCCGAAACCGGCGAGCGCCTCTGGCACTACCAAACGGTGCACCACGGCCTGTGGGACTACGACCCGCCTGCCGCACCCATCCTCATGGACATTACGGTTGATGGCCGCGAAATAAAAGCCGTTACCCAGATTACCAAGCAGGCCTTCGCCTTCGTGTTCGACCGGGTAACGGGCGAGCCAGTCTGGGAAATTGAAGAACGTCCGGTTCCACAATCGAATGTCCCGGGCGAGGTCACTTCACCCACCCAGCCCTTCCCGACCCGACCAGCCGCCTTCGATCGCCAGGGTGCAACGGTGGATAACCTGATCGACTTCACTGAAGAACTGCGCGCCGAGGCTCTGGAGATTTTTAGTAACTATGTAACCGGGCCATTGTTTACCCCACCCTCGATCCGGTCCGAAAATGGGACACAAGGCACCATTCAGTTACCAGGATCACAGGGAGGCGCCGATGTACAAGGTGCAGCATTCGACCCGGAGACCGGGTATTTGTATATCCCTTCGATTACTTCCCCCTTCGTCGCTGATCTATTGCCTGGTGATCCAGAGGTCACCAACCTCGCCTATACCAAGGGGGCACGACGCTGGATCGCCGGCCCACGGGGACTGCCCCTGTTCAAACCCCCCTACGGTCGCATCACGGCCATCGATATGAACACCGGCGATCATGTGTGGATGGTCCCCAATGGCGATGGCCCCCGCGACAACCCGGCGATTGCGCATCTGAACCTGGGTAAGCTCGGCGTTCCCGGCAGACCCACGCCACTACTCACCAAGACGCTGCTCTTCCTTGGCGAGGGCTTGACCGGCCAGCGACCGGGCGGTCGGATACCTCCGGATATGCCGGTGGAGATAGCCACCAACAGCGGTGGGCCGATGTTTCGGGCCTATGACAAGCAGACTGGCGAGATTGTCTGGGAGATCGAGCTGGAAGCAGGCACCACCAGCCCGCCGGTAAGTTATCTCTATGAAGGCGAGCAATACCTTGCCGTGTCCATTGGTGATCGTGACCACAGTCCGGAGATGCTGGCGTTCAAACTCCCTGCAAACTAGCAGCACTGAAGAGGCACTGAAGATATGAACAGACTGGTATGGGTTCTTGCCGTCATTGGCTTTGGCAGTTTCACTCTGGCACAAACACCGGCACCGACGGTGCCACCGATTGCGACCGATGTGACCGCCGAGGACATTGCCAAGTTTATCGATGCGCTGCCTCGAGACCGGGTGAGTGACAATCCGATTCGCAACGTAAGGGTGACCGGTGACTACCGGGTAGGCGTCTACGGAGTATTCCGGCCCAAGGAATTTCCAGGCGGGTCTAACCTGCATCAGGTTAATACCACCGAGATCTACTACATGCTGAGCGGGTACGCGACCCTGGTTACCGGCGGCACCATGACCGATTCGATTCAACAAAATGCCAACTGGGTGCGCGGCACCACCATCGAGAATGGGGTCAGCCGCCGGGTGGTACCCGGTGATGTGATTATTATTCCAGGACATACGCCCCATTGGTTCAGCGAACTGGAAACTGATCTGACCTACCTGATCTTCCGTCCCGACCCGGACAATCAAATTCCACTGACAGACTAATTGAGCAGGAGCGCAGCAATGTTTAGAAACGCAATCACTTTGGTCACGGTCCTGCTTAGCGGTATTGTTTTCGCCCAAACACCGGCGCCTGCGGTGCCGCCCGTGGCCACCGATGTCACCGCCGAGGAAATTACTCGGTTTATCGATGCCTTGCCCCGGGACCGGGTAAGCGACCTGCCCATTCGCACCGTCAGCGTTACTGGCGACTATCGCGTTGGAGTTTATGGCGTGTTTCGACCTAAGGAGTTACCAGGTGGTTCCAACCTGCATCCGGTCAATACCACCGAGATCTACTACATGCTGAAGGGTTATGCGACGCTGGTCACCGGTGGCACACTGACCGACCCGCGGCCAGCGCCCAGCCCCTCCACCAGCATCCGTGGATCAGGAATTGAGGGTGGGGTCAGTCGGCGCGTGGTGCCAGGTGATGTGATCGTAATCCCCGGCCACACTCCGCACTACTTCAGCGAACTCGAAACCGACATCGAGTACCTGATCTTTCGCCCCGACCCGGACAATCGCATTCGCCTGGTGGAGTAAAGCGCTTCGCCCCTGTCCCTGAAGACTGGTAGCACGGGTCCACTCAAAGGTGCCTGGCACCAGTGCCGCCTGGCACTAATCGGGTTGTTTTACGGTGCGCAGATAGGGCTTGATGGTCTTCCAGCCATCGGGAAACATCGTCTTCGCTTCGTCGTCAGAAACCGATGGCACGATAATCACATCATCGCCTCTCTGCCAGTTTACCGGCGTAGCAACCTTGTGTTTGGCCGTGAGCTGCATCGAATCCAGGACCCGCAGAATCTCATCGAAGTTACGCCCGGTCGTCATCGGATAGGTCAGCATGAGCTTGATGGTTTTATCCGGTCCGATAACGAATACCGAGCGCACCGTGGCATTGGTCGCTGCAGTTCTTCCTTCAGAAGAGCCCGGTTCGTCCGCCGGCAACATGTTGTAGAGCTTCGCGACCGCCAGGTCACTGTCGCCGATCATCGGATAGTTCACCTTATGACCCTGGGTCTCCTCGATGTCTTTGGCCCATTCATCGTGGTTGTCTACCGGGTCTACACTCAGCCCGATAATCTTGCAATTGCGTTTACTGAACTCACCCTCCAGGCCCGCCATGTAACCCAGTTCGGTGGTGCACACAGGTGTGAAATCTTTCGGGTGGGAAAACAATACGCCCCACTGGTCACCTAACCAGTCGTGAAAATCGATCTCACCATGGGTTGTCTGCGCTGTGAAATTCGGTGCTACATCGTTAATACGTAATGACATTGTCGTCTCCTCTTTCCTCTATTTAGATTTGAGGATCCAGCCTAATCGGCTGTATTGGTTTTTGCTTGTAAATGAGAAGTACAGATTTTTTTTAAATAGAACTGACAAGTGTACGCCCCGTGCAGGAGACCAGCAACCGAGGGATAACTACTGCGAGGATTTATTCGATGGCGATTCCGCCAGACTCAGCGCGGGGAAACAGTTTTACTTAGTGCACTCGTAGACGAAAGCCGGCGGCATATTGCGAAGCGTGAATCTTAGTTTCACATCGCGAAAGAACGGCTTCATGTCGCGATAGTTAGCCAGGCTGTACTGGTACTGCAGAAACGTGCCGCCATCGCGTAGATTCGCATCCACACTCGCCAGAATACTTGCCACCATTTCATCAGCGATCAGTGCCAATGGCAAACTGGACACAACATGATCGACTTCGGGAATATTCAACTCATCCAGAATGTCACGAATCGACGAAGCACAGGCGTTGTAAACATGCAGGCGAGAATCGACGTGAAGATTTAGCTGGGTGGCAAACTCATTGTTGAGTTCCAGACACACGAGTACACAATCTTGATGCATTCGCTCAAGTAGCGCATGTGTCACACAGCCATTGCCGGGACCCAATTCGACGATACAACGTGCTGATTGAAAATCAATTGGAGAGAGTAATTGTTCGATCAGTCCTTTCGAGCTGGGGGTAATCGTTCCAGTGGTCTTAATATTCTTTATAAGATTGAACGAATCACGGAGATTAAATCGCGCTGTCATACTCTAAGCCACTCACCAATTTCAGCTCCAAGAAAAATGTAGGCAGCTACCAGTGGAAACTCACCGATAACCAGCGCTGATAACATTTTCTTTAAAGACATCCTGGTCATACCTGCCACGTAGCAGACTGCATCTGTTGGTACCAGTGGAAAAAACGACCAACCCATAACAATCGCGAAGGCGTATTTGCCATGCATTTTCTCTTTCAACACTGCGATCTTGTCCGGGTATTTTTCTTCCAGGAATTCATCGTAGCTGCCAAAAGAGGGGAAACTGTATACCAGGAAGGCCCCAACCACAATACCGGCCACTGATATAAGCAGCACCAGGAATGGCCACTGCGGAAAGGCGATCGCTCCAGCCAGTACAAACGGGGTACAGGGGATCATTAGCATCGATCGAGAAAGGGACACGACGATATACACAACCAGCGCCAGAGGACCCAGATTATTCAGAAAATCGGCAAGGGACTCCCTGCTCAACCAATCGGGAAAGATCAGCAACAGCCCCAGGGCAATCGCAATTACCACAAACCAGAGATGGTTGAAGTGTCTTAGTAAAAAACCGAGCATTCGCTTTGTGTATTAAATAGACCGGAAGCGCATGCTAACAGCCCGCAAATAAAGTGCAAATAAATAGCGCTTTTCGCGAACTGTTCAAGGCCCAGTGGGCTTACTCTTGTGGGCCAGTTTATGGGCGTGCTGCTCCCAATTGCGTCCATCGAAAGCAACGACGGTCATGTTGGCCGGCAACTCATCGAGGCAGTTTACATTGACATCCACACCATCGGGATTGGAACGCGGTAAATAGAAAGGCTTGATGCCGCAGGTCGTGCAGAAGAAGTGCTTTGCCACACCAGTATTGAAAGTATAGGTCTGCAATGCCGCTGCGTCGGTCAGCAATTTAAAGTCTTGCTTCGGGACAATTAAGTGCAGATATCCCGACATGCTGCAGATCGAACAATTGCAGTTTTCGACTTCGATGTTTGCTGACGCCTCGACTTCGAAGCGAACGGCACCGCAGTGGCAACTTCCCAAATAAATCATGTTTGGCATTAGACAGACTTACTGTCGAATTCTCAAGGGCTGCCCACAAAAAAGGCCACCATACTATGGTAGCCTTTTCAAGAAGAACCAGATCTACTTCTTATTCAGGTTGTGCATCTTCACAAGAAACACCTACATCTTTTTCTCGCGCAGCTTCTGGAGGCTCACCTTCTCCATCGATTTCATAATCTCCATGACGAAGATGTCCGTCCACGGCAGCCTCGGGAACCTGCAAAACTTGCTCAGCCGGTGTATCTGGCTTATGGCAAATAGTGACCGCATCAGAATCTTCGCCACCTTTCTTGGCGAAGGAACCTGATGCAAAGAGTGCAAAACAGACACTGATGAGAATTGAAACTATGCTTTTCATGTCGACCTCGAATAGATAGATGAATTTTTTGACTTCAGTGCGTGTAGTTTACGCCTACGCGGTAGGAATTTTCAGTACCTTGCCCGAGTTTGCCCCTATAAAAATGTGACGCACATCAAACTTTTCATCTAACTACCACTATATCTGGTGGGCGTCGGCAATCAGATCACCAGTGCCTACAATGCGGTTAATTCTTCGAAGATGATAGGAAGCAGGTCAACCGCCGTCCATGAGGGTACTCCGCCCCATTTTCCATCCAGATCTCTGGTGGGTTCTGCAGCGAGGATCTCTTCAACACTGTTGCCAGCATCGATCAAGGCCTGCACGCGATCGCGCAGGGTAAATAGCAGTGTCTGGTATGCCAGCATGCCGTTTCTGTCAGTTGGCCCAACGCCATGACCTGGAATTACTTTGGTATTCGGGCCAGCCATGCCAATCGCCAGGCCCATTGCCTCGATCATGCCGAGGAAGCTGCCACCGTTATAACTGTCGATGATGGGATACATATTGGTGCGAAACACGTCACCGAGGTGCAGCACATCCGAGCCCATGAAGTAGACGAAACTGTCACCACCGGTGTGTGCCGGCGGCGCCAGGAACACGCGCACTTCCTCGCCATTCAGATGAAAACTGATGGCTTCGCTATAGGTAAGGATCGGTAGTGCGGCTGCCGGTGGCTGCGGAGAAAATATTCCTCCGCGCCGCGGAATGCGAATATCCGAAAGCATCTTGATGCGCACACTGTCGTGGGCCAGGATGGTCACGCCGAAGGCCGCCAGTTTGTTATTGCCGCCCATGTGATCGGGATGGACATGGGTGTTGACGACAAAGCGAATTTCTCCGTCGCTAATGCTGGCCACGGCCTCAAGCAGGGATTCCACCGAAAAATCGAAGTGGTCATCGATTAACAGCACACCATCTTCGCCACTGAAAACTCCGACATTGCCATTCGTGTTGGCCGGTTCGAGCATGTGCACGTTGCCGGCCACAGGGTAAGTAATGAAGGAGTCATCGGCCGCCTGCTGCGCCACTAATGACGCGGCAAATCCCAGCACGAAACAAGTGCCGGTAAAATTGAAAAGATAACGTGGAAAGAATAGCGTAGTCACGGTCCGATCCTCCTTTGTCACCACGATTAATCTGCCCGTGGATTCCAACCCGAAGCAACACCTTATCATCGGTACTGTCCTGTTCCAAGCCCGCCGTTTTGGGATAAGATGCCGAAATGCTTCAGCACCGCTTTATCGAATCTGCCAGGAAGCACCCTGACAAGCTCGCCATTATCGATCGATCAACCGGCCGGGATGTCACCTACTCCCGCGCGCTTATCGCGTCATTGATTCTGGCCCGTCGCTTCAGCAGACTGGAGCGGGGTCGTATCGGCATCATGCTGCCTACCTCGTCCGGGGGAGCGCTGGCTATCGTCGGTGCTGTCATGGGCAGCCGCACCCCGGTAATGATCAATTATTCCACGGGGGCGGCGAAGAATTGCCGGTACGCCCAACAGAAATGTGATTTTAAGGTGATCGTTACCGCGCGGGCACTCTTGAAGCGAGTGGGTTGTGAAGAACTACCCGGCATGGTGTTTATCGAAGACATTATGCAAGCTTTGGGAAAATTCGAGAAAGCACGTGCATTTGTTAAATCAAGATTACCCCTGCCCTGGTTAAAGCGCCTCTGTGGCAAATCAAATCTTGCCAGGCCGGCGGTGATTCTGTTCACCAGTGGTAGCGAGAAAGAACCGAAAGTCGTCCAGCTAACCCAGAAAAATATCCTGTCCAACATCGATGCGTTTTCCGACATGATGGATATCTATGGCATGGACAATATGCTGGCAGTGCTACCTTATTTTCACGTCTTCGGGCTAACAATCAACCTATGGACACCGCTATGCCTTGGCATGACATCGATTGCCTACGCAAACCCACTCGACTTCAAGACCATTGCCCGCATCATCAGAGACGACAAGCCGGAATTGCTGGTTGGTACGCCGCTGTTCCTGGAGGGCTATGCCAGGCAATCCAAACCTGGTGATTTCGCCAGCGTGCAGCTCGCGGTATCCGGCGCGGATAAGTGCCCGGAACATTTGCGAGCCCTCTACCGCGAGAAGCACAACCTGGAAATCATTGAAGGCTATGGTGCCACTGAGACATCGCCGGTCATCTCGGCTAATCCTCGTAATGCCAACAAGCCCGGGAGTATCGGCATTCCCATCCCAGGCACGCAAGTCAGGATCGAGCATTATGAAACCGGTGAAGAATGTCCGCCCGGAGTGACCGGCAAGATCATGGTCAAAGGCGACGGGGTAATGCAGGGATACCTGAACGATACCGAAGAGACTCATCTGCGGATTACCTCCGGCTGGTACGATACCGGTGATCTGGGTTACCTGGATGAGGATGGCTATCTCTGGCATCAGGGCCGTCTGAAACGCTTCGTCAAGATCGGCGGGGAAATGATCTCGCTGGTATTGGTTGAGGAGACCCTGAATGCCAAGACTCCTGAAGAAGTGGACTGCTGTGCCATCGAACTGCCCGATGCCAAGCGTGGCTCTCGCATCGTGGCGGTAACCACCCGCCGCGTCGATCAGCAGGAACTGGCCAAGAGACTCTCCGAAGAGCTGCCTAACCTGGCGCTACCCAAGCAATACGTAACCGTCGCGGAGTTTCCCCGCATGGGTAGTGGCAAGACCGATTTTCGCACGCTGACGGACATGGTCAGGGACCTGGAAGCCGACGAATAGGCGGCGTTCCTCGCCCAATCTAACTAATTCTCTCCGAAAATCAACGACCTGAATCCGCGCCAAGAAATCACTTGCATTTTCGTCTATCTGTACTTATTGTATATACACAGTAGAGATAGAGCTTATGTTACTACATATATCAGAACAGTCCCAGGACACGCTGCAAGAGCAGATCATCGGTCAGATACGCGCCAGGATACTCAGTGGAGACCTGGAGCCTGACTTCGGATTGCCCTCAATACGGGTACTGGCCAAATCACTGCAAGTCAGTGTTATCACCGTGCAGCGGGCCTATGAGCATTTACTCAATGAGGAAGTGATCTATGCGCGGCGCGGCAAAGGATTTTTTGTAACACCACTGGAAGCAGATGCGAAATCGGCTCTGGCACAGCAGAGATTTACTGAGCATCTGCATAGCTTGATCGGAGCCGCCCGCCGGGACGGCCTCGGTGATGAGGAGATAAGACAGCTCTTCTTGGCGAGACTGCAATCAGGAGACAACAATGGCGATGCTTGAGCTTAACGGGCTTACCAAAAATTATCGAACATTCTCACTGGGTCCTGTTGACCTTTCACTCGAGGCAGGTTGCGCTATGGGTCTGGTCGGTGCCAACGGCGCTGGCAAGACCACGCTTTTTCGAATCGTAGTTGGAACAGTGAGACGGGATCTGGGATCTATAAGCCTTTGTAACGAATCGGCCACTGCATCGACGGCGCTATGGAAGCAACACATCGGTTACATCGGCGACTTCAACCCGATGTATGATAATTGGAGTGGTTACAAGAACCTGGCGATAATCGCACCCTTCTATCCGAACTGGTCACAGGAGAAGGCCTTAAAGATTGCGCAGCGTCTAGGGCTCAATCTCGATCTGCGAGTCAAACACTATTCAACCGGGCAGCGCGCCAAGCTGGCTGCAATACTGGCTTTGAGTCATACACCGGAGCTGCTGCTACTCGATGAACCTACTTCAGGATTGGATCCAGTGGCACGCGAAATTTTTATGGAATTGCTGTTCGAACAGATGGCTGCTGGTGACACAGCATTGCTCTATGCAACACATCATATCTCAGAGATCGAACAGCTGGCTGACCGCCTGGTGTTTATCAGTAACGGCCTTATTGTGCGCGATGAGATCAAGGAAGACCTTGCCGAGAGCTGGCGGAAAGTGACTTGTCGAATTGAGAAGCCGCTACAAAAGATTCCGAACGTGCTGCAGCATAAGTCAGAGCCTCCTTTCCATGAGCTGATATCTGATAATGCTGAAGCCACCATTAAATTCCTTAACGAACAGGGAGCCGAAGGCATCGAATCCAGTCGCCTGTCAATTGAGAAGATTGCAGTGCAGATATTAAAAGAATCAAACCAGGAGAGTCACCATGTATAGTCAACTGTTACGAACAGAATTTGTTGGCGGTGCGAAGCTGCAGCTATTGGCGCTCACTAGCATCCTGTTCCTCTTCGTACTGTTCGCAATCCGCGGACTTCCCGTTGGAACTTTCATGGGGGTGTCGTTGATAGTCTACTGGGCTATGCTGATTGCCAGTGGCGCAATCGGCAGCGAAGAAAAACGTATCCAGCTCTACGCACGATTGCCTGTAACAACAACAGAGATTTCCTTCGCCATGTGGTTCATGGTCCTGACCTGGCTTGCTGTGCACGTGTGTTTCTGGATCCTGTATGGCGTTGCAATCGATCCAGAGTTTTCAATATCCCGAATCCTGGACATTGCCACTACAACCATTGGTGTCGCGCTGTTCGTCTCCTTCATTGGCATTGGTATCGACCTGGGAGCGCTCAGATCTCGCATTTATCAACGGCTGTATCTCGGTGTTCTGGCAGGATTGTTCACGCTGGCGATATTTTTTGACGTTTCCATTGGCATCGTCGGCAATACAGATGGCATCCAGATCTTCCCGATGGCGCTACTCGGAGAGGGTTACCTGGCTATCTCGATTTCCATCCTCGTGCTTTTCTTTGCAATGGTGGCCGACCACCTGATCTTCATCAATAGCGATCATTACCTGCGCTGAGTGCTGTTCAGCTATAGAGATGGCAGGCAACCTGGCGGTCGATAGTTTTCAACGCAATCAATTCGGGAGTTTCTATGCCGCAGCGGTCCATCACCTTCGGACAACGATTAGCAAAGCGACAGCCCGCCGGCACGTTTACCGGTGAAGGAATCTCGCCTTGAATCGCCGTAGAGGGTCGACTCCGCTCCAGCTGTGGATCCGGCTCCGGGTTGGAGCCAATCAGCACCTCCGTGTACGGGTGCTTGGGATCAAAATACACTTCATCGGATTTACCTATTTCCACCAGCGAGCCGAGGTACATGACGGCCATGCGGTCACTCACATAGCGCACCATCGACAGGTCATGGGCGATAAACAACAGTGTTAAACCCATCTTGTCTTTGAGCTCGCCAAGCAGGTTGATCACCTGGGCCTGCACCGAGACATCCAGCGCCGAGATTGGTTCATCACAAACGACAAACTCCGGCTCCAGGATGAGGGCGCGGGCGATACCGATACGCTGCCTCTGACCGCCAGAGAATTCATGGGGATAGCGTGACATGTGATTGGCCTGCAAACCAACCCGCTGCAGCCACTCGGCGACCCGCTGCTTGATATCGGCGGCACTGAGTTCAGGATGCAAGCGAATGCCTTCGGCAATGATTTCACCGACTGTCATCCGCGGGTTCAGCGAGGAATAGGGATCCTGAAAGATCATCTGCATCTTCGTGGCGAAGCGCTGAAAATCCGCCGGTTGGTATTTCTGCGGTAGCACTTCACCGCGATACTTTACGGTGCCAGAGGTCTTGGCATGCAGACCGACGACAGTCTTGCCAAAGGTGGATTTACCCGAGCCGCTCTCCCCCACCAGACCGACAATCTCTTTCTCGCCAATGCTGAGCGTCACCTTGTCGACAGCATGCACCCGCTGATTCTTGCCCATTTCAAAATAGCGCGTCAGTTCGATTGCCTCAACCAAGTCCGCCATTACTCTTTGTCCCTGAAATACAATTCCTGCGGTTTATTCGGAGAGTCAGCATGATGCAGCCAGCAACGGGAAAAATGCGTCTCTTTCAGGAAAAAATCATCCGGGTGCCGGACATTGCAGAGTTGCATCGCATAGGGGCAGCGTGCGCAATACCCACAACCCGGCGGCGGCGCGAACAAGTCCGGCGGACTGCCTTCTATCGGCAGTAGCTTATGCTGCAGAGACGGGTCATTGGTCGGCATGGCCTTCTTCAGTCCCAGGGTATAAGGATGTGCCGAGCGATAGAACACATCGTCCACTGAGCCATGCTCTACAATCTTACCGGCGTACATTACTGCAACCTCGTCAGCCATTCGCGCCACGACCCCAAGATCATGTGTGATAAGAATAATGGCCATGCCGGTTTCTTTCTGCAGATCCTGCATCAGGTCGAGTATCTGTGCCTGGATGGTTACATCGAGTGCGGTGGTAGGTTCATCGGCAATCAGGATCGAAGGCTTGCAGGAGATTGCCATGGCGATCATGGCGCGTTGCAGCATGCCACCGGAAAATTCGAATGGGTATTGTTTGGCGCGCCGGGCCGCCTCGGGAATCTTGCTTATCCCCAGCAGACGAATGGCTTCATTGAAGGCCTGCCGGTAACTGTAGCCCTTGTGCACCTGCAGTGGCTCGGCAATCTGATCGCCGATTGTCATCGTCGGATTCAACGAGGTCATCGGATCCTGGAAGATCATGCCGATTTCGGCGCCGCGAATCTCTTTGCTATTGAGGCGATTGCGCCCGAGTACCTCGGAGCCGCGCAGTCTTGCCGAACCGGACGTTATGCGGCCTGGTGGCATGGGTATCAGCCCCATCATGGCTTGTACCGTTACCGACTTGCCACAGCCGGATTCACCAACGATGGCCAGCGTCTCACCGTGATCCACCTTGAAGTCAACACCCCGAACCGCCTTGACGATGCCTCCATAGGTATCGAATTCAACCGCCAGGTTTTCCACTTCCAGCAATACCGGAGCGGTGTCCTTAGCCAATGCTGTCTCGCTCATTCGGTATTTCTCATCCTGGCATCCAGCGCATCACGCAGCCCGTCACCCAGCAGATTGAACGCCAACACGGTAATGCTGATAAACAGGGCAGGGAAAATTAACTCATGAGGCGTAATCAACATCGTCTTGATACCCTCGTTGGACATGGAGCCCCAGGAAGGTGTCGGCGGCGCTACACCCATGCCAATGAAGGAAAGAAACGCCTCGGTAAAGATCGCACTGGGTATGGCGAAGGTAATCGTTACCAACACCACACCCAGGGTATTGGGGATCATGTGCCTGAGTATCAGATAGCTGGTCTTCGCCCCCAGCAATTGCGAGGCATGAATGTAGCCCTGCTCCCGAATCTGCAGAATCTGGCCGCGTACCAGTCTTGCCGTGGCCGGCCACGCCAGCAGTACCAGGGCCACCAGCATGGGAAATACACCACTCTCACCCGGGCCGATACCGAAGGCTATCTTGAACAGGATCATGAACAACAGGAACGGCAGTGCCACCACAAAATCGGCAAACCGCATCATCAACTGGTCCGTTTTGCCGCCAATGAAGCCGGCCATGCTGCCGAAAACAACACCGAACAACACGAACAGAAACGGTGCGCCGATGCCAATGAAAAGCGAGACCTGTGCCCCGGCCATTAACCTGGCCAGCATATCCCTGCCCAGATAATCCGTGCCGAGTGGGTGCCAGCTCAGATCAATCTGATCGCCAACCAGTAACTCGCTCCCGTCGTCTACCAGGCCACGCTCGAGCGCCTCGGCAATGGTGGTGACGCGCTGCACATCTACCTCGATCATCTCGAAGTTGTCTAACAATTCTCCTCTGTCACCGAGTGCGACTACCGAGTAATAGTAACGACCACGTTTCAAGTCCAGACGATCTTCAAAATGCAGCGTATTGACGTCGAAAAATTCGGCCAGGGGAATGCCATAGGCGCGTTCCTCACCCACCGGAAACAGGTTTCGATAAACGCGATGACCGCTGGCACCAGGCAGCGCATCCCATTGTACTCGCACCGCCTGTGAGGTGGCCTCTTCCGCCAGGCGCAAGCCCGCACCGGCCAGGAACTGATCGCCAAACCAGGGTTTGTAGTCATCCACCACCAGTGCACTGCGGTTCGTTCCTGGCGGTTGGCTCACCTGGTCCAGGTCCTGAATTGCCGAGTCAACTCGCCAGATCAATGGCCCCGCCAGCGTGAACAACAACAAACCGATGACCAGGTACAGCGAGACCAGAGCACGCTTGTTAGCCTTGAGACGAATCCAGGCATCCTGCCAATAGGACAGGGATGGCCGCGAGAGCCCATGCGCTTCCTGCTGCTCTATTAATGGTGCAAAATCGATTGGAGCAATATCGCTCATCACTCCATCCTCACTCGGGGATCGATGAATCCATACAGCACATCGACAACGATTACCATGAACACCAGGAACGCACCGTAAAACACGGTGGTTCCCATGATCACGGTGTAGTCGAGCTGTTGCACAGCCTGTACGAAATAGCGACCGAGGCCGGGTATTGCAAATACCAGCTCTACGACAAATCCACCGGTGGTGATCGCCGCGATGGCAGGTCCAAGCACGGTGATGACTGGCATGATGGCATTGCGTAGTTGATGTCTGGCAAAGATTCGCGCCGGTGGAACACCCTTGGATTTCGCCGTGCGCACGAAGTCGGAGCTGATGATTTCCAGCATCGAGGAGCGCATCAGGCGCGTCAGATAAGCCATCGTCCCGAGGCCCAGTACCATGGCTGGCACCAGCATATGCTGTATGGTTCCCCAGCCAGCCACCGGCAACACGGTACGGCCAACTACGTTGTTGAGGCTGACGAGGGATAACTGGCTGAGGGCGGCGATGACAAAACTCGGTACTGAAATACTCAGAATAACCACGAACATGATGACGTAGTCTGGCAAGCGATTGCGATAAATCGCTGTTAATGCACCAAACAACACACCGCCAACTGTGGCAAACATGACCGCGAGAATGCCGAGAATCGCCGATACTGGAAAATGCTCGCGGATGATGTCATTGACTTCACGATTTTCCTGGGTGAAGGAGATGCCGAAATCTCCCTGCACCAGATTGCGCAAGTAGATTACATATTGAGTGACAACGGGCTGGTCCAGACCATACTTCGCCTCGAGATTCGCTCGAGTAGTTGCGGTCATCGCTCGATCATTGATAAGCGGATCGCCGGGCACGTTGTGCATGGCGAAGAAGGTAGCAGTAGCAATAAACCAGACGGTTATGATGCCCTGCAACAGACGCTTGATGGTATACAACAACATGATTATCGACTAGCGCTCGATACTTTCCTCATCAGTAAACCGCAGCGTTAGTTCGTCACGTCGATATAGGCGTAATTATAGTCAACTTCAGGCCCTACCGACCTGCGCCGAAAATTTTTCAAGCGCGAATCGACTACAAAAGAAAATCCTCTTTCATACATCGGCAAGATGACAACGTCTTCATGGAGCAGTCGTTGAATCTCCCCGAATGCATCCATGCGTTTTTGTGGATCCAGCTCGGACTGGGCAACCCTGATCCATAAATCCATCTCCGGGCTATTGTAACGACCTCGATTCTGCAAGTTCCATGAAGAGAACAAGTCTCCGTAGGTGAGCACATCATTATAATCCGGCCCCCAGCCTGACAGCACCAGATCGAATTCACCGGCGCGCATCTTATCCAGGCGCTGCTTAAAGATTTGCGCATCGATGCGAAACTCCAGCCCCAGATTCTTCTGAAACAACTGTTGGTAATACTCCGCCGCCAGCAGCGATATCGGTGTATCCCCGGTGAGCAGCATCAACGGTGGGAACTTATCGATTCCCAGTTCCCGCCTGGCGAGTTCCAGATGTTCCCGGGCTTGCTGTACATCCAGCTTACTCATGGGCGGCGGATATTCTTTTTGAAAGGACTCGGACACGCCGGTCAGCCAGGCCGGAAACAAGCTTACCCCTGGCAGGTAACTGGGCTCTTTGAGAACCTTATAAACCAGTTCGGTAGAATCCTGAGCGAGTTGTAAGGCACGGCGAAAATTTTTGTTGCGGCTAATTCTGTCTTCGCGATGATTAAACTCCAGATAAAACACAGAGCCGTCCATTGACCGGTCGATCTGCCAGCGCTGTTCCATCGCCGTGGGCAACATGGGTGACAGCAAATGCGTATCGGCAATCTGCCCATCCTTGAACATGTTCAGCTTGGCATTTACGTCCTGGGTTATATAGGCGGTACGTATTTCGTCCAGGTATCCCTTGTTCTCTTTATTCCAGTAATTGGGATTCTTCACCCAGCGCATGGTCGATCCATGCACCCATTCGGTCAGCAAATAGGCCCCGTTGTACAACATCATGTCGGTATCAGCACCGTAGCGGCCATTCGTGCTGTTAAAAAAATCTTCGCGTACCGGATAGTAGGTCAGATAGGCAACCAGCTTGTCGAAATAGGGTGTCGGTCTTTCGAACTCCACCTCGAGTACCCGCTCACTAACTGCAGTTACACCGAGAGTTTGCGCTGGCAGCTGGCCATTGTTAATCGCTTCGGCATTCTTGATCGGATAAAGAATAAACGCGTACTGGGAGGCTGTATCGGGATTGACTACCCGCCTCCAGGAGAAGACGAAATCTGCCGCGGTAACCGGCACGCCGTCACTCCACAGAGAATCTTCTCGCAACCAGAAGGTGGCGCCGTCCTCGCGGATCTCCCACCGTTCTGCCACGCCAGGCACCAAATGATTATCAAAATCATAACCAAGCAGCCCTTCCATGACATGTGCCAGTACTACGTGACTCGATGCATCGGTTGCGCGATTCGCATCGAGTTGCGGCGGTTCTTCACGCAAGGCAATCGTGATGGCGTTATTCACGACATCGATAGCGCCGCTGGCACCGGTACTGCCGGTACTGCCGGCCGCCACAGCGAGCATGTAGATCAGTGCCGAAAGGGCGAGTAGAGCATAGAGTGCGTAAATGCCGAGCTGCTTTCCAGCCGAGCTGGTAAAGCGGTCGTCGGTCGTAATCGCCGTGGTGCTCGCCTCATTCATAGGAATCTCCTGATAATCGGCCTGAGAATACCCCAGCGCCCAGGTCATCACAAGAGACGTACCACGCATAACGGCAGGACTGCAGCAGCCAGATCAGTAACGACACTAGCGATTTCGGCGCGTAAGCAGCGCGAGGAAACAGGCTGCCGACAGGCCAGAGGAAGAAAACAACATGCACATGACCATGATCTGGTAACGCGCGGCGATCAATGGGTCGACACCGGAAATTATCTGCCCGGTCATCATGCCGGGAAATGACACCAGGCCAACGGCGAACAGGGAATTGGTGATAGGAATCAGGGCCGCCCGGTAGGCCAGCTCCCTCGCCCGGTGCAGCTCCCCACCCCGGCTGCGTTCCGACTGAAATCGCTCTGCACTGATGCTGATGCTGTTCATGGCATTTGCAAATACCATACCCGCCAACGGAATCACGTACTGTGCCGAGTAGAATGGATCAAGATTCAATACGATCTGGCTGACCACGGCCAGGGACAGCCCTCCTCCGGTCATTATGGACAGCACAGAAATCCACAGTAGTGAACGTCGCTCCAGCTTGACCGTGCGCAGTGCGATCCAGCTCGAGACCAACACCATGACCAGCAACACAGCCAGCACAATCCAGCCGCTTTCGGACTCGAAGATAAAGCTGAGGAAATAACCGATGATCAGTAATTGCCCCAGCATCCTTGCCAGAGCGTAGATCGATTCAGGCCCTTCCCTGGTCCATCTATACAAAATTACTACGACAGCAATAGCTGGCAGAAAGGCCAGCAGTAAACTGCCGAGACCTATTAACTGAGGGCCCTCAGTCATGACATTACCAGGGAGCCTCAGCCAGTAATCAGGTTACGTATAACGATGAACAGTGAAGCGAGTAACATGAACATGCTGGGCAGTGCCGTCATCCCGAAGCCGGCTCCGCGTGTTGCCGGATCGGCGATATAGGACCGCAGGTAGACCAGGCGACCCACCAGATAGACAACACCGAGACCGGCGGCAACAGCAGGACTTCCCACGTGACTATAGATGAAGATGGACGGCAGGAAGACCGCCAGCTGTTCCAGTGTGTTCATATGCACGCGGTTGTACCTTTCGAACACCGGATCTCCACTGGTTGCCGGTGCGGATACGTTGTATTTACCGCGGGCACGGCCCACCAGAATGCCGAATACAATAAACTGAATAAGTGCCAGTACAACCACTATAATGACTAGATCCATCTTGATTCCCCTTTTCTGTTGGTATTTTTGGTTTGAATTATTTGGGAGCCTCTGAACAAGACTATGGCCACTCTGCGAGAGTCTGTCACGCTTTGACGCTAGGCGGCGTGCGCAGGCAATGGCAGTCGTCCTTGGCAAGCGCGTCAACGCCGCGGCGGAGCGCGACAGGCCCCGCCGGTCGGGGGTTTACATAGAGTGCGCTCCCGGCGTTGCACTGGCTTGAAAGGTCGACCGTCCTGCGTGCGCCTTGAGAGCGAAATTGGCTGAAAGCCAGAGCGGCCATAGTCTTGTTCAGAGGCTCCTTAAAACTATTACTTAACCACTCGTTGCCATGAAACGCTCAAGGTATTGCTGGGAATTCGTGCCGGTGATCGCTTCAAACGTCAGGTCTGGATGCAGATCCCGCATGCGTATGGTCAACAATCCATGGGCAGAATATATTAGTGAATCCTTGATGATATTGTCCATGTCACAATCCTCAGACAGCTTTAAGATACGATCAAAGCCTACGATGAAATTGTCTGTGTGACGCTTGCGTATTTCAGTTCCGTAGAACAGATCTGTGAAATCGAAATCAGCGGCGGCGCCCATTGTCAGGAACAACCTGGAAAATACCTCCGAATCTCCACTGGCAAATTGCTTCCAGATTTCGGACAGATCTTCCTGAGAATAGTTCGCGTTGCCGATCGGTCCCTGGCTGGAGATAAACAACATGCCAGAGACTGCTCCGAGTTGCCGACGTGTGCCTTCGGCAATCTTGAAGAAGGTCTCCTGCCGGGCATTGAGTTCAGTGGCGGCAATCGCCTGGGTTTGTTTCTCTGAGTGCAGATTATTGCGCCGTAATTCTTCATTGTTTTGCGCCAGCACGGATTGCTGAATAAAGAGGCCGATTACTAACCACAGAAAGGCAAGAAACGCGAAGGCGCCTTCGAGAAAGGTACCCATTTCCTCGATAGGCAGATCCATGAACTGACCCCACCCGACGTTGCGCGCAATATAGATAGCCAGAAATGCAAACCAGAAGAAGGTCAGCGTGAGTGCAAAAATTATCCGCCAATCCTGCGGGATATAGGAAATATGGGTTTTCTCTTCGATCATGAATCAGCCTGGGGAGGTCGTGGAACTGGTTGCACAGGGGCCCTAGAGTAAAGCTCCACGTGGAGTCCGTCAATTCCGATGTTCAGCTCGTCCTTACTTGCGCTCCACGTGAAGTACGGTTCTGTCAACTAATCAGTACTGCCCGGGTTATCAGACACGCCATAGCTCAGAATTTGAACTTCTGTAACAGGGCATCCACGATCAGGTCAGCCTCTTCCCAGAGCACGAAGTGCCCCTGTCCTTCGCGATACAGATAGGTGACATCGGCATTCACCAGCCTATTCGCCATAAAGTTCGCATTCCCCGGACTAACCAGCCGATCACGATCGCCCTGCACGATGAGGACCGGCATTGTTAAGTCCTGCCAGCGCGGTAACATCGCTTCGAGCTGAGGCTTTAATGGCATGATTTCCGCATTGGCACCTTTCAGGCTGTCTCCCAGAATAAATCCTGGCAGCACCACGGCAATGCGATTGTACCAGCGCGGTCCACTCAATTCTGGATCGCCGGTGGTGGCGACGAATACCAGGCCGGAAACCAGGTGCGGATAATCCATGGCTGTGCGTGCGATTACCGGGCCACCATAGGAGTGACCCATGAGAATTGCTCCCTTGCCGGATTGGTCCCTGCGCAGTATTGGCTCCAGAGCCTTCGCCTGCGCTGCCAGTGAAGGAATTTTGTCATCATCGTTGCTAACCCAGCCCGGCCGGGTGACCGAAATCATGTGGAAATTTTCCCGCATGCCGGGGTCATTAAAATATCTCAAGAAAGCCGTTAAAGAGCCAGGTGTCCCGTGAACGAAGATAATGAGTTGTTTCGGTTCCCTATCGAAGGTTGAGGTATTCACTTCAACGTACTCGATACTCCCCAGGGACATCACCTGACCGACGCCGCTGATAAACCTGGCATTGGAATCCTGGGCGCTTACCAACCCTGAGTGGAGTAAGTACAAGATCAGCAGGGCTGCGATCTTGCAGCCTGAATAACTCGAGAACCGTCCGGTACCAAACCTTAGCATGCTACTCTCCGCTAGGGGGCCTCTGCCCTTTTTATTGTCCAACACCCAGATTTTAACGCTTCCTGGATAGAATTTTTTAGAGTTTGTAATTGGAATTTCCGTTGAAACTATGGGGATAGGCGCTGGAAAAGCGCCGAAGGTTTGATCTTATCGGGCATAACACGCGTATTGAATCGGAAATCAGGCAGTACTTGGCGTATAATTCCGGGTCGATAACCCAAAGAATTGTGCGGGAACCCATGCGCAAACGGTAGCCCGAAAAAGACGTAAGAGAAATAGAGCTAGAAAAGAATAATGACAAAGAAGAAAGAAATCGGCTTTAACTTCGAACAGGCCCTTGAAGACCTTGAGGAGCTGGTGACATCCATGGAAGAAGGAGAGCTCAGCCTGGAGGAGTCATTGCAGGCCTTCGAGAAGGGTATCAAACTCACCCGGGAATGCCAGGCAGCTCTGAAGAATGCCGAACAAAAAGTTCAGGTTCTGATTAACGAGAATGGCGATACAGAAGAACTTGTATTTGACGACGATGACAGCTGATCCTCTCACCAGGAATTCCAGCGCTTACCAGGTGTTGGATAGTTTTCTGGTGCAGTGCCAACAAAGGGTAAATCAATCCCTTACCCAACACCTCGATCGAGACATTCCCAGTAAAAGCCTGCGGACAGCGATGGCCTACGCCTGTCTTAATGGGGGAAAACGAATTCGACCCCTACTGGTGTATGGCAGTGTCCAGGCCACCGGCGGCGATCTTGCTTGCGCGGACAATGCCGCCTGCGCGGTTGAACTGATCCACAGTTATTCTCTGGTTCATGACGATTTACCGTCAATGGACAATGATGACTTGCGCCGGGGTAAACCCAGTCTGCACAAGGCCTTCGATGAAGCGACTGCGATACTGGTTGGCGATGCCCTGCAATCATTGGCATTTCAACTGCTGGGTGAGCCGATCCCGGCACTCGACCCTGGCATGCAATTAAAAATGGTCCATGTTCTCGCCGAGGCAGCTGGAGCCGCTGGCATGGTGAGTGGCCAATCACTGGATTTTCAAGGCAGTGGCCAGAAATTCAACCTGACCATGCTGGAAGCCATGCATCGATCGAAGACTGGTGCGCTAATCTCTGCCAGTGTCAAATTGGGAGCCCTGAGTAGCCCGCGTTCTACTGCCGCGCAGTTGGAAGCGCTTGGTGAATATGCCAGGAATATCGGTCTGGCTTTTCAGATTCAGGATGACATCCTGGATGTCACCGGCGATACGAAGACGCTGGGCAAGCCCCAGGGTTCCGACCAGGGACTGGACAAACCGACCTATGTTTCGTTACTCGGGCTGGAGGCCGCACGGGCCAAGGCCGTTGAGCTGAGTGACAAGGCGCTGAATTCTCTGCGCGCGTTCTCAGATCTTGCTGCTCCACTTCGAGAACTCGCTACCTACACCGTCAAGCGAATGCACTGATTGCCCACTGCAGTCTCGCCTTAGCCATTTTATTCCCTGAATTGCCAAGGAAACCCTTGAAAACTGGCGCCTGTAGGGTTGAAATACGCAAATGCTGAAAGAGATACCCCGAACTCGTCCCGAAACCCCGCTGCTGGATCAGATAAACAGCCCAGCCGACCTCAAAAAGCTGGAAATCGATCAGCTTTCCCAGTTGGCAGAAGAATTGCGTCTTTTCCTGCTTTACTCTGTAGGGAAAACTGGCGGACATTTTGGCGCAGGCCTGGGGGTCGTTGAACTCACCATTGCACTGCATTATGTATTCGACACACCCAGGGATCGACTGGTATGGGATGTGGGCCACCAGGCCTATCCACACAAGATACTCACCGGGCGCCGGGAAGCAATGCTGACTATACGACAAGCCGGAGGCCTGGCCCCCTTTCCAAATCGCGAGGAAAGCGAATACGACATGTTTGGAGTGGGTCACTCCAGCACTTCGATCAGTGCTGCACTGGGCATGATGGTTGCAGACCGCATGCTCGATCAGGACCACCATAACATCGCAGTGATTGGGGATGGTGCAATGACTGCCGGTATGGCATTCGAGGCGCTCAACCATGCCGGGCATCTGGATGACAATATTCTGGTGATCCTCAACGATAACAACATGTCGATCTCCGACAATGTTGGTGGCCTTTCCAGTTACTTCGCACGCATGTGGGCAAGCAAGCCCTACAATTTTATCCGCACCGGTTCCAAGCGCGTGCTGGCAAAGATTCCACCCGCACTCAAAGCCGCACATCGAGCCGAAGAATACATGAAGGGAATGGTGTCACCCGGCACCTTGTTCGAAGAAATCGGCTTTAACTATATTGGTTTGATTGATGGGCATGATACCGAAGGGCTGGTTGACATACTGGGCAATATAAAGTCGCTGCGCGGTCCGCAGCTACTACATATCGTCACACAGAAAGGCAAGGGTTACTCTGAGTCCGAGAATGATCCGTTCGGCATGCATGCCCTGAGCAAGATCGATCCAGCCACAAGTGCAAAGAAAACAGTCACTGAGCAATCAAGCCCTGAGCAGGAAGCAGCACAGCAAGCGATAGGTACAAAACTGCCCAAGGGTTCCCCAACTTACTCACAAGTATTCGGGGATTGGTTGTGTGATGTTGCCACCCTTGATGAGCGAGTCGTCGGGATCACACCGGCGATGGGTGATGGTTCAGGAATGAAAGACTTCGCTCAGCAATTCCCCGAGCGCTTCCATGATGTGGCCATTGCCGAACAACATGCGATCACCTTCGCCGCCGGCATGGCCTGTAATAATATCAAGCCTGTAATCGCGATCTACTCAACTTTTCTGCAACGTGGATATGATCAACTTATCCATGATGTGGCATTACAGAAGCTGAACATACTCTTCGCTATCGATCGGGCCGGCCTGGTCGGTGAAGACGGCCCGACACATGCAGGCAGTTTCGATCTCAGCTACCTGCGCTGTATTCCCAATATGGTGGTCATGACCCCCAGCAATGAGGACGAGACGCGAAAATTATTGTCTACCGCCTATCATCACGTGGGTCCTACGGCAGTGCGTTATCCGCGCGGCAAAGGCCCAGGCGTTGAAATCGAAAACACGCTCGAACCAGTCCCTATTGGCAAGGCCAAGCTGCGCCGTGAAGGCAGATCGGTAGCGATTCTTGCCTTCGGTAGCATGGTGGGCCCGGCCCTCGCTGCAGCCGACCGGCTCAATGCCACAGTAGTGGACATGCGGTTTGTAAAACCACTGGATGAAGATCTTGTCGGTGACATGGCAACCCGCCATCGGCTCATCGTTACCATTGAAGAGAATGTTGTCATGGGAGGCGCTGGCTCGGCGATAAACGAATTCTTGCTACGCGCGAATTACCAGATTCCTATCCTCAACCTCGGCCTCCCCGATTCCTTTCTGAGTCATGGCAAGGTTCCGGAAATGCTCGCCAGCATCGACCTGGACAGCGACAGCATCTTCAGTGCTATCAAGAAGAAACTTGCTGATTGTAAGATTCAATCCAAAGCGGTTTAGCCCACCCGGGCCCCTACTCTTCGCATTCCCTTGATTGACTGATTAATCCCCGGCAGATAGACTGCGTCCGTTCTCTTTGGAGAACGAGTTAATTCTGGCGCCAGTTTTGTCCTTTACAATCTGGCTAACTGGGAAACCGGTGTGAATCCGGTACTGCCCCCGCAACGGTGATACGCCCTGCTGAGATTTTCATTCAGCAGAGAGTTGAGTCCGACACCAGCCTGATTAACCGCCATAATCGATGCAGCGGAGGGCTACATCAGTGGTTGAGTCTTTTCATACTCTGCTACCTGATCCCTCCCTGATGACTTTTTATCTGCAGTAAAAGACTGCGGATGGATTCATTGGGAGATGAAAATGTTAACACGCAAACTTATTGTGCTCTTCGGCACAATGAAAGCGCTCTTCGGCACAATGAAAGCGCTCTTCGGCACAATGAATGTGCTCTGCGGCACAATGAATGTGCTCTGCGGCACAAGGAATGCGCTCTGCGGCACACTATTGCTCTTATCAGGCCAATCGGTCCTGGCTCAGCAACAAACCAGTCCGCTTGAAGAAATCATTGTCATTACAAACCGTATTCCGGTGCCCGCACGGCAGGTCGCCGCCTCGGTGACGGTTCTTAATGAGCAGCAGATTCAGGCACACGGGAATTTTTCACTGGCGGATGTACTGAGACAGACTCTGGCGATAGGGAAATCCAGCAACGGTGGAACCGGCGCTACCTCTGCCTTGAGAATTCGCGGCGAAGAAGGCTATCGCACGCTCACGCTGTTCGACGGCGTGGAGTTATCCGACCCCAGTGCGCCGCAGGTCCTGAGTCCCATCGAACACGTGCTCAGCAGCGGAATCAGCCGGGTAGAAATTCTGCGTGGTCCACAGGGACTCAGTTACGGCGCGGATGCAGGCGGAGTCATCGCCATCAGCTCCCGGACCACAACTGAACCGGGAATATTTGGCCGCGTAGATGGGCAGGTCGGAAGTCGTGGCACCGACCAGCTCGTGGCGAATTTGGCGGGCGGGAATGAGAGAGTCGATTTCACACTTACCGCTGCTGAATTTGAAACCGACGGATACAATGTGCGCAGTTCTGACGTAGCCGTTGCAGATGATGATGGCTATGAAAATACGAGTTTTCATGGACGGGTCGGATTCACGGTCAGTGATTCATTGCGCCTGCAGCTTGTGCACAGAAATGTCGAAGGTCGAGCACAGTATGATGGGTGCTTCTCAGGTACCACGGTCTACGATTGCGATTCACACTATGACTTCACCGCTACCCGAATCGCTGCAGACTTCACCTCACGAAGCATTAATCATTCCCTGGCCTACACCAATACGCGCACAGACCGGGAAGACTTCGCGTCAGGGCTGTTTGCCTTCGGCTCCAAAGGTGAGATCGCGCGCTGGGAGTACCTGGGTAGCCTGCAGAACCTGCCCGGACTCGATGTGGTCTTCGGATTCGATCTGGAAGAAGAACACAGCGGCATACTGCAAAGAGATAACAAGGGCTACTTCGTGGAATTGCTGAGCGATTTCTCAGACTCACTGTTCCTTACTGCAGGCGCCAGGCTCGATGACAACGACGACTTCGGGACTCATGTGAGTTCCCGCATAACGGCTGCCTATCTGATTTCCTTCGCTGACTCGCTGCTCAAATTCAAGGCCAGTTACGGCTCTGGTTTCAGAGCACCCAGTCTTTTTGAGATCGACTACAATGCCGGCCCCTTCGCTTTTCCACCTGCTGCCTTCACTTCTCTTGATGAGGAGACAAGCCAGGGGTTCGAATACGGCATTGAATACCAGGCAGGAAACCGCTTACATCTGGAAGCAACCCTGTTTGACCAGGAGATTGAAGATGCCATCTTCTTCGATCTGGCGGGATTCAGTGGCTACCTGCAGGATTTCGGTACCAGCTCTTCCCGGGGGTTTGAGGTCAGTGGCAGGCTGACATGGAACGAAAACTACTCCGTTTCAGCCAACTATACTTACAACGATACCGAGCGACCCACAGGTTTACAGCGCTTACGCCGACCCAGGCACCTGGCGAATCTCGGACTGCACTACGTTAGCAACTCCGAGCGATTTCGAATAAGCGTTCTGTATCGTGCCGCGCAGGATGCAATCGATGAAATATTCGGCACCACAGCCACACTCGAAGACTTCGATGTGGTGGACTTGACCGCCAGCTACACAATCAGCGCGGCAATTCAGTTGTATGGCCGCATCGAAAACGCGTTTAATGACCACTACCAGGAGGTTAGCGATTTTATCGCCCCGGATCGCGCGTCTTATATAGGTATCAGGGTAAACTTCTAGGGAGCAGACCGTGTCGAATAACGAAGAGCGCAACAAGCGTCACAAACGTGCCATGCAGCGCAAGAAGTCGCACATCGATGCGCGCATTGCCGAAGCACAAAGGGACAAAGGACTGCTGGTGCTGCTGACCGGAAATGGCAAAGGCAAGAGTTCTTCGGCATTCGGCATGCTGGCGCGCAGCGTCGGGCACGGCCTGAAGTGTGGTGTCGTCCAGTTCATCAAGGGACAGTGGGAGTGTGGCGAGCAACTCCTGTTCGAGGGTAGTCCCCTGGTTGAATTCCATGTCATGAATACCGGCTTTACCTGGGAGACCCAGGATCGGGACAAGGACATCGCCGCCGCGCTAGCCACCTGGGAAAAAGCTGTCGAGCTGCTGAGTGATTCAGACATAGATGTGGTGATACTCGATGAACTCACCTACATGCTCACCTATGGCTACCTGGACAAGGAATCGGTGCTGACAGCACTGAAGAACCGACCGGAATCCCAACATGTCATTGTTACCGGGCGCAATGCAGCGAAGGAACTGGTGGAACTGGCGGACACGGTCAGCGAAGTGGCAGACACCAAGCACGCCTTCAACGCCGGTATCAAGGTTCAGAAAGGCATCGATTATTGATGAGGTCAGGTTTCATTTCAGTGGCACTCTTCAGCGCGGCGGTATTTACAGTATTGCTCGGCATTGCCAGCTCGAGTCTGGTTGCGGCGGAAGTCAGGGACGACGAAGGTACCCTGGTTTCTCTTGAGCGACCGGCGACCCGCATTATCAGTCTGGCACCTTCTCTGACCGAACTGGTCTATGCCGCTGGCGCAGGTGAACAGCTGGTTGGCGCCGTCGAGTACAGCGATTATCCAGCCGCAGCCGCCAGGTTACCTATTATCGGGCGCTTTGACCTGTTGGACACCGAGCGCATCCTGGAACTGCAGCCTGATCTGGTCATTGCCTGGCAGAGCGGTAACCCGCGCACCTCGGTGAACCGCCTCAGACAATTGGGGCTGACAGTGTATATCGCGGAACCGAAGAGCCTGGCGTCGATACCATCCCATATTGAACGTCTGGCGCAACTGGCAGGCACCGAAGCGCTAGCGCGCCAGGCGCTTGTCGCGTTCCACGAGAATCTGGCTAGACTGAGAAACCAGTACAGCGGCCTCCCTGCGCTCCAGGTTTTTTATCAGGTATGGGCCCTGCCACTGATTACGGCGGGTGGTAATGAGCTGATTAATGACATTATCAAGCTGTGCGGTGGTAACAATGTCTTCGCCGACATCAAGCTCGTAGCCCCAAAGGTAAGCAGAGAAGCGGTGCTGGTGAGAAATCCCGAAGTGATCATTGCCAGCGGCATGGATATAGAGCGGCCCGAGTGGTTGGATGACTGGACGCGGTGGTCCAGTCTGGAAGCCGTGGCGAAGGAAAACCTGTACTTCATTCCTCCTGAACTTCTACAGCGGCATACACCTCGGGCACTGCTTGGGGCACAGCAGATGTGTGAACAGCTCGAACTGGCCAGACGCAAGCGCTAAGCGTATTCAGCTGGAGTCGCTACCCGCTGCGTATTCGGCGGCGTTATGAAAGATCAGACTGGCACTGACCTTGCCTGCCTGAACATCCAGGCTTACGCGGCTGAAACAGGCGAAGGGAATATGCAGCGGGAAACTTCGATTCAGGGGCATACCTAATACCGTAGGCAGTATGACGCGCAGCACGCCACCGTGAGTCACAATCAGCAGGTGACTGCCATCGGGCTTTTTGGCAATGCTATCCCAGGCGGTCAACACGCGCTGCTTGAAGGCGAGATAGTCTTCGCCATTTGGGGGTGCGAGCGCGGAGAGATCATTGCGAAATGCCTTGAACTGCTCGGCCGCTACTTTGCGCCACTCACTCACCAGCATGCCATCCCAGTCACCGTAGTCAATTTCCTGCCATTGCTCATCAATGCCAGTCTTAAGGTTTATCCGTTCGGCGGTGCGCTCGGCGAATTGCCGACAGCGATCCAGGGGAGAAGAAATAATTTCGGTCCAGGGCGGTGTGGCGGGTGACGGTTCATGAGCTTGACTCAGTGCCGTGGCGTTCTGCATTTGTGCCCAACCCCGTTCGGTAAGAATTGGATTTACCCTGCCGCGGAGGATGTCGCCACCTTCAGGTTCACCGTGGCGTATGAAGTCGACGATAATTTTTTTGCGAGTAACGGCCACGGATTTACTTCATGTGGCCTAACTTATCCACCTTCACCGCAAGATAGCTTTCATTGTGCGGGTTTGCTTTTGTGTGGATGGGAATAATCTCCGGCACTTCGAATCCCATGTCATGCAGGGCATCAACCTTGCGCGGATTATTGGTCATTAATCTAAGCGCCTTGACCTGAAAATGATCGAGCATGGGTTTACAGATTTGATAATCGCGACTGTCCGGTTCAAAACCAAGCTGGACGTTTGCTTCAACCGTGTCAGCGCCGGAGTCTTGCAGCGCATAGGCCTTGATCTTGTTAAGCAGTCCGATGCCTCTGCCTTCCTGGCGCAAATAGAGAAGCAGCCCTCTGCCTTCTTCCGCTATGCTTTCCATAGCAGCCTGTAATTGGGGACCACAGTCGCAGCGCAGACTAAACAGGCAGTCGCCAGTCAGACACTCCGAATGGACGCGGCACAATAATGGCGCAGCGCTGGAAATTTCGCCCAGCGTCAGAGCGATATGCTCCTTGCCGGATTCCTGTTCTTCGAAACCATGAATGGTGAACTGACCCCACTGCGTGGGTAATGTCGCCGATGCTACGTACTTGACTGTCAAAAAAATTCCTCTTCTCTTTTCCTTCTACCAGTCCACCCTATGATCGAGAGCCGAAGAGATCAGCAGATTAGCCAATCAACACCTGGATGGCCTGAATACACAGGGCGGCCATTATACCTGCTAATACATCATCTAGCATGATTCCCAGCCCACCTGCCACCCGCTTATCGACCCATTTGATTGGCCAGGGCTTGAGGATATCCAGGGCACGAAACAGGCAAAAACCAAGGCCTATCCATAACCACCCCTCCGGGGCCATAAACAGGGTGAACCACATGCCCACAAACTCGTCCCACACGATGCCGCCGTGATCATGTACCCCAATCTCTTCCGCGGTCTTGCCACAGAGCCAGATTCCCAGGCTGAAGCTTGTTATCAGCACCAGGGCGTAGGCGCTAACAGACAATTCAGAAAGTGGCAGGTATAGCAAAACTGCAGCCAATGATCCGGCGGTACCTGGCGCCTTCGGAACGGCACCGCTGCCGAGACCAAATGCCAGGAAATGAACTGGATTACGCCAGACAGACGGCGGCGTCGTGACCATCAACCAGGACTCCTACAGAAAGTGCTCATAAGGATGGTCGGTAAGTTCGATGACCTGACCCGCTTCATCCAGACACACAATCCCGTCTCCCTCGACAATCTCACCGATGCAGCTAATTCGCGTGTTCAGCTTCTCGGCAACCGATTCCAGTGCGGAGATCTGCTGAGGTGAAACTGTCAGGCACAGTTCATAGTCATCACCGCCATAAAGCGCAGCCCGCAGTCTGTTTTCCGGGCTTGTGCAACAGGTAGAGGATTCGGAATACGGCAAGCGGTGAACGTTGAGTTCAGCTCCTACGCCACTGGCATTGAGGATATGGCCCAGATCACCGAGCAATCC
Organism: Pseudomonadota bacterium; assembly: GCA_027623555.1. Classification (GTDB taxonomy): domain Bacteria; phylum Pseudomonadota; class Gammaproteobacteria; order Pseudomonadales; family Pseudohongiellaceae; genus UBA9145. Next base: position 54,385 of record JAQBSZ010000014.1, on the reverse strand, counting down.
ATCGGAGATATCGATCCCGGCACTCACCAGAGCGTTGCAGCGCCCGGCCAACTCAATCCTTGGCTCTGGTTCATAATAGGCGGCTCGAAAGTACTCCCGGCAGGCATCGGGTAAGGTTTCATCGATCAATTCAACGGCTTCGCCAAGGTGGGAGCGAATTCCGATACTGGCCAGTGCTATGGCACCGTCTCCCAGGCAACCCGATACATACACCGAATCTCCTGGTTTGGCGCCATCCCGGCGAATGACCCGGTCGGGCTGATTCAGGCCGTGGACCTGAATGACAATGCTCAGTGGTCCTTCAGTAATATCACCCCCCACCAGCGGGCAGTTAAAGCGCTGCGCCAGACGCAGCAGCCCGCCACTGAATTTTTCCAACCAGGCCGGGTTGTTTTCGGGAAGCACCAGGGCAAGAGTGAAGCAGTAGGGCTCAGCACCCATTGCCGCGAGATCACTGAGGTTTACGGCCAGGGCTCGATTGGCAATCATTGCCGCATCGGCAGAATAGGGAAAATGGACTCCGGCAACCAGGGCATCCATTGACATGCATAGCAGGTGGTCGGGGGGGATCTTGATCAGGGCGCCATCGTCACCGATGCTTTTCTCGATGCCCTGCCTGGAGAAATTCAGGGCTGATTCTTTAAAATAGCGACGGATTATTTCAAACTCTGCCTGGCTCATTGGCTAATCATCGCCTTTCTCAAAATTTGAAACTCTGTGAAGATTAGATTGAATTCGAATGTCTGCGTTCTGCCGATCTCAGTGAGGCAGCCAGCTTATCCAGGACACCATTGATATATTTGTGACTATCGGTGGCGCCGAACACCTTTGCCAACTCTACGCATTCATTGATAACGACTCGATACGGCACGTCGATGCGATGGGCTAACTCGTACGCGCCCAGGTAAAGCAGCGCTTTCTCAACCGGATCAATGGCAGACGGGTCACGATCCAGTAGCGGATTGAGAAACTTATCCAGTTGCGGCGCTGATTCTGGAATGCTGATGAAGACTTCCTCAAAATACTTCCAATCTACCTTGCCCTGGGTTTCCTCTCGAAATTGTTTGGCGATCTCTACCGGATCTGACTCGGCCATCAACCACTGGTACATGGCCTGTAAAATTAGTCGGCGCGCCCTACGCCGTTGCGCTAGAGGTACCCGTGGCCGGTTGTTGCGATTGCTGTTTGTGGCAGTTGCGCCATTGTTCGCGGCCACCTAGCTCTCCAGTTGACGAACCAGATTAAGCATCTCGATGGCTGTCAGCGCAGCCTCAGCTCCTTTGTTTCCAAACTTGGTACCCGCTCTCTCTATCGCCTGCTCGATGGTATCCACTGTCAACACGCCGAAGGCCACCGGCTTACTACTCTCCAGACTTGCCTGGCTTAGTCCTTTGACACATTCTCCAGCCACATATTCAAAGTGAGGAGTTCCACCACGAATCACGGCGCCGAGTGCGATAACCGCATCGTAATTATTCAGCGCTACCAGTTTCCTGACTGCCAAAGGTAATTCGAATGCACCGGGTACTTTTACAATCGTTATATCCCGATCCATAACACCGTGTTTTTTTAACGCATCGAGGGCACCGTCCAGCAGGCGGTCGACTATAAAACTATTGAACTTCGCAACGGCAATTGCATAGCTCGCCGAGGCGTTGCTATAGTTACCCTCTATGGTCTTGATCGTACTCATTCTGAATTCCTGCTACCTATTTCTGAAACGGCACGAAATCGACAACTTCGAGATCGAATCCGGAAATCGCATTAAATTTGGCCGGATAGCTCAACAAGCGCATTTTCCCAACTCCAAGATCTCTAAGGATCTGCGAACCTGTACCAATTGTGAGGTCGCTGCCAGGTCTCTTGGACTGTGCAGCCTCACTTCCTGCAGCAACTGCCGACGCCAGGTTATGTGAGAGGTCCTGCCCATAGTCCTCGCTAGATAATAGCACAGCAACACCCTTGCCTTCTTTGCTTATCTCTTCAAGTGCGTTACCGAAGGACCAGCTGGTTCTCTCAGCATTATAGACCTCGCAGATGTCTCTAAGGACATTGGGTATGTGTACCCTGACCAGCACTGGATCGTCTTTGGTGACTACCCCTTTCACGAAGGCGAGATGCAAATTGCCACTGATTGAGTCCGAATAGCTGTGTATAGTGAACTCGCCATATTGGGTCTGCATGACATTTGACTCGGTTCGGGTAACCGTGTGATCGTGTGCAATTCGATAGTGAATAAGATCGACAATCGTCCCGATCTTGATGTCGTGTTTTTGCGCAAACCGTTCCAGGTCTACTCGACGCGCCATCGATCCATCATCATTCATGATCTCGACGATGGCAGCCGCCGGCTTATAGCCTGCCATTCTTGCCAGGTCGCAACCGGCTTCGGTGTGCCCGGCGCGGCGTAACACTCCACCGGGTTGTGCCATGATTGGAAAGATGTGACCAGGCTGGATGATATCTTCAGGTTCACTGTCTCGACCCACTGCCACTTGAATCGTACGCGCCCGGTCCGCTGCCGATATGCCAGTAGTTACACCAGTGGCGGCTTCGATAGTCACAGTAAAGTTGGTGTTGTAGGGCGTGTTGTTCTGATTGACCATCAATGGCAACTTGAGGAATTCGCAGCGCTCCCGGGTGAGAGTCAGGCAAATTAATCCACGGGCATTCGTGGCCATGAAATTTATATCTTCGGTGCGCACGCGTTCAGCGGCGATAATCAAATCGCCTTCATTCTCTCTGTCTTCATCATCCATCAATATCACCATCTTTCCCTGGCGGATATCATCGATGATTTCTTCTATTGTGTTCAGTTCCATGTCTGGTATTAACGTCCTGCTTAAGCCGATTGAAAGCCATGTTGTTTGAGAAACTCCAGATCAATGCCTGGCGATGTTGTATCTGCACTCTCTTTATTAAGCACTAGTCTCTCCAGGTAACGCGCCACCAGATCCACCTCTATGTTGACTCGCTGACCCAGCTTGTATTCTCCGATGATGGTTTCTTCCTGTGTGTGCGGAATCACGTTGATAGAGAATGTACTTCCACTAACCTCATTCACAGTCATGCTAGCACCGTCTATACAAATCGATCCCTTGGCGGCGATGTACTTCGCCAGTTCATCAGGAATGGAAAAATCCAGCCTGATGCTTTTCCCTTCCTGTTGTGATGCAACGAGTTCGCCTACTCCATCGACATGACCGCTGACGATGTGTCCACCGAAGCGACTGCTTGCCAGCATTGCCTTTTCCAGGTTCAGGCGAGAATCCTGCTGTAGCGATCCCAGGGTTGTACAGCGCAGGGTCTCTAGTGAAACATCGGCGCTGAGATGATTATCGCCACGGTCGACCACGGTAAGGCAACAGCCGTTCACGGCAATGCTGTCACCGAGTTTTACATCGGACATGTCCAGCTTTCCGGCACTAATCGTCAGGCGCCATTCCGACTCCTTTTGACTCAGACTGGTTAGCTTTCCGGTAGCCTCGATGATTCCAGTAAACATTATTCTTTGCCGTAATCTCGTTTCGCCTTGAGTGTCACTCGAATGTCATCTCCGACTTGCCTTACATCGCCTATTGTAAACTCAATGCTGTGGGCAAGAGATTGCAATCCGGCTAACTCAAGAAGTGGTCTGGCATCACTGCCAAGAATTTTCGGTGCGATGTAAACAACCAACTCATCCACCAGGCCCGCGGCAATGAAGGCGCCGCTCAGGGTCGATCCAGCTTCTATCATTACTTCATTACAGGCGAAATCGGAGGCCAGCGATTCTAGCACAGATCGAAGATTTACTCCGCCTGCAGAGCTTGCTACACCGACTATCTCCACATTTGATGCAATGTTTTTCCCCGTGCGTTTGGCGTCTTTGGTATAGATTTTTACCTCGCCGTCACAGGTGACTATCCTGGCAGTGCCAGGTGTCCGCAATTGGCTGTCTACAACTACCCGCAGCGGTTGTCGATTCAATCCACCGCTATTTGCCTCTAACACCTCGGAATTTTCTACCAGATCTTCGCGTCGCACATTCAGCGATGGGTCATCGGTGAGAACAGTATTAATACCTGTTATTACTGCGCTGACGCTGGCGCGCAGTCGCTGCACGTCGCTTCTGGCTGCGGCACTGGTAATCCATTTGCTCTCGCCATTGGCCAACGCCGTTCGGCCATCCAGGCTCATAGCCAGTTTCATCCTGACATAGGGAAGTCCCTGCTCAAGACGTTTGAAATATCCAGGATTAACCGCGCGCGCCTGCTGATCGAAATCAGCCAGATGGCACACCTCAATTCCCGCTTGTTCCAACTGCAGAACACCCTTGCCAGCTACTTGAGGATTCGTATCCAGGGTCGCTATCACCACCCGGGCGACTCCTGCATGAATCAGTGCCTCGCTACAAGGACCAGTACGTCCCGTATGCGCGCAGGGTTCGAGGCTGACAAATGCCGTCGCCGCGTTGGCCTTCTCACCGGCGTGATGGAGCGCGGCTATTTCTGCATGAGCCTGACCCGCTGCCGAGTGCCAACCCTCTCCAACAACTTCGCCATCTTTTGTAAGTACGCAACCGACCCTTGGATTCGGCGTGGCCGTCCACACGCTTTCGGCCAGGTCAATAGCTCGCTGCATATGGACTGGCCAGTCAATAATCGTCGCATCGAGTTTTGAGTTACTTAGAGACTTCACGTTCCTGACTCTATAGATAAGTTAGTTTGGCAGTTTACCGCGCGACTTGCCCGGAAATGTAACCAGGCATTCAATGAAGCAATCGATTCTAGCAGAATGAAGGGGTCAAGTGCAGGGAGCGGGGGCTGGAAAGTCTAGCTGGAGCTATCTTTGGAAAGTCGATCTATCTCTTTCCTGAACTCATCAAGATCTTTGAAACTGCGGTAAACAGAGGCAAACCGGACAAAGGCAACTTCATCGAGTTCACGTAATTCTTTCATTACCTGCTCACCTACATCACGGGAAGGGATCTCTCGTTCACCGGTGGAACGAAGCGTCGCCTTTATACGATTGATAGCTTCATCGAGGTTTTCTACACTAACAGGTCTTTTTTCCAGTGCCTTGGTGAACCCGGCCAGTAACTTGTCTTCATTGAACGGCTCACGGATACCATTCTGCTTGATGATCTTGGGCATCACGAGCTCGGCAGATTCGTAAGTCGTAAATCTTTCCTCACAGGTAACACACTCACGGCGCCTGCGTACGTGATTGCCTTCGGAGACTAACCGGGAATCGATAACCTTGGTGTCTGTGGCGCCACAGAATGGACAATGCATAGTAAACCTATCGTTCTACCTAAAATTATTGATACACGGGGAATCTTGCGCAGAGATCAAGTACCTTCTGTTTGACCCCGGCAATCATCGCTTTGTTATTAATATCATCTAATATATCGCACATCCATGTTGTCAGCTCGATCACTTCTGCCTCTTTAAATCCTCGCGTGGTCACGGCAGGAGAACCTATGCGCAATCCACTGGTGACGAAAGGTGGATTAGGATCGTTCGGTACTGCATTCTTGTTGACAGTGATATTCGCATTGCCCAATGCGGCATCGGCATCCTTGCCGGTAATACCCTGCCTGATCAAGCTGAGCAAGAACAGGTGATCATCGGTGCCGTTTGAGACTACATCATAACCACGCTCGATAAATCCCCGGGCCATCGCCTGGGCATTCTTCAGCGTCTGTTGCTGGTAGACAACGAAGTCTTTGCTCATGGCCTCTTTCAGGCAAATGGCCTTGGCCGCTATAACATGCATCAGTGGTCCACCCTGGCTTTCCGGGAACACGGCGAAATTCAGCTTCTTCTCCAGATCGGGATTGCTACGGGCCAGTATCAAACCACCGCGCGGACCCCTTAATGTCTTGTGTGTAGTGGTCGTAGTCACATCGGCAATGTTGACCGGACTGGGATAGACGCCGGCGGCGATCAGGCCAGACACGTGCGCCATATCCACCATGAAGAAGGCACCGATGCTGTCCGCAATCTCGCGAAACTTCTGCCAGTCCACTACCCGGGAATAGGCCGAGAAACCAGCCACGATAACTTTGGGCTTGTGTTCCTGAGCCAGCCGATCCACCTGATCATAGTCGATCTCCCCGGTGTCATTATTCAGACCATATTGCACCGCCTGGTAAATCCGTCCCGATGAACTGACGCTCGCACCGTGAGTGAGGTGCCCGCCATCGGCCAGGCTCATACCCAACAGCGTGTCCCCTGGCTTGAGCATCGCCATGTAGGCTGCCGAATTTGCCTGGGATCCGGAATGGGGCTGCACATTCGCGTAATCCGCCTTGAACAGCGCTTTTGCGCGAGCGATCGCGAGTTCTTCAACTACATCGACATTTTCACAACCGCCGTAATAGCGTTTGCCGGGATAGCCTTCTGCGTATTTATTGGTGAGTACAGACCCTTGCGCTTCCATTACTAAAGGGCTGGTGTGATTTTCTGAGGCGATCAGTTCGATATGTTCTTCCTGACGCGTTTTTTCCGCTTCGATAGCCGCGTGTATCTCTGGATCAAACTCCGATAGGCTGAGATCGCTCCTGAACATCGACTACTCCACTGGCTGGATTGGGGATTTTTTGAAGGCGTTATTCTACATGATGACACTAGTCACGGCATCTTTATTCTGCCGGGATTCGCGCGGATTTTGGTGCGCAAGGTTTACTGAGGAGAATATTGCAAATAAAGATAGCCGACAATTTTGAGAAACACCTCGACATTGGCTGTGCCATAATAGTAGGGCAGGGACACCTACAACTTAACAACTTAAAGAGAATTTCAAAGCGGCCAACTCGGCTGATTGTGTTTAAGTTGTTAAGTTGTAGGTGTCCCCTCTCTCAAACAGGAGTCAGGAATGTCGCAGTTCGTCTACACCATGCACCAGGTTGGCAAGATCGTTCCTCCCAAGCGGGAGATCCTCAAGGACATCTCCCTGTCCTTTTTCCCTGGTGCGAAAATCGGTGTGCTGGGGCTCAATGGCAGCGGTAAATCAACCCTGTTAAGAATCATGGCCGGGGTGGACAAGGAAATAAATGGCGAAGCCCGTCCGCAACCCGGAATCAAGATTGGCTACCTGCCACAGGAGCCGGAACTCAACGAGACTGAGACGGTACGCTGGAATGTCGAAGAAGGTATCCGCGACATCATTCAACTGATTGACGAATTTAACGCCATCAGCGACAGGTTTGCCGAACCGATGAGTGACGATGAGATGAATGAGCTGCTGGAAAAACAGGGTTCGTTGCAGAACGAGATCGATGCGGTCGATGGCTGGCAGATTGAACGAACCCTGGAAATTGCCGCCGATGCCCTGCGCCTGGCACCCTGGGACGTAAACGTCGGGCAGCTCTCTGGCGGCGAGAAGCGCCGGGTTGCCTTGTGCAAGTTGCTACTCTCCAAGCCGGACATGTTATTACTGGATGAGCCGACTAACCATCTCGATGCCGAGAGCGTGGCCTGGCTGGAGCGATTTCTGCAGGAGTACCCTGGCACGGTAGTAGCGATTACCCATGATCGCTATTTCCTCGACAATGTCGCCGGGTGGATCCTGGAGCTGGACCTTGGACACGGCATTCCCTACGAAGGAAATTACAGCGCCTGGCTGGAAACCAAAGAACGGCGGCTTAATACTGAAGAGAAACAACAGGCCGCCCATGAACGCACTATCAAATCGGAACTGGAATGGGTACGCGCGAACCCAAAAGGTCGGCAGTCGAAGAGCAAGGCGAGAATTGCCCGCTTCGAGGAGCTCAATTCACAGGACTTTCAGAAACGCAACGAAACCCAGGAACTCTATATTCCCCCCGGCCCCCGGCTAGGCGACAAGGTGATCGAGGTGAATCATCTGAGCAAGGCGTTCGATGACAAGACGCTGATAGATGATCTGAGCTTCGCCATCCCCAAGGGCAGCATCGTCGGCATCATCGGCGGCAATGGCGCCGGTAAGACGACGTTCCTGAGAATGCTGGTGGGTACCGAACAACCCGATAGCGGATCTATCGATCTCGGTGAGACGGTGGATCTTGCCTATGTTGATCAATCACGTGATGACTTGAACGGTGCTCACACTGTCTGGCAAGAGATCTCTGACGAGCAGGATCTTCTGCAGATCGGAAAATACGAAATCGCTTCCCGCGCCTATGCCAGTCGCTTCAACTTCAAGGGTGGAGATCAGCAGAAATTCGTCAAGGACTTATCAGGGGGCGAACGCAACCGCCTGCATATGGCCAAGCTGTTAAAGCGCGGAGCCAATGTCCTGTTGCTGGATGAGCCGACCAACGATCTTGACGTAGAAACTTTGCGTGCACTGGAAGAGGGCCTGCTGGCTTTTCCCGGCTGTGCAATTGTAGTCTCACACGATCGCTGGTTTCTGGATCGCATTTGCACCCATATCCTGGCCTTCGAGGGAGACAGCAAGGTGGTCTGGCATGAAGGGAACTATTCAGACTATGAGACAGAGCGCAAGAAACGACTCGGTGAAAATGCACTACCAACCAGAGTGAAATTTAAGAAGCTCGATGCTTAGGGGGACACCTACAATTTAACAACTTGCTTAGGGGGACACCTACAATTTAACAACTTAAAGAGAATATCAAAGCTACTAATTCTGTTGATTGTGTTTAAGTTGTTAAATTGTAGGTGTCCCCTCTTGGCTCAGAGCCCGAGCTCCCGTTTCATTTTCGCGATCCTGGCGCGGGTCTCTTGCTTGTCGAGTTTGCGAGAAATTTTTTCCGGTAGCGCTTCCGGCGCTGCTATTTCCAGCGCTTCTCCGTTAATCACGCGCCTGCATAGATTTTCATAGTGATAGGCGAATACCGGTAACCCAGTCAATTCCGGTTCGTTCGCTAACAGGAACCATCCCGCCGCCTTGCCGGCAAGATAGACGGCCTCGTGTGACCAGTGTTGTTCACATTTAGGTGATGCCGCCCCACAGGCTTCCAGGTAAGCCTGCCGCAATGCAGGCAGACCAAACAGATCCGTGCCTTGTTCACAGGCACGCAGGATTACCGCAATAGAGGGTAGATAATCCTGGGAGCGAATGACCGATTTGGCGGCCAGAATAATTTGCTGAGGGGAATAATTTTCCAGGCTACTCATCCAGTATTTCTTGGCGATAGCGAGACTTTCTGCATCGGCGAACGCCTTGTGAAACTGGTTGTGATAGGCAAACTCAAACTCGGCGAACACCTGATTGATGGCATCCACGCGATCGACTCCAGCAGCTTCGGATCCAGCTTTTGGCTCCCGCACACGACTGCTGACCTTGCCGTGGGTGCTACTCGGCCCAGCTTCGGTCGGCAATGCGCTGGAATCTTTCCTTAATTTTTTGCTGGCTTGATCCAACAATGGTTTGATCGTCTGCATAGTTTATATCGGCGTTCTCGAACTGTTTCAGTTTGTGCGCCCAATCCTGCTTGATGAACTGCAGGAACACGGTATTCCATGAGGCTTTCACTTGCTGACTGTCTCTCCAGTACAGCACAAATTCCGGAATCCTGCTACGGGCATATTCCTCGTCAATCTCCGCGAGCTGTAGTATTTCATAACATTCTGCACTTGGCTGCCAATCCGCGGGAATAACCTGCGGTGTATCATCGTGACCGAAGGATGCAGAAAACTTTGCCCATTGCCTGCGAATGTGTTCGATAAACTTGGTATTCCAGGCACCGTGTACTGCACCCCGCTCGCGCCAATACAGCACGAATTCAGGAATCGCGTCTTCGATGAAGCTGGCATTAATGCCTGCGTTCACCAGAATTCCCAAGGCGTCAGTGTTCGGTCTCCATTCCGCTGACATGTTACTGGCCAGTTCATAGGTTCCCTTGCGCGTCTGTTCATTGCGCCACTCCTTCAGCACATGCTTGTAAAAGGCATTACCCCAGGAGAACCTGGCCTCGCCGCGCTCGCGCCAATAGAAGACGAATTCCGGCACCAGCTCCAGCGCAAATTGCTCAGGAATCGAATGTTGTTTGCAGAGTTTCAGCCAATTGTCATCCGGCTGCCAGTTCGCAGGGATTAGCGCCGTTTTCCCCGCCGGCTTTGGCTTGGAGCTCGGTACTGTGTTACTGGTATTCGTAACCGGGTTTTCTACTGAAGAATTATCTTCGATGGCGAAATAGTGAGAGTTGCCGGAGTCCTCGCTGGTGACCCCATCGATCAGGATTACTCCCAGGGCGTGAAGGCTCGCCTGCACCCGTTTGATATCGACCGGCGCCCAGAACGGGAATACTTCCTGCAGCTCAGCGTCATTCACTTTTATCCACTCCAGCCTGGGATTGAGTGGTCGCTTCGATGATTCCCGTTGTGAAATCATGTCCGCCAGCACCTGTAGCATGACGGCCTCTTCCAGCCCGATAGTCTGGGCCAGCGTTGGCGAAATCAGCAAGGGTCTCTCAGGCAGTAACGATGACGGCATTATATTCGTGGATGCGAAACGAACAAAAAGGAAAATGGCGGCTATAAATAAAGTAAGCTCTGAAGCATCGTAACACAGGAATATTTCTGAACACACTGCGCAATTGATCGCGTGGATGACCTCACTGTACACTGGTTTTTCGCATCAATTGGTATACCTGTTGTCAACAAACTATCCACACCTTATTCGACAATTCATTGCACAGAAATCGCTACCCGAGACTTATGCGATTGATGCCGAACAATTCGTCCTGCCGCTCATCGCCGCCATCAAAAATCGCCTGCAAGATTCAAACGGGCCATTCATCGTCGGTATCAGCGGAGCGCAGGGAACTGGAAAGTCGACCCTGGCTGAACTGGTTCAGCAGTTGTTTGCTGAGAGCGGGTTCGCGGTAGCCCACCTCTCTATCGATGATTTTTACCTGTCCAGGGCCAGGCGTAGCGAACTCGCCCGGCGGGTACATCCACTGCTTGCTACCCGGGGCGTGCCAGGCACCCACGATATGTCGCTCGCCCTGGCGACGCTGGAGTCCTTGCTAACCGCCACCGCAAAGGAGCAGGTAGTGCTGCCAGTATTCGATAAGTCACTCGATGACTGTGTGAGGATAAAGCACTGCCCGACGATTCGCGGTCCGCTTGATCTTATCCTGCTGGAGGGCTGGTTTGTCGGTGCCACTCCACAGGCGGACGCTGAGCTTGAAGTCCCCATTAACAACCTGGAAAGAGATGACGACGCTGACGGTCGCTGGCGGCGCTATGTAAACACCCAGTTAGGCCTGGATTACCAGCGACTGTTCGCGATGCTCCATTACCTGATCGTGTTGCAAGCCCCCGGTTTTGAATTGGTGTACCACTGGCGTTCCACACAGGAACGCAAACTCAGAGAAAGAAAACACAGAGAACACAGCAGCAGGAAAGCTGTTGGACTCATGGACGAGAAAGAGCTGGAAAGATTCATCCAGTTTTTCGAACGCCTCACTCGGCACTGCCTGAAGACTCTGCCAGCCAAGGCCGACGCGGTGCTACAACTGACCGACGCACACCGAGTTGCTGAACTCCTCGATTAGTTGAGCAGGCCGGCGGCCGGTCTCAGCCCTGCTCGGCTGTCGTTCCGGAACCCTGCTCGGCCGCCGTACTGGAGACCTGTCCGGTTGCCGTGCTGGATTGCTGACTACGCGTGAGCAGCGGTTGCAGCCAGACACTCGCCACCAGACAGGCTAGCAGTATGGCGGCGAATTGACGCCACAGAGGATAAACTTCGCCATGTTCTGCCGTCATGATCTGCAGCGGCCAGCCAAAGAAACGGTAGAACTCATTCAACAGCAGCCCACAGGCTATGGCAGTACCAATCACACCGGCAAGATAAGCAAGCAGGGAGCGCAGTCCGAGTTGCTCCTTGATTACCCCCATGGTGGCAATATTGGTGGCAGGGCCGGTCAGCATGAATACCAGGGCAGCGCCCGGAGAGATACCCGCGAACAATAGACTGGCGGCAACCGGAGTCGATGCTGTGGCACAGATATACATGGGCAAGCCGACTATCACCATGACCAGCATGGCCACTACCCCGTTGCCCCATTGCAGAAAGAACGACTGTGGCACGACAGCGGTAATCACGGTGGCAGCAACCAGGCCGATTACTAACCACTTCGCCGTGTCCGCAATCATCTGGCCGTAACCGTATCTGATTGCCGCGACCAAGCGCTCCCCGAATCTGAGCACTGCTTCGGTTTTCTGTTGATTGCCACCGCAGCAATGGCCACCGCTTGCCACTACTGCTTCGGCACTGCTCGCCTTCTCGTCAAATGAATGCACCAGGACTCCGGCGATGATGGCACTGATGAGTGCAGCGATGGGTCTGGCCAGGGCGAAGACAGGTCCGAGCACGGCATAAGAGAAAGAGATTGAATCCACCCCCGTTTCCGGTGTGGCCACCAGGAAGGACGCAGTTGCGCCCTTGGAGGCACCCGCCTTGCGAATCGCCAGCGCGGTAGGAATTACTCCGCAGGAGCACAGTGGCAGTGGCGCGCCAATGAACGCACCTTTCACGATAGAGGTGAAACCAGGCTCCGCCAATTGTTTCTCGACCCAACTACTCGGAATTACCTGCTTGATAATTCCCGCCAACAAATAGCCGATAAGCAGCCACGGTGCGCTCTCAATAACCAGATTCCAGAAGATACTCAATAGATTCATGGCGTTTTACTCCTTACCGCATTCCTGACTTCACCCTCTTCGAGCGCCTCCATGATCGAGCACTGGCTAGCTTGCTCCGGGCCGCCGCAGCAGCTATCCAATAATATTTGCAGCGTTTGTTGCATGGATTGAAGCTCGGCGAGCCTGGCATTGACTGCATCTAACTGGTGCCGGGTAATGTCGGTGACTTCCTGACAACTGTGACTCTTTTTATCGACCCGGATGGAGAGCAGCTGCGCGATGTCATCGAGAGAGAAGCCGGTATTGCGGGCGGTCTTGACGAATTCGGCACGGCGCACATCCGCGTCGCTGTAGTAACGATAGCCCGCGTCACTGCGATTACTGGCGCTGATCAGCCCGTGTTTCTCGTAGTATCTAAGGAGCCTCTGAACAAGACTATGGCCGCTCTGGCTGACAGCTCGCTGATTTTTAGCATTTGACCCTCTCCCTTTCTCATCTGACCATGCTGGCCCTTTGTCTGGCAATGGCCTGCATTATAAACATTAGAGTCAGGTCTAAGGTCAACCCATTATTAGCATCAGGCCTTCAGAATGCGGGATATCCAGGTGCCGATATCGGCGATTTCCTGCGGGCAGACCGCATGTTCCATGGGATAGCTGTTGTATTCAGGCACGAAACCCAGGTTTTGCAGGGTTGCCAGACTTTTCAGGCCGAGGGACTCGGGAACCACCTGATCCATCGTGCCATGACAAATCATGATGGGAATCGTGTTGTGGATGGGATTGATCTGGATACTGCCGGCCGTTGCGAAATAGGTCGACAAAGCCATGATGCCCGCCAGCGGCCCTGGATAAGTCAGGGCTGCCTCGAAGGCCACGGCACCGCCCTGGGAAAATCCGGCCACGATGATGCGCTCGCTGGCGATGCCTCGTTCGATCTCCCTGCCGATCAGATCGTGTATCCACTGTGCAGACTGGAGCAGTTGTTCGACATCCACATGCCGATCGATATCCAGTTGTTTGATGTCGTACCAGGCCGGCATAACGTAGCCGTTGTTAATGCTGACCGGTATGGAAGGCGCATGGGGAAATACAAAGCGAATGCCAAAACTGTCCGGCAGCGCCAATTGGGGAACCACGGGTGCAAAGTCATTGCCGTCGGCACCCAGGCCGTGCAACCAGATGATGGTGGCGTTTACATCAACGCCAGGGGGCGACTGAAGTTCAACTGCTGGCAATAAATCCATGTGCTTTCCTCACCTGGGGAGCCGCTGAGTTCTCAAGCGCGAATTTATAGCAAGGGCCAATAGTCATAGCAACTTTTGGTCGCGACTCCGGGCGGTGATTCTATTCACTCTTGATCTGTGATTTACTCCGACCAGAGAAAAAAAACAACAAGATAGAAACCAGACGGCGAGGACTGCTCATGTCGCAACTCAAAATATTTCCCAGGCAGCTCCTGCGCTACGCGTTGGTATTGCTGCTTGTCACCAACGGCTCTGTTGTCGAGCTCCAGGCTCAGGAACACGCCGATCCCAGATGGATAACGACCTGGGCAACCAGCCCCAGTACCCTGCCTGCAACTGATGATGACTATGCGCCGCTGCAAGACCAGACACTAAGGCTGATTGTGCACAGCAGCGTTGGCGGCGGCAGTGTCCGGCTGCGTCTGGCGAACTATCATGGCGACCAGGCGGTGAAGGTTGGCGCTGTCACTATCGCCCTGCAGTCCGAGGGCAGTTCTGTGCAGACAGCGAGCCTGCAACCGGTCAGCTTTGCCGGCAGCGCCGCGGTAACCATTCCCCGCGGCGCTGTCATCATGAGCGATCCGCTGTCATTTACGGTGCCAGAACTGACGAATCTGGTGGTCAGTGTTTACCTGCCTCAATCCAGTGGTTTTCTCACTGCCCATGCCCTGTCCAACCAGACTAACTACCTGTCTGAATCCGGCAACCATACTGCCAGCGGCAGCCTTCCTGTCGCCGCTGAAACACCGGCCTGGAACCTGTTAACGGCAATCGATGTGATCGGCAATGATCCGGTATCTGCCATCGCCACGGTAGGCGATTCCATTACTGACGGATGGGGCTCCACGCTAAGCGGCAACCAGCGCTGGCCGAATCACTTTGCCCGGCGCCTCTTCGCCGATAACGGCATCGACAATTTTGCGGTCGTTAACGCCGGCATTAGCGGTAATCGGGTAACCACCGAAGGGAACTCCCTGTTCGGAGAAAATCTGCAAGCCCGCTTCGAGCGCGATGTGCTTGCCTTGAGTGGGGTTACTCACATAGTGCTGATGGAAGGAATCAATGATATCGGCATGTCTTCCTCCGGTGGTGGCGAACTGATTTCGGCGAGTCAAATCATTGCGGGTTACCAGAACATTATCGCCAGAGCGCATGCCCGTGGCATCCAGGTGATCGGCGCTACCCTCACACCCTATGAGGGCGCCGCTTATTATTCCGAGGCTGGTGAAGTAGTGAGACAGGCCGTGAACGCCTTCATCCGCAGCAGTGGTGCATTCGATGGCGTGATTGATTTCGACAGGGTTGTGCAGGACCCGGCGCATCCAGGCAGAATCCTGCCAGCGTTTACCCAGGACAATCTGCACCCCAATGATGCGGGTTACAAGGTAATGGCGGACGCCATCGACCTGGATCTGTTTCGCTAGAGTGTGCCAGTTGGTCTACAGCAGCGCGCGCACTTCCCGTTGCGGAAATGGGATGGTGATGTTGCGGTCCTGAAGCGAAAGCAGTATGGTCTGGTTGCACCGATGCTTTACTTTATGGAACTGCTCGGTCCTGGCCCTATAGCGCACGCCAATATCGATTGCCTACCGGCTCTGACCATTTTGCCCATAAGTGTTTGAAGGCAAACCAGCAGCATTGAGCGTTCTGCGTTTTATCTAATCCTTCTATTAATCCAGGCACGCCGACGTTGCACGGATGTAGCCGGCTGATTTACCATGGTTTCATGCAACGTGACTCAATCCTCATTCTCTTCTTGCTGATCGCAAGTTCCAGTACAGCCCTGTTCGCGCAGGATCAGGAAATCCAGGCGAGCCTGCTGGGTTCCTGGGAAGGGCCGCTGGTGCTCGGCCGGGACAATATGAACCTGGCATTTACCTTTGGCATGAATAACGGGGAGTACACAGCGGCATTGATTAGTGGCGGGTTGGGAATTTACGGAATGCCCGCCGACACTGTCACGGTCGAAGGCATCAACGTAATCATACGCATACCAAGACTCGATCTTGAATTTACCGGGACTCTTCGCTTCGATGAGGCTGGTGAAAAAATTATCCGCATTGATGGAGACTGGTTTCAGTTTAGCGAGATGGTGCCTGTGGTATTAAGACCAGTAGACTCGCCTACATTCTGATTTCCTGCTTTGGGGTAACCCGCTGCTCGGTTAGATGTAACGGCTCAGATTTCGGTTCGCCCTGCCCAGGCGCTCGGATAACACCTTCACGATATAGGTATGCAGAGCCGCCGTTGAGGCCGGAAAGCGTTGCGACATTTCTTCCAGCTTGTCTTTATCCAGTCTGAACAGCACCGCATCGTCCTCAATGCGCACACTGGCGGTGCGATTCTCTCCGGTATAGATCGCCATTTCACCGAGTATTGCACCGGCCTTGTACTTCCTGAGAATCTGCTCCTGTTGGCGGGGGATCTGCAACACAACCACGACAGTGCCCGAACCTACAAAATAGAGACTCTCGCCCTTGTCGCCTTCCTTGAACAGGTATTCACCGGCGGCGCGATCCTCGATGACAAAAAAGTCCGCCAGTAATTTCACATCGTTCTCTTCATAGGCAATGCGACGCAATACATCGGACAATCCCAGGTGGGCATCTTCATCATCGCGATTCAGATCTACCAGAATGCGACGCTCGCACCAGTCCACCGCAGTTTCTATTTGGTCCTTGTAATTGCGCTCCCATGCGTGCTCACCAAAGGTGAAGAATCGGTGTTTCACCAGTTGCTTCAAGGATTTTTCATCGGCGCCACTGATCACCACATGAAAACCAATGCGATCACTTAACTGGGCCAACTTGGAAAAGGTAACAATGGCAGATGTATCCAACTGACTTACGTGATGAAAGTCCAGCACCAGGAAATCGAAATGACCCCCCTCTCTGTCCATGATGCGAGTGCGTATCGCAGTGATCAATTTGTCCGCTGTTCCGAAAAAGATGAAGCCCTGCAAGACCAGGATGAGTACCCGATGCCCTTCCTTGTTCAACAATTCGCGGGTTTCCAGATCGCGATCGACATTGCTGGCATGGTCGCTGCCATTAGTTTCGATCTTGATGACACTGAGCTGTGAGTAGTTGATCACGAACAGGATAATTGCGACGAAAAATCCGAAGGTTACACCCTGGAGTATGTCCGAGAACATGATTACTACGAGAATCAGGAGCACGACCACATAGTCCGAAAGCGGAAGTTCGTCCCGTGCCTTCCAGACCCAGTCGATCAGAAACTCCAAACCCACATAGATGAGTAAGCCACCCAGAATAAAGGTGGGTACAATCTCCATGAATTCGGCGCCGGCCAGTATCGCCGCCGCTACCAGAGCTGCATAGACGAATCCGGTTAACCGGTCCTTTCCGCCGAGCCTGTCCACCAGCGCCGTATCAGACACATCGTGTACACCTGGAAACCCGCCGGCTAAACTGTTGACGATGTTGGTGTAACCCATCACCTGTAGTTCGTGATCGGGATTAAGATCATCACTGGCAATCAGTTCAATCCCAGATACGTCCAGTAATAGCATCATGGAACACAACAGTGAAATAACCAGGATGCCGCCAGTCTGTTGTGCAATGGCAGTCCAGCTCACTTCTTGCAGATAGTCCAGATGGAAAACAGGAATGAGAGAGCCCGTCGATTCGATCACCGGTAAGAGTCCATTGGCGGCAGCCTCTTCTGTTGAGATTCCTGCAAAGATCAGCACACCGTAAAAGATGACGATTGAAAGTAATAAGATACCTGGTACTGAAAGCCGGTTATCGCGAAACATCTTGCCGATAATCAGGCACAGTGCCAATACCGCCGCGGGGGTAATGAGCTGAATAAACTCAGCTTCTGAAAAGGCCGCGAATGTGGGTTCCCGGCCACTGGCAACTGTCAGACCCCCTTCGACAAAGATATAACCAATGCCTGCAAAGAAGCCACCTGTCACCGGATAGGGAATATAGCGCACCAGGTTGCCGAGTTTCAGTTTTCCCAACAGAATAAGAAATAGTCCAGCAACCAGGGTTGAGATCATTATGGCGACTATAATGGTCGCCTCGGCACCGATGGAATATTCCGATCCAAAGCTCAGGTAGATACCGCTGACCATAACAGCGAATATTGGGACCAGCCCGTTGCGAGGGGAACAGATGACTGCCTTGTAATCGCTGAACAGGGAACCACCGAGGCCGGTGACAAGAGTGCCTATCAATAAAATTGCGATACCCGGCACCATAAGGCGGGGATCGGTCTGGGCGAACAGGAGTGCTGCCACCGACACGGCCACAGAGATATTCACCAGGGCAATGAGAGAACCGGATAAGACGTTGGCGAAATAACTGGACTTCATTTTCTTGTTATTGTCTCAACTGCTAGCAGTGTGTCGAGAAATTCAATCGCGAGACCAGATACTAGCATGTTAGGAACCCGGTAGTAGTGAGGTTTTGCCCAAAAATGTCCCCGATTTTGTCATCCAATTCCCCCTAGCTGCGTTATAAAAATGATCAGCTGGAGACTGAGTTCCACCAACCCATTGCGTTGCTGGCGACAAGGCTCACGGAAGCAAATTGCCACAGGAATATCATCCAATCTTGGCCTGTCCTGGTTTACCGAGCTGCTTTATACTGGATTCTCCCTTATCAGGTTAAAGTTTATGTTGGCTACCCCATTAAGTTTTATTCGTACTACGCTGGAAGATGCACTGGTTGGTCTCATCAAGCCATGGGCTTCCTTAGCCGTTCTTTTTATGGGATTGGCATCACTGGGCTGTAACGCCACTACCCTGCTCGGCATGGATATCGATGATATTGCCCGGGAAGCTGAACTGATCTTCGAGGGTACGGTGCTGGTTACAGAAGCAAGGCAGGAGTCGAACTCGGGGATCATCAACACGTATGTCACTTTTCAGATTTCCGATGTCATCAAGGGTGACTATGATGCTGACAGCATTGAACTGAAATTTATGGGTGGAACATTCAATGGCGAAGTCGTTGCGGTAAGCGGACTGACTATTCCACAACCCGGCGAACGAGGTGTTTACTTTGTCGAGTCACTCAATCGGGATCTCATCAATCCGCTGCTGGGTTGGTCGCAGGGACATTTCCTGATCGTTGATGAAGCAGGAACATCACGTATCAGCACAGTGGATAGCGAGCCGGTCACTGCAGTGGACTCAGTAACAAACATCCCCTCTGTTATCAAGAAACCACAGGCCATTATCCAAGAAAGGAACGCAGTCGCCGCAGGCGTCACAACTGAGTCGAGCTCGCTTTTGATCGAACGCGCATTGACTGTCGATGAATTCAAGGTTCGTATCAGAGAGCTGCTCGCGAATTGATCGCATGCTTTACTTTAAACGGGTATAGAAGGGAATTCCCAGTGTCATCCTGACACGCGAAGATTGTAAGCCACCAATTCTGCCAATGACAGAATTGGTGGTTTCTTCTTATTAGTAAGAATTAATTTATTCTAAGAATAAATCGTCGCAAGTATTAATCGACGGCCATTCGCACCATTGCTACTCGCTTCGGCACCTGGCCAACTGGAATTCTCGCGACAGTTTTCATACTCTTTACATCCACTGCGAAGGTGACATGATCACCGGCCGCACCGATATAGGCTGTCTTGCCATCGGGAGTAAAGGTAACCCATTCCGGATGCTGTCCCACATAGACCTGGCCGACTTCTTTCAGGTCAGGCAATGAGTGAATATAGACCGTACTGTAGACTTTGCTGGTCGACCAGACAGTCTTGCCATCTGGCGGCACTCCGAGTCCATGGGCAGGCGCACCCTGCAATCCATCATAATGTGCTTCCTGACCCGTCGCTGGTGGATGCTCTACGCGTGCTACTTCTCTACGCTGATCGAAGTCGACTACGGCAAACCCATGAAAGCCCGACAGCTGCACGAAGATCTTGTCGGTGGACCCATCACTTTTCGTGTTGAAGGTCATGGGTCGAATGCCTGAATCCATCTCCAGCTCCCAGACCAGTTCGTCGGTCGCGGTGTCGATGACATTAATGGTACTGGTCTGGATAGAGCCAGCCACAGCATGTCGGCTATCCGGTGTCACGTAGACATTATGGATCGCACCGTTGACTGGTATGGTCTTGATGTTTTCCATTTTCTGGACATCGATGACATCGACAGAGCCGGGCATCTCCATGATGGCGACATAGACTTTGCGTCCATCGCTGGTGACCCCTACATTGTTGGGGCGCCCACTCAATGGAATACGGCGTTTCACACGCATGGTACGCGAATCGACGATATCCAGACTATGCAGCGCCTCGTTAGTGATGTAAATCTGTGAACCATCGGGCGCACCGACGACACCGTGGGGAATCTCGATATCGGTAATCCGACCTATGGACTTGTTCGTGACCGGGTCGATGACATGGGAGTCGTCACCTGCGGCATTGGTCTGGATGATGCGCACCTCTACTGAAGAGGGTGCACGCCGGGATGTTGCTCCCGCTACCCAGTCGGCCATGATGCGCCACTCCGGATCATAGATGCTGTGGAAATGTGTGCCACCTCCGTGGAAGGCATCACCCCCGGCATTACTCGCCAGCGGATGAGTCAGAAATCGACTCTTGAGCGGATCTTCACCGGGCAGTACGAACTGGCTGGCAGATTCGAAATTCATTCTCGACTGCTCTTCCGTGAAGAACAGCTGATGCTCATCAAGAGGCTGAATGCGAAAACTGCTGCTGCGGCCATGACACTGCACACAGCGAATATTGCCGTCGCGCTTCGCCAGGAAAACAGGCTGAACTTCGTTTTTGAAGAACTGGTAATTCAGCTCAACATCCTGCGCTGACAGGGGCGAGACGAACAAGGCAGGCAGCAGGCCAGCGAGCGAGGCAACACCGAATGATTTTAAGAGACGTAGATAATGCATTGAGACTCTCTCCTGAGTAGGGAGTTATGGAACGGACTAATTGACGCAGCTTAGATTAGCTGCTGACACAATGCAAATGAGCCAGACTTACTGAATAAGCTGGGGAGCGCCAGAAATCGGCAGCTGATCGGCAAAAACCTTGAGATAGAGCCGGCCTTCGACAAAGGCCTCCCTGAATGCCCGGGTCATGAAATACTCACCGGCAGCCGCCTGCATCTCCGGCCCGAGCAGATTCAGCACAACAGGGTCATTCAGTTCCTGAGTATCACTGTCATCGATGACAACGGTCACCGCGTAGATTTCCGCCTGGTTGGATGTCGCGATTACAAGCTCGTAGTTAAACAGGTTGCGAACGATATCGAATTCAAAACCGGCAGCAAAGACAGCTCCCTGCCGATCGAACTCAAGCTCCACTTTCTGAGCTTCCGGTGCCCGACCGTCATCCAGTGCCGGCGTCACAGACGGTGCTGTGCGAGGACGCTGCGCCTGCTCATAGGGATAAGCCATCGCCAGCAGCTCGGCATCTTGAAACTGCTGTCCGAGCAATTCCAAGCCGATGGGTAATCCTCTGCCGTTGAGTCCAACTGGCATGGAAAGGGCTGGCAGTCCCGAATGGGCCGCTAACTGACACTGACTCCCGGGCTGGGGTTCGCCGATGAACACCTGGTTTTCGATGACTGTCGGATACACGATCGCGTCCAGCTCGTGATCGAGAAAAACTTTCTCGATGGCCAGTCGTAACTCTGTGCGCGCCTCGACCGCCGCGGCATAGGCCGCATCGTCTCGTTCCGTGCCACGGTTGTTGGTCAATGGCCCGCCTACTGCCTGGTGATAGAGCCCCTGATCGACGATATCGGCGAGGCTGGCGATCGCGTCGCTACCAAACTGCTGCAGGTACTGATCAATATCGACACGAAACTCATGTGCGATTAATGCACTTGCTAAGAGCAGGGTATCCAACTCGGGAATAGCGATCTCGATAAGCCTCGCCCCCTGCTCTTCATACCATTCGAGCGCTTCCTCAATGGGACGCAATACTGCCATATTGCTGTTATCGAATGCACTGGTCAGTTTCCCCAGGCGCAGTCCGTCCATGGGAACCGATGCGAGGCTGCGTTGAAACTGGGGATGGGCGGTGTTTCGCATTACTTCGGTGGCCGCATCGTTGGGATCGTAGCCAACTACGATGTCCAACAGAATCGCCAGATCATCGAGACTCCGCGCCAGCGGACCCGCTACGTCCTGGGTATGGGAAAGCGGCATGACGCCATAAATACTGGAAAGCCCCTTGCTGGGTCTGAGGCCGAAGAGATTGTTAAACGCCGCCGGAATGCGAATCGAGCCACAGGTATCTGAACCGAGCCCGATGGCGCCAAAGCTCGCGGCGACTGCCGCTCCGGTACCACCACTTGAACCCCCGGGTACCCGGCGATAGTCATAAGGATTGCGGGTCTGCCCAAACAGCGAAGCGATCGTAGTGATACCGTAGGCATACTCATGGAGGGTAGTCTTGGCGAGAATAATCGCACCGGCGGCGATGAGCTTGTCAATCTGGGTGGCATTTTCATCCGGCACAAAACTGGCGAGTGCCACCGAGCCGCCCGTGGTGGGTAAGTCCATGGTGTTGTAATTGTCTTTCACAAGAATCGGGATGCCGTGCAAGCTGCTGCGGGGTCCACTGCGTCTGCGCTCAGCATCCAGAGCCGCCGCTGTGTCGCGCGCCGCCGGGTTGAGTCGCAGGATGCTGTTCAGCGCCGGTCCCTGCTTGTCGTAGGCGGAGATGCGCGCCAGGTATTGCTGGACAAGTTCCACTGAGGTCACCTGCCCTGCTTCCAGGGCTTGCTGCAACTCAGCAATACTGGTCTCGAACACATCGAACCGGTTCTGGGCGTTCGCACCCAGTGCGAAGCTCAGCATGCACATGAGCAAAATTTGTCTAATCATGTCGGTACCTCAGAAAACTCATCTAAAGACATACTGTTGGTTTGGGGTCGCAACTGCTTCGCCATCGACGAAGCGCGGAGCGAAGCGAAATTTTTGCACGGCCTGCAGGAAGATAGCCGACAGGGGTGCAGTGAGTGTCTGGTCTAGAAGTTGCGGACTGCGCACAAAGCCGTTCTCATCGACCGTAAAGCTCACCCGCACTCCGGGCTGGCCCTGAACCACCGCATCGATCTGTTCGCGACCAGGAGTTACGGTATACAGCGGTCGCAAGTTCGTGTTGGCGGCAACTCGCCTGAGCGATCCTATAGCGAGACAATGTTCAGTCGCGGCTTCCCGCATACCCAGTTTCTCATAGGTTTCAATCAGGGCAATTCTATTGCGCAGTGTCACATCGGCATGTGGATACTGAGACAGGGACGCCAGGGCGGCGAGTAAGGGCTGTACCGCCTGTTGGTATTGCTGCGTGGCCAGGAAGTAATCGCCAAGCAACAGATTGGCCCGGGCGTGATTGCTTTGAGAAGCGCTATCGGAATAGGCGCCCAGCAATTCTCGGGCGTTACTCAATCTGCTGTACGCCTCCTCATACTGAGCAGCGCGCAGGGCAATGGCTCCCAATTCCACTTCAATCGTTGCTGCCTTGCTGGAGGTACTGCCGAGATGGGTAACAGCCAGGGTTAGCGCCCGGTTATAGTACAGCGCGGCCGCACGCAACTGCTCACCGTCGCCTAGCGTCCTGCCCAGTCTCATCAAGGGATCAATCAGCTGCGCACTGCCGAAGCCGAAGATTGCCTGATAGATGGTAACCGCTTCATCCAGGTAGTCCTGTGATGCCGCTTCGTCCGCCAACAGGATGGCGTAGTTGATTGCCAGCATGGCGGTGCGTTCGCTGGTTTCTCCAAACACCCGCGCGCCTATCTCATGTGCCCGGCGGGCCGCCTCCCTGGCCAGCTCCGGATCGGACTCTCTGGTATTTACATATTCCAGGTACGTGGCATTGAAATCCTGCAGATCCTCAGAAGTCTGCGCGCTCAAATAAAGCGGCAGACTCCAGGCGAACAACAGTAGCAGTGAAGATTTCAACACAGGCACCAGCCTCTTGATCGGGGTTGCAATCAGGGTTGCGATGAAGCTAACACCATACCTTATGGCGGAGACGCAGACCAGGGAGCCTCTGAGCAATGCAGGGTCTACCGTAGCTTCAGCTTCGCACCGATACCGGTTCATGGACTCGCGGTATTCCCGGGAGCGTGTTCTGACAGGTGCGCCTTGAGATCTGCCAGCAACTTCAGAATGATCAATAGCAAGAGCGCCGGCAAAGGTGTGTTCAGCACCATCACCAGGAAGCCCCCGAAAATTATCGTGACATGCATAATGATAATGCGCTTATAGGGTTGGCCCATCTGCTGGTTGATCTCTCTGCCCCGATACTCCTGCCGGGCGATGAAATTAGTGAAATGGGAAATCCCGTGACTGATAAAGAAAGCCAGCAGGGCTGGAGTCATCTGCTGGAAATCCCTGAGGACTTCGGCCACCTGAATGTCGCCGCTGTTGGATAATACCGTACCAAACAGGCCGTAGATAAATAACAAATGCACAACCATAAACCCGCCATAGTGCCCAACGAAGAACGGCCCATAGAAAAGTAAGCTCCATCTGCCGATCTTCCACATCTTTAACAGGGTATAGAAGCCGATGACGGCACTCTCAGCCCAGAACAACAACATGATCTCGCCAATGCGCCAGTTATCGAAGAGCACACCCAGAAACGGAATCAGGTTCGCTGCCACCAGGGCCAGGCTGGAGATTCCCAGCAGGCGCGCAGGCGCCGCGGAGTCGATGGTGGCTGCGGCAGCTGGATGTGGCGCGGCATTTTTATCTGCTGCCGCCAGCGCCACCTCGTGATCCCGGACCAGGGCCGAGAAGTCGGGAGGCTCGCTACCTTGCTGCGGGAAGAGCCGGCTCAGCTTCTGCAAAATTTCCCTAGCCTGCTCTGCTTCGATGCCCGAGCCGAATTCGATGGTTTCAGCGCCGTAATTAACTGCAAGGTGTTGTCCGCGCCAGCCTGTTCCACTGATTGTATCCGGAGCGGCGCGGCGGAAGTGACGCAACACCTCTCCCCGATAACGCGCGCCCAAGCCAATGCCCGGAATACCAATACGCAGAATCAGCTCATTGTTTCTGACCCGCAGCGTCTCCCTGCCAAAGGTCATGGCCAGGAACACCAACGCCAGCACGCCTACACCAACTGACCAGCCCAGCATCCAGAATAGCGAGAACAACATCGCGACTAAAGAGAACAGCCCGCCATCTGCGTCACCCATGACAGAGCCGCCCACGGTAAACAGCGGTATGGAAAATGCCGCGAGAAAAGCAGCGCTTATGGCTATGCCGATCAGTGAGCGCCGAAACGGCATGTTCAGGTAGTAGTCGTTGTGCCCGAGGGCCTCTATATCCAGGGCCAGGGACAATTGTGGTGCGCGCTTGCCCAGTGCACGAAAATAATTGCGCCGGGCCGTCATTCGACTACCCTTGTCAGGGTTCGATGTCTTCATGGCTCAATCGTTAAAGACTCCATATCAAGGTTTTTGCTATATTGCCTGGCTCGCAGCGTTAGTCCAGCAACAGGAGTAAATAATGAATAAGAGTCTGAAGAAGAAAAAGCGCGATGCGCAGTCCACTGCCTGCCCCGAAGGCACGCGGGTCCCCAGGATTTCAAGAAGAGGATTTGGCAAACAACTCCTGCTAGCAACGGCGGCACTCGGTCTCGCACCTTCCCTGTTGCGAAGGACAGCGGCGGCCCAATCCCCCGCTCCGCTTAAAATTGGCATCATCGGTTCCGGCCGCATTGGTGGCTCGGTTGGTCTGCGCTGGGCTGAAGCCGGACATGAGATCCTGTTCGCTTCGCGCAATCCCGATGAGCTCGGAGAATTAGTCGCGCAGGCTGGTCCGCGCGCCAGGGCTGGTTTGCCGCGGGAAGCCGCTGAGTTTGGTGATATCGTTTTTATCGCGGTGCCCTACGCCGCCATGCCTCAAGTCGGTCAGGACTATGCTGAGCTATTGCAGGGCAAGATCGTGATCGATTGTGGTAATCCTTATGTGCAACGCGATGGCGAAATGGCCGCCCGGGCACTGGCGCAGGGCACCGGCGTCGCCTCTGCAGAATTTCTACCCGGCGTCAGGCTGGTGCGGGCGTTCAATGCGGTGAGCTGGATGGAAGTCAACGATGAGGCCCACCGCCGTGGTGAACTTATCGCCATCCCTATCGCTGGTGACGATGCCGAGGCAGTGGCTGTCACCACCCAACTGGTTATTGATGCCGGCTTCGACCCGGTCGTAGTGGGCGGCCTGGAGCGGGCCCGGGAGTTCGATCAGGGGACTGATGTGTATGTGAAAGGCATGACCGCCAGAGAGATGCGCGCCGCATTGGGATTATAGACGCTCTAGTGTAGTGCTGTTACGAATGGCTTTAATGTCTTCGAATTAGAGATCGCTCCAGCGCCGAATCAGGTTGGATTGCGCGCGCTGAATCATCCTCAGTGCTTCCGAATCCGGGTTGTCTTTGAGTACCCGATCGTAAGCCATCTCCAGATCGTATAACAGTTCCCGTTTGCCCATGTCGGCGATCATGCTTTGGATCCAGAACACGATCGCCAGTCTCTCTCCGCGAGTTACCTCGGTCACATGGTGATACTGGGAGGCTGGATAGAGCACCGCATCGCCTTTCTCCAGCTTGATCTTTACATCTCCAGTCACCGAGCGGACCACAAGCTCTCCACCGTCGTAGTCTTTGCTGTCACTCAGGAAGATTGTGCAGGCCACATCCGATCTAACCGGCCTGCCAATACCTGGCATGATGGCATTGTCGATATGCCAGCCATAGGACATGCCCGGCTGGTACTTGCTGATCATTGGCGCTGTCATATGGCGAGGCACGGCCGCTGACCGCACCGCTGAATGGCTGTTCATGACCTGGGTTATCAGGCGCAGAAGCGCTTCTTTCTCCGGGTGCGCCGCCAGATCCAGTTGCTGGTTGTACTTGACCTTTTTGGTTGGACCGCCCGCGGTTGCACTGCCGTCAACGAAGCTGCCCGTCGAGATTATGTCGGCAACTTTTTCCTGGTCTTCTTTACTCAGTAGCTGTTGGATTCGTACGAACATTTTCAGTCATCACCACGAATAGTCATTAATACGCACTCAATAAAAAGACCAGTTGTGCTACCTGCTGTTCCACAACTGGTCCCCTTATAAACCCGACTGATAAACCTGACAGAGTTTCAGGGCCCGCTAGGGCATTCTGGCGGCTCTGATTTCAATCTCTATAAGCCAGCCATCAACAACCAGGTCCTTTATTTCAACGAAGGAACGCACCGGCTTGTGAGGATTGTCAGTGCTGCCGAAGAACTGGGCGTAACCTTCATTAAATCCGGCGAAGTCCAGCCGCCCATCATCCCCGGCAACAGCGAAAGCCCTGACCTGGATGATATCGCCCATCGACCAGCCCTGGGATTCCAGGGTTTCCTTGAAGCGGGAAAATGTGTTCACGGTTTGCTGCTTCATGTCGCCCCAACTGCCATCGGCCTCAGGTCGTGCTCCAGAACCACTCAGGTACATGGTCTCGGCACCGGCTGGAATGGTGATGCTGGTGTAGAAGTAATTACCTTCGTTATAACGAGTAATTTCCTGGGCACTGGCAACCATTGAGCTGCCTGAAAGTGCGAGTAGAATCAGGGTTATTCTCATCCTGTTGTTCCCGATCATGGTCCTTGCTCCTTATTATCTGATCCAAACGAATTTACCAGCGCAAAAAATTATTAATTCTTCCCCACGGCAGGCGCTGCCAGCTCGGGCGCGTGTCCTTCAAGTTCTGCGCCCAGGAACCGCGTGGTTATCAATCCGGTGGTAATGGCTCCGTTGACATTCAGCGCAGTTCTCGCCATGTCGATCAGTGGTTCGATCGAAATCAAGAGTGCCGCAACAGTCACTGGGAATCCCATGGCAGGCAGGACCACCAGTGCGGCAGCGGTCGCTCCCCCACCCACTCCCGCGATACCAAAGCTGCCGATGGCAATAATCACAACCAGGCTGGCAATGAAGCTGATGTCGACATCCACACCCATAGTGGGCGCCACCATCACCGCCAGCATGGCTGGATAGATGCCTGCACAACCGTTTTGCCCAATGGTGGCACCGAATGAGGCGGTGATATTGGCAATTGGCGCGGGTATCTGCAACTCTTCAATCTGTGCGCGAATGGTCAGCGGAATCGTCGCTGCCGAACTGCGGGTAACAAATGCAAAGGTCAGCACCGGCCATACTTTCTGGAAATAGCTCTTGATATTCACACCCAGCAAACTGATCAGTAAGGCGTGTACGCCAAACATAATGACTATCGCTATATAGGAAGCAATAACGAAACTGATTAGTGTGAGGATGGCGTTGCCATCGGAACCTGCAATCACCCGGGTCATTAGTGCCAGTACGCCATAGGGGGTCAGGTTGATTACCAGCTTGACCAACTTCATTACTACAGCCTGGGTAGTATCAACGAAGGATCGAATGCGCTCTCCGTGAGTCTTGTCTTCTTCACAGACCAGTAAAGCAGCTATCCCGAATAGCAATCCGAATATCACCACAGCAATGATTGAAGTATCGCGAGCGTCGGTAAGGTCTCTGAAAATATTGCTGGATACAAAGCTCACCAGCAGATTGGGCCAGCCCTGCAGCGTGCCAAGACCTGCCACCGAGCCCTGTCGAGCCTGCAAAGATTCGGCGCGGGCGAGTTCTTGAGTGCCAGCGACGAGGTCACCGGCATTCAATCCAAAAATTGTTGCCATCATGATGCCGATCAATGCTGCAACCATGGTGGTTCCGATGAGAATGCCAACAACGCAGCCGCCAATCTTGCCCAGGGACTTAATCTCTTCAACCCTCAGCACCGCCGCAATCATCGTGATCAAAATCAGCGGCATGATGATCAGGCGCAGCAGATTCACGTAGGAATTGGCGATTACATTGGTCCAATTGAGGGTTTGCTCGGTAACCACACCGGAATAACCAAATACCACCTGTAGATAGAATCCGAATAGCGATCCAGCTATCAGGCCAGCCAGTACGCGGCGAGACAGCCCCATGTCTCGCCTGGCCAATTGATATAGAAAACTGAGCAGTGCGGTGAATAGAATCAGGTTTACTATTGCAAATGCTGACATGGTCTTGCTCCTCGATACAGGCGCTGGCCTGAAAGCAGGCTACAGAATCGCTACCGATTCATGACTGCAGCCCGGACATTTTTTTACTTCTTCTGCGTGCATAAATGCAGGGTGATTCCGGTACTCCGGAGTATATAACTCACTCCGATTAAGACCTAATTTGTCAAGGGTCTCTTCCATCGCGGCGCATGGCGGAATGCTACCTGTCACCGGTGAGAGTATTGATATAGCTGACGACATTTAGAATGCGTTGCTCATCAACGAGGGTTTGTGCCATGAGTCTCATTTGTTGCCCGTAGCCATCTTCGGGCAGATTGCCGCGATAGCCCGCCTTGAAATTTTTTAGCTGGGTGACAAGGTACCAGTCATTCTGTCCGGCAAGCGCTGGAGCACCTAATGCCGCGTTGCCCTCACCGTCGTTGCCGTGACAAGTCGCGCAGGTCGCGTAGAGCTGTCGACCCGCATTGGCGTTTCCCTCGATAGTTTCTTCGGCGGCAACGTATTTCCACGAGGCAACCCACGCAATGATATCAGCGATGCTGTCATCGCTCAGCTGCGTCGCCATATCTCGCATGGCGATCCCCTCGATGTCTTGAGGATGTACTCCACGTAACCCAGCTCGGAAGTTGTTGAGTTGCCGCTCAAGATACCACTGCTCCATGCCGGCGAGTCTCGGCGCCTGTACCCCTTCGTTTCCCTTTCCATCCGTACCATGACAAGTCGTGCAATAGCGGTCATCGTACGCCTGTCTTTCACTCTCTGCCGCAATACCCAATCCACTGAGCAATAGCCCAAGGGTAATAATCAACAATCTACAACTTTTCATGCTTCTGAATTCCAATAAGAGCCAGGTATCTCTTTAACTACTGAAGAATAGATGATCGAGTCATCAAGCACTCTTAGCTCGTACCCGCTCATCAAGGTTGGCCAATGCCCATTGTGCCGACATGATTGCACTCTCCTGCCAGGCTGAGTGCATGCTTATCTGGTCACCAATGAAGTAGTGCCGCCCGTTCACAGGTGCCTGAAGGGTGCGATACAGCGCTTCTTCATCGTGAGTCCATCCAGTGCGGAAATTGCGAGACCACCGCGCAGAACAACCCAACATATGGTTCATCCGGTGCCAGGCGATGGTGATTGGTTTTTCAACCAGGTTACGATAGTTCGGGTGAATCTTCTCCCCGTCCTGCAGATGCGATTCGATTCTTTCTGCCTGGTTCATTTCGGTATGGTTCATACCACCGCCGTAGTCGTAAGCGCCGAGTACCACGCCCCTGGCTTTGTGGATACCGTGGAACGGATACCAGATCTGGGCACTACGATTGTTCATCCAGGATATACCACCATAGATATCGTCTTTCTCCCAGAAGCGCTCCCTGGCCTGGAATGCCGCCTTATAGGCCCGCCCCCGCTGCACATATTTCATGGCCTTGACATAGTCAGCCGGAAAATTATGCTCGATGCCCACCATCAGGTGGGTCGGGATGCAATTGAAACAGTAGTCGGCTTGCAATGTATGGCGAACCCCATCCTGGTCATAGGCAACATCAACACCGTCTTCTGTTATCTGCACTGCAGTCACCATGGCTCGGTAATTCATCCTGTTACCAAGCACCCTGGTGTATCCCGCGATAATTTTGTCCATGCCCCCTGTCGGCTGCATCAGCATGGGGCCATAATCCCCCTCGAATCCAGCCAGGGCATTGCGACCTACCCGGCCTGTTAAGAGATCGCGAAACGCCAGCATGTCTTTCTGCACGCCGTGGGTGAGAAAACCACCCGAGGCGTAACCCGTGCGGAGACTGCCTCGATAGAGATCGCCTTCACTCAAATCGCCGAATTCTCTCAGCATACCGAGAAGCTGTTCTGCTTCGGTTTCCGTAAAGGGCTGATCTATTTCCTCGCTCGACATGGATTTTGCCAGCATCTCTGCCAGGAAGCCCCGCACATTAGTCTTGTAATCGTTACTACGAATCGGTTTACCGTCCAGCAGCGAGTCATCCTGCAGATAGGCGTTATTGTTCTCGCCGACGAAAACCTCGAGTTCGACCCCGAGTTCCTTGCAATAGTGAAGTAGATTACGGTGGGTACTTGGAATACGCGCAGCGCCGGCATTGAAATACATATGCGGCTCGTCTTCAAACTCGCAGTATTGGCGATTGCCAATCTCGTCGATCAGGTCACCGTGCCGTACTGTAAAAATCCTGCCACCAGCGCGATGGGACGCTTCCAGGACGGTGCAATCATAACCCGCTTTACCGAGCTCATAAGCCGCCGTCAAACCCGAAATACCGCTACCCAGGATCGCAACCCGGCGGCCAGCCGTACCCGGGTTCACCAGGTCCAGCGCGGCGGCGGCGACTCCTCCAGGCAACAAGCCCAGTGCAGCGCCAGCCTTCAAGGCGGCAGCCGTTCCGCCAGTTGCAGCCAGTAAATTTAGAAATTCGCGCCGTGATACAAACTCAGCCATACATCAATCTCCAAGCGAAACATCATCTATTCCAGTTCCAGCCATCCAGACCAGCTTGTAATGATACCTCTTTCAATGTACTTTTTGCGCCAAAATTTGTGGCCGATCGGCCTCGGGGATCCCAGATCTTCAGCTGAAGATCGTTTGGCAAATTGTGGGAAATTGACCTACTCTATCCGCTTCACTAGTACATTATTGAAGGATCCTGGCTAGCGATGAATCTTGCAGAATATTATCCCGAACTGATTCGTGGCCTCCCCCAGTTTGAAGGTCGCTTCAGCGCACACAAATTGACGGCCCGGAATTGCGATGTTTTATTTGCGACTTACACCGCTGGCACGAAGATCGAAGCGCATAAGCACGAGACTGAAAACGTCGGCGTTATAACCACCGGAGAGCTGCTTCTCACTATGGATGGTGAAACCCACCGCATAACTGCCGGGAACTGGTATCACGTTCCGGCTGGCAAGCAACATGCAGCGGAGTTTCCGGCAGATACAGCAGAGATCGAGTTCTGGTTTTTTTCTTACACAGACACTGACAATGCCTGATCAATCGAGTGAGATAATTCAATAGCAGTGAATGGCTTGCGCATCACAGAATTGATCTCGGATTCGAATTCATAGTCTTT
This sequence comes from Pseudomonadota bacterium, assembly GCA_027623555.1. Lineage (GTDB taxonomy): Bacteria > Pseudomonadota > Gammaproteobacteria > Pseudomonadales > Pseudohongiellaceae > UBA9145. The sequence goes on along the minus strand of JAQBSZ010000014.1, from coordinate 22,411 downwards.
ATCCAGAACCTCGCTGTGCCCCGTACAAATTATTACCGGCAAATTTTCACGAAGCTCTCGAAGCTTTTGCATCAGTACCGTGCCATTCATTCCAGGCATAACCTGATCGGAAATCAGTAAATCGTATCCGCCGGGCAGGAGTCGGAATGCATCCAATGCCTCAAAGGCATCGCTATAGGCCTCCACTGAGTATCCTATGTTTACTAACAACCCTCTGACTGAGTTCAGCAGCTCTTCTTCATCATCGACTAACAGGATGTGCTGACCATCGCCTTTTACCAATTCAGGATCGAGCAATTCCGGATTGAAGAGCGCTTCCACTTTTGAGCGCGGCAGGTAAATATCGATCTGGGTTCCACTATTGATCTTTGAATTCAAATTGATCGTTCCATTATGAGCGCGAACGATCTTATAAACCATTGCCAGCCCCATCCCGGTTCCTGCTTTTTTTCGCGTCGTAAAAAACGGATCGAAGATGCGGTTTAAATCTTCTGACTTTATTCCACACCCGGTATCAGCGACACGCAGCACTACATAGTCACCAGCTTCTATCCAGCCCTGTGAAAAAAAGCGTTTTTCATTCAGCGACTCAAGAGAAAGAGAAATACAAATCTCACCAGCGCTTTCACCAATTGCATGGTTAGCATTCGTCGCAAGATTCAGAATCACCTGTTGCAACTGGGTGAAATTTGCGAACACTGAAAACTCGTCTCCATAACTTTCCAGTCGCAGTTGAATCTTGCTGGGTATCGTGGCCGAGAGAAGCCTGACTGATTCCTTGACGACATCCAGCAGGTTCAGCTGTTGTTGTTCAACGCTCATGTCCCTGCTGAAAGACATGATCTGGTTACATAGATCGGCGCCGCGCTGCGTGGCTTTCACAATCTTGCCGATATTAGTCCTGCCTTCTTCAGTCTCTGCATCGAATCCCAGCAACTCGGCATAGGCGCTGATTACTCCCAATACGTTATTAAAATCATGGGCTATTCCACCGACCATGGTGCCCAGTGCTTGCATCTTCTGGCTTTGCTGCTGTTCCTGCTCTTCCACCAGGCGCCTGGTGATATCACGTACGAGAGAAAAGTAGCCCAACTCTTCTCCTTCGGCACTGATAATCTTGGTGCCAATAGTCTCCCCGGAGAATGTCTCACCATTGCCCTTATTGAATTGAAGGATCATCGGATCAGGATCGCCCGGTGAGTCCAGCATAGTCTGTAATTGGATACGCTGTTCCATATCCTTGAATTGCGCCAACTCACTCGCATTCATTCCAATCAGCTCTGCGGACTCCAGTCCAAATATATCCTTGCTACTCTTGTTTACCGCAGAAATCGTACGGTCCATCCTGGTGATCACGATGGCATCAGGAATACTGTTGATTACCGATTCAAACAGATTCTTCTGCACCGACAAATCTTGCGCCTGCTCTTTCAACTCTGACTCAACAGCGCGTTGTCGGCGCAGTGAGACAAACAAAGCGAGGATGAGCAGCGCCTGTATCAGAATGACAATGATGCCGGTGATGATCTGCGACTGGTAGGTTCGCCACAGAGAGAAGGCTTCAAATTCGATGATACTTCCAGCAGGTAGCAGATCGCGATCAATCCCCACGCGATCCAGCTCACTGCCGTCAAACAGGTAATCATAGGGCGCCACCGGTGCCGGAATGGGTTCATCGTTGAGCATGGCGAGCACAATCGCTCCTACTCGTCCCGCCGTAAAGGATGCACGGCTCATGTAACCGCCCACAATGCCACGACCATAGACCGAATCGAAGACTCCGAACACCGGAATCGTAGTCTTGCTGGTAATCTCGTTCAGGACATCCTGGGTACTGAAGACATTGCCCTGCGCGTCAATTTCGTAACTGAGCAGGACCGCCGCCGTTCCAGGGGGTGCGGCCTGCAATTGCTCTGACAGTTCATTGATGGGAAGCCCGGTTACGAACTCGACACTGACATCGATATCTATCTCGTCAAGTGCATCACGCATCTGCCGCGCCTGTACCCCGCCATAGGACCCACTGCCTGAGAGAATGAGAAGATTGGCAAGCCGTGGATAGACTTGAGGAATCAGGCGCAGGTTTTCTCTGGTCATGGCATCGAGATTTCCTTCAAAGAGGTAGACGTTCTCGTTGTTTCCGGATTCATTCGCGATAGCGGGGGAGAATGCGGGTGCCAGGTAGATTCTTGGCACGCCCGGGAATATCTCATCACCGTAGGTGTTGACGAACTGAGCGGAAGGTGGCAGTACGGAAACAATCAGGTGAGCCGGATCCAGGGCATGCTGTTCCTTTAAAAATGCAATCAGCGCATCGGGACGTTGGCTTTCTGGCTGCTGGTTGATTCCCGTGTATTCGATCGACAGGCGCATCGGTTTATTGGGTCTGGTGTTTTCAGAGATATAACTATGGAGTGAGGAGTCGAATGACTGACGCCAGAATCCGAGATCCGATGAATCGTGAATAACCAGGATTTTCTGGGCGGACACGCTATCCTGGGCAAGCGCCGAGACTGAGCCTGCGACAACCAGGCAGGTACTGAAAACGAATAGCAGGCGACACCACGCTCTCTGAGCAGAAATACTTCGCTGCAACATGGCGGTTCTTGGCCTCTGGGCCCGTAGCCTGGGGAGCCTGGTTCTCAAGGCGCCAGGCTGGATCGGGCCTGTGTGCCCCAGTGCCCGTCGACCCGGGTGACTATATAGAGTGACTGATAGGTCCCCATGATTTCATTATCGCGATTGAAGCGCTGAAAAACGGTAGCGATGTGAACTTTACCCGGTGCTGCCAGAGTGACTTCACGAGTCAGCCAATGCGAATGATCCCAACCGCTCTCAGCAAGTCTGACAAAGGCTCCGGACTGCACGAACTCAGCGGCGGTTTCCCAGATTGTTACTCTGCCACTGGCAAACCTGACATGCGGATAGTTTAACGAGGCGGCCCAGGCTTCCGGATCCCTGGCATTGAATGCCAGCATAAACTCATCCATTGCCTGCATGGCACCGGCTATGGCGGAATCTGTCTCGGCAGAGTCCTGCGCCAGAGCATTGCTAGAAAATGACAATAAGCAGAATAAAGCCAGGGAGCCTCTGATCACGGCATGGTCCTCAATGAAAATTTGATAACCCAGTTTAAAGTAAGACTCGACTCAGTTGACAGGTAAATGTCCGCTTTTTACCCAGACCAGCGAATCGATTTTCGCCAATGGCGCATGCTCGCTGCCATGGGGATAGCGTAGCCAGGTTCCCGCCGGATAGTGACCATACTCATCGGCGATTGCTCCGGTGATGACAAAGACTTCCTCACCCGCATTGTGGCCATGTCGAGTGATCTGTTCGCCTGCTGGCCATTCATAGAGTGCAACTCTCTCCGTAGCGAATTGATGAAGGATTATTTTCCTGAGCCTGCCCGAGCCGGTCTCCCACCGGGCGGTATTGGTATCGATCTGTACGTGCTGATCATCGCCTGCTTGAAACTGGTGTAGTTTTACCAGGATGACACAGCCCTCGTCACTGAAGGGGGCATGCCTGAAACCAACCGGATTGCGGAAATAGGTTCCGGCCGGATAATCGCCGGTCTCATCCGAAAACGTGCCTTCCAGTACCAGAATCTCTTCACCACCCGGGTGATTGTGTGACGAAAATGACGCGCCGGGGTCGTAGCGCACGACACTGGTAGCGTGGCCCTGTTCGGCCTCTTCTCTGGCCAGGGGTTTTCGCCAGACACCCTGCCTGGGACTGGCAAGCCACTGCAGCGCCTGGCTATCGATGACCACACGCTTGGTAAAGTCCATGTTAAACATTATGCCGCTCGCCAAATTCACGCCTGGTTCCTGATTTCAGTATAGCCTCAGCTGCTGCTTAGAAAAACTCGAACAAGCTTGCTATGCTTGAGAAATCCAGACTCAGGAGAACACCCATGGCGAGTCCAACAAATCCATCGATTAACCCGCTCGCTTTCCTGCTGTTGATAGTCTTGCAGATTCCCACGTCACTGGCGGCAGACGGGCTAACCCCTATGTTCGACCGACTGGCCATCGCCGACGCACTCGCCCAGTATTCCTATCGTTGGGATTCTAAAGATTCCGCGGGATTTGCTAACTTGTTTACTAATGACGGCGAAATGGCACGCTGGCAGGAAGGCGCCCTGGTAGAGAACTCCCGGGTAATTGGAAAACAGGCCATCTTCGAGTACGCGAAACGCTCCCATGAGGGTCGCCTGGCGGACCGGCAGACTCGCCACCATTTCTCGGGCCTGGTATTTCTGGAGCTCAGCGAGGAAATGGCAGTGACCGAGAACATGGCGCTGATTACTCACCAGCGGGCAGAAGATAGCGCTGCATTCATCAGCGCTTCCGGAATTTACCGAAATAGCTGGCGCAAGACAGCCGATGGCTGGCGTATCAGCAAACGAATATTGTTCTCCGACAGCTTTACCGGCAACTGAGGAACCTGGCGACTTATTTAAAGTCGAATTCTGAAAATGCGAAGTAGTACCGAAAACCCTGGTTAAGTCGAGTTATGATAACCCTAATTGCAAGAGACATTCGTGAGCCCTTGATGAAGCACCGCTTACTGCTGATAGCCACGTCGCTAATCACCTTTATTTTCCTTATGATTTCCATTCCTGGCAGAGCAGCTGACAATGGCTGGTTGCGGGGGAGTTGTCCGACCGGCTCTGGAATTTATCGTTGGTCAGATGGCAACCGTTACGAGGGGCAGTGCCAGGACAATGTATTCGTTGGTCAGGGAACACTGTATCTGAACAATGGCGATAGATACGAAGGCGCCTTCGCCAATGACGCCAAGAACGGGCGCGGTGCTTATTTCTTTGCCAATGGTGATCGCTTCGAAGGTCAATTTCGAAATGGCCAACGCAATGGTCAGGGTATCCTGCTGCGAGCGAATGGTGAAAGATTTGTTGGGCAATATCGCAATGATCAAAGAATGGGTCGTGGCAATTATTACTTTTTAAACGAGGATCGTTACGAAGGCAACTGGGATGCTGACCAGTTTAGCGGACAGGGTTCCTACTACTATAATAATGGCGATCGCTACGAGGGCCAGTGGCGCGACGGGCAGCAGAATGGTCGCGGTACGTTCAGGTGGGCAAATGGCAATCGCTACGAAGGCGAGTTTCAAAACAACGAACGCAACGGCATGGGGTCATTTTTCTGGTCCAACGAGAATCGTTATGTAGGTCAGTGGCGAAATGGTGTACAGCATGGTCAGGGCACGAAATATTGGGCCAATGGCGATCGTTATGACGGACAGTGGCAAAACGATCAAATGAATGGCCAGGGAGTCTTCATCTACTACAATGGCAATCGCTTCGAGGGCGGTTTCAGGGATGACCAGCTACACGGTTACGGAACCTACTTCTTCTCTAACGGTGACCGCTACGTCGGACCCTGGGTTCGCGGCGAACGTGACGGAGCAGGAATGTATACCGACGCGAAAGGAGCCAGCATGGCAATGGAATTTCAGGGTGGCCGCCGCGTAAGCTAGGTATTCCTTAGACGCCGAGACGCTTAGACGCGAAGCTTATAGCCGGTACGAAACATGTAGTACACGATTCCCAGACACACAAGCATGAAAGCTACAATGCTCGCCAGGCTCACCAGCACATTCACTTCAGCGATTTCGTAGAAGCTCCATCGTAGTCCGCTCACCAGGTAAAGCACCGGATTGAACAGTGTTACGGTTTGCCAGAATGGCGGCAACATATCGGTTGAATAGAAGCTACCCCCCAGAAAGACCAGGGGTGTGACAAGCAACATAGGTACAACTGATAGCTTCTCGAAATTGTCGGCCCAGATTCCCAGAATAAATCCCAGCAGGCTGAATGATGCTGCCGTTAGCACTATGAACAGCATCATTATTACGGGATGGGCAATCTGCAGGTCGATAAAAACCGCCGCGGTCGCCAGTATAATCAGACCCAGCAGCACCGACTTCGTCGCCGCCGCCCCCACGTAACCCAGCACGACCTCAAAGGTTGAAATTGGCGCCGATAGCATTTCATACACGGTGCCAACGAATTTCGGAAAGTAGATTCCAAACGACGCATTGGAGATACTGTTCATCAACAGGTTCAACATGATCAGGCCCGGTACAATAAACGCACCGTAGCTGACTCCTTCTACCTGCTGAATCCGCGAACCAATAGCGGCACCAAATACAATGAAATACAGCGAAGTCGTTATTACCGGTGCCACGATGCTTTGAATCAGCGTACGCCCGGTTCGCGCCATCTCGAACTTGTAGATTGCCATTACGCCATAAAAATTCATACAGGGGCTCCGGTGTTCTCTTCGGAAGACTCGTTCACCAGATTCACAAAAATGTCTTCCAGTGACCTCTGCGTAGTATTGAGATCACGAAATCGAATGCCCGCCAGGTTCAGATCGTCCAATAAGGCGGTAATGCCTGTGTGTTCGCTCTGGGTATCAAATGTGTAGATCAAGCGATTGCCTTCGCTGGTCAACTCCAGTTTGTAGGGCGACAATTGTTCCGGGATGCTATCGATCCCCGCTGCCAGGTCCAGGTGCAGCTGTTTCTTGCCCAATTTGCTCATCAAGCTGGCCTTCTCCTGCACCAGGATCAGTTCGCCATTATTGATGATGCCGATACGGTCGGCGATCTCTTCCGCTTCTTCGATATAGTGTGTGGTAAGGATAATAGTGACCTCTTCGTCCTTCAGTTCATTGACAATATTCCACATGTCCTTGCGCAGGGAGACATCGACACCAGCGGTGGGTTCGTCAAGAAACAGGATCGACGGTTGATGAGACAGTGCCTTGGCTATCATCAGGCGTCGCTTCATACCCCCCGAAAGAGTCAGGATCTTTTTGTCTTTCTTATCCCATAAAGACAAGGCTCTCAGGACCTCTTCCAGGTGCGCGGCATCCGGCGCCTTGCCAAACAGGCCACGACTGAATGCCAGCGTACTCCAGACTGATTCGAATGCATCAGTAGTGAGCTCCTGCGGAACCAATCCGATGAGAGAACGGGTCTTGCGGAAATCTTTAACGATGTCAAAACCGGCGACCGTTACCTGTCCTGAGCTTGGCCGGACGATCCCGCAAATGGCCGATATCAGCGTGGTCTTGCCGGCACCGTTGGGTCCCAGCAACGCGATGATTTCACCCTTGTGGATATCCAGATTGATATCCTTCAGGGCCTGGAAACCATCGGCATAGGTCTTGTTGAGGTTTCTTATGGAAAGAATCGGTTCGGCGGCTACATCCATGGGCGAAGGATTATGAAGTCAGTGGCTGTTAATTACAACTGATGCGGCAAATGTGACAACGGGTAGCCAAACGGCTATGTTGCGCTGTTTATGACTAGGAGTACCTTTAATTTTTGCCATCCGATCGATCACGAATCCCGGGCTCCCGAATTTGATTACCTGCTGGGAAAAACCCGGTCACTTGGCCGCTCGTCGGGCCAGTAGTTGGGAGTAGAGGATTCCGGAGTAGGTACCGACGGCTCCCTCACCCGGGCGGCAGGTCTGCCAACAATCGACTCAATGGGAGTTGCTGGCAGCGGAGTCCCACTCCAATGGCGAAGAAGCCAGGGTCAGCTCGCTGGTGGAACGGGCAAAACTCAGTGCGGTTTTGATTCGTAGACTGTCCCGAGAATACATGTTCTCATGCGGGCATTCTGCGATAGCCACAAAACCCCAGAAATAAATAGATAAATAAATAGATAAATAAATGAATAGATAAACAGGAAGGCTGGATCTATGGCTATGGAAAGTGAAGGCAGCATTGCAAACGCTGCCGATGAAGGCTCCGCAAGCGCGGCCGATACCGCTGCAATCGTAGCAGCCTACAAGAATCCGTATTACCGATACCTGGTGCTGGGCATCCTCACCACGGTCTATGTCTCAAACTTCGTCGATCGTCAGGTTATCAATGTTCTGGCGCAGTACATCATTGAAGACCTGGAGATATCCGATGGCCAGTTCGGCATGCTGTCCGGTCTTGCCTTTGCCGCCATCTATACGACCTTAGGAATTCCTATTGCCCGCTGGGCCGATATCAGCAATCGCCGCAATATCATAGCGATCTCCGTCGCCGTCTGGAGTGTAATGACTGCCCTTTGTGGTGCGGCGCAGAGTTTCGGGCAATTGTTCCTGGCCCGTTTCGGTGTCGGCGTGGGTGAAGCCGGTGGATCGCCTCCTTCACATTCCATCGTGTCGGACATTTTCCCGGCCGAGCAACGCGCAACAGCGCTGTCGATTTATTCCCTCGGCGTCTACGGCGGCATCCTGGTGGGCACAGTGGGCGGTGCTTACCTGGTACAGTATTTCGACTGGCGGACGGCGTTCGTTGTAGTCGGCTTGCCGGGAGTATTGCTGGCGGTAGTCGTACGTTTCGTCATCAAGGAACCGCCCAGAGGTATGGCGGAGGCACGCCAGGACGTGGCACCACCGGGATTTTTCCGCGTGATGGAGTTTCTCTGGGAACGGAAATCGTTTCGACACCTCTCCTTCGCCTGCGCCCTGCACGCCTTCGTGACTTACGGTATGGGTAACTTCATGCCTTTGTTTCTGGGAAGAGTACACGGCATGCCGATCCTGGATGTAGGCTGGTACTACGGCATGATTGCCGGCATCGGCGGACTGGCGGGCACGTTCTTCGGTGGCTGGGTATCGGACCGGATGAGCAGAAAGACCGGTGACAAGACCTGGTATGTGTGGATACCGTTTATCTCCACGGTGCTGGCGATCCCGCTGGCACTGAACACGTTTCTCATCATGCCCAACGGTTACCTGGCCGTGTACTCTTACTTGCTCCCGGTATTCTTCGGCGGCTGGTACCTGGCACCTTGCATCGCCGCAACACACTTTTTAGTGGGTGTTCGCATGCGCGCCATGGCCTCGGCTATCTTGCTGTTCGTGCTGAATCTGATCGGCCTGGGACTGGGTCCGATGCTAACCGGATTTGTCAGCGATTTCCTGACGCCATCCTATGGTGATGATGCGCTGCGCTACGCCATGTCAATTACGGTGCTGGTAAATATCTGGTGTGCCGTGCACTACTTCCTGGCCGCAAAGACTATCCGGGAAGATTTCGCCCAGGCACCGGCATAAAGGAAAATAAGTAAAAGACAAAAAGATTTATTGCGGGAATAGCACGGTTGAGCAAAGAGAGCTGCCTAGATCGCTTCCAATGCCTGGGTGATCTTTGCAACAGCAATCACCTCGATTCCAGCAATCCGATTTTTTGGCGCATTGGCCTTGGGAACGATAGCGCGGGTAAATCCGTGTTTGGCCGCTTCCAGAATTCTTTCCTGGCCCCCTGGTACTGGTCGGATCTCTCCGGCCAGTCCTACTTCGCCGAACACCACCAGGTCTCTTGGCAGCGGCTTGTCGCGAAAGCTCGAGACAATCGCCAGTAGCAAGGCAAGATCCGCACTCGTCTCGTTAACCTTTATGCCACCCACAACGTTTACAAACACGTCCTGATCCGCCATGTACAAACCGCCATGTCGGTGCAGCACCGCCAGCAACATGGCCAGCCGATTCTGTTCCAGGCCCACGGCCACGCGACGGGGATTTCCCAGGGGGCTGCTATCGACCAGCGCCTGGATCTCCACCAGCAGTGGTCGAGTGCCCTCCCACAGCACCATCACGATCGAACCCGGCGCGTCTTCTTCTGATCTGGCGAGAAAGATTGCTGATGGATTCTTAACTTCCTTGAGTCCCTGCTCCGTCATGGCGAAGACACCCAGTTCATTGACTGCCCCGAATCGATTCTTCAATCCACGCAGGATCCGATACTTGTTGTCATCGCCACCTTCCAACATGATGAAACAATCGATCATGTGTTCGAGCACCTTGGGTCCAGCCAGATTGCCTTCCTTGGTGACATGCCCCACCAGGAACAGCACCGTGTTGGTCTGCTTGGCATACTGAATCAGGTAAGCCGCACACTCGCGCACCTGGGAGACGCTACCTGGTGCCGAAGGCACATCGGCGTTATGCATCACCTGGATCGAGTCCACCACCAATAGCTCTGGCCCATGCTGCTGCGCCGCCGCGCAGATTAGTTCGACATTGGTCTCGGCCAGCATCTGCAGATTATTCTCGGGAAGGTTCAGACGTCTGGCGCGCATGCCGACTTGCGGTAACGATTCCTCGCCTGTTACATACAGTGAGGGTTTTCCACTGTGTGCCAGTTGACACATGACCTGTAACAACAGGGTACTCTTGCCCGCTCCCGGGTTGCCACCGATCAGTACCACCGACCCTGGAACCAGGCCACCGCCCAGCACCCTGTCAAACTCGCCCATGGTGGTCGAATAGCGGGGCAGGGATTGCAGATCGATGTCGGCCAGGTTCTGCACGTTGGACTGTTCACCGGCAAAGCCTTTCTTACGGAAGTCTGCTTTAGTAGCCGGCGAACTGCTGCTGCCGAGGTTGATCCGGGAGAGGGTGTTCCATGCTTTGCAGGCAGCACACTGACCCTGCCACTGGCCATGTTCGGCGCCGCAGTCAGTACATACGAATGCTGTCTTGGGTTTTGACATGGTCGGTTAATGGGGGTCTGTCCCCTATTCCTCGTATTGAAACGAGACTCGCTGCGTCACTTTGCAGAATAATTCGTAGGCGATGGTGCCAGCTGTCCGCGCCACCTCGTCCGCGCAGAGGCCGGCACCCCACAGGATTACTTCGTCATCGATACTCGCATCGTCGATGCCAGTAAGATCGATCGTAATCATGTCCATGGAAACCCGACCTATCAATTGGGTACGCGTCACTCCCGATGCCGTCTTGATTAACACCGGCGTGCCATTGACTGCCGAACGCGGATAGCCATCTCCGTAGCCAATCGAAACCACACCGACGCGAGTATCCCGCGCACATACATAGGTGGCGTTGTAACCAATCGATTCACCGGTGGCAACCCTGTTAATTGCTATCAAGCGGGAGGAGAGGGTCATTACCGGCTGCAGCCCGATTTCTTCTCCAGTCTCGGCAGCCAGGGGTGAGCTTCCATAGAGCATCACACCGGGTCGTACGTAGTTAAAGTGTGTATCTGGCAAGGTCAGAATCCCCACCGAGGCCGCCACGCTGAGTTCTACATCTTGCTGTTTTGATGCAACCATTTTTTCATGGGCCACTTTGATTTCCTGCATCTGCCTGGCCGTAAAATCGCGCGATGCCGGATTGTCCATATCATCTGCATAGCCAAGGTGGGACATCAGTACAAATTCTGTACCCGGAAACTTGTGCAGGTTTGCATAGGATTCCAGGCAGTTCTCCTGGCTCATCCCCAGGCGATTCATCCCTGAGTTCAGCTTCAGCCAGAGCTTGCGCTTGTCGCCAAAGATTTCATTGTTGAATTGATCTTCCAGCAAGGTGACCTGGTAAGGGGAATGCACGACCGGTTCGATACCAACCTCGAGGCAGAGTGCCAATTCCTGCGCGGTGACGAACCCGTTCAGCAACACGATGGGCACATCGAGCTTCAGTGCATTCAGCTCCAGGCCTTCTTCGAGCGTAGACACGGCAAAGGCCGCGATCCGGGTACGGGAGTCTTGCAGCGCCCTGGCGACCCGTTCCATTCCATGACCATACGCATTGGACTTGATGACCGGTACTATTTTCGACTCGGGACAGAGTGCCCGCACTTGCGCCAGGTTTTTTCTCAAGGCATTCAGATCGATAGTGGCCCATGCCCGTTTAGTAGGTGCTGTCATCCACTGTTTCCGAAAGACGGGATATTTCCAGACAGGTTTGGTTTTTCCAGAGGGGGCATTGCTGATCCAGGCAGGTCTCGGTCGCTCTACTGATGCGTATAGCTGCTGTCATAGCGCGGCTGCGCATGACTCTCGAAACGGGTGTATGGCCCGAGAAAGCTCAAGCGGATTGTGCCAATCGGCCCGTTTCTTTGCTTACCGATGATGACTTCGGCGACACCCTTGTCCGGGGAGTCTTCGTTATAGACTTCGTCCCGATAAATGAAGGCAATGATGTCGGCATCCTGTTCAATCGCGCCGGATTCTCTCAGGTCCGACATGACCGGCCGTTTATTCGGTCGCTGTTCCAGACCCCGATTGAGCTGGGAGAGTGCGATCACCGGACATTCGAAATCACGTGCCAGCAGTTTCAGTGACCGGGAGATCTCGGAAATTTCTCCGACGCGATTCTCCTTGGTGTCCCGAAGCTGCATCAACTGCAAATAGTCGACAACCACCAGTCCCAATGATTTACCGTCATGCTTTAACTGACGTTCGATACGCCGCAGACGTGCGCGCATTTCCATCGGTGTAATGCCGGCGCTGTCATCGATATACAGCGAACGATCCTTCAGCTTGGCCACGGCCGCGTTGAAACCGGGCCAGTCATCTTCATTCAGCTGCCCGGTGCGCAGCCGGGTCTGATCAATCCTGCCAATGGATGACAGCATTCTGAAGATCAGGCTCTGAGCCGGCATCTCCAGGCTGAAAACGACAACCGCGTTGTCGTTATCCATGATTGAGTTCTCAACCAGATTCATCGCAAACGCCGTCTTACCCATTGACGGCCGGCCAGCAACGATGATCAGGTCCGATTTCTGCCAGCCCGAAGTCATCTTGTCCAGGTCTTTGAAGCCGCTGGTCAATCCCGTCAGATCACTACCCAGCCCAGCCAGCTCATCGATGCGATCTACCGCTGCCGTCACGAGCGGCGTGATGTGAACCGGGCCAGCTCCCTTGGCTCGCTCATCATTGACATTAAACACTTGCGCCTCGGCCTCATCGAGAATGACCTCAGCCTTCTTGCCTGCCGGGTTGTAACCACTATTGGCAATATTATGGGCTACAGATATCAGCCGACGCAGCACAGCCCGCTCGCGAATGATGTCAGCGTAGGTGGTCATGTTAGCGGTACCACGGGCATTCCCCACCAGCTCTGTCAGATAGTCGGTGCCACCGGCAAGATCCAGTTCATTGAGACTGTCCAGTGACTCAGTCAGTGTCACCACATCGATGGGGCTGTTGACTTCACTCTGCTGCATCATCACCTTGTAGATGAGCTGATGTTCCGGTCGATAAAAGTCTTGGGGTAACAACAGGTCGGCAATATTATCCCATTCCCGATTGTCGATCATCAGACCACCGAGCACCGCCTGCTCGGCTTCCACAGAATGAGGCGGGACCTTGAGAGCCGTCAGGTTGCTTGCCTTCTTGTCCGGATTTGGGTGTCCGCTGGCTTCGAATGATTCAGTCATAAACTACAAAGATTGGATAAAAAAAAGCACCATGCTGGTTAACAGATGGTGCTTCATGCACGTAAGCAGGTCAAGCAATGACCCGCTACTTTACTATTCAGGAATCAGCAGCGGCCTTGTTGCTATCAGCGGTGGAAACTTCACTGTGTTCAGCCGCTTCTGCTTCTGCGGCAGCCTCATCGATCTCCTCAATAATACTGCCGTCATCGCTCACGCCGGCTGCAGACTTAAGGCCAACCACGGCGACATTAATACTTGTGTGAACATCGTTTCCAAGATCCAGGACTAGCTCGTAAGCTCCCAGCTCCCGGATGATTCCGTTCGGCATCAACACCTCACTCTTGGAAATATCAGAGCCGGCTATGGCATTCAATGCTTCCGCTATGTCCCTGGTTCCAACAGAGCCGAACAATTTTCCTTCTTCGCTGGCATTCACTTCGATAGTCAGTCTGGCACCTTTAACCTTGTCAGCCCTGCCCTGTGCTTCGGCGACCCGGGCATTGTGTGCCGCCATTAATTCAGATCTGCGCTGCTCAAAATCCGTCAGGTTGGTTTTTGTGGCAGGAATGGCCTTGCCCTGGGGGAACAAAAAGTTCCTGGCATAACCCGACTTCACCTTGGCGGTATCGCCAATTTCACCAAGTTTGCCAATCTTTTCCAGCAAGATTACGTTCATGCTTCTTTCCTCGTATCCTCACGTCTTATTCATTACACGACGCGACATTATTGCCAATTTTATGACTGCTGCAATCGTGCTCGAAAATCATACCAACTGTCGACCAGCGCCAGCAGTGCAATCACTTGTAATACCACAGGGAACATCATTACTGCGTAAAGCGCTACTAACCACATGGTTGCTAACTTCTTCTTTGCGACCACTGCATGTATCAGTGCCAACCCGGAAACCAGCAATGGCAAAATCAAATACAACATCCAGGATTGAGGGATTACCACCTGGAAACTTGCCAGTAACATCAACCCTAACAGAATTAACGCTACCTTCCGTTCTATTCGCAGGCGGTAAAATTCACTCTGAAATCCGCCTGGATTATACAAAGCCGCCTGCATCCAGCGCGCCAACATCAATAACATGATGGCCAGAAACATATAGACCGCACCGATGAAGCTGGTCAGGGTTTCCCGCAAATCTTCTAGCTGCATTCCCTGCAGGTTGTTGGTCTGCAAATAAAGTTCCAGCTGTTGGAACACCACGTCCAGCACCGCTGGTTGTAAGCGAAGATAGAGCTCCATACTCACGCCAATAACAATTGAGGCTAACAGCGTAAATTCCCAGGACTCTGATTCTCTCAGCAGACATGCCAGACCGCTGATGCCAATTAGCATAATCAGCGGAACGATATCCCCCACTATTGCCCAGGCACCTATCGGTAGAATCGCCCAGGCAAATAGGATGGCGCCTTCACGCACGCCCTTGCGCAAAATTACCAAACCAACAACAACCGGGTTCAGTAAATTAACCAGCGGGATCAGGCCAATCAAGGCAACTGCCAGAATCGCCTGCTTCCTGCCCTTCATTACAAATTCAGCAAGGCCGCGCATGTTTACCTCTCCGAATAGTGTGAGTTGCTATGCCAGTTACCCGAATGACGGAGCTTCCGCACTCTCTTTAATTTGCATTATCTGGCACAAATTCAGTAGGGGCGCGCATGTTTACCTCTGGAAATCAGCTGGACAGCTTATTTCTTGCCTATTAAACCAGGTGACTATCCGTGTAAGGAATGAGTGCCAGAAATCTTGCTCTCTTGATTGCCGTTGCCAACTGACGCTGATAGCGTGCCTTGGTGCCCGTGATCCTACTGGGAACGATTTTCCCGGTTTCAGATACATAGGCTTTCAAGGTTTCCAGATCCTTGTAGTCAATTTCTTTTGTGCCTTCTTGCGTAAATTTACAGAATTTACGCCGACGAAAGTAACGAGCCATAATTGTGTTCCTGTTCTATGAGATTGTTGTGAAGATTATTCTTTTTCAGACTCTTCTTCACTGGAATCCTGAGCATCCTCTGAAAGGTCTGCAGCGGATTCCGAATTTTCTTCAGCTGCTGTCTCGATGTCGCTGTCCTCATCCTCATCTGAATCTGCTCCCTCCATCAGGGAACCGGGATCGAGCTCTACATCGTCAGTTATGGCTGCCGCCGCGGCTGCCGCCGCGTCGTCTTCGATCTTGCGCTTGGCTTCGGCGCGCGCCTTGCGCTCCTTGCCTTCTCGCTCACCCTTCAGGATCAGGGATTCTTCGGTAACGGCTTCTTTGCATTTGATAACAAGGTTTCGCAAGACCGCATCGTTATAGCGGAACAGTGTAGTCAGTTCTGTAAGTGTCTCACCTCCACACTCTATGTTCATCATCACATAGTGGGCCTTGTGGATTTTATTGATTGGATAAGAAAGCTGACGACGCCCCCAGTCTTCCATACGGTGTATCTTGCCACCGCTATCATTCATCAACTGGGAATAGCGCTCAATCATCCCCGGGACCTGCTCAGACTGGTCCGGATGCACGAGGAATACTACTTCATAGTGTCTCATAGAGACTCCTTAAGGTTTTGGTCTCCCAGCAAACACTGGCGTGCGTGGTGAGACAAGGAGTTATGTGGGGTAGAGCCTGGCCCTACCGATAAAGAGCGGGGATTCTAGTGAAACCGGAGCGGTTATGCAAGTAACAATCCGGTACTGCCAGGTACCCAATCCCCGCTCCGCAACCCTGCGCTACGCCACCCGGGTCTAAATTTGCCGCTGGCGGACGGCTTCGAATAGCGCGACGCCAGTAGCCACGGACACATTGAGGCTGCTGAGCGCTCCGGCCATCGGGATTGCCACCAGATAATCGCACATTTCCCGGGTCAGGCGTCGCAATCCGGATCCTTCAGAGCCCATGACCAGGGCCAGCGGACCGGTCAGTTCCTGCTGATACAGAGAGGTTTCCGACTGGTCGTCCGTGCCCACCAGCCAGATGCCCTGTTCTTTTAGTTGTTGCAGACAGCGCGCCAGGTTGGTGACTGTTACCAGGTCTACCGATTCGGCGGCGCCGCTAGCTACCTTTCTGACTGTTGCATTCAGGCTTGCTGAACGATCCTTGGGAATGATTACCGCATGGACACCGGCGGCATCGGCGGTACGCAGGCAGGCACCAAGGTTATGGGGATCGGTTACTTCATCCAGGATTAACAGCAGCGGATCAGTCTGCAACTCCTTTAACAATTGAAACAGTGCCTTCTCATCCAGCGCTCTTTTTTCACCTTCAACCACGGCAGCCACACCCTGATGCACTCCAGCGACCTGCCGGTCCATTTCATCTTTGCCAAGTTCTTCTATGGTGATACCGGCCTTTCTTGCCACTCGCCGCAACTCCTGCAGGCGGTTGTCCTTGCGGCCGGACTGGAACATCACCCGGTTGACTGCTCCGGCGCCCTGTTTAAGCAGTTCCGACACGGCATGAATTCCGATGATCAGATCCTGTTTATCGGTCACCGCGTGTTCGCCTTCTCTTGTTATTTTGTGGCGTTTTCCCGGGTGGTTTCGCTGCAGTTTTCTTACTGCCCTTCTTGGGGGCAGCCTGCTTCTTTGGAGAACTTGCGGAGGACTTCCTCGCGACTGGTTTTCCTTTTTTCTCTCCCGGTTTCCTGTCTTTCTTTTTCTTACCCGTTCTTTTTGTGCGCGCATCAGCTGGGCTGCTGTGTGCTTTTCGCCCAGTGTCTTTCTGCTTGTTGCGCCTGCCCGCTTTCGATGGAGCGGTAGAAGAGTTACTGGCAATCATTTGCAGATCGATCTTCTTCTCATCGAGATCGACTCTCACAACCTTTACCTGGACGCTATCGCCCAGCCGATAAATGTTATGCCGGCGCTCTCCTTCCAGGCAATGACGTATCGGATCGAAGTGGTAATAATCGTTACTCAATGCCGTGATGTGCACCAGTCCTTCGATATAGACATCACGCAACTCGACAAACAGGCCAAAACTGGTGACAGAGGAAATCGTGCCTTCAAATTCACTGCCAACATGATCTTGCATGTATTCACACTTCAACCAATCGATGACACTGTAACTGGCAGCATCAGCACGTCGTTCTGCAACCGAACAGATTACGCCGAAGTTTTCCATCTCCGATTTGTTGTAGGGGTAGATTTCATTCTGGGCTAACGGCCCAGCCGCAGCATGTTTCTTCACATGTACACCCGCGCGATTTCTGATGAGAAAGCGTATCGCACGATGTACCAGTAAATCCGGGTAGCGTCGAATAGGCGAAGTGAAGTGGGTATAAGCTGGGAATCCGAGGCCAAAATGCCCAAGGTTTTCCGGTTGATAAATCGCCTGCATCATCGAGCGAATCAGCATCGTCTGTAGCAAGTGCCGGTCCGGACGTCCTGTCACGACTTGAAGTACCTGCTGGTAGTCTGAAGTAGAAGGTTCTTCTCCGCCGCCGAGATACAGGCCGAGGCCACCTAGAAATTCCCGGAGATTCACCAGCTTGTCCGGGTTCGGGCCCGCATGCACACGGTAGAGCGCCGGTATTTTCGATTCTTCCAGCAATTGGGCTGTGGCGACATTGGCGCTGAGCATGCATTCTTCGATCAATCTGTGGGCATCGGTGCGTTCAACAGGAACAATCTCGCGGATCTTCCTGTCTTCCCCAAACACGATGCGAGTCTCTGTGGATTCAAAATCCATCGCACCCTGGCGTTTTCTGTTTTCATGCAAAGCCTGAAAAAGCGAGTAGAGATTTTCCAGATGAGGCAAGACTCTAGAGTGGCGGTCTCTTTGCCTGGATTGCAAATTCTGTTGCGCATCCGTCTGGGGCACCTGGACGATGTCCGCGACTTCAGAATAGGTCAGTCGCGCATGGGAATGAATGACGGCTTCGTAGAATGAGTAGTCTGTCATTTCACCTGTGGCGGAAATTTCCATCTCACAAACCATCGCGAGCCGGTCGACTCGGGGTTTTAACGAACAGAGTCCATTGGAAAGCTGTTCGGGCAACATCGGGATTACGTGACCGGGAAAATAAACCGAAGTGCCTCTGTTTATTGCCTCTTCATTGAGAGCGCTATTAATGGACACATAGTGCGAGACATCGGCAATCGCCACGTAGAGCGTCCAGTTGCCGCGCTGGTGTCGATGAGTAAATACGGCATCATCGAAATCCTTGGCATCTTCACCATCGATAGTGACAAACGGGACGTCTCGCAGATCAAATCGCCCCTCGTGATCTTGCTGCGAAACCTCTGCCGGCAGGTTGGAAGTTTCCTTATTTACCTGCGCTGGCCATTGATGTGGAATGTCGTGGCTGCGCACCGCAATGTCGATCTCGAGCCCCGGCGTTGAAACATCACCTAACACTTCGACGATGCGGGCGATGGCTTTGCGGCGTCGTGCTGGATACTCAATTATTTCGGCAACAACGAATTGACCATCCCTGGCGTTTCCAACGTGCTGCTGGGGAATTAGAATCTCGTGGGTAATTCGCTTGCTGTCAGGGACTACTATTCCTAATCCATGTTCACTGTAGAATCGACCCACAATTTCCGTGAAACGCCGCTGCAATATCTCGACAATTGTGCCTTCCTTACGACCACGACTGTCTAAACCAGTGAACCTGGCCAGCACCGTATCGCCATCGAACAGTCTTTCCATTTCTCGGACATTCAGGAAAAAATCACCGGAGCCATCGTCAGGAACGAAGAATCCATAGCCTTCCTTAATACCCTGAACGCGCCCCTTGATGAGATCCATATGGGCAGCCAGCCCATAGACACCGCGACGATTGCTGATCAACTGCCCATCCCTGCTCATGGCGATGAGCCGGCGGCGCAAGCCTTCGATCTCCTCTTCAGCCTTCAGGTGCAGTTGTTTGCAGAGCTTGTCATGGGCGACCGGCTTTCCAACCTTCTCCAGATGTTGAATTATCTGGTCCCGGCTGGGTATCTCATGGGAATAGGAACTCTCTTCGCGTTTGGCAAAGGATTCGGTGGAGTTTCGTGGTTTGGACGTACGGGAGGGCATAGATTTGGGCGGAGTATACACTCCAAATATTACAATGTCTGCGATATTGCGGAGATAGTTGACAGATTCTGGCTCTCTGGTTAGAGTTCCGCTCCCCTGCTCTTGGGTGAGCCAAGCGTAGTATGCGAAGCGACAGCTTTGCGCGCAGGCGAACGCCACCAATCTATGATTGGTGGCTGGATGAGAGCAAGCGTTTTGAAAGCGACAGCTTTCAGCGCGGCTCGAACGACACCAATCTGTGATTGGTGGCTGGGGGAATTGGTAGACTGCAGCCGACAGGCTGCTGATTCGTAAGTTATTGTAGTAACTCTGCTGAGTATTCAGTAGATCGAAATGCCCAGATGGCGGAATTGGTAGACGCGCTAGCTTCAGGTGCTAGTGATCGAAAGGTCGTGGAGGTTCAAGTCCTCTTCTGGGCACCATCACTTCTGTAACTCCCCAAAAGACGCTTTATATACAGGCTTTTCAGCCCTATCTAATTCCCGCGAAACCCTTTTGTAGATAAAAATGTAGATAAAAGCAAGGGTGGCATCATAACAAGGGCGGGGGTGGTTGGATGGCGTTGGAGATTGTTGCCGTACCTGCGCAGACATTTAATAGGCTGATTTCACTTGCCTGTTATCGAATTGATCCAGTAAATTGGGGGCTATTCATCGCTATTTACTTTGCACTACAAGCAAAGTTGCCTTCTAGCCTAATCTAAACTGCTGAATGGAAAGATGCTATGACTACACATACTGGAGGCTGCCTGTGTGGCGCTATATCGTACGGACTAGAGCAGGACGCTGTGGTCACAGCAATGCATTGCCATTGCTTAGACTGTCAGAAGTCGACAGGCTCAGGCAAGGCGACAATCATAGCCATTCCTGAATCTAGCCTGACGGTCAAAGGAACGCTTAAATACTATTCAGTTGTGGGCACTGATGGGGCAACAGTGAATAGAGGGTTCTGCGAAAACTGCGGTTCGCCGGTCATGAGCGTAGTAGTTGGTCTTGAGGGTTGGGAAGGTATTAAACTGATAAAAGCAGGGAGTCTTGATGACTCGTCATGGGTGACGGTTAACGCTAGTATTTGGAAATCTTCAGCTCGGCACTGGGATGCTGTACGAGAAGAGCTACCAGCTTTTGAACACAACCCTCAAAATTAGCAATTAGCAGATCGAGTAAATATTAGAATCTCGGGAGAAGTAGGCAATGAAGAAAAGTATAGGAAAAGTGTTAATACTCGCAAGTGGATTTTGCATGATTCTAACGGAGGCTGTTAACGCAGCTGAAGTATCTTACATAAGTGATGTCATCTATGGGCGAAAAGATGGCATGGCGCTAACTTACGATGTTTTACAGCCAGAGAATGCAAACGGAGCAGCAATAGTCTTTATGATGAGTGGCGGATGGTATTCCTCGTGGGGCGCGCCAGAAACTAGAGCAAACCAATTTGCCGATATGTTGGAAGCAGGTTTTACAATGATTCCTGTCTATCACGGAAGTGCCCCGCTATATAAAGTGCCCGACGCATATTCGGATGTCGATATGGCCGTAAGGCACATTAAGGCAAATGCCGACACCTATCAGATAGATAGCCATCGAATCGGTTTAACCGGAGGAAGTGCAGGCGGTCATCTGTCTCTCATGGTTGGTCTAAATTCAGACAGCGGAAAGGCTGACGCGCGCAATCCGGTAATGCAGCAGGATAATACGGTAGCTACGATAGTGGCGTATTTCCCGCCAGTAGATTTCAGATCGGATCAAGCAGAGGCACAGGGAATAATTAATGAAGTCGAGCAAGACGAATTAATGCAACGATTTCCGGCTCTGGATTATGACGAAGCGATGATTCCGATGATGTCGCCAATTACGCATGTTGATAGCAACGATCCACCGGTATTGCTGATCCACGGAGATGCTGATCCATTAGTGCATGTGACACATTCGCATGCAATGTTGGCAACGCTCAAGAAGTTTGACGTACCGTCGGAACTGATTGTTATAAGTGGCGGGAAACACGGTTTCGGTGGTGAGAACGCTAAGATTGCGAACGCAGCGCGACTCGCGTGGTTTGAGAAGCATTTAAACCAATAGACTTAGTGATGCCCATATTAGAGAAAATGAAATATAGATTCCCTAGCTCACTCCGCGCTGTCTTGCGTGACTGCTATAGCGTTTAGTGTACATGCTAGTGCTAAAGCACCTGCAGAGTCTCTCCAGCCTTCAGCGCCTTAAGAGCCTTCTTACGCTCAAGAGCTATTGCGACTGTGTACTGTGTAGCTTCTAAGAACCTATCGTTCTTAGCCCTTTCTACTACCTCTTTCCACACCTCTAGCATCCTTTTATTGGTGTTAGAGCCATCGATGTCTCTAACGGCAAAAGCATCATGTACTGCAAGTAACGGTATTTGCTCTTCTGTAGCCCATTGCAGCATCTTTAACGCAATTTCACCTTCTAGCCACTGCATGCGCGTGCCAACGTCATTAAAGAATAGCTTACGTCTTGTTACCCAAGGATAATTGCCTTCGATGGATGACAGTATGGCTTTAAAGTCATCAACGCCCATTGGTGACCTTTTATCTAAGCTAGCATCCCTTATCAGCTTACCTTTAGAGCGTCCTGCGGTTACTGCACCAAAGCATTTGGTAATAACTGTTTTAATCTTGTCTCTGGATAAACCTGTTTCTTTGGCAATGTCACTGTAAGGATCGGCAGGTAGCTCTTCACCGACAATGTACGAAGCCATACGAAGATGATTACAAGAGAAGTCAGGCTCTACTATTGCTTCTCCGTCAATAAGCGTACTGGTCCGTAACGGAATACGTCTATTAACAAGGTTTTGATAATAGTTGTTAATACGCCCACTTCTCCCTGCAAAGTCCTTAAGACTGCGACTACTTGGGTTCTTCATTGCCCATGTATGGTCAAGCATGAACTCGTTATAACGCGTCAATATTCGCTGCCATTCTTTGACCGTTGTTGCTGAGGGCATGTCTGCAGCCTCAAAGCGGTCAAACTTAAGAGGCTCATAGTCACTGAAGTCACCATAGGTGGAATAAAGCGATGAGCTAAATAGCTTTATGAACTTGCTTGTTGGGTAGTACTGAGACGCTTTAGATGTTTCGTTAGGCCTTACGTCTCTGAAGCCTTTGCGGCCAAGGTACATAATCTCCGCCTCGCAAAGA
>JAQBSZ010000082.1 GCA_027623555.1 Pseudomonadota bacterium | reverse complement strand
GCCATTGCCTGCGCACGCCGCCTAGCGGCAAAGCGCGACAGACTCCCGCAGAGCGGCCATATACTTGTTCAGAGGCTCCCTAGAACAAGCCCTATTGAAGACGCAAATACGCCATACCATTGGCAGGAGTAACTGATGAACCATCTGAAACACTTACTACTAACAGCAGCAGCCAGCAGTCTGCTGATTCTTAACCTATCCGCCTCTGCCGCAGAAAGCTCTGCCGACCTGGTTGCCAATGCCCTGAATCACAGTGCTCGGCCAGGTGCAGACATGGCTGATGACGGGCGCCGCATGCCTTTAGAGGTACTCGCCTTCGCCGGTATCGAGGCAGGTATGACAGTGCTGGAGCTTGAGGCTGGCACTGGCTATTACACGGAGATTTTGAGCAGGGCCGTTGGACCCAATGGCAGCGTCATCATGCAGAACCCTCCTGCTTTCGATGGATTTTTCGGTGAAGGCGTAACGCAGAGATTGGCTGGCAACCGCTTGCCAAATGTACGCCTGAGCAAAACCAATTTCGATGCACTGGACGCGGCGGATAATTCTGTTGACATGGTTACCTGGATACTCGGCCCGCACGAGCTCTGGTTCGCGCCAGCGGAGAATGTCACATTGGGTGATCCCGCAGGATCGTTCGCAGAAATCGCCCGAGTGCTGAAACCCGGTGGCGTATTTCTGGCCGTCGATCACAATGCAGAAACCAGTGCCGGTCCTGAAGTCGGTGGCACACTGCACCGAATCGGTGATGGCATCGTGAGCAGGATGGCACGCGCGGCCGGCCTGAGCGAGTCGCGATCTTCCAATCTGCATGTGAATGCCGATGATCCACTGAACAACAGTGTCTTCGATCCTTCAATTCAGGGTCGGACCAATAAGTTTGTCATTCTTTATAGAAAATAGATTCACTAAAAGACAACCATTTTTCTGCGTAGCACCTGCACGCAATATATAGGAGAAAGTAATGAGAAGAATATTCCTAACAATCATCATGAGTTTAGGCTTCGTCAACTTGTCAACAGCCGGAGAGGCACCACAGCCCTGCGGACCTGCCGGGGACCTGTCGGCTGAATTTTCCAAGAATGTTGGTTCAAGTGCGCGCTGCTTCGAACTGCGCATGTACACTGCAGCGGCCGCGGTAGATGGAAAAAATGGAATCGATGATCTGCATCAGCGCTTCCGTGAAGAAGAAGTCGCCATTTTCGAGAAGCACGGCGCTGAAGTAGTCGCCGTATGGCAACGCCTGGACGATCCCAATACCCTGGTCTGGATGTTAGCCTATCGCGATCGCGCCCATCGCCAGCAAGTCTGGGCTGGATTCGCCGCCGATCCGGCATGGGCAGCCCTGCGTGAGAAGTACCCAGTCTCTGTGTCCATCGAATCCTACATGATGAGCACAACGGACTATTCCAATCTGAAGTAGTGCCGCAACACCCAAAATGGGTTTGGAGCGAGAAAGCGCTTCTCTGCTCCGAACCCATTCTGTTTATCTCAGTGACTATGCTCCACCGAACTGCTGGAGCAGAAACTCCATTCATCTGTTTGTATCCTTAGTTTCTACAGTTGCGCCGTGATGAAGAACAAGCCTGGAAAACAGAGCCGTCGAGAATTTCTCTACAACGTCGGCGCGCTTGGCAGCACGGCAGCGGTCTATCGAGCCATGCTCTCCATGGGTCTACTGGTTCCAGGTGACGCGCAAGCCGCTGTCAACAAACAGCGCTGGCGAGCCGCTTCCCAACAGTTTCTGAATGAAGCCCTGCCGACAATCGCGGTACTGGGTGCAGGCATCTCCGGGCTGACTGTGGCCTATGAACTCAAGAAGGCGGGATACCCGCTGTTCGTCATCGAGGCCCGGGACAGGCCAGGTGGGCGCAATCACACTATCCGCTCAGGATCGCTGGTCCAGGAGAATGATAGCCAGCAGAGTTGCAGCTTCGATAACGAGGACGAACTCTACTTCAATGCCGGGCCGGCACGGATCTCACAGCATCACAGCAATCTTCTGAGTTACTGTAGCGAGCTTGGCGTGCCGTTGCAGGCGTTTGTAAATGATAATCGCGGTGCCTACATTCACAGCTCAGCGGCCTTCGGTGGTCAGCCGGTCCGAGCAAGAGAAGTCATAACGGCGCTAAGAGGGAACATCGCCGAGCTGTTGGCGAAGGCGATCAATGCCAGTGCACTGGACTCAGAGCTCAGCTTCGATGAACGTGCCTCGGTCCTGGAAGTGCTCAGGGACTATGGCGACCTCACCGTGAACAATCAATTCATCGGCTCAACGCGAAGTGGGATTACTCCAGGCAGTGGTGGGCTGAGTCCGGCGCAGGCAATTACTCCCCTGAATCCAGATGATTTTCTGTATAACTCCGATGTTCCTTTTGTTCCGAGTTTTGTCGAGACCTACAATCAGGCGGCGACGATGATGCAGCCGGTCGGCGGCATGGATCGAATTCCCAATGCCTTCGCCAGCACACTGCAAGACGAGATCTATTACAACGCCGAAGTCACGGCGATCCGACGCTCAGCAAACGGTGTTCTGCTGGAGGGTCGCGTAGGTGAACAGGAAGGTACCATCGAAGTCGACTATGCCATTGTCACCATTCCACCCAGCGTGCTGCGCAATATTCCGAATGACTTCAGCGCCGCGGCAATCAATGCGATTCAACAGGTGCAATATGCCGGCCCGACCAAGATTGCCTTTCAGTCGACCCGATTCTGGGAACGGGAAGATCAAATCTATGGAGGCATTTCCTGGACCGATCCCAACATCCTGCAGTTGTGGTATCCCTCCGGGGGCTTCGGGCAGGAGCAGGGCATCATCGTGGGATCGTATCTGTTTGGTGGTTCCAACGCCGACTATTTCGCCAGCCTGTCTACGAATGAGCGGATAGAATTGGCACTGGCCGGAGGTGAGAAAATACACCCGCAATATCGAAGCAATCTCAGTCGTGGAATCTCGGTTGCCTGGAGCAAGGTGCCCTACACGCTAGGCGGATGGTCGGTGTCTTCTCCATCCAGTGTCCTGCAACAACCGGACGGTCCGTTTCTGTTCGCCGGTGATCATCTGACCTACCTGCCGGGCTGGCAGGAAGGTGCGGTAATATCCGGGCTCAATGCACTGGCCAATCTGCTGGATGTAACAGGAGCGTAAGGTGTTGCAGATTTGTGATCGAAGCGGCGTGAATGGAGATATTAGCCGGCGTCGAATACTCTGATTGTACCGGGGTGTCCTCTATGGGAATTGTCGCGTCGTTGCTACGGTGTGAGAGGCAGCAATTCGATCTTCCTGAACTGAGTAGGGTGGCTTTCGGCCTGGATAGTGATGAAGCCAGCTTCGAGCATGAGGGGAGCACCTTCGGCAAGGAGCGCCTGGGCATCGGGGTCGGTCGGATCCAATTGTGGGTGTTCGAGTTCGAATACTGTCTCGCCATTGGCCCGAAACACCATGGACTGGTGACCACGCACTTCAAACTCGGCAGTCACCCACTGGTCACCGTGATAGGTTGCCGAGATTGAGTTCGTGCAATGCCGGGTAACGAGTTCTCCCCCGAATACTGCATGGGTTCCCGGTGTACACACATTGGCAGTTTGTCGATCAGTACTGCCATTGCCTCCGAGTAGCTGCGCTTCAATCGAAACCGGAAATTCCTGGTCTATTGTCATACTCCGCGGGTCCTGACTGTGTAGCATCAAGCCGTTGTTGCGAAATGCCCAGCCCGGTCCATCATTAACCTGGTCGCCAATAAAACGGTATTCAACACGCAGCAGGTAATGTGAGAAAACCTGGTCGTAATACAAGTGGCCGAACTCACTGTTAAAGGTTGGCCATTCATCATAGGACACGGTCAGGTAGCCGTCTTCTACCCGGAATGTGTTGCGGTAATTCTCGCCGAGCTCGAAGCCGGTAAATTTGGGAATCCAGTTGTCCAGGTTCTCGCCATTGAACAGGCTGATCCATTCACCGTCATTCTGTGCGGAACTGGAAGAACATAGCGCTCCGAGGAAGAGCGCAGTAATGACCAGCTTGCTCGATCTTCGCCTGGACAGGACCTTTCCAAACAAGCGGAAAGCTGATTCTGGTGCCTGCATAGTTGAAAGATTCCTGGGTGAGTGCTGCCGGGCATCATACCCCATAATCGGTGTGCTGAACTATTCTTGAATCAGATCGAAGCCGACCTGTGATTCGGCATCAATCTCTTGAATCTACCAGAGACTGCCGTGAGCAGATAAGTCCCTAATTTTTAGCAGTTGGCGTATTAGCGAAACCATCGAGCCGTATATTGGGAGATTCTTCTATTCACCTATTTACATTGGCTAGTTATTCACCCAGAACACTGCATACACATAGGTCACGATATCGTCGATCTTATCGCCGTCAGCCAGATAATAGCCGATCGATCTTTCATCGATCATCCAGACATTCACGCCCACTTCTTCAGCCCGTGTCAGAAGCATCTCGCGCATTTCTCCATTGCGGAAATTGAAACTTGCGGTTGCGCCTGCAGTTTCAACAAACGATTCCTCAATTGGTAGCATGACTGTGTTTTCACCACAGGCAAGCAGTAACACGCTGAGAAAGACTACCGGGTAGATTTTCATAGCGAAATGCTACTCGGGTTGACTCAATTTCACCACTCTCAATAGCGGATCCAATAATTTAACCTGCCAAAACAGTTGTATTGATAACAAGCTTCTTCGTTTGCTATTTGCAGGAGAAGTCATTCTTCTGGGCTATAAACTGCTGTATTTTTGGCCTGATCCCAATTAGTCCCACCGTGTCTCGTCGTTGACCGAACTAGACCCATCGGGGCTACAGTCCGAACCAAGCAGCAACACTAATAAAGGTATCGACAAGTTAACTCTCTAAATCCACAAATACCCTGATCAAACTACGTCTACACGGCAACTGCC
>JAQBSZ010000013.1 GCA_027623555.1 Pseudomonadota bacterium | reverse complement strand
GCAAAAATATGTGGGTTAGGCTGCGCCCTAACGTAACGGTAGTAATCAAGCCGAATAACCACAGTGAGGCGGGGTGGCCATCAAAGTTGTGATCAAACGATGAAGGTAGCAATCTATTCCTCATGTGCCGTCCGTGTATGTCAGCTAGTATAAGTTTCAATTTTTTGATGCATCAAGCGAAGCGTGGGCGTTGGATGCATTGACCATTAGCAGGTATTTCTAATCACTATTAGCTATTGCTAAATGTATCGCTTTTGAAAGATCGCTAGGAAACGCTCTTTGTCTTTCAAACTCTTCAAACCACCTGCGTCCTCCTTTGCTGCCAATGTGCCATCGTATATGACGGTTAAACAATTCCACCATGGAGTCGTCATCTCTATGCACGTCTTTACTCATAACCAGTGCGCCTTCATTGGCGATACACGCGTTTTCTAGAAAAAAGCCAAATGCTATTTTTTCACTATTAGTTAATTCGTCATAGTTTTCATGTCCTCGGACTATTACATCTGCAAATTCTAGATTAGCACCTTGGCGATACACGGACATATACCGCTCTGACAAAACGCCCCAATTTGTTAAAATGGCCTGCTTAGTATTGTTTTTAATCTGTCGCGCTACATTTAACATTGAAAGGATTACACCAATCGCAGCAATCAACTGCGCCATATCTCCGATTGAAATCATTATTTTTATCTCCTATAAACTTATCGCGCTACTTATAAATGACATTTCGATGCATGCCTCGTGCGGCTAGAAAGTCAAAGAGGCAGGATACTAATCATGAGATGATTCATGTGTTGATTCACTCTTAGAACACGCGGTTTTTGACTAACCCCAATCAACACCACTAGGCGCATCAACACTCTGCAACAAATAACGCTGCTTAATTTTAATATCAGCAGGCGAGCCATATCTGTCTGACACGCTGCTTGCCCATCCGCCTATATCTTAGCCCTGTCTTAGCTGAACAACATTATCTCTACTAGGCTGTATCATGTGCGAATTAATTTTGATCATTGCCTTTTGTAATCTTTCTAAAGTCTTTGGATAAAGACGGCCTGCCGAGCCGTACTGTTGTTGAATTGGATTTACTCCTAGCTGACTTGACCATCCTCCTATAAGCGCAGTCATAGCACTGTCTACCCCTGCCGCAAGTGCATTATTCTTCATTGCATGTCGCAAACTGTAAGCTGTTGCTTCTGGGTTAACATTTTTCAACACGGTCTTAAATTGATGAGATAGGTTTGATTCGTCTTTCTTAGCAACTTCACCACCTAAGGCTATCCCACTGCCATCCCCGAGTTTGTCCAATAGCTCTATAAGACGTTCAACCTTGACTACAAGAGGTAGAACGCGTTCCCGCTCTTTAGTCTTTGTTTTGCCAGTAATCACAATATAGGGGATGTCGCCTTCTAAATGGACATTTCTGCTTTCCAACCTTTGTAGCTCAGACGTGTTGCACCCTGTCTGCAGCATGAGGAGTATGGCTGCTTCTTTCCAAGGTTCGTACGATCGCACAGTCTTATCAGCTATCACATTTAGTAATTTAAGCTGTTCGTCTGGCGTAAGCACGTAGCGCTCAGTAAAGTCAGTGCTTCCCGCTATGCGCGGCTTCTTGACAACTATCGGAAGGTCGTACGTCTCTATGCCTGCACGCAAGATTGGACAGATTGTTTTTAATTCTCGTTCTACAGAACTTGGCTTCACAACACCACGGCGCTGTTCTGCGTAGGTTCTAAGAGAGGTGTTAATAAATTCCTGAGTTACAACTTGGTCACCAACTAACTCGACATACTTACGCCATCGAGCTAGCGGCTTCTTTGCGGCTCGACTTGCAGGGTCATACTCTTTTTGACATAGATACGCTTCCCAACAATCAGTAAGCACAAGTATTGATTGCGCACTAGTGTCAGGTGGAACGCTGAGCATTTTCCAAGCTCGATCGAGGACATTTAACTGTGGTGATGATCGCGCTCTTTCACGATCGTCAAACAAGCCTAGACTGTCTACATGATGGTGAGCGTCATTGATGAGCGCGTCATTTTGCTGATCTGTAAGCAGTGGTGAAGGACAAAAAATTCCTGACTTTAAGCCATTAGCCTCTAACAGTGCGTTTGCTAACCTCTCCTCCTTTTTTGCGCTAATCGCGTCTGTATTCACCAACAGCAGCAGCGACACATAGTCTTCAAACACGCTATGTATGCGTGTCCACGCTGCTGTAAGGGTAGATTCGTCAGCATCGGGTGAGACACCGAGCGGTTTAGAGTATTGTTTTGTTCTGATCTGGGGGTGATCTTCAAGTGCTCGCGGCCAACGCCTTTGGTAGTACCAACTGCCGTTATTGTTTTTAAGGTATTTCAAGGAAAGGTTCATTTGTTACACCCTATGCTTATCTCGGTAGATAAGAATGTAGATAATATACATAGGAACTAGATATTAATATACAACAATTTCAATAGCCTATAAATAATGTTCAAGTCCTCTTCTGGGCACCATATATCTTGCTGTAACTCTCTTTTTACAAGACCGGTTTCTCGGTGGCTTCGAGCCACAGAGGACTACCCAGCCGCCGATTTTCAATCGACGGCGTTCGTATGAATCGAAGCTACCGCTTCGAATACTTCATACTCACCCTCTTCTGGGCCGAGCAATTTTCTAGTTTCGAGCCATAACATTCTGCGTCGTATTCACTCGGTTGGATGCGAATCGCTCCCTAACCTCGAGCCACAGAGATTTAACCCAATTGGCTCCAATATCATTTGTAAAAACCGATTGACAGTCGGTTTTTAGCGTGCAAGCATTGTTTCCCCTTTATTTCTGGCGGAAGTGATCATGATTCTGGGCGAACTTGAGAAACTGGTGCTTAACTATTTCTGGACTGTATCCAGCGCCGATGCCAAGCAAGTTCACGAATATTTTTCCAAGCAGCGTGGCGGCTCGCTCAATACAATTCAAACTACACTGGACCGCCTTTTTAAAAAGGGGCTACTCAATCGCATAAAAATTGGCCATGCCTTTCATTATTCAGCCGCAAGCTCCCGTAAAGCATTTATAAGTCAACTCATCCTCACGGTAACTCAGGATTTTGTGAGCTCCGATGAAGACAACTTATTGGCTGCTTTCGTATCCGTATCCAGTGAACTCGATGATCAACAACTCAGTGAGTTGGAATCTACGATCCGAGAATACGAAACCAGAAATCTGGTTCAAGGATCGAAGTCATGATTACTGGATTTCTCGGCTTCATGTTGAATGCGTTCTCTATCATTGTTCTGAGTGCGGTTGCCGTTATTGCGCTGGTGAGCCTCGCTTTTTATTGTCGCTCCATTGACTTTCATAGACTGTCAGCCGAATCGCGGCAAATTGGTTTATGGATATTGGTGTGCTCACCCTGGCTGATCGGAGTATTGTCGTCAGCAATCGTTATGCTTTTAAGCTCACCGAGTGTTTCTAGTTTTGCAGGCAGTCAATTCGTTCACTGGCACCACCCAACGGAGTTTGCTCTGGACAGTTGGCACGGCTACTTCGTATCAATCATGTTGGGATTGGCACTCTTGATGGCACTACGGGCATACATTCGGGTGGTAAGATCGAGCAATACCATTCGCACGCTATCCGCAATGTCGAGACCTGGACCAGACGGTGTACGAATACTAGATACCAACACTGCAGCCGCGTTTACCGCCGGCATCAAAAACCCTGACTGCTATATTACCAGTGCTTTACTCGATCAGATTAGCGGCGAGGAATTTGCGATTATTCGCCTCCATGAGATGGCGCACATCAAGTGCAACGATCCTGTGAAGAAAACCCTGTTTTATTTATTGACAACTTTCTTCCCGGCCCCGCTCGCCATTTCGTTCAACCAGACTATGGCAACAGCCATGGAACAAAGTGCAGATGCGGCCGTGGTCAGCGAACAGCACGACAAAGCAACAATCGCGAAAACATTGCTTAAAGTCAGACGACTAGCTGTACAAGAATTTACTGACCAATTTCGCCTACCCCAGATATGCCACTATGGGCTGGATAATATTGACCAGCGCATCCGCTATCTACTGTCTGACAACAAAGGTGATGAAGTTCCTATGCTATCGGTGCTGGCGTTTATCGGATTGCTCGCGATTTTCTGCGCACTGGGAGCAGACACAATTCATCATGCAGTCGAAATCTCTTTACATCACTCCTGATCACAATGAAACAACACTACAGTCCTGATTATGGTAGCTGGAAATTTCAAGATACCAAACTACCTTAAAGTCCGACTCATGGCTGGCAGAATCGGTACATATGGCAAGGCAACAATTTATTTGTTGGGGGTATTAGCGGCCTTATTTCCTGGAATTGTGTTTGCGCACGGTGTCGATGAAGGCACGCAACAATTCCTTGCTAATAACGAAGGTGTTGCGATCCTGCCGTTTCTCTATATTGGCGCGAAGCACATGGTCACCGGCTACGATCATCTCTTATTTCTTATAGGAGTTATCTTTTTCCTCTTTCGCCCAAAGGACGTGTTGCTGTACGTCAGCTTTTTCACCCTGGGACATAGTCTCACCTTATTGCTGGGCGTGTATCAGGATATTCAAGTGAATGCCTATTTGATTGACGCGATCATCGGCTTGTCCGTTGTCTATAAGGGTTTCGATAACCTCGGTGGATTTCAACGTTTCTTCGGATATCAGCCTAATACTAAAGCAGCTGTATTAATTTTCGGTCTGTTTCATGGCTTTGGCTTAGCCACTAAATTGCAAGGATTTGAATTTGCACCCGAGGGCCTATTGCAGAATCTCTTGGCCTTCAACGTGGGAGTGGAGATCGGCCAATTTCTGGCATTGACGTTTATTGTTATCGGTCTGACATTCTGGCGTCGCTACGCCAGCTACATGAATTTCGCAGCAACCACGAACGTAGCTTTGATGAGCGCCGGATTCCTTTTGACCATGTATCAGCTGGGTGGTTATCTGGTTTACTAATTCTTTCAACCTAGAAGAAGCAACAATATGAGTGAAGTACAACACCCTGTTCAATCCACCGCCAGCCTGATCAAGGCTCTTATTGTGGCGTTAGTGATTGCTGCCATCCTGTTTGTCACGATGGTACTCCCAGTCGAGTTTGGCATCGATCCAACGGGGATTGGCAGTCGTATGGGAATGAATAATTTGCTCTCTACAGAACCCGAACCACAAATAGTGGCCCGTTCAGGAGAGGGTGACCTGCCATTTCGCGAAGATGAAACTGTAATCATTGTGCCAGCCAACAAAGGCTTGGAATACAAGTTCCATCTCGCACAGTACGCCAGCCTAAACTATGAATGGAGCAGTGATACGGCTTTGTATTTTGACCTGCATGGCGAACCGGAAGGTGACACAACAGGTTATTTCGAAAGTTTTGCTGCAGCAACAGGAGACGAAATGAAGGGTTCAATCATCACGCCTTTTACCGGCTCTCACGGATGGTACTGGCGTAATAGTGCCGATGTCGATGCCAGTATTACATTGAAGACACAGGGTAACTACGAGGTCATCGGCCTCAAATAGAGAATTACTACCAATCTTGAACCAAAGGAGAAAATCATGAAACAACTAACTCGAGTATTTGCATTATTAATGTTTATGTCTGTGGCAGGCATTGGCCTGGCGCATGAAGGACATGAACGCGCCGTTCAACTCGATCAAGCCGCAGCGGTAGAAACGGCTTCGATAAAAATGATGGAACTGATCAATGAAGGCAAGATTACTTCAAAATGGGCGACTAAAGCACCTGCGGGCGCTGAACTGATACGCGTTGATGGCCTTCAAAACTGGGTAGTCTCCTACTTGGACGAAGATCAGAAAGAACGCCTGCAGTTGTTTTTCACCATAACTGGTGACTATGTATCGATGAATCAATCCAGCGTTTAGTGATTCGATCAAACTATGCGCGCATTGAAATTTTGCGGTTGTTTTTTCTCGCTAATGGCGATGATGAACTCTGTGATGGCTCAGCCTCCAGATTCAGAATTACCATTGGATCTGAATACAGCTATCACCAGGGCGCTGGCAGACAATCCTGCTCTGAAAGCCGCCGGTTACCAATTACGGATTCAGGAAGCGCGCATCGATCAGGCCGGCATCAAACCACGACCACAGCTGGAAATAGAAGTGGAAGATGTGTTTGGCTCCGGGCCTAACAATTTGCTGCGAGGAATACAGACAACAGCAAGCGTTTCCTGGATTCTGGAACGCGGCGTACGGGAATCACGCATCACGGCAGCCCAGGCCAGATCAAGCCTTATTGAATCGGACATCGCGATTCAGCGAATTGATGTCGCGGCTGAATCCGCGCGTCGCTATTTGGAAAGCCTGGACCTGCAGACACGACAGATTATCGCTGCCCAGGGTATCGTTCTTGGCGAAGCGGCGGTAGCTGCAATTGAGCAACGTGTTAACGCGGGTTCCGCCCCTGCGGCCGAGCTGGCTCTGGCACAGGCCGATCTGCGCAGGCGGGAATTAATCGAAGAAGATATCGAGCATGAGCTGTTATCGGCAAACTACCGACTTGCAGCTCAATGGGGAGTCAGCGAACCAGATTTTTCTCGCGTATTGGGCAACTTATTAGACATACCCGAAATTGAAAGTATTGAGACCTTTGAGTCCAGATTAGATCTGAATCCCAATCTGGAGCGTTACCTCACTGCCGAGCGCGTCTATGCGGCGCAATTACGATTTGAGCAGGCACGGAACCGCCAGCCGTGGCGTGTATCAACTGGCTTTCGCTGGCAGAATAAAACCAGCGACCATGGTTTTGTTGCCGGACTCTCGATTCCTCTCGGTCCTGAAGACAGCAATCGCGGTCGGGTTGCCGAGACACGCGCCAGGATCACGCAATCTCAGCTAGAGCGCCAGTCTGAGCGACTGCTTCTGCGTACGGAATTGTTCGTGATGTACCAGGAGTTAATACACAGTGTCCATCTTACTGAAGCCATCGCACAGGACATCTTGCCTCTGTATGAGTCCGCCCTGGAACAAACCCAGGCTGCATATGAAGCGGGCCGCTACAGTTATCTGCAATGGAGTTCTGCCCAGATGAATCTATTAAGCGCCCGTAATGATCTGATCGAAGCGGCACACGGTATCTATCACAACTTGATTGAAATCGAACGGCTTACGGGGGAATCAGTTGAAGTGCCCCGTTTATCTCAGTGAGGGAATTATGAAGCGACTGACACAATTTACCTGGCTTTGCATCGCCGTGTTGTTGCTTTCGGGTTGTGATTTTGACAATGCCATGCCTGAAGAGCGAATGGCGGAATCTGTCGATGGCGACTACGAGCGGGGTCCAAATAACGGCAGGCTTCTACAGGAAGGTGACTTCGAAGTGGAGCTGGCCATATTT
The DNA here is from genome assembly GCA_027623555.1 of Pseudomonadota bacterium. Taxonomy (GTDB): domain Bacteria; phylum Pseudomonadota; class Gammaproteobacteria; order Pseudomonadales; family Pseudohongiellaceae; genus UBA9145. The sequence goes on along the minus strand of JAQBSZ010000013.1, from coordinate 96,517 downwards.
GAGACTGGCGTGCCACCAGAATATCGTGCCTGGGTGAGAGCTGAAGGTGAACTTGTCATCCCCAGCACGGCTGATCTGCAAGTAACCTTGACTCGACTCGGCAACGTACGCGATCTCATCGGTTTCTATCCTGAAGGGGATTACCTGCGTGGCGATCAGGTGATTTACGAGCCACATTCTTTCCTGGTAACGGTGGAAGCTCGATACCAAGGGAGGCAGCATCGCTGGGAGTTCGAGAACTTTGAAGGGCGCACTTCAGTTTCTCCAGCGATGGTCAGTGCGTTCGGCATTGAAACAGAAATTGCCGGACCTGCCTCACTATCTCAGGATCTTAGTGTAGTCGGAAAAACCACGGCTCATCAGGAATACTCGCGGCAGATCAGTGCCCGCTTCAATGGTATTGTCACTGCAGTCTATGTCAGCGTTGGTGACAGAATAAGAGAAGGGCAGCGCCTGCTTACTATTGAAAGTGATTCCAGTCTTGCCCCTTATACTATTAGCTCACCAATCAACGGTTATATATCGCAACGTATAGCGAACCCAGGTGAGCAAACCAATAACCGCGTCTTGCTTGAAATTCTTGATACGTCGCAAGTCTGGGCAGAATTGTCTATCCATTTGTCCCAACGAAATCAGGTAACCGAAGGCATGCCTGTAATTATCCGTTCACCGATCAGCGAGGCAACGGTAACTGGCAGCATCGATAGCTTTAATCTGTCTGTGCGACCCAACCAGTCCGTTATTGCTCGAGTGCTGATAAACAATGAGAACAATGCATTTGCGCCAGGGACCTTCATTGAAGGCTCTATAGAAACAGGTGAGATCGAAGTTCCATTGGCTGTCAAGCGTACCGGTTTGCAACCGTTTCGGGATTTCACCGTCGTGTTTGCCCAAATTGGTGACACCTATGAGGTACGCATGCTGGACCTCGGTCGCCAGGATGGTGAATGGATCGAGGTATTGGGCGGGCTCAACCCGGGCACCACCTATGTCACCACCAACAGCTATATCCTCAAAGCCGACGTCGAGAAATCCGGCGCGTCACACGATCACTAAACAAAACACGATTCATTGGGAAACCTGACTCAAGATGCTTGCAGCTATTGTAAACACCTCCCTCGCCCGTCGTGGCCTAGTAATCGTTCTTGTGCTCGCCTTGATGGCATTAGGCGCGTGGAATTTCACCCGACTGCCCATCGATGCAGTGCCCGACGTAACCAATGTTCAGGTTGCCATCAACACAGCCGCGCCAGGCTATACCCCACTGGAAGTTGAGCAAAGAATCAGTTTCCCTATGGAAACTGCTATGGCTGGAATACCGCGCATGAGCAGTACGCGTTCGGTGTCGCGCTATGGACTTTCTCAAGTGACGATTATTTTTGAAGAAGGCACTGATATCTACTTCGCTCGCCAGCAGGTAGGTGAACGGATAGCCTCCGTTCGTGGACAACTGCCACCGGGTATGGATCCCGCACTCGGACCTATTGCCACCGGTCTCGGTGAAATATTCATGTTTACTGTCGATGCCGAACCTGGTGCCAGCAATACGCACGGCTCTGAAATCACACCGATGGACCTTCGCGTTGTGCACGACTGGATAATCCGGCCACAGCTGCTGCGTGTACCTGGTGTAGTAGAAGTGAATCCGGTTGGTGGATACAAGCATGAGATTCAGGTGGAGTTCGACGCAATAAAGCTGCTTTCCTATAACCTGACCCAGAATGACTTGATCCGCGCACTAGAAACAAATAATGAGAATCGAGGCACCGGTTTTATAGAATACAGTGGCGCTCAGTGGTTAATTCGTATGGAAGGCCAGGCGCAGGAACTGCAAGATCTTGGCGATATTGTCGTCGGAGAATACGCCAGTGTTCCCATTCGCGTAAATGATGTTGCGAAACTTACACTGGGTGAAGCAATGCGCAGTGGTGCGGCTACCCAGGACGGGCACGAAGTAGTAATGAGCACGGTCTTCATGTTGATCGGAGAAAACAGTCGTGCCGTGGCGCGCAATATTGCTTTGGCGCTTGATGAAATACAAGCGAGCCTCCCGGCGGGCGTAACTGCGACGCCTGTCTACAATCGCACCACTTTAGTTGACCAAACTCTAAGAACAGTGCAAACAAATCTTGTGGAAGGTGCCTTGCTTGTTATTGCGGTGCTGTTCCTTTTGTTGGGCAATATTCGAGCTGCACTGCTCACTGCCGCCGTCATTCCAATCGCCATGCTGATGACGATTACTGGCATGGTCCAGACTCGAGTCTCTGCAAACTTGATGAGTCTGGGCGCGCTGGATTTCGGTTTAATTGTCGATGGCACAGTAATTATTGTCGAAAACTGCCTGCGCCGCTTGGGCCAGGAATCCCAAACCAGAACTCTGCACCTGAAAGAACGTCTTGCGCTTGTATCCAGTGCAACTCAAGAAGTAATGCGTCCTGCCCTGTTCGGCGTGTTTATTATTACGGCGGTTTACATCCCAATCCTCAGTCTTACCGGTGTCGAAGGCAAAATGTTTCACCCTATGGCGATAACCGTCATTATCGCGCTCCTTAGCGGCATGTTGTTATCACTCACTTTTGTACCGGCTTGCGTAGCAATCCTCTTCCGCAAACCGGTGCGCGAGCGCGCCAATCCAATTATCGCCGGGGCTCGCTATATCTATCAGCCCATGTTGAGTATTTCCCTGCGACTGCACTGGCTGGTTATTCTGCTGGCCTTTGGCTTAGTAGTCTGGTGTTACAGCTTGTTCACCCGACTGGGATCAGAATTCGTGCCCAATCTGGACGAAGGCGATATCGCAATGCACGCGCTGCGCATTCCCGGTACTTCACTGCAGCAGGCAGTGCAATTACAACTGTTATTGGAGACCGAAGTACGGCGCTTGCCCGAAGTGGAGCGGGTGTTTTCCAAAATCGGCTCTGCCGAAGTCGCCACTGATCCTATGCCACCCAGCATTGCCGATACTTTTATTATCCTTAAACCACGGGACCAATGGCCAGATCCGCTAAAACCCAAACAACAAGTCGTCGCCGATCTGGAAGCCATTGTTACACCAGTACCAGGCAACCGTTACGAATTCCTACAGCCCATACAGATGCGATTTAATGAACTCTTGGCTGGCGTAAGGACCGAACTGGCAGTGAAGGTATTCGGAGATGACTTCGATCAACTCATCAATCTCGGTGATCAACTTGAAAGCGCCATAGCCAGCGTTCCGGGTGCGGCCGATGTTGCGGTTGAGCAAGCAACTGGCTTACCTGTGCTTACAATGTCTCCCAAGCGCGACGTCATTGCTCGATTTGGTATCAGTCTACAGGAGGTGCAGGATACCGTGGCTGTCGCCCTGGGCGGCGTAAAAGCAGGCAACTATTATGAAGGCGATCGGCGCTCAGACATCATAGTGCGGCAGGCTGCCAAACAGCGAGAGAATCCCGATACTTTCACCGAACTTCCGATCCAGACTTCACAGGGCGAAGTGGTGCCCTTAGGCGAGTTGGTGAACATTCAGGTAGAAAGCGGTTATAACCAGATTTATCGAGAGAACGGTAAGCGACGAGTGGTGGTGTCAGCTAACGTGCGTGGCCGCGATCTCGGCTCATTTGTCGAAGACGTGCAGCGCGCTGTGGAAGCTAGCGTAGAGATCCCTGCAGGTTACTGGGTGGAGTACGGTGGTACCTATGAACAATTACAATCTGCTTCGCAGCGATTAACAATTGTAGTGCCGGTAACACTCGTTCTAATTCTGGGCTTGTTAGTTATGGCGCTGGGATCTTTGCGTGACTCACTGATTATCTTCACCGGCGTGCCTCTGGCTCTCACCGGCGGCGTTCTCGCGCTGGTGCTTCGAGATATTCCTTTTTCAATTTCAGCTGGCATAGGATTTATCGCGCTTTCGGGAATCGCTGTGCTGAATGGTCTGGTGATGCTGACTTTTATCCGCCGCTTGCACGAGCAAGGCGCGGGATTGCACTCGGCAATCATGGAGGGTGCCTCTTCTCGCCTGCGCCCTGTGCTGATGACCGCTCTGGTAGCGTCATTGGGTTTTGTGCCTATGGCTCTTAACACAGGCATCGGCTCAGAGGTACAGCGCCCTCTTGCCACTGTGGTTATAGGCGGCATTATTTCCTCGACTGTCCTGACCTTATTCGTGCTACCGGCCTTATACCGCCTGGTACATATTCGTGAAGCCTGGCAGGAAGCACGCGTGGCTCAATAACAGGGGCAACATCATGGGTTCATTTTCCTTTCTCGCCACTAAATACCTGATTACCGCAGCGCTGGTGGTCCTCATTTCGGAAGTCGTCAAATACACTGGTAAATTTGGCGCCCTGATTGCTGCTCTGCCTGTGGTTACTGTATTGGTACTGGTCTGGCTCCATATTGAAGGCCAGCCAGTAGAGCGAATTTCGAATCATGCCTGGTATACGTTCTGGTATGTAGTTCCTACACTGCCCATGTTTCTGTCATTTCCATTTCTATTGAACCGGCTGAACTTCTGGATGGCTCTTAGCGCAGCGGCCACGATAACCGTAGTGTGTTTTGGGATATTTGCCCTGTTGCTGCGCGAAATCGGGATTGATCTATTGTAGTTGTGCAGACTTAAATTTCGTCACATCGAGATATTTTTGTAACACTGTTTATAACATTCTTCTATCTATCTCTATTTAATTAGTACGTTTATAGAGAGTCTTCTTCTGGACAACATTTATCCTGCTATAACCTGCACTTTTTAAGATTGGTTTGTCAGTGGCCTCGAGCCACAGAGGACTACCCAGCCGCCGTTCGTTAATCGACAGCGATCGATAGAAATAAGGACAGATCCATTTTCCCAATCCGGAACTGGATCACTTGATATTGCTCAAAAATAGATCTGCCTCCATTTCTTCCTTGCCTGGCACAGACGCATAAACTACCATTCCTGCAATAAAATTGGCTAACTAGCTGTCTCCTACATCATGCACCTGCAATCATTTAAGAAATCCCGCATTTGGCTAACTCTGCTATTCGCAGTCAGCCTCCAGGTTAATGTCCAGGCGAGTTACGCCTGCGACATGATGCCCGATATGTCCGGGCAGAAGATGGAGTGTTGTTGCGGTACGAGCCACAGGTCGCCATTGCCTTCGGACATTCTGGATCTGGAAAAACCCGCACATCAGCATGGCGACCTGAATAGTGTGGAGCAGCTGTGTGATGATCCGCACGTCGGCTGTTGTATAGTCGAAATCTCAGTGGGGATGAACGACCCCCCTGACAGCGACAAGACCGCTACAGTAAGTACCGCAAAAACCCAACCCCACAAGTTGTTCAAACAACTGGATAACTCTGCGCTTTTTGTGGAGGTTTATACGTTTGAAGTATTTCTCCAGATACCTGAAGACGAGTTGTCAGTTAGTCTGGCTGATCCTTTCTTAAAGTACCGCCCCCCGCCATTATATAAAACCACCGAACGCTACAGAATCTAGACGCCTCTCTAATACTGACATCTATGGTCATTTCCAGTTTTGGAGATGGCATTGTTCTGTTTGTTTTTAGGAGTGTCACTGTGTGTTCTATTAATCGAGCATGGTTTCGCAAGATTCATCTAGTCTTCATCACAGGCTCATTTTTATGGATTTCTGTTTATGAAACTACGGCAGTAGCTGCAGAAAATCCTGGAGTAGCCTTGGGTGTGGACTGGCTCGTCAACGAAGTAGTCTCGCTGAATGTTGGATTAACCGCTGAGCAATTACGCGCGAAGGCGAAGAAGCAGCTGATCTCAAGCGCAGGCGCTCTGGAAGATCCGCGTGTAACTTATTCCGTCGCCCCTTTTTCGATTGGCGATCACATCCCCAGTAATTTTGGCAACGCCCTGGGGATTCGTCAGACATTTCAATTGAGTCAATCCGTTCCCTGGCCTGGCAAGCGTTCGCTCAGGACAGACCAGATGCAGGCTACTGCTGAAGTAGCCCAATTTTCAGTGGAACAATTGCGCCTGAATCTGGTGAATCAGAGCCGCTTGCTGTGGGCGCAGTGGTGGTATGTCAATGAAGCACTGGCCGCTAATGCAGAGCATATGAGATTGTCCGCTGAATTGCGGGTCGTGGCTGAAACCCAGTATGCAAATGGCATCGGGCTTCAGCAAGATGTGCTTCAGGTGCAGGCGCGAGAAGTGGAACTGCAACATCAGCAGATAGTACTGATCCAGGAACGCAGGCGATTGCAGGCACAGATCAATCATTTATTGAATCAAGAGCCGACAACAGTTCTCGGGCCACCGCTCGGTGAGCCAGTAATTCCTGAACTCCCGGGGCGAGAAGTGCTGGAACGATGGCTGCTGGAATCTCATCCTGGTTTGTTGAGTCTGGAAGCCGAAACCAATGTGGCGCGACTCAATCTACGATTGACTGAGAAAGAGGACTATCCCGATGTGCAATTTAACCTGGGCTACAACGAACTTTGGGACGCGAGCAGTCAACGACTCCAGGTAGGTGTAAGTCTGAACATACCTCTGGATTTTGGCAAACGCACATCTCGAAAAGCAGCTGCAGAGTATGAGTACAGCAGCAAGCGTTTGGATATCGTCAATAAGCGCAGTCAACTGATGTCCGAACTCGAGTCACAACTATCTCGTTTTGATCAAACCCTTCATGGAGTTCAGCTGATAGAGGCAGAACTGGTCTCCAATTTGCGACAAAACGTAAATGCAACTCTGGCTAACTATCAAAGCGGTGGTGGAAATTTCTACTCATTGATAGAAGCACAAGCTCAATTACTGGATATGGAATTATTGCTATCCAGTTCTTATGCAGAACAATTTATTACGATCTCTGAAATTAACAGATTAAGTGGTGGCCAATTGTGGCCGCAAGGAGTATCCGAATGAAAATTAGAATAGCCTTGAGCTTGATATTGCTAACTGGTGTTGTTACCGCAATCTACTATTGGCAATCCAGGCCTGCCGACATGGCTGTGGACATGCCCATGAACATGGCTGCAAGTACTCAAGATCAGAGTCCACTACAGCCGTTGTATTGGGTCGCACCAATGGATGCGAACTACAGAAGAGACGAGCCAGGATTGTCGCCCATGGGCATGCCATTGATTCCCGTATTTGCAGGCGGAGACACTATTAGTGTTTCTGCTTCGGTTCAGCAAAATCTGGGGGTAAGAACCGCGCCGGTGCTATTGGAAGATTTCTCGCCTCGTATCCGCGCCGTGGGGTATACCAACTGGGACGAATCGAGCATTCAAATATTACACACCAGGGTAAAAGGTTGGCTGGAAGAGTTTTATTTAGCGAGTGTCGGTGATCGGGTACGTGCGGGAGAGCCTGTTTATGCACTCTTTGCTCCCGATCTGGTGAGTGTGCAGCGGGAATTTCTCACTGCTATCGAATCGAACAACAGCAGTTTAGCGTCCCTAGCCAGAGATCGCCTGGCTGCACTGGGTTTTACGCCGATGCAAATCAATGAACTCGACCGGTCACGGGAGGTGACTAATCGCCTGGTGTTTCAGGCTGATCGAGACGCAATAGTGACTCACATTGGTGTGAGAAAGGGCAACTATGTTGAGCCTTCCACTACTCTGGCTACCCTGGCATCGCTTGAGAAGGTCTGGATTGAGACGGAAGTATTCGAGGTGATGGCGGGCTGGATTGAGCCAGGGCTGCCTGTACAAATCTCCTTTGCAGCCTTCCCTGGTGAAACATGGTCCAGTGAAATTTCCTACTTATACCCTGAGCTTGATCCCACGACGCGGAGCCTGCGCTTGCGCATTGTGATTGACAATGCGCAGCAGAGACTAAGGCCCAATATGTTTGCCAACGTCGAGATCGATGGGATACCAAAGTTGAGCGTACTGACGGTGCCACGTGAAGCCGTAATCAGAGCAGGCCTGGGTGATCGGGTAATTCTGTCATTGGGCGATGGTCGGTTCAGACCGCAAATTGTCCAGGTCGGTGTAGGCAGTGGTTCCCGAATTGAAATCCTTAGCGGGCTAAGCGCGGGAGACTTAGTCGTGACTTCCGGTCAGTTCCTGCTTGATTCCGAAGCCTATGGCGAACAGGCGTTCGCGAGATTAACGGCGAATGCAGAAATGGATTCTCCAACTCAGCCGGCAATGGTTATGAATAGTGATGCGCCCATGAACATGCCAACCCTGACAAGTGCGACCACTGATGAAGCTGAGGTCTATTCAACCAGTGGCGTCATTACGCAGATAGCTACTGGAGAGACCATGACTATCTCACACCAGCCTGTCGCTGCGCTGGGCTGGCCGGCGATGGTCATGGGCTTCCAGATTCCGTCGGAGCTGGATATCAGTACGTTTGCGGTAGGTGACAGCGTGATGTTTGAATTTTCCACTACGCCTGAAGGTATGTATCGGTTAAGCAGCATACGGGCTCAAGGCGAACCGCAATGATAGCGCTGATAATTCAAAAATCTATCGAGAAGCGTGGATTAATTCTGCTTGCCGCATTACTGCTCGCTGTAGCCGGAATACGAAACATTCGTTCCATGCCTGTGGATGCAATACCAGACCTGTCAGATGTTCAAGTCATCATCCGCACTGCTTTTCCCGGGCAGGCGCCACAAGTTGTTGAGGACCAGGTTACATATCCTCTTACCACTGCCATGCTCTCGGTACCAGGCGCTGCAACGGTGCGCGGGTATTCATTCTTCGGCGATTCCTATGTCTATATTATCTTTGAGGATGGTACTGATCAGTATTGGGCGCGCAGTCGTGTTCTGGAATATCTCAATCAAGTGAGTGCAGCACTGCCGGCCACTGTAACTCCGGCGCTGGGGCCGGATGCAACGGGCGTGGGGTGGATATACGAATATGCGCTGGTTGACCGGTCAGGCAGGCACGACATCAGTGAACTGCGTGCAATACAGGACTGGTTTTTGAAATTTGAATTGCAGACCGTACCTGGTGTCTCGGAAGTAGCGAGCATCGGCGGCATGGTAAAACAGTATCAGGTCATCGTAGAGCCAGACAGATTGAGCGCCTTGAACCTGACTCTGACACAGGTGAGAGACGCTATTCAAAAAGGCAACCGCGAAGTGGGTGGCTCAGTCATCGAAATGGCCGAGACCGAGTTCATGGTGCGGGCAACCGGATATATTCAGAGCATTGCAGAGCTTGGCCAGATTCCTCTCAAGATTAATGAACAGGGCACGCCAGTATTGCTCGGTGACATTGCGGAAATTCAATTGGGACCACAGCTTCGCCGAGGCATAGCCGACCTCAATGGAGAAGGAGAAGTTGTCGGTGGTGTCGTGGTAATGCGCAGCGGTGAGAACGCACTAGCTACTATCGAAGCGGTCAGGAACAAGCTCGATGAGTTGGCAGGCGGACTTCCAGCAGGCGTAGAAGTAGTCACCACTTATGATCGATCAGAACTGATTAATAGTGCCGTGGAAAATCTCTACAGCAAACTGGTGGAAGAATTTATTGTCGTGGGTGCAATTTGTCTGTTGTTTCTGCTTCACTTTCGCTCGTCGATGGTAATTATCACGATGTTGCCTTTGGGCATTTTTGCAGCCTTGTTGATTATCCGCTACCAGGGGCTCAACGCGAACATCATGTCCCTGGGTGGTATCGCCATCGCCATTGGCGCGATGGTAGATGGCGCAATCGTGATGATAGAAAATGTTCACAAGCACCTGGAGAAGAAAGCCGATGTTGATAGTGCAGAGCGCTGGCAGATAATAGCGAAGTCGTCCGCGCAGGTAGGCCCTCCATTATTTTTTTCCTTATTGATAATAACCCTGAGTTTCTTGCCAGTTTTCAGTCTTGAAGCACAGGAAGGCAGGTTATTTTCTCCGCTGGCATTTACCAAAACCTGGGCCATGGCAGCTGCAGCCCTGCTTTCAATCACGCTTGTGCCAGTTCTAATGGGTTATTTGATAAGAGGACGAATCGTTGCAGAGCAGCGAAACCCGCTGAATCGATTGTTGTCTGTTTGTTACGGCCCGGTGATTCGTCTGGTGACCAGAATGCCCTGGTTAGTCATCGTTCTGAGTATGCTGGTAATGACTTCGGCACTCTGGCCATTGTCCAGGCTCGGCACTGAATTCATGCCGCATCTGGATGAAGGGGACTGGATGTATATGCCAACCATGCGCCCCGGACTGCCAATTGGAGAAGCGACCCAGTTACTTCAACAAACAGATCGGCTTATCAAGTCCGTTCCGGAAGTAGATCGAGTATTCGGGAAGATAGGCCGTGCTGAAACGGCTACGGACCCTGCGCCGTTAACAATGATAGAGACATTGATTCATTTTAAACCTGAATCCCAGTGGCGAGACGGCATGACCATTGACTCGATCAGGGAAGAGATACAACGAACCGTGCAATTGCCTGGGGTTACCAATGTATGGGTGATGCCCATCAAGACGCGTATTGACATGTTGGCCACAGGAATAAAGACACCGGTAGGAATAAAGATCGGTGGACCCGATTTGCCAACGATACAATCCCTGGGAGGCGAGATCGAAAACTTGCTAAGTGATTTTCCAGGAACGGCAAGTGTGTATGCCGAGCGAGTATTCGGTGGTCGCTACGTGGTAGTCGATATCGATCGACTAAAATCGGCAAGACTGGGACTGAATATTGATGATGTCCAGGCTATTGTAAGTTCGGCAATTGGCGGCATGAACGTCTCAGAAACTATCGAAGGATTGGAAAGATTTCCGATTAACCTGCGCTACCCAAGGCATGTACGTGACTCACTGGATAGCATTCGTACCCTGCCCGTCATTACCTCTCAGGGCGCCCGCATCCCGCTAGGTGAAATCGCCCGGATTGAAATCGAAGACGGGCCACCGATGATAAAAAGTGAGAATGCCAGGCCAACAGGTTGGGTGTATGTTGATCTTGGAGATATAGATGTTGGTAGTTATGTAGCATCAGCGCAGGAATATATAAGCGAGAATCTGGATTTGCCAGCAGGCTATACAACATCCTGGTCAGGTCAGTATGAGTATATGCAGCGTGCCATAGAAAGATTGAAGATAGTTGTACCACTGACTCTGGTTATTATTACCCTGTTGCTGTATTTCGCATTCAACCGGGTGGGTGAAGTAGTCATAGTCTTAGTCACCCTGCCAATGTCCATTGCAGGTAGCAGCTGGTTACTTTGGTATCTGGATTTCGATCTATCGGTGGCAGTAGCCGTTGGCCTGATTGCGCTTGCCGGAGTCGCTGTTGAGATTGGTGTGATCATGTTGGTGTATCTCAATCAATACAGAGACGAGTATCTTGAGCAGGCGAGGCTTGTCCGTTCCGTATCCCGGGAAGGACTGAGGCAGGCGGTGAACCAAGGCGCACTGCAGCGCTTGCGGCCCATCGTCATGACGATGGCGGCTATTACTGCCGGCCTTTTGCCGATCATGTACGGTCATGGAACTGGCTCGGAAGTCATGCAGAGAATTGCTGCGCCGATGATAGGTGGAATGATTAGCACTTTAGTGCTCACATTGCTGGTAGTACCGGCGGTGTATCTTGTTTGGCAAAACTGGCAGCTTCGAAGGGAAATACAAATCTGACAAACGGGGTATCTGGAAATAGAGACAGATCTTTTTTCGGGTCACATCAATTGATCCAGTTCTGGATCGGGAAAATAGATCAGTCGCTATTTCTCTCGTACTCTATTTCTCCCGTACTCTAGCTCTTTTTCCATACGGCGTTATCTTGTAACATCAGAGCTTGCTTCTGTAGCAGGTACAGGTTCTAGAATGGCGAAGTTCAATAAAGACAGGCGCATTGCGCCTCTCCTTCAAGAGCGAAATCTCAATCGGCACACAAAATGAAATTTGAGCGATGACCAGGCGATTATCCAAGTTTGCAAATATTGTTTCACTGACGGCGATAGCACTGGTGCTGTCGATGTCTGTGCAAGCCGCCTCGTTGGAAGCAGAGTTGTCCAAGGTTACGCTGTTCGTCGAAGGCATGATGAAGAGCCGGGGTGGCGTCACTTGAATGAGCTGACCGGATAGCGTCGTAGCGGCTCTGTCAGAGCTCGCCGGAATCAACAAGCAAGATATCGAAGTAAACCTCGAAAGAGATGCGTTTACGCTCAGTTATGATGCCTCCGAGGTAACACTGGATGCTATGTATGCGGCTATCTTTGACCTTGGCTATAGCCCAGGCATCGCAGAGAAGCCACCAACAGTCTCGCCCGATAACAAGAGTGCCTCTGTTCCAGAACCCGTGTTCTCGGCTTTAGCTCTTGCTAAAAGTAATGACAGTTTCGTATTCATCGATTTTTATGCCGAATGGTGTGCAGCCTGCAAGGTACTGAAGTCGCGCACGCTCGAAAGTCCACAAGTTCTGTCCGCACTCGAGCGCTATGTTGTATTAAACGTAGACACTGACCTTTATGAGGAGGCGGCCGCTTTTTATAACGTGGTAGGCATGCCGACACTATTGATTCTGAACGCCGCTGGAGAAGAAGTGTACCGGTCTGTCGGATTAGTCGAAGCGGACGATCTGGCGCTGAAGTTACAAAGATTAGTCGTCAAATAAGCTGTCGAGAATCGGGCAATCCGGCACATTTCCCTTCCCGCACTGATCTGCCATTTCTGTAAGCACCTGCTCCATCCTCTTCAGATCAGCGATTTTCTCTTTGACTTCTTCTGCGTGAAGACAGGTAATCTCATGGACTTGTTTGCAGGTATAGTTGCCGTTGTCTACCAGGCTGAGCAGACTGGAAATTTCTTTCAGCGAAAATCCCAGGTTCCTGCACTTGTGTATGAAGTTCAGCCGCCGAATGTCTTCATTGTTATAGATCCGCCTGCCGCTCTCAGTGCGCACTGGTTCCGGCAGAATATGTTCACGTTCATAGTAGCGAATCGTCTCGATATGAACTCCAGTTTTGGCGGACAAAATTCCAATCGAAATTGATTTGATATTAGTGTTCATGTTCCAGGAAACTTGATTCTGTAGCGACTACAGGATAGATACTGTAGCGCAAAATCCAGTGAGTGTAATAACTAAATTGTGAAGCACATGCCGGCTCAACCGAAAACCATTCTAAGATCAACGCTAACTTGTCCTGAATGCGGTGCCTCAAAGGAAGAGATCATGCCGACCAACTCATGCGAATTTTTCTATCAATGCACATTCTGCGACGCCTTACTGAAATCTCGCGCTGGAGATTGTTGTGTGTTTTGTTCTTACGGCACGGTCCCCTGTCCGTCAAGGCAAGAAAAGCGCTGCAGCAACAGCCTGGACCTGTGAGCCTGGTTTCACTTATTCGGAAAATACCTTCCCCATGCCATCTCAACGTGCATGGAAATGCACACACCGCCAACCAGTGCGATGTTGACAACTAACGACCAGGTGCTGGGACCGAAGTTGATGAGTCGAAAGCTGTAAAGCGCCAGGACAACGCCCGCTACTAGCAGCCATGGCCCAAGAAAATAGCAGTGCACTCTACGACATCGAAATATATTGATAAAACACACCAGCGATATTGCCAGCAGGGACACAGCAGGAACCATGGTTGCGATAGTGAATCCACCAAAGTTCCCGGCAAATTGAATTGCCGCGAACGGGATTCCGTAAATCACCAGCATTCGCCCCGGGTTTCGTAAGAGATCTTTAGCACCCGGACCCTCTGCAGAGTATCGTTCATCTACATCGATACCGGCGTTTCGTGCGTGTTCCCACTTGTCTATGTTGTCGATAAACGCAGGGCAATAATGTTCGGCCACCTTATGGCCACTGGCCAACCCCAGTAGATGAGGAAGAGCGCGCATTTCACAACCCGGTGTCGCGATGATCGTACTCACCAAAAACGACACTCCCAGATGTCCATAGATATAGACCATCCAGAACGTTCCTGCCAACCACAGAGGAGTCCCTAAAAAACTGCCGCCGATGAGGTGGGCAGCGATAGCGGAAGTGGCTATGAGAGCGATGGACAGGTTGCGTGGCCAGGTACCAACTGAAAGACCGAAGCCGATGTTGACTACGTAGGTTACCAGCAGTAATGCAATTCCCAGCAAAAACCACCAGGATGGATTTATCAAATCCATTTCCGAAGAGTTAGTTGCAAGCTCCCAGGTAACCCAGAGGCACAATAGGCCCATGGAAAACCTTACTATTCGTCCAATCGCTCCCGGTTTCGGCAAGGTCCCAGGATTGTCATAGCGAATGGGGCTGCTTAGTGGGATTCGTTCAGACATATCGCCAGCGTTCTTTAGGAATTCAGGCTAAAACAGAAAGGTAATACCCGTAGTAGGTACAGATGCAACTAATAAAGCTGTAATCGCCGAGAACCCACTGATAGCCGCATTGTGGATGCCGATGAGTCATTGTCGGATCGCGGGTACCTAGGACGCCCCATCTTGTCGTGGTTGGGCGAAATGCAATAACACACCGGCCGGGTCCCACACGAACGTAACCAGCGCCCCATAACTCTGCTCTCGAGGCGGTTCAACGCGCGCTGCGCCATATCGCCTTTCCTGAAGCACGGTATTCACTTTGTCATACCAGGCATGCGCGTCCTCTACTGTTATATGCAGCATGGAGTTTTCACACCATTTTCGTTCGTAGTAGCGCTGTAAATAGAAACAACTTTCTCCAAGCTGCATTTCCGCTATGTCCGGTGAATCGAAAATCATTGTCCATCCGATAGCCTGATAAGAAGCCTTGGACTCTTCATAGTCTCGAGAGCCAATAAAGGGATTTATTTTGGAGGTGGTGAGGTTTTGCATAGCTGCAGTAATCCGCTGTTTATCATTTATCAGCCGAATCAGGCGCCAGATTCTTTGCGTTCTCAAATCAACGACAATTTTGCCTGATACTGATCTGTTTGAGAATTTTTTCCCGAAAATTAGTCTTGTGAGGCTATAACCGGTAGTTAGAAACACGATTCTAATGGAACGTTGAGCAATTGAGTGAATAAGACATGGCTATAGGTGCCAGGCACTCTCCGGAGCCCCACACCGATTGCTTAGTATTCAGTGCGTTAATTCTCAGATGGTGAGCCAGCAAGGAGGAGCCGGCCGCCGATCTTCGATCGGCGGTTTTCGACTCAATGCAAAGCTATCCCTATCCCATTGCCTGATTCCCTTGCCTCACCCTGCCCGCTGCCAATTATTGTTGAAACACATTAATAATGTAGTTGGCGATGTCAGTCGCACAAGTTGACGTGCCAAAGTCTCTGCAACTTGTTGGTGTACCCTGTGGCATCGTCGCATCGATCTTGCTACGCAGGGCAGCGAAGGTGTTGAATGAGCTATTACGTAAGTTTGGGGCGGATATTCCAGAACCATCCGATCCGTGGCAGGACGCACATCCTTGTGATGCGTAGGAAGATTGCCCTCGGTCGATACTCTGCTGCAACTCGCTCGGTTCTGGTTCTGGCTCTGGCTCGGGTTCGGGCTCAGGTTCTGGTTCTGGTACTGGTTCTGGCTCAGGCGCTGCCGCCAGATTTGTCACACTGATTATCGCCGGATTACCGAACACGATGGGGTCACCGTTTACTATGGAAAGATTGAATTCATATCGCTCGTTACCGATTGTTAATCCAGGAATGTAAAGCGTGCTCCCATTTTGAAACTGTGCGGCAGTGGCTCCGGCTTCGATGCCAGCAGCATACAAATAAAAACCATCCAGCAAAGTAAACTCAATAGAAGCAAGATTGACGCTGAAGGAAAGATTGGCAACACCGATGCCCGGGGCATCCAGAACCGGCACGTTCATCACTCCTGTGACTGCATCGAATGTTGAATAGGTATCCACTGAGACTGTCGCCGACAGGCCGGTAAAATTTATGGGGCTCGCCGTCTGAGCTGCACCGCCACCATCAATTGACTGGCTGCCATTGAGTGGGAGTTGTTCCCTGGTGTAAGTGAGCGTGTCAGTCCCTTCACCGAAGTCGAGAGTGCCGCCGGTAACGGCAATAAAGCCATCTGGCAGACTATAGTCCGGTTGCAAACCAGTAAGCGTCGAAAACCCGGCGGTGGCCAGCAGCACCGTCTGGTTGGCTGTTTCGCCGGCCAGATTGCTTGCAAAATTAAAGCTTATCGGACTCAATCCCGTTCCAGAGCTGACCAGCGCGTGGCCGCTCAAGTTTTGTTGTCCGGTTTCAGTAGTTGAGAGCTCGATAAACTGCACCGTGCCATCGGCATTGGTGAATACTTCATTGATAGTCCAGAGATGAAAATCAGCGAAAGCCCCCGGCATCGCGGTAAATAAAGAGCTGGTGGCAATTAGTGCCTGGATTTTTTTGTTCATTGTTATTCTCCCCTAACAGGTTGTGCAGGTATCGATGGAAACCGTGCTTCAAAGTGTGGGTTTGACACGATCCAACTCCGGTAGTTGACCCTTATCTCGAGCCTTTACTTTCGAGTATGGCAGAAGCAGAAGCAGGAGAAATAGAGAAATAGAGAAATAGGAATAGGGACAGCTCTATTTTCCCAATCCAGAACTGGCTCAATTGATGTGGCCGGGAAATAGAGCTGTCCCTATTTCTCCTCCTAGCTGCTTTTCACTTGACTCTCTTCCGCTTCGTTTTCCCTGTAAATGCGTCAAAACGTTGCACTCAACCCCGACAAAGCGCCAACTCTACGGACTGCCCAGCAAACTACTGTATAAATGTATATGGTGCACCCAACCCATACTTTTTTGACTTCCCATCCACTAGTCTGCGAGACATGGAAATGTCAGAACAACAACAAACGAAGCCTCAGTCTGCTCGCACCCTGCCCAAGACAGTGATTCTGTTCCTTGTCCTTGGTGCCTATCTGCTCCTCTAGCTGCTCCTCGAGCTGAAGACCGGCGCTGTCGTTATCTTAAGTGCTCATCGTGAGTCGATGCGCCACACTTGGCGCTGTGTCGTGGTCCCACGAAGGGTTATCTAATGGATCAATAAGGGTGGGGCTTATCTCCATTCCGCCGAGTTATTTGTGGGTGAAGCGGGTACTTTTCTTGGTAAACTCCTCAGCAAACCAATAAGAGTACTTATCCATGTCAAACTCCATTCGACCCTTGCTTGTCGCCGCCCTACTGTTAGCACCCACTGTTCTTATTGCGCAGGAAAGTGGATTTCTCGACCGCTCCCTGCGCGTTGATGGCACAGATCACGCCTACCAGGTTTATGTGCCGCGAGGGTACACCGCTTCCCGGCAATGGCCTGTTGTCCTGTTTCTGCATGGCGCCGGCGAACGCGGCAACGATGGCCTTAAACAGACTCAGGTTGGATTAGGCAGAGCCATTCGGCTGGCTCCGGAACGTTGGCCCGCGCTCGTGATCTTTCCACAAGTGCCCCAAGGGGAGAGTTGGCAGGGTGCTGCAGGGGAAGTCGCCATGAAAGCACTGCAAGCGACTATCGAAGAGTTTTCCATCGATGAGAACAGGCAGTATCTGACAGGTCTTTCATTGGGAGGCAATGGGACCTGGTATTTGGGGTATCAGCATACGGATCGCTTTGCAGCCCTGGTCGCGGTTTGTGGATTTGTCGGGCTCGGCGACCGCTTCCCCAGCTTCCTCTCGGCTGCCAGCACGGATCCCTACCAGGAGCTTGCGAGTGATCTTGTTAACAAACCGGTATGGATTGTTCACGGTGATGCAGACCGGGCCGTGCCTGTAGAAGAGTCACGCAAGATGTATGAGGCCTTGCACGCCGCTAGCGCGGAAGTGCACTACACCGAGTTACCCGGAGTTGGACACAATGCCTGGGATGCGGCCTATGCCAATGCAGAGCTGATCGACTGGTTATTCCAACAGAGACTTGATTGAAACAGTCAGTAGTCTAGCGAGCCAGCAAGGCAACCAGCAACTTGATCTGCATGTCATCCAGCCGGTCACGAAACCGGGGCATGACGCCGACTCTGCCACTGGTCAATGTTTCTCTGACAGTTTCGATGTCACCGCCGTACAGCCAGATATCATCGGCGAGCCGCGGCCCGCCCAACATTGGATTGCCTTCGCCGTCCACGCCATGGCAGGCGGTACAGTTCTGGTCATACGCGGCCTTACCTGCATGTGACTCAGAAACCGGCTGTCCCATCTGCACGACATAGTTGGCGACCTGTTCGATGCCTTCCTCACTCAGTACAGCCGTCCACGCGATCATATTGCCCTGCCTTCCACCTCGGATTGACTGCTCAATCTGCTGCGGAGTCGACCCCCACTGCCAGTCAATATCCATCAGGTTCGGAAAGAGTGCCGCCTGCCCCCTGCCATCGGGGCCGTGACATGCCGAACACTCTCGCCTGAAGATTCGCTCGGCTGTATCCATCAAACGCAGATCATTCTGTATTTCTGCCAAACTGCTGGCGGCGATCTCTGCTCGAATCTCGGCAAAGTTCATGTCGTAGTTCTCATAGCTGCGTGCAACACGGCTGCCCTGAGACCAGTTCAATAACCCGCTGAACGAACCAAGGCCCGGAAACAGCATGAGATAAATCAGGGAAAAAATCAGCGCGGCAAATAACATCCAGAACCACCACATGGGAGGTGCGGTGTTGCCTTCCTTGAGGTCGTTATCCCAAACCGGTTCAGTCTTCGATTCTTTATCCGCAGCAGCGGAGAAATAGACGCTGAGGGTAAGCCATGACAGCCCGGCCAGTGACACCAGGGTCAATACGACAATCCAGCCGCTCCAAAATCCGCCCGGTAGATCAGCCATAATAGTCTTCGTCCTCGAGAGGAATGCGCGCGATGCGGGCAATTTCTTCGTCGTTGTCACGGTTGCTGAACCAGATTGCCAGCCCGATCATAAACGCCATCACCAGCATGTCACCTGCAAAGAGAAAGAAAGTCATGGCGTTGTTTCCTCGCTGTATCCGGTGCCAAGCATTTGCAAGTAGGCGATCAGAGCATCGATTTCCTTGAGGCCCTCCAGCTCGGCTTCGGCACCAGCGATAGTCACGTCGGTATAGGGATGCCCCAGGGTTCGAAGTGCGCGTAGCTTGGCCGAAATATTGCCAGTCTGGCTGGCATCGCGACGGACCAGCCACGGATACGCCGGCATAATGCTTTCGGCGACCACTGCCCTGGGGTCAAGCAGGTGAATGCGATGCCAGTCATCGGAGAACTTGCCGCCGACTCTGTGCAAGTCAGGCCCTGTGCGTTTGGATCCCCACAGAAAGGGCCGGTCATAGACAAATTCACCCGCTGAAGAATAAGGTCCGTAGCGTTCCACTTCGGCAATCAGTGGCCTGACTTGTTGGGAGTGACAGACCGAGCAGCCCTCTCGAATATAGATGTCGCGACCGGTGAGTTCGACAGCATCATAAACGCGGGTGTTGGCAGTAGCCGTGTCCAGGCTGTCCTGATTGAGGATGGGCAGAATTTGCACGAGTCCGCCGATGGCCGACACGAATAGAATGCCGAATATCAAAAGCCCGGTGTTCTCTTCAATCTTCTTATGGAGTTTCAGTCCGCTCATTAGCTCACCCCATAAGCCGGATCGACGGCTGGTGCGGTGACCCTACTGGCATCTTGCCCTTTCATGGTCATGAACAGATTGAAGGCCATCAGGACAGTACCGGCTAGAAATATGATCCCGGCAATCAGGCGCAGTCCGTAATAGGGCGCCATGCTGGCCATGATGTCTTTGAAGCTGAAGCTTAACTCACCAATCTCATCGATGCTCAACCATAACAATCCCTGGGAGACTCCGGCCGCCCACATCGACACGATATAAAGCATGGTTCCTGCCAATGCTAACCAGAAATGAATATTTGCCAGTTGCGTGCTGTGCAGCTCGCGACCCACGAGTCGAGGCACCATGAAGTAAAAGGTGCCATAGGTAATCATGGCGTTCCAGCCCAGGGCACCGGAGTGCACGTGGCCGATAGTCCAGTCGGTAAAATGACTGACTACATTGACGCTGCGGATCGCCATCATTGGTCCCTCAAATGTTGCCAACCCATAGAATGCCATTGAGAGGACGATGAACTTGAGGGCCGGGTCGGTGCGCAGCTTCTCCCAGGCACCGCTGACAGTCATTATGCCGTTGATCATGGTTGCCCAGGACGGCGCCAGCAACACCACACTCATCACCATCCCCAGTGACTGCACCCATTCGGGTATAGCATTGAAATGCAGATGATGGGGGCCAGCCCAGATATAACTGTAGGTGAATGTCCAGAAGGCGACTACCGACAGGCGATAACTCCAGATCGGCCGACCCGCATGCTTGGGCAGAAAATAGTACATCATGCCGAGAAAACCACCGGTGAGCAGAAATCCGACGGCATTATGCCCGTACCACCACTGCACCACCGCATCCTGGGCTCCGGCATACAGCGAGTAAGATTTGCCCAGGGTTACTGGAATCGCCAGGCTGTTCACAATATGCAACATGGCGATTACAATTATCAGGGCTCCGTAAAACCAGTTGGAAATATAGATGGGCCTGATCTTGCGGGTGGCTATCGTGCCAAAGAATACGATCCCAAAGCAGACCCAGATAATGGCGATAACTATATCGAAGGGCCATTCGAGTTCAGCATATTCCTTCGAGGTGTTGAATCCTGCCAGCAATGACAGGCCTCCAGTCAACACCAGGAGTTGCCAACCGTAACAACAGAACCAGGCGAGCCTTGGCGCAAACAGCGGTACATGGGAAGTACGTTGCACACTGTAGAAAGCGGTAGCCATAAGTGCTGAAACACCGAAACCGAATATGATGCCGTTGGTATGCAGTGGCCGCAGTCGTCCGAAGGATAACCAGAACTGTCCAAAGTCGATGGTAGGCCAGAGTAATTCCGCGGACAGGTAAACGCCGGCTGCCATCGCGGCAACGGCCCAGATGACAGAAAACTGAATCAGACGAATGACGACTGTGTCGTGGTAGGTATTGTTCGACGTTGCTTCCATTATCTAACTCTTGCTGATCCGCTTTCTGGCTATTTTCAAACTACACACCCAACAATGGGCCTACACCGAGGGTCCACAGCGCCATACTTATCCCCAGCAAACTGACAGCCGCCACTAATAGCCAACCGACCAGCGATGAGGCCATCAACATGCCCCGTTCCGGTGGCGTATCCAGTACGATGGGTATGCCTTTGTACAGGAGGTACATACTCCAGATCATGGTGGGTATGAGTACCAGCACGTTGACGAAAATATCAGGATAGAGGTGTGCCACACTGGCGATTGCCAGGGGCTCGCCAACGATTGTGATTAATGCGAAATGTTTACCCAGCGACGTACTGGCACCATATGTCGCCGCCATCCAGCTACTGATAAGGGCAGTGCTGACAAGCCCGAACAGCAGGACCACCAGGTAACCGGCGCTCACTAGCCATAGAGACTGCGCTGACAACATCAGGGGTTCATCGGCACCTATTCGCCAGCCGAAATTCGCGGCACCGATAAGAGAGAATGCCGGCGGCAACATCAGCAACCAGACGGAATAATGCAGCAACACATTCAACGGTGATGGTTCTGCCTTCGCCAATTCTTCGAAGGCAGCAACTGGCTGAAAGAGTGACTTCAGCAGTAAATAGGAATGTATCTCGTTACCCATAGCTTGCTTGTCCAAAATCCTCGCCTGGAAGAAATTGGCTTAATGAATAGTTAATAGTGAATGCTAGTTAAGTCTGTTCGGTGATTGGGACGCAATTATACCGAGGCATTTCGAACCACGTAATGTTTTCGTGCGCGCAGTATAGAGAAGCCGCTTAGAATGCAAATTGATCTGTCTCAAGAAGTGGCACATTCAGGGATTCATTCGTGAATCATCAGGAAACCGGTACCATCTCCTTTTCAACCGCGAAAAAAATAGCCATTTGAGTGCCGGCCTTATGGTGCAATTACTGAGAAATTGAAAGCACCTGAATATTCCGATGGGTCAGCGCCAACAACTGTCACCCACTCTACGGTGTATTCACCCACTGAAAGTGGATCCATTATCTCGATCATCAGGTCGTCGGCTGCCATGGTATGCAGCCCGCGGAGTTGATGCTCTCCAGCGGGGCCGAAAACTTTCAGGCTGCTTCTGGAGACATCTGGCAAGGCATCAAAATAGAGGCGGAGCGTTCTTGGGGCACGAGTGAACTCACCACCGATTTCCGGCTCTGCTCGCAGCAGAGGAGTGTAGTCTGAAGAACTGGCGCAGGCGTTAATTTGCAAACAGACCAGTAACAATCCTGCAGTGGTGAGTATTTTCTTCATCGACGAGCTCCTGAGTTACTTCGCCAATGGTAACTCGGACTGGTGCCAGATTCACAACAATTGCAGGGACCAGCGACAATTTGTCGCGCTGAATAAATCGCTTAAGGGTAACTTTACAAATTTTTGAAGGGGGTCTGGTAACAGTGAATAGAGGCCAATTCAAGGAGGGTTGAGCGTTGAATCGAAGGTTTAGTGCGCGTCTCGTTGCTTCTTGACCTGAGACAGCTCCTTGGCAAATTGATCAAGTTTCATCCTGATCTCATCTTCCATCTTCTTCTTCAGGTAGAGTTGATCGCTGTCGAGTTTGGTCTCTTGCAATGAATCGCGGGTGGGTTCTTCGACTACTACTTGAGCGAGTTTACTCATTCGTTATAACTCCAGCCACTGCCAAATGTAATGCTAAGTCTATTTTGTGATGTTTTTCGCGAGCCAGTGTGTGCTTTTTTTCTTCTTTGGTTCAGAGCTAAACCGATCTTGTTATTCCAAAGTTGGCGCCTTTTTGTACAGGTTACTCATCGAATTATTGTGATTTTCGGGATTCTACTCCTGAAAATTCAATAAGTTAGAGAACACCATGGAGCGCAACATATAGTGTAAAACCGTCAAAGTCAAACAATATCTAGTGATTTATGCTGATTTTGTCACAGTTCGCGCAGCTCAATTTAAAGTGTTCTACCAGCCCCCTCCATTCTCAAACCTGGCCCCGCCGCAGAATAAGTATTGGTAATTCTGATACTTAGCCAGCCCAGTTAATTTCATCGAATAACTTAACACTGGACATCCATTTAAATTTTAATTGGGTGTCCTGTAATAAACTCATACTGTAATAAACTGTTAATTGGATGTCATGTAATAAATTGTAAAGTCAATCGACTACGATTATGCCAATTTTGGGCAGCAGAGACTTGAGCGACGAGGAAAACCCGATGCATTCGAAGAGCACCGCAGCCGCGATCCCATCGAGGTTAAATGAAGAGTGCGAGGAAGAGTTCGATGAAGCGGATAAATTGTGATGAGGTCGATCAGGTTCCGTACAATAGCCTGGAGGAATGAACTCCCCTGATCCATTTGTGAGGGTGTTTGAATTCTACACCGGCCTTAATGCGGCTCTTGTGAAAATGCAGCAGGGAAACTTCGCTACCGGCTGCAACCGCATAGTGCCGGTGAAATGAAGTGACACTATCCAGCCAGGCAGCGGGCGAGATGCCGACATTCTGCAAGACCGTCTGCTTCTCCTCAAGGACATGCACGGCCTTGGCCCTTTCACTTCCAGGCAGACCCAGAGCCTTGCAGGTTGTCTCGAGCAGATCGAAATAGTTCTGCTGGGAAATAGGCAGCATCGTGTCGGTGAACCCTTCCAGCTCGGATAACGACTTCAGTGGTGATTGCTTGAGGGTCGACTGACGACCAACGAGATGCTTGGCAGATCGCCGGGTCAGCAACCGGTGCTGACGATAACTACGATGCTTCACCTGCTTCGCATGATTGATCAAGCGTTCCTGGATAGAAGTGAAATCACTGCTATCCAGTGACTCACTCATGCCCGCCCGAATCGGGTTCAGATCCACATAAGCCATACAGGTCACGAGTGCTTTCTCATCCAACAGGGCCTGGCTCTTGAATCGCCCTTCCCAAAATCGACCCGTGCAATCATCTTCCCGGTTTGCCTGCCTGGCAACGGATTCATTGAGACAACGCATGAACCAGCTGATATCCATCAGACGCTCCCGCCACAGCTCAATTTTTTGCTGCCACTGTTTTTGCATTGCCTTCGTTTTCAGGTTTTTTTGCAGTGTCTCGATAATTGCCGCATTACGTGGGAAAAGGGCCGTCCAATGCGCTATGACTTCTTCATCACTCCAGGCGCGCGCCCTCTTACAATCGACATGCACTACCAGGTGGTAGTGGTTACTCATTATCGCGTAGGCACAAATCTCCACGGAAAACTGCGCCGCTAATTGCTTGATGCGCGTAACCAGCCATTGCTTGCGGTGATCGAAATTCTTGCCGGTCACCGCGTCGTCGCCACAGAGATAGGCCCGCCGCACACAGCGTGAGATGCAATGGTAGTAAGGCGTATCTTGCAAAGAAACCTGTTGATAGCGAGCTCTGGTCACTGGGTTTTTGTATTCCTGGGTTCGTTTCGGCATTTACTAATTGCAGGCGGACCGTCGATTTTAGAGGGTTTGTAGTACTATGCAAGGCATTGTTGGTGCCTGCAAAGTGGCACTGACACAAGCAAAGGCTTGCAGTATTCAGACAGGATTTCTCATGAGAATTGGAGTAGATCTCGGCGGCACCAAGATCGAAGGCATCCTCTTGAATGACGATGGCTCGATCGCCGAGAAAATTCGCATCGACACACCGACGCAGAAGTATCAGGCCACGCTGGACTCGGTATGCACTGTTGTCCAGCGGTTGCAGTCACAGGCCAGCCCCAGATTGACTGTGGGCATCGGTACTCCTGGCGCCCTGGCGTTACCTTGTGAACTGATGAAAAACTGCAACTCGATCTGTCTCAATGGACAGGCTTTGAAGAAAGACCTCGAATCCGCACTCGGTTATACAATTCGCATGGAGAACGACGCAAACTGCTTCGCCTTGTCCGAAGCGCACTACGGTGCAGGTGCTGACGCCCATGTCGTGTTCGGTGTAATTCTCGGCACCGGCACCGGCGGGGGCATTGTGGTAAACAAGCAACTCCTCAAAGGTCCGAACAGCATCACCGGCGAATGGGGTCATAACGCCATTCCGGTTTCAGTTCGATCGCTTATTGCAGAAGACCGCCTCTGTTACTGCGGCCGCAGCAACTGCATCGAAACGGTACTCTCCGGTCGCGGTCTCAAGCAAACCTATTTTGAGAAAACTGGAGAACAACTGGAAGCAACAGGGATCGCGGAACTCGCAGCAAGCGGCAACCCGCATGCACAGGATTGCCTGCAACTGTACTACCAGCTACTGGCGCGCTGCCTGGCCACAGTTATAAACCTGCTAGACCCCGATATCATCGTCCTGGGGGGTGGACTGTCCAATATCAGAGATCTGTACAGCGCGGTACCGAAATATCTACCGGAGTTTGTATTTACCGATGTGATTCGCACTAAAATAGTACCGCCGAGCTTCGGTGATGCCAGCGGCGCCAGAGGGGCAGCCTGCTTGTGGCCATCGATGTAGCACGCAGCTGCCTTTAAAAACGGCTGGCACTCAACTCGAAGAAGATTCTAAGGCATCGATGCCTAAGCGCTGAATGGATGCCGCAGGGTTATGGTCTCTTCGCGATCCGGCCCGGTTGAAATAATGTCAACTGGCACCTCGACAGCATCTTCGATGTAGCGGATATAGGCTCTGGCATTTTCGGGCAGATCATCCAGGCTTCTGGCCCCAAAGGTTGACTCTTTCCAGCCGGGTAATTCTTGGTAGATCGGCTTCAGATTCTCAAAGTTGTATGTATCCATGAGGCTACCTGACGTGTTCTCGCCCACGCCCTGATAGCCCGTGCAAATCTTCACAATTTTCAGTCCATCGAGCACATCCAACTTGGTCAGGCATATCCCTGACACGCTATTAAT
The DNA here is from genome assembly GCA_027623555.1 of Pseudomonadota bacterium. GTDB lineage: Bacteria > Pseudomonadota > Gammaproteobacteria > Pseudomonadales > Pseudohongiellaceae > UBA9145. Next base: position 70,823 of record JAQBSZ010000013.1, on the reverse strand, counting down.
ACGCACGGCCAGTTTCACCGCGCTTGCATCAAACCAGCCACAGCGTCGAGCGCGGCCAGTTGTAGCTCCCCTCTCGACTCCCTTAACAGACAGATGCTTGCCCACGTCATCGAATAGCTCGGTAGGGAAAGGTCCGGAACCGACTCTCGTTGTATAAGCCTTGGTAATACCCAACACATAGTCAAGATAAAGCGGACCGTAACCACTGCCTGTTGCTGTACCACCTGCAGTGGTATTGGACGAGGTGACATACGGATAAGTGCCATGATCAATATCCAGCAACGAGCCCTGCGCTCCTTCGAATAGAATCTTGTCTCCTGCCTTGCGATGGTTATGCAGAATATCAATGGTGTCAGCTATCATCGGACTGACTTCTGCAACCAGAACCATAGTCTCATCGAAGGTCTTCTGAAAATCGACCGGTGCAGCCTGAAAATAGTTTTCCAGCCAGAAGTTGTGGTACTCCATCAACTCGTCGAGCCTCTCGCCGAATCGTTTTTCATTCAGCGTTTCCGCCAGACGAATGCCGCGCCTGGCTACTTTATCTTCATAGGCCGGGCCGATTCCTCTACCGGTGGTACCAAGCTTGTGAATTCCTTTTCGATCTTCTCTGGCCAGATCCAGCGAAACATGTGATGGCAGAATCAAGGGGCAGGCTCCGCTGATACTCAACCGGTCGCGAACTGGAATATTGCGTGCTTCGAGTTCGGCGATTTCATGCATGAGGGCTTCCAGGCTCAGAACCACGCCATTGCCAATCACACAGCGCACCTTGTCGCGAAGAATTCCCGAGGGCAGCAGATGTAAGACGGTCTTCTCACCATCGATTACTAAGGTATGGCCGGCATTGTGACCGCCCTGAAAACGCACCACGACTGCAGCCTGATCCGTCAGCAGATCAACGATCTTGCCCTTGCCTTCATCACCCCATTGGGTACCCAATACTACTACTGCTTTTGCCATCTCAAAATGCTCTGTAAGCCAGAATTTTGGTTAAACCACTTTTGCTACGTGAATTTTTCTACGACCCATTTGCCATCACGAATAACGATCTGCCGGTCACAGTTCAGGTCTTCAATATCCTGTTCGTTCAATTGACCATCATCCAGATTTGTAATCACTATCTCACCCTGCGCGCGCAGCGAATTTACCAGGGCGAGCAGATCGGCCTGATTGTCATTCGGTGCAATAATTGCCGCACGGCAAGCAAACTGCTTGCTGCTTAACCTGGCGAGAACTTTAAGGTCACAATCGAATCCAGAGGCAGGTCTGGCGCGGCCAAACACTTCACCGATATGATCATATCGCCCACCCTTGGCCACTGCTCGACCATAGCTGGGCGTATAGGCGGCGAATACGATACCGGTGTGATATTCATACCCTCGCAACTCACAGAGATCGAAACCCAGCTCAATATCCGGAATGCGCTGTTTGACGCCATCAGCAATGGCCACCAGTTCCTGAAATTCAGTCTGCACACTGGCAGGCGCCTCAGCGAACACACTCGCCGCCTCAGCCAACACGGCCTCATCCCCACTGAGTCGGGTGAGTTTCTGCAGCATCTCGCTGAGCCGCTTGTCTACCACCGAATCGTTGAGAACTGCATCGATCTCATCATAGGCTTTGCGTTGCACCGCCTCGAATAGAGACCGCTCGGTGTCGACATCCAGCTGCGCTTCGTTTAGCAAAGATCTGAAAATGCCTACATGCCCCAGCACGATGTGAAGTTTGTCGATCGCAGCTGCGCTGAGCGTCTCATGCATGAGACACACCAGTTCGATGTCACATTCCTCACCCGAGTGACCATAGAGTTCGGCGCCAAGGCGGATTGGCACTCTGGAAGTCATTATGCCGAGCGGCTTGGTGTGGAGTACGTGATCTGCATAACAGAGTCGCACGGGCCCATTCCGGTTCAGGCGATGGGCATCGATGCGTGCCGCCTGCGGCGTAATGTCAGCGCGAATACCCATCATGCGGCCACTCAGCTGATCGGTAATCTTGAAGGTATGCAGATCCAGATCGTGCGAGGAACCCACCAGCAATGAATCGAGAAATTCGATGAGTGGCGTAATCACCAACTGGTAGCCCCAGGACTCATAAAGGTCGAGCAATTGGCGACGTAAGGATTCCAGCTTATGGGCTTCGGCTGGGAGTATTTCTTCGACACCGTCAGGTAATAGCCAGCGTTTTGCAGAAGTCATTTCGTTCGCTTCAATCCATTCAATTAATAATCAGGAGCAGAACTGTTCCCGTTAACATGCTGCCCAGGCCAATCAGTCGCATGGTTGTATCGTCGATTTCATCGAGCATCATTAACATTCTGCGCCAGCGTCTGGGATCGATGAATGGCAGAATGCCTTCGATAACCAGCATCAGACAAAATGCCACCGCCAGATCATGCCACATGTGTCAGATTCTTCTGAATTGCGTACCTCGATGACCTCTTACCTAGCTATCCGTCCTGACAATCATTAAATCGCTTCCAAAAGTAAACCTGAATTGCGCGCTGCTCAGCAATTCAGGTTCTTATGAGATGGGGAGCCTCTGATTAAAGGTTCAGTCGATTACTTACTGCTGAGATAATCCATCCTTCAGGTATTTGAAATAGTCACTGCCCGGGTCAAGCAGCAACACATCTCCTTTTGAATTAAACGTTTCGCGATAGGAATTCAGGCTGCGAGTGAACGCAAAAAATTCCGGATCTTTGGTATACGCCTCGGCGTAAGTAGCAGTAGCGGTTGCGTCACCCTCACCTCGAGTTCGCTCAGCATCGCGATAGGCTTCGGCTTCATAGATTACCGCCTGTCGATCCGCATCGGCTCGAATGCCGATGGCGAGTTCTTCACCGCTGGAGCGCAGTTGTTGGGCTTCCCGGTTTCGTTCGGTGATCATGCGTTCGTAGACAGATGAACGTACATCATCGGGCAGGTCGATACGTTTTACCCGCACATCGATCACTTCGATACCGATGTCTGCCGCCGTCGCCTCATTCAATTCGGCAGTCAGATCCAGCATCAGCTGATCACGCTCACCAGCAACTACTTCCTGGAGCGTTCTTGCACCGATCTGATCACGTAATCCGTCATTAATTCGTTCCGCCAGCAAGCTACCGGCTGTTGCGGTATTGCCGCGTGTAGACACGTAGAACTGGCCGACGTCGATAATTCGCCACTTGGCGTACGAGTCCACTTCGAGTGCTTTTTGCTCCAGGGTTAGAAACCGTTCCGGCGCGGTATCTTCGGTCTGGATACGCGCATCGAATATGCGCACGGTATTTACCCAGGGAATCTTCACGTGCAAGCCAGGTGCAATATCAGCATTAACCAGCTCGCCAAACTGCAACATGACGGCACGTTCTGTTTCTTTCACGACAAACAGCGCATTCCCGGCGACAAGTATGATGACAAATAATACGCCAACTATCACAAAATTTTTCATGGTCGACCTCCTCTGCCACCACTGAGACGCGCACGATCTACAGCGCTTGTGTTGGATGGCCCAGGTAGATACGGCGCCAATTCATTGGCCAGATCTCGCCACTCCTGGGTAGTTCTCGGTCTGTTGCCCGCACCCACTCCAGAATTCTGTTCCATGATTTTATCCAGCGGCAAATACAGCATGTTATTGCCACCTTCTACGTCGATCATGATCTTGCTGCTTGCTGTCATGATCGCCTCCAGCGAATCGATATAGAGTCGTTGCCGTGTGACTTCTGGCGCCTTTCTATATTCAGTGAGCAATTGATTAAATCGGGAAGCATCACCTTCTGCCTTGGCGACAACTTGTTCTTTGTAAGCATTCGACTGTTCGATCTGGCGCTGGGCATTACCACGAGCGATAGGGATGATTTCGTTGGCATATTGTGACGCCTGATTCTGTGAACGTTCAGCATCTTCTCGTGCTCGGATTACATCATCGAACGCCGGCCTGACAGCATCGGGTGGCTGAGCATTGACCACGTTGACCTGGCTGACGAAAATCCCAGTGTTGTAAACATTCATATAATTCTGCAACCGGTCCTTCACATTGGCAGCCAATACGGAGCGCCCGGTTGTAAGAATCTGATCCATGAATTGACTGCCGACTTCGTGACGAATCGCAGACTCGGCGGCATTGTCCAGACTGCGCTCAGGATCTTGCACGGCGATCACATATTTCACCGGGTCTCGAATAAGATACTGTACCGTTACATCGATATCGATAATATTCTCATCGGTAGTCAGCATTGCCCGGCTTTCGTAAGTTTTGGCATTCAACTCTGAGATGTTGACCAGGTTGACTTCATCGACGATGGGAGGATTCCAATGCAGACCCGGCTGCGGGTTGTCATCCAGTACGCGTCCGAATCGCAGCACCACGCCACGTTCCGCTTCGTCGACAATATAGAATCCCAGGAAACCCCAGACAACCACTGCAACCGCTACCAGTCCGGCGATCAGGCCACCGGAGAGTCCACCAGACCCAGCCGGGGTCCCGCTCGAACTGGAGCCCCCTCTACCAGAACCTCCAAACAGGTTGTTGAACTTCTTGGTGAGGTTTTTGATGACTTCGTCGATATCAGGCGGTCCCTGGTCACCACCTTTGCGACCACCACCCCAAGGATCGTTGTCGTTACCGTTCTTGCCAGGTTCATTCCAAGCCATTGGTTTCTCCATAGCTTTTGTCAGACGCAGAAGGTCGATTTTAGCTAATAATTGGGCATTAACACAGCCTTTTGAGTAGCGCTGAACAGCCCAGATAACCGCGTTATGCGGTTCTTGCGTGTTCGTCACCAGACCATTCTGGCGCCGTTTTTACTACTTGTTGAGGAGTCGGTTCAAACCTGGCTCCCTGTTGCAGGATACGCTCTAACTCAGTTATTGGTAGTCGAATCTGCAGGTGCCAGTTGCCGTTTTCATTAATAACTTCGCTTACGATGAACCCTTTGGCATGGAGCTGACTACGCAAACGTGCCTGTTCTGCCCCGATCATCAGAGTTCCAACGACCAATGTACCGGCCAGCAACTCACTGATTGCCTGCTGTAATAAATCCAGCCCAGCACCTGTCAGGGCAGAAACCCAGACTCTTTTTGGGGAGCCATCTTCATTCCTCTGGATGTGCGGTTCACAATTGACCAGCAAATCAATCTTATTGAACACCTCCAGCTGTGGCACGACATCGGCACCAATCTCGGTGAGCACTTCGTTGACATGCTCACTGAACACAGTATGCGACTCGTTGGCCGCATCCACCACGTGCAGCAATAGACTCGCCGCCGCAGTCTCTTCAAGCGTGGCACTGAATGCTTCGACAAGCCCGTGAGGCAAGTGGCTGATAAAACCTACGGTGTCGGCGATGATTGCCGGCCCGTAATTCGGCAGATTAATCCGCCGCAACGTCGAATCCAGCGTGGCAAACAACTGATCGGCAGCATACGTCTTACTGCGGGTCAGCACATTGAACAGCGATGACTTTCCTGCATTGGTGTACCCGACCAGTGAGATTGTGGAAATTTCTGCGCGGCGCCGGGAGCGGCGTCCTTGTTCGCGTTGACCTTTTACCTTTGCCAGACTCTTGTTGATCGATTTGATGCGTTGCCGAATCATGCGCTGGTCAAGTTCTAACTGGGTTTCACCAGCACCACGTAGACCGATGCCTCCCTTCTGTCTGTCCAGGTGTGTCCAGCCACGCTTCAGCCGAGTGCTCAAATGTTGCAGCTGCGCCAGTTCAACCTGCAACTTGCCTTCATGGCTGCGGGCACGCTGGGCAAAGATGTCGAGGATTAATCCGGTACGATCCAATACGCGACATTTCAGCACTTCTTCGAGGTTGCGTTCCTGGCTCGGAGACAGGGAGTGATTGAATAACACCAGCTCCGCTTTATGGGAATGCACGGCCGCCGCGATTTCTTCCAACTTGCCGGAACCAACAAAATGACTGGGAGATGGCTGCTTGCGAGCACCAGTGATGTAAGCCACCGGCATAGCTCCTGCGGAAAGAGCGAGTTCTTCGAATTCGGATGGGTCTTCCCGATCAGATTCCGAATCGATCGAAATGTGAACGAGGATAGAAACCTCGCCAGAGTCTGGCCTGTCAAAAAACAAATTTACCCCAAATTACGTGTTGCCTGGTTCTGAGGCATCCGCTTCTTCTTCCTGCGAATCGCCTTGACCCTGCATGGGAATCTTAACCATGCGTGCGGGTACTACCGTGGAAATAGCATGCTTGTAAACCATCTGGCTCACAGCGTTCTTTAACAAGATGACGAACTGATCGAATGATTCGATTTGTCCCTGCAGCTTGATTCCACTAACCAGGTATATGGACACTGGAATACGCTCTTTCCGGAGCACATTCAGAAAAGGATCTTGTAGGGTGTGTCCTTTGGACATTGTTATTCTCCTTACTTTCTACAATGCTGTCTTAGCGGCGGCGCCGGCAGTGGGAAAACGAAAAACGGCGCCGGACTCTCTTGAGACTACAGACTTCGCCATAAAGTTCTATATAGAGGTGGAATCCACGTATTTCAAGACACTATCGATGGCATTGGCTGATGGCCCGTCTAAACCTTGCAGGTTTTGCCAACTGCGCAACCAGGTTAGCTGACGCTTGGCGAGTTGCCTGGTGGCAATAATACTCTTTTCCACCATGGCATCATAGTCCAAATCACCGGCCAGATGCTGCCATACTTGCCTGTATCCTACTGATTTAATTGAGGGAAGCTGCGGATGCAAGTCGTCTCTGTTATATAACGCCCGCACTTCATCCACCAGCCCGTTATCGAGCATGGCCAGAAACCGTTGGGTGATTCTGTGATGGAGTTGTTTCCGGTCAGGAGGCTGAATCGCAAAAAAATGTAAGGTAAAAGGCAGAGAATCATCGGATTGTTGGAGCATCTGCTGCTCTTCTCTATGATAATCCGTCATGGATTTACCAGAAACCATAAACACTTCGAGGGCTCTCTGCAGGCGCTGCGGATCATTGGGATGGATGCGCGCCGCAGATTCCGGGTCGACCCGGGCTAATTGCCGATGCACGGCTTCCCAGCCCTGCTCAACGGCCAGGGCTTCTATTTCTCGCCTGATGCCGGAGTCGGCATTCGGCATTTCTGCCAGCCCATCTCTCAACACTTTGAAATACAGCATGGTGCCACCAACCAGAAGGGGAATATCTCCCTGCGTGATGACTTCAGCGATCTCCTTCATTGCATCTTGCCTGAAATCAGCTGCAGAGTATGCCTGTGAAGGATCCATGATATCGATGAGTCGATGGGGCGCAATCTCCAGGATGGCCGCCCCCGGCTTGCCGGTTCCTATATCCATACCCCGGTAGACCTGAGCCGAATCCGCGCTGATGATCTGAAAGGGCAGGCGTGCAACCAGGTCCACCGCCAATGCGGTCTTACCCGAGGCAGATGGACCCATCAGGCAATAAACGTCCGGCTTGGCGCTGGTAGAGTTCATTGGCGAATCGGGGCAGATCAGATTTGTAGTTACTGGCCGCGCAAGAACAGCTTGTCCAGCTCAAGCAGTGACTGATAAACCCAGGTAGGTCGGCCATGATTACACTGACCACTGCGTTCGGTGGCTTCCATGTCCCGCAGTAAGGCATTCATCTCGGGGATGGTGAGGTGACGGTTGGCGCGAACCGAGCCGTGACAGGCCATGGTCGAGAGCAGCTCATCCTGATGCGCCTGGATGCGGTCACTACTTCCATATTCCAGAACGTCGGACAGCACATCGCGCACCATCTGCTCCACGTTTGAGTCTCGAAGGATGGAGGGTATCTGGCGTACTACGATCGCTTCTTCGGCAACCCGCTCCAACTCAATGCCAAATCCCAATAGCACCTGTTGTTGGGCTTCGGCACAATCGGCTTCGGCTTGACTGACGGCTATGGACAGAGGCACCAGCAATGGCTGCATTTTTAACTCTTCGTTCTGGCATGCCAACTTCATGCGCTCATAGGTAATTCTTTCATGCGCGGCATGCATGTCGACGATAATCAACCCTGCGCTGTTTTGCGCGAGAATGTAGATGCCGTGTAACTGTGCAATGGCATAACCCAGCGGCGGTACTTCAGTATTGTCACCATGCAGACTCGCGATGGCCGCTAGTTGTTGCTGCACCTGATTGCGGTCGAAACTACGGCTCGCACCGTTACTTGAGTAGGACGCTCGAGAGAATTCTGCCAGGGTGAGACTGGATTGGCTGTTTTGCCCTTGAGAATAAACAGACTGACCATCCTCGGCTGCAACATCTGAGAGCATTGCAGCCTGCTGGGCCGGTAACCGGTCAGCCGGGCTTACTTCAGCCAGTGCCTTGTGCAAGGCACTGAACAAAAAATCATGAACGAGCCTGCTGTCTCTGAAGCGCACTTCATGCTTGGCTGGGTGCACATTAACGTCGACTGCCGATGGTGCCAATTCCAGGTAAAGCACATAGGCCGGATGCCGGCCGTGAAACAACACGTCCCGGTAAGCCTGCTTTACGGCATGGGTTACCAACTTGTCGCGGATGATGCGGCCATTAACATAGAAATATTGCAGGTCTGCCTGACTACGGGAAAACGTTGGCAGGCTCACCCATCCCCACAATCTCAAGCCCGGACCTTCCATGTCAACAGAGACCGAGTTCTCCATGAAGGCCGGGCCACACACCAGCGCTACACGTCGTTGTCTTTCCTGCTCTGAGGTGGTTGCCAGCAATTTGTGAATTGTGCGCTGATTGTGTTGCAGCGTGAACTGCACATCGAAGCGACTCAGCGCGATGCGTTTTACCACTTCATCGATGCGAGCGAATTCTGTCTTCTCTGTCTTGAGAAATTTCTTGCGAGCTGGAGTATTAAAAAACAGATCGCGCACTTCGACGCTGGTGCCTTGCAGGTGTGCCACCGGTGCCAGTTTAGCTTCCATATCCTGACCTTCAGTCGCCACTTTCCAGCCACCACTTTCTTCCGCAGTCTCAGCTCGAGACAGCATTGCCAGTCTCGATACTGAGCAGATACTGGCCAATGCTTCACCGCGGAATCCGAGACTGGCGATATTTTCCAGGTCTTCGAGATCGGCAATCTTGCTGGTGGCGTGGCGGCTCAGCGCCAGTGCCAGGTCATCCTTATGGATACCGACACCATTGTCTTTCACACGCATCAACTTTACGCCGCCTTGTTCCACGTCGATATCCAGGCGGGAGGCGCCAGCATCGAGACTGTTCTCCAAGAGTTCCTTGATTACCGACGCCGGGCGTTCGACAACTTCACCGGCGGCAATCTGGTTGGCGAGTCTCTGGTTGAGACGATTGATACGATTCATTTGATTTGGGAAAAGAAGCAACAACGGTGCAGGGCATTGTAGCACCATCGCGTTTAATTAATATCTCAGTGACCCTGGAGAAAGATGCAGTGCCGAATAGAATCAGCCGGCAATAACTCAGCTGGCAGGAATCTTCAGAACCTGGCCAACCATGATGCGATCTGAAGAGAGGCTATTGGCCTGGCGCAGGCGGGAGAGACTGACCCGGTATTGCGCAGCGATCTCCGACAAGGTCTCACCTCTTTGGATTATATGTTGCGAAGCCCGGAAAGGCTCACCGCCGGGAAGCGCCAGCACCTGGCCGATTTGAATTGTATTGGAGCGAATAGCATTCATTGTTTTCAAATCAGCCAGTGTGGTACCGAAACGTTCGGCGATCTCCGACAGGTTGTCGCCACGTCTGACCGTATAAGATCCAGGCGAAATGCCATTCTGTTTCTGCCAGGCGACCAGGGTTCCTTCTGGTGGAGCATCATAGAAATAATTCATGACTCCCTGGGCAATCGCGGCAGCCATCTGATTTTGAAAACTGGAGGAGTTAAGGCGTTTTGCTTCAGCGGGATTTGACAGGTAGCCGGTCTCGATAAGTATTGATGGAATATCCGGTGAATTCAGAACCTGCAGTGAGGCCTGTTGCACCTTGTCCCGGCGCAGCCGGGTAACCCCATCCAGCGAGTCGAGTATACTGGTGCCTGCAATCAGGCTCTGCTCCATGCTCCATGCCATTTGCAATGACACCAGCGTGAGTGCCACATCATCATCCAGACCACCAAGAATGAGATCGCCACCGACGCCGCCAAGCAAATCTGAACTGTTCTCTTTCTGGGTTACCCGGCTTGCATTTTCCCGGTCGGCCCGATCACCGGAAAGCGCATAGATGGTGACACCATTGGCCTGACTGCTGCGATACCAGTCTGCATGAATCGCCACGAACAGATCGGCGCGGTTGTCGCGGGCAATCTGCGGTCGACGCTGCAACTCAACATAGTAATCTCCCTCACGAATCATGATCGGTCGATACCCGGGCATACTGTTGAGCCGATTGAACAGGGCTCGTGATAGCGCGAGCGTGACATTCTTCTCTTTTATACGGCCGTCGTAACCCGTGCTGCCCGGATCTTCACCGCCATGACCTGCCGAGATTGCCACCACGATCTCGCGCCTGCCCTGACTCAGATCGGAAGCCGGCGGCAGCGTTCTCAAGGTCGGTGCGGTCGAAGTTTCCAGGTCATAAAGATCCACTACCAGGCGATCACCGAGTTCGCTATTCGGGGCCAGTGTGAAGCTGGACGGATTTACCTTGGTGGTGAGATCCAGAACGATGCGCACATCGTTGCCTTCGCGTACTCCACTGCGTACTTTGACGATAGGGCTTCCGGTGAAATCCAGTCCTGACAGATCGTCGATGAGTTCTGCATCGATAACATCGATGACCACGCGATAAGGGTTGTCCAGAGTAAACAGCTGGTAGTTCACCGCATCGCTGAGATCAAAAACCAGCCGGGTATGATCGGGCGCTCGCCACATGCGCACCTCATCGATACTGGCGGCAAATACGTTGGCACTGCACGCCAGGCCGATAAGGACCAGCCAGCTGATGCGCCTTCTTGGAGCTTGGTTACTTCTAAAATGCATGGTTGCTGCTTTCTGGGCTTTTGAATGCCATAGTCTGCGTTGTCTATAGATTTCGGCCTTTTTTCAGCAATCTTTTGGCTATAGCCTCACCCTTTGCAGAAACTGTCTGACAATTCAGGCGCCGCCCGGTTCCCTCAGTCTCGAGTTCGATACGCAGATCAGCGGGAGGAATCAGGTTTGCCCCCTTATCTGCCCATTCGATAATGCAAAGATTAGAGCCACTGAAATAATCGTCAATCCCCAGGTAGAGGACTTCTTCAGGGTCGGCCAATCGATACAGATCGAAATGGTAGATCTGGCATCGCTCAAACTCATAGGGCTCTACCAGCGTATAGGTGGGGCTCTTTACCGCACCCTGATAACCGAAGCCACGCATGATCCCGCGAGTAAGCGTAGTCTTGCCGGCACCGAGGTCACCAATCAGATGCACGATACCGCCACAAGTTGGCACACCCTGGCCCGCAGCGATAGCTTCTCTACTATCCTGAGCCTCGATAAATGTTGCCACGGCCAGGCGTTTACCGAACTCGATGGTAGCTTCCTCGTCGGCGAGCAGTGTTTGGAATTCAGACATTATCGAGGTAACAATCGAATGACGATTACAGTGAAGGATTGACTAACTGGCGAATGAAAGGCAGCAGATCCGTGGCGACCATGCCGCGCTGACCTCCGGCTGCCATAGCCAGATCGGCTGCCTCACCATGTATACAGACCGCGCTACAGAGACTCTGCGTCAGCGTCATTCCCTGCGCTACTAAACTGGCGGCGACGCCGGAGAGCACGTCGCCCATGCCACCGGAGGCCATGCCAGCATTGCCTTCGGTACATAAGTAAATCGGCTGGTCTGCATTCGCCGCGCAGATCAGACTGCCACTGCCTTTTAACAGACAGCACCCCCCCCAGCGCTTGTTGAGCTCGGCAACGGCCCAGAATCTGTCAGCCTGAATTTCGGTAACAGCACAGCTTAACAAGGCAGCCGCCTCTCCAGGGTGGGGAGTCAAAATCCAGTTTTCTCTTTTGCTAGGCGCACCACTTCCCACACGCTCAGACAGCAGATTGAGTGCATCGGCATCGACGACCAGCGGAGTATTGGCTGACACCTGTGCACCCAGGGCGAGCTGCAACAGTTTGCGCGACCATTGACTGCGCCCGAGGCCAGGACCGATGGCGATCACATCAGCCCTGGCAAGCAGCGCTTCGATGCCAGCATCTTCGTCTTCGGTGCCAAGCACCATTAGTTCCGGGCGGCGGGCCAGATAGGCTGGCCTGTGAGCGGAACGGGTCAGGACACTGACCAACCCGGCACCGGCCCGTTGCGCTGCCTCGGCCGCCATCAATGCGGCACCGCCATAGCCATAGTCGCCGCCGATGACCAGCACATGACCATGCTTGCCCTTATGTGATGAACGCGTGCGGGGTGCCAGGAACTGTGTGACGTAATTGATATCGATGCGACAGGCAGACGGTGGCGGTGATGAGTCCCGAGTATAGACCTCATCAGGTACATCCAGATTATTAAAGATTACTGTGCCGGCGAAGTCTCTACCCTGCCCAGTCAGCAAGCCCTGCTTCATGCCGATGAAAGTTACCGTTACGGCTGCCACTACGGTGCTGCCCATGGCTATTCCCGTGTCAGCGTTCAGCCCTGAGGGAATGTCGATAGCGAGTACCGGCAAGCCACTGGCATTTATGCAATCTATGGCCAGCTGGTAATTGCCAGCCACATCTCTGTCCAACCCGGTTCCCAGCAGAGCATCCACGATCACCGAGTTCGGATGACCGAATTGGAGTTCACTCTCAAATTCACTAAACTCAATCATCGACGCAGATCTTTCGACAGCATAGCGGTGGGCTAATTTCGCGTCTGAGGATAGCGCAGACTCATTACCGACTTGCACGATGTTGACTGAAAATCCCTGTTCCCTGGCCAGGCCCGCGATGATATAGCCATCACCGCCGTTGTTACCTGCCCCGGTAAATACGATGAGACGATTCGCCTGCGGCCACCGCTCCAATAGCGCATTAAATGCCGCCTTTCCAGCAATTTGCATCAACTTGAATCCGGCTATACCTAGTTCATCGATGGCAACCCGGTCCAGTTGCTGTACCCGGGCCGCGCTGTACAAATTTCTGGGTAGTCTGGAAGTAAAGTCTTGCATGGTCATGCCATCACTTATCGAATTTCTTGATCAGGCGGCGTATCAAGCGCAGTGCCTGATCCAGTTCTTCGATGGGAATGTCTTCGGTGTTCTGAATTGCCCAGGGATCCTGCACTTCCCTTAACTCGTTATAGACATGATTGCCTTCTTCGGTGAGCGTCACCAATACCGAACGCTTGTGCCTGGGATTCACCTGGTAATCCAGTAATCCATCTTCCACCATAACATCGGTGATACGTTGCACTGCCTGGCGGGATTGTCCCAGCACTCTGGCAATACCGGGTACGGTCAGTCCGGCATTTGACAAGGCGATGGCACCTATCACTTTCCAGCGCGCATGCGTCAGACCCAATCCGTCAGTCATCGCGTCGCCTTCGGCAATTAGCAGGCCGTTGAGGCGAAAAATCGACAGCACCAGATCCAGATAAAGAATTCGCTTTGGAGAATGCACTCCCCCACTCCTAAATAGCAATTATGTCAGCATGTTGTCATTGTACCCTGCAGCAGTCAATTGATCTGATGCAGACATTGGACAGTATCCGGGCACCAGGATCGCTGCGAGGACCGAATCGTGATGGATGTGACTTTTCAATTGATGGAGTACAATTCCTTGGGATTATCATTATGGACACACCATTGACGCACCATGGAACACGCCTAGCAATTCGCTGCGGAATTGGAAATCTCCCGTGAAGAGTAGAATCGCCCACAAATACCTGCTCGCTTGTCTGCTGCTCTTTACCAGTACCGGGTACGCGGATGGAATTCGCGATGCCAACCGCCTGATCCAGGTGACCGAAGTGGGCAAGCGTTTCGAATCACTGGCAGAACAACAAACCCGCGCCATCATCAGAACCTATTCAAGTATCGTCAGTACGTCGGTCGAAGTCGCACTCCCTGCTCAACTCAAGAATCGCATCGCGGCTTGTTACGTTGAAGTCTATGCCTGGGATAATTTCAAAGCGGGCATCGCACGGATACTCGCCGATAGTTTGAGTGAGCAAGAGATGCGGATACTCATCGACTTTTATCTCGATCGCGGACTGGCGCCCAGGGAAATCCAGACGTTTAAGGACACCATCGCCAAGGCTGATCATATACGCCGCGTTAGTGCTGAGTATATGCTTCTCAATAGCAAGGGCTGCGTAGTTCGCGATGCCGAACTCATTCTCGGCTATCTTGCCAACCTTTCGGCATCAGTAAATAACGAAGTGGCCGTAGAATGACCGTGGTACTTACCTGCACGAGTTAGTAGGCCACGCTAGCCGTGAGATGATCACACTAGCTTCAAGATCGAGTCCGCTTTAGACTCGGGAACTATGAATAGCAAGCCACCCACTGAATCCGGGATTAGCGAAGACATCAGGGAATGGCTGGAAGCTATTGAAGATGTCTACGCGAATTACGGTGCTGAAGGTGTGCAACAGATTCTTGGCCGCCTCGCTAACTGGCGCTATGAACACAGCATTGGTGGCAGTGATGTCACCGTAAACACGCCCTACCTCAATACCATATCACTGTCTGAACAACCTCCCTATCCCGGCCATTCCGAATTAGAACAACGCATCGAAAACATCCTGCGCTGGAATGCCATGGCAATGGTTTTGCGCGGTCAGGATTCCGGTGCCGGAGTCGGGGGTCACATTGCTACCTATGCCTCGGCGGCAACCATGATGGAGGTTGGGTTTAATCATTTCTTTCGCAATCGCTCTGCTACCTATGGCGGCGATTTGGTAATACCCCAACCTCATGCATCACCCGGTGTCTATGCGCGTTCCTGGCTGGAAGGGGTATTAACGAAGCAACAGCTGGAGAATTACCGGCGCGAGCTGCAGCCCGAGGGCGGGCTAACCTCCTATCCGCATCCACGCTCGATGCCTGACTATTGGCAAGTAGCCAATGCTTCGATGGGGCTGTCCACCCCAACCGCGATCTACCAGGCGCGCTTCGCCAAGTACCTGGAAAACCGTGGCTTGAAACCCAAGCTTGGGGGAAAGGTCTGGTGCTTTATCGGCGACGGTGAAACCGATGAGCCCGAGGTGCTGGGGAGTATCAATATCGCTGCACGGGAGAATCTGGACAATCTCATCCTGGTAATTAATTGCAACTTGCAACGCCTGGATGGCCCGGTGCGTGGTAATGGCAAAATAATCCAGGAATTGGAAGCCGCCTTCACCGGTTCAGGCTGGAACGTGATCAAGGTCATCTGGGGTGGTGGCTGGGACAAGCTACTCGCTCAAGACATCAACGGCACGCTCCGCAAGCGCATGGAAGAATGTGTCGATGGCGACTATCAGCGCTACTCAGTATTGCCCGGCAGCAGACAACGGGAACATTGGGTCGACGGCAATCCTGAGCTGGAACGCATGATGAACTCCCTCAGCGATGATGAAGTAAAACAGATCAAACGCGGTGGTCAGGATGTAGCAAAGATCTTCGCAGCTTATCAGCGGGCAATAAACAGCGACGGCAAACCTACGGTGATACTCGTGAAAACCGTAAAAGGTGACGGCATCATCGGTGCCGAAGGAAGCAACACCGTTCACCAGAAGAAGAATCTGGATGGCGACCAGCGTCTGGCTATCGCCAAGAACTGGGGCATCCCGTTGACGGACGACGCTATCCGCAAGGCTGAATTCTACAAGCCAATAGAAACCAGTGAAGAAATACAGTATCTCAAGGCCAGGCGTCAGGCACTGGGTGGCCAGATCCCAGAGCGCAAGAACTCCTGCGCCCGGCTGTCGGCGCCACCAATGAGCAGTTTCGAATCGCTGACCCAGGCATCGACCACACGCCCCCAATCCACCACCATGTCCCTGGTGCGAATCTTGTCCATCCTGTTACGGGAGCCAACGTTGAACAGGTACATCGTGCCAATCGTGCCCGACGAAGCACGTACATTTGGACTGGAGGCGCTGTTCAAGATTGCAGGTATTTTCTCGCTCCAGGGTCAACGCTATATTCCCGTCGATGCCGACACGCTGCTGGCGTACCGGGAAGCAGAAGACGGCCAGATCCTGCAGGAAGGCATCTGTGAGACAGGCGCGCTGGCTTCTTTCCTGGCCGCCGGGACTGCCTATTCAATCCATGGGCTGCCGATGATTCCATTTTACTTCTTCTATTCGATCTTCGGATTTCAACGCGTCGGAGACATGATCTGGACCTGTGGCGACATGCTGTGCAGAGGGTTCCTGATTGGTGGCACCGCTGGCCGCACCACACTCAATGGTGAAGGTATCCAGCATCAGGATGGTCATTCTCAGGTTGTTGCGAATACCTACCCCAACCTGAAGAGCTACGACCCGGCATTCGCCTATGAGTTAGTCGTAATCGTCAGGGAAGGTATTCGACGCATGTATGAACTGCAGGAAAATATCTTCTATTACATAACGGCCTATAACGAGAATTATGTCATGCCCTCGCTTCCCGAGAACAAGTCTGTGCAGGACGGTATTCTCGCCGGTGCCTATCTTTTTGCTTCAAGCGGATCGGTGAACGATTCCCAGATTCACTTGCTCGGAAGCGGTTCCATCATGCAGCAGGTACTGGGCGCGCAAGCCAAGCTGGAATCGATGGGGTTCAAGATTTCTGTGTGGAGCGTTACCAGTTACAACGAACTCTATCGCGAAGCCGAGGAGTGCAAGCGTATTAATCGCCTGCAGCCGCTTAAGAAAGCTCGCGAACCCTACATCAAGAAACTGTTCGCAGGTACAGATGGCGTCTACGTAGCCGCATCGGACTACATGAAGGCCCTGCCGAATAGTGTCGCCAGCTGGATGCCGGAGAACTATACCGTGTTGGGAACCGACGGTTATGGATTGAGTGAGTCGCGGGCTGACCTGCGTGATTACTTCGAGATCAGCACTGATTACATCTGTCACGCTGCACTGGTTGGATTGTTTCGTGATGGAACGATCAGTACGAATACGCTAAAGAAACACTTTGCCAAATTGAAATTCGATCCTGATAAAGTGGATCCGGTTACCCGGTAAGATTAATCAAGTGGATTTGCTGCATTCCAGTGCATCATAGCCTCAAGTGCGTGTCGTGGCTCCGATCGGCGGTGACCGGTTAGCTGGTGTAGCGGCGATCAAAGACCAGCGCCGAGCGCAGAAAAAAGACTCGCGCTTTATGCGAGGCTGCTTTTCGGAGCGAGGGCACCCCGGAGGGGCGCGGTCTGCCGCTACACCAGCTAGCCGCTCATCGCCTTGGATTGTTGCCTGGTTTGAGAACAATCAACTTCGAATCCAATCCAGTTCAGACATTGAGATGATTTCAGAGCTTCCTGGGAATTTTCAATCCCAGATAATAGACTTTTGAAACTGCACGAGGTTTAGTCGGAACTGCAAGCACTGGCTTGGGAGGGTTTGTTCACACAGCAATAATGACGCAGCGTGAGCCCATTTTTTGGGCTCCCGACCGAGTGAGGGAACCCCGGAGCAGGGCAAGTCGCTGAGCGAACAAACCCTCCCAAGCCAGTGCGTTCTACCAGGCGTTATTCAGCCAAGTGCCCAGATAATTTGAATCCGTAGAACTCACACTACTTTTAAAGGGATAGCTCAGACCCTGACTCTTATATCTAAATATCAGGTTTCTCTACCAGTTCGATGCGCACGCCGTCGGGGCCTTCGGCGAAGGAGATGCGAATTCCTCGAAACGGTCGTGGGTCCATCGAAAATACTACGCCATTGGCTTTGAGCGTTTCGGCCGATGCATCAAGGTCCTGGAAATTCCAGCCCAGGTGATCGAAGCTGCGCCCTTCAGTCGGCACTGGTGTCGCTGCCGCCCTGGCGACCAGCAGCCAGATATTGCCGTAGTGTAACCCGGGTAGAGCGCCGGCAAATTGTGCTGATTCGCCGCCGAAATTGTCGCCATACCACTGCAGTGTAGCTTCAGGATCCGGGGAGGAAAGATGGAGATGGTGCATACCGCGTAGTTCAGGATCATTAATCAATTCGATCTTGGTTCCCCAGGGATCTTCCACGAATGCTATCTGCATGCCTCTGAACTCGACAAAATCACCGAGCTGTGTGCCACCATCGGCGACGACGCTGGCAACCACTTCTTCGACATTGCTCATTGAGAATCCGAAATGATCTACCCCGGTACCTACAGAGCCACCGGTGGGTTCCCGCTCGAAAAAGATTACCGAAATATCATCGTAGTAAACCCGATCGATCGCGTACTCGGATCCATCACCGGCACGAAGGAATCGTCCGGCTTCGCCACCAAAATGTTTTACATACCAATTGACTGCATCCAGGGCATTGGGTGCCGCCAGGTGGATATGATCATAGGGTACCGCTATCACCCGGGAAGAAAACAGCATAGCCAGAAGAAGAAGCATCAGAATGTTTTTCATGGAATATCTCTTTTTTATTGTAAACAGTAAAAGCCTTGGGTAGTCGTATCTTATCTTCAAGTGTTAATGCGTCATTGAGTACATAAGGTAATTGATACCCAGGCGATAAGCAGAGTTTGCATAGCGCGTGGGATAGGCCGGATGGTATGTATGTTCCCAGCCATCTCCCATGTCTGAATTCCAGTTGATCAGCACCATCACGCGGCCCGAATCGTCAAGTACGGCGTGGTTGCTGGCATAATCGATACCCTGTTCGCCGTACTCGTCGCTGCGATACAGGGCAGGAATAAGCTGGGGTCCATCGATATCGTAATATACGTGAAAAATCTCATGGTCGGAGTCTAACTCGATTATCTCCCGATCTGGAAACACCTGACTGAAGGCGGCGAGAAAATTATTGTACTGCTGCTCTCCCCAGAAATCGTCAATCAGCAGAAAACCACCTCGCAACAAGTATTCCCGCAAGTTTTCGATCTCGCCGGGGTTGAGTATCATGCCTCCACCCTGGCCAACCTCCAGCATGTACAGAAACGGATAGTCATAAATCGCATCATCATCGAAACGCAAGACTATGGGATCGCTCATCACTCGGATGTTTGTCAGTCGCGATACCCCACGCAGGAAATTCATATCGGCATCAGGGAAATCAATTGACCAGGGCCCATAACCGAAGCCTCTTCCGTAATAGGTATCGAATTGGATTCTCACGAAATTAAATTCCCCGGCATCATCGTATCCGAGGTCATAGATGGGATCCTGGTTGCCGGAAATCTGCGGGTAGACCTGTGCAGCCACCGGTAAGGCGGTTAGTACAGCCAGCAGCGCCACAGTCAGTTGATTTTGTAGATTCAGTCTCATCAGGGCTTTAAATTTCAAGTGCTGCAAGTGTCTCCGGAAAGCCGGCTTTATTCAAGCACTGGCACGGAACCCCGACTGGCTTGGCGACTCTTTATCGCAGCGAAGCACAGTAATCTTCGTTAGAGATTGCTGGTGTAAACCAGATATAGTCGAAGGCCGGCTGGGATTTGAACTTTTGTAGATAGGCTTGAGGGTCCACTTCTCCTGGCTCAACTTCCATGAAGGACAATGCAAGAATGCGATCACTCTCGAGCTGTACATCTTTAGCCAATAGATAGTTAGGCACGCCCAGGTCCTGACGTACATGATAGTTGCCAGCAATCAGTACCGTCAGCATGCCCGCTTGTGGATTCGGCATGCTACCGGCCATCGTGAAATCCCGCGTCTGCTGAACTCTGACCATGGCAGGAAACTGTGATTCGGGAAGCAGGCCACAATGACTTTCATCGATATCGACGTTGAGTTGCGCCATGGTGACTTCATCAAGAATGCGTGCTATCTCGGGTGATGTCGCCTCGCCATACACTCTACCGACTGTTGCATCTGTGATGTTGGCAGCAGCCAGAGGAATTCCGGCACGATACACCATCATGATGAGCGGACCGTAGAAGTTCCAGTCCCAACCTTCTTCATCCCAGTCCAGGTAGGTCTTCAAATCGTCCAGCGTCGTCAAGCCTTGCTGCTGAATGCTGTTTAATCTGTTTTGTACGTCGCTGTCCATCATCTCGAAGGCGACTGCTGAAATCTTTCTCAGATCGATGAACCGCTCCAGAGTGGCCAGCTGTAGAGCATGATGATCCGGGTTGTCGTGTTTCTCTCCTAATAAAAGGTAGCTGGCACCTTCAATCGCATTTCCCAACTCTGCCAGTTCTACGAATTCAGCTTCTGCGCTACTCCAGATTCGGCCTACCAGGGGATGGTCTGAGTACAACGGTGATTCCCAAAGTTCGATCTGTTGTACCTGGCTGGCAGCGGACAGGCCGGTGCAGGCAAGCAAGGCAGCAATCATTAGCCGTAGCAAGTTAATCCGGGCCACCCATCTGCATCCACTGCGCATAAATCTCATCACTCCAATAGTTTTGGAAATAGGCAATCACCGCAAGCTTTTCTGTGTGGTCCAGCACTTCGGCAAAAGCTGGCATCTTACCACCGAAGGCTGCACCGCCATTTTCGATAACCTGTAGTAACACGGCGTTGGAATGGTGCCAGGCATGGGCACTGCCATTCAACGGCGGTGGCGGGAAAGCACCATCATCCAGCCGTTGACGCCAGTCACTCACGGTTCCTTCGGCACTGCTGCCATGACATACTGCACAGTGCTCAGCAAATACGGCTGCGCCAATTGTGACCTGTGCATCACTGTACCATCTTGCAGAGGCTGGATTGTCTGTCTGCAAAACGGGTTCTGGCTCAGTACAGGCTGTCAGCAATAAACCTGACAGTGTTAAGAGCAATCCCTTTACTCGAATTCTCTGAAAAGAAGTCATCGCGCTGATTTTTTTGGATAGTCAAATTCAACCAGAGTAGCCATGCCTGTTTCGATGTCGGACCAGTGATCGATAGGCAGCCTCAATTCCACCAGCCCACAGGTGGTCACGTTGTCGATATCGCAATTCGCCATCTCGTTGACGAACTCGGTAATGGCCGGATTATGCCCTACCAACATTGCTGAGTCGCAGGCTTCATCAACGAGACTGGCCGCCTTCAGAAACATCGGTGTACCGGCAAAATACAACTCGGGATTGCTGATAATGTCATCTACATCAAAGTCGATATTCTTGGCAAACAAGCGAGCGGTGGTCTTGGCCCGATTCGCAGGACTACAAATAATGCAGGCAACTTCGCCGCCTCTTGCCAGAAATCGGGCAGCCATCATCGGTACGTCTTTCGTTCCCCGCTTGGAGAGTGGTCGCTCAAAATCTTTCAGCTCGGGATTGGCCCAGCTGGATTTGGCATGGCGAAGCAGGTAAAGCGTCTTCATTTTAATGCGCTTGTGGGGCTCCGAACTAACAGATCAACCGGTAGTTCCCTACCGGCTATTGCAGCCTTATACCCCAAAAGAATGGCCAACTCCAGAAAACTCGGGAGCTTAAGACAAGGTAATTCATGCCGGCATCGAAATCACTGTATTTGTGCAGACTTGTATTTGCCGGACATGGCGACTTCAGCAGTTTTTCAATTTAACTGGGAATGGTTTTGTGTTGCGCTGGCTGTATCGTAGCTGTGTCCGCTAAATCCGCTATTTTCGGGTAAATTCGGCGCTTTCAGGACTAAGCGATCAGCACTATGTGCCGAGAAACAGTAGTAAGACTATATATTGGCAAGCAAGGTAATCAGGAAATGGAAACGATACGCAACCTATTGCTGTCGGCGTTTATTGCCGCACTGAGTACACAGGCGATAGCTCAGGAAGAAACTGGAATTACCCGGGAAATCGAAGTGGGAGGTTTGTTCACTTCAGGCAATACCGACGAACAATCACTCAATTTCGCAGGCGCCATAAACATTGATCGCGGCAATTGGGACTATGACTTTTCCCTCGATGCTCTATATTCCTCAAGTGATAATGTAGTCAAGAGCCAGCGCTGGTACACAGTTGCGAGTGCCGAATATGAATTTACCGAATTCAGTTTCTTTCAATCCCGATTCTCTCACGAAGATGATCGCTTCAGCGGTTTCGACAGTCAATCTGACCTGACCTTCAGCTACGGTCGCGGATTCTTGCGCAACCGCACTGACATGGGGTTGACGCTTCGAGCGGGTCTCGGAATTCGATGGTCTCGACTGGACAATTCGGATTTCGATGAACCGATTCTTCGCTTTGCTGGTGACTACGATTGGACGATTTCACAATCTGCAGAATTTAACCAGGAACTGAGTACTGAGTACGGCACGGATTCCACAATCTATCGTTCCGTGAGCAGTATCGAAACAAAGATTCTCGAAAACCTGTCGTTGCGCTTTTCATTGAAGATAAAACATCAGACAGTCGTACCACCTGGTCGAGAAGAGACCGATACGGAGACTGCGTTTACTTTTGTAATGGTTTTCTGAGAATCTGGTCTACTCTCTCATCCGAGCGTAGAGAGGCAAGCTAATGACTCCTGTTGTTCGATTATTCTGGATGATCGCCCTGATCCTGCTACCACTGAGTCTGCTGTGGCTGCTTTCGACCACGGGACCATTCCTGTCGCTGGCTGTGCTTACTGATGCACCACTGCAATCCTTTGTGTTTCTTGCACTCCTCGCCTGGACGCTGCTGGGTGGGTATGAACTCTTGTTCTCAGACAGCAATCTACGTCGTAACTATCCAGTATTGGCAAACATACGTTATATGTTGGAATACATTCGCCCGGAAATTCAACAATACTTCATTGCTAATAATGTAGAGGAGAAACCTTTCAGCAGAGAACGCCGCAACCTGATCTACCGGCGTGCAAAGGGAGCTAACGATACACTTCCCTTTGGAACCGAGCAGGAAATTCTCGCAGATGGTTACCGAAGCCTTGCCCATTCGATCAAGGCTGTGGAAGTAGCCGAGCGGCATAAGCGAGTCACGATAGGCGGCCCGGACTGCAGCCAACCGTATAGTGCTTCGCGATTGAATATTTCTGCGCTCAGCTTCGGCGCACTCAGCTCTACCGCCATTGAAGCTCTCAACTTGGGTGCGGCAAAGGGTGGCTTCGCACACAACACCGGTGAAGGCAGTATCAGCAAATATCACCTGACTCATGGCGGCGACATCATTTGGCAAATCGGTACCGGCTATTTCGGCTGTCGCAACCCAGATGGCTCATTTGACGGCGAGGCGTTCGCCGAGCGGGCCTGTCTCGACGTGGTGAAGATGATCGAGATAAAAATTTCTCAAGGCGCCAAACCTTCCCATGGTGGCGTGCTCCCGGGGGCAAAAGTCACAGAAGAAATAGCCAGGATTCGACTGGTAGAGGTTGGCAAGACTGTGCTGTCTCCGGCGACCCACCCGGAGTTTAATTCCCCCCGAGGCTTGTTGGCATTTGTGCAACGCTTACGAGAGCTGAGCGGCGGAAAGCCTGTCGGTTTCAAGTTGTGCCTGGGCAAGAAAGCAGAATTCATGGCGATCGTTAAAGCCATGCTGGAAACTGGCACTAAACCTGATTTCATTACGATTGATGGCGCAGAAGGGGGCACCGGAGCGGCACCTGTAGAGTTCTCCAATCGCCTGGGTACTCCCTGTCTCGAGGCGACATATTTTGTAAACCAGGTACTTATCGGGGCTGGACTGCGGCGAGATATCAGTTTGATCAGCGCGGGCCAGACGGCATCAGGTTTTGACATGCTCGAGAAAATCATCGTTGGAACGGACGTTGTGAATGCTGCCCGCGCAATGATGATGGCGCTTGGCTGCGTGCAGGCGAAGAGTTGCAACACAAATACTTGTCCTACGGGTATAGCGACACAGAATCCTTACCGCGCCCGCGCTATTGACGTTGAAGAAAAGTCCGGGCGCGTACGCAACTTTCATCATGCGACAGTAGAATCTTTCCTGGAGTTATGCGGCGCGATGGGATTCGACAATCCCTGCGATCTCAAACCGCATGATCTTTTCTGTCGCTATGACGGTGGTATGAAAAATTTCGATCAGATCTATACTCCCCTTTCTGAAGCTCAGCTGCTCAGCGACACAATACCGGCTTCCTACCGTGAAGACTGGCTGAAAGCGAGTGCAGAGAGCTTCTAGAGGGCTGCAAGCTTCTGAATAGGTTCATGGCCAAGCTGGTCACTCAGGTCTTTGCGGAGCTATACTCACAGGATCAGGCTGAGGAGCTGCTCATGCGACTTTTCTCACTAACTATTGCCGCTGTCTTGCTCACATCGAATGTCGCGATTGCAGATCAGACCGATTCTCGTCTCGATCCGCTGTTTGGCAGCTTACTGATTACGGGCGATTTAACCACGATTCGCGCCACGGAAAACCAGATTTGGAATATCTGGTTTGAGCATGCCAATACCGATGTAGAACGGCTAATGCAGATGGGAGTTCAACGCATGAACTCCCAGCGCTATCCCGAAGCGCTGTTAATCTTCAACCAGATTATTGATAGCTTCCCAGACTTTGCTGAAGCCTGGAACAGGCGAGCGACCCTGCACTACCTGGTCGGCAATTTCGATGAATCAATTGCCGATATTGAAAAGACTCTGGAATTGGAACCAAGACATTTTGGCGCGCTGTCCGGCCTCGGTCTTGTCTACCTGCAACGCAAGGAACTGAGCAAGGCCAGGGAGGCATTCGAAGACCTGATAGAAGTGCACCCCAACAGCCCCAATGCCCGGCAGAATCTTCAATCGGTGATCGAAAGCCTGCGCCTGAACGTAATTTGAAGTGATTTGGGTTTCAGTCATGGCGATAAAAGTCTATGATCCTGAACCAGTAATCCTTTTCGACCTGTAGTACCACCTGGTAGTAACGCTACCCCCATGCTGAGGAAATGAAAATGAAACCTGTAAGCCAACTTGGTTTGGCATTGATGAGCGTGCTGTGTAGCAGTGTCGCATTAGCCCAATCTACGACCGTGCTCTATAACGATCGCGTAGTAGAGATTGACCAGACACTGCCGGATGCTTCCGACCTCTGGGTGAAACCTGAAGATCTTACCCGCATCAATGACTTCGAATTGAAACCCCAGGGTGCCTGCCTTGAAGATCTGTGCATCCCGGTACTGCAGGATCGGGACAGTGAACTGTATGTGCAGCGCCAGGGCCAGGACTGGTTCAATGTCACCGAGCTCGCCGATATGTTGCAACAAGCCTGGATCGCCGATTACCGCGACGGGCTCTGGAGCTTTGGTGGTATTCCCTTTGAAAGACGTGGATTTTTCGAAAGTGCTGAGGCACCAGAATTTGCATTGCCTGATCGAGAAGGCAATCTGGTAAGGCTGGCAGATTTTCGGGGTAAACAGGTCTTACTTGTTACCTGGGCCTCGTGGTGAGGCTGTAGATTAGACGTGCCCGTGTGGCAGGTAATCTACGAAGAGTTACAAGCTGTTAATCCAAATTTTGAAATTATTTCCTTCGCCCAGGACAGTGGCGGTGAAGCTGACGCCGGTCCAATCTTTGATGCCGGCAACGTGAGCTATACATCGGTAATCGATGTAAACCATCATATCAGTGCCTTGTACAACCTGGTCAATGTCCCCTCGGCTGTGTGGATAGATGAACAGGGCAAGATCGTGCGCATTAATGAAGGCACTTATGCGAAGAACCACGGCGCCTTTGGAACCGACGAATACGCACCAATCGTACGGGACTGGGTCGCCAATGGAGCCGACAGCCCCTATGTGTGGGATCGGGAAAAAGTCAGTGACAAGATTTTCCAGCGCACTCCGGAAGCCGAAAAGGCGCAACCGACCTTTCGGCTCGGCACTTATTACTTTAACCAGGGCAATGACGAGAAGGCCGAGCAGTACTGGACTGAAGCACAGCAACTGGATCCGACCAGCTGGAACTATTTACGGCAAGATCTGAAGTATGAAGATGGTGGATCGGCGGGACCGGAATGGCGCGAGCGCCGCACACAGATAGAAGGTGCCGGCGGAAGCTACTACGCACCGTTGGATATTGAGCCCGTTACGGACAATTAGTCTTTTGCATTTACGCCTGTGATTCAGGTGCGACTGAGAAAAAGTGCAGGACGCACTTTTTCGATAATAAACAGAAAAGAACTCTGCAGCAGCACAGGGGTGAAGCAAGCGTTATTCATGCGTGAGCATGATGCGCAGCTGAACGACAACAATCTGTGATTGTTGGCCGGGTCGTGCTGCCCATTTGCGCAGCAAATGCGAGCCCCTAAATCACCAGAAAAACCACGCTTTTACGCCAGTGATTTAGGGGCGACTGAGAAAAAATGCAGGACGCATTTTTTCTCCAAAAAAAAGAGAGGTCTCTGTAGGAGACCCCTCTTTTTTTTATAAAGAGTAGCGCTAGTTGCGTGTGCCAGATACACCGAACGCACCGAAGTCACTGCCGAACTCGCCTTCCAGTGAATCACCATCGACTGTACCGGTAAACACGAGTACCAATGTTTGACCCTGGGCATCAATCTCGGCTTCGAAATTGATACTGTTTCCATCGTACATAACTCCAGAGATTGGAGCATCGCCAAGACCGTCGGCTGACATAGAGCCAGAACCATCGGCATTCAGAGTCAATACCGCAGGTAGTGCACCCAATGGCGTGTTCATCTCAACGCCCCACACACCAACCCCGGGAGGAGTGGCAGCAGCACAGCCAACAAGAATAGTCAGGGACAAAACCAACCATCCGCTTTTTAAGATTTTCATAGTTGTTTCCACCTTATTTTAATTTCTAAAGCCCAGACTGTTTTACAACGGAAGCTTGGAGTGACCGTGCGGTACAGCTCCTGCTGCTTTGACCCCAACCCCCTTTTCAAACTGGAGTTGCCTCAATTGCGAAACGGATTGCCTATTGTCCGGTTAAAAAGGCCCCAGTCAACCGAAATAAGTGCCGTGGACAGCATTCTGCCCAATATTGAGCACGTCTCGCCGACTCAGGGAATTTGCCAGGCAACTAACCAGCGCTGATCCACTTGATCGAATCCCATCGACTCAGTAAGTGCCCGTTCCATCCCTGGCATATGGGCGGCTCCATAGAACAAGCTAACGCGTCTGTTTGTTCCATCCTTGAGAGCGTCCTCAAGTACTTGCAGGGCCACTGCGTTGCGATCACCCAGTATCGTGAGTTGGTTTTCAAGTTCCGGCCCTACAATCATTCCCTCACTGCGACCAAGTTCTTCGGCAAACAAATACTTGAAAGCGGTATTCCTATCCTCAGCCATCAATGCGTTCATCACGGATATCATATTGAATGACGAAGGTTTCGCCCCTGCGGCCAGTGCAGCCTGCTCAGTAGCAATCTGAGCCAGAGCCAGACTCATGAACATTGAAAAAAAACTCTCATTTTTAGCGAGCATAATCTGCCGTAGCCGTTGCGGGCTTAAGTCGGCATGAATAAAATTTCCCGCTGAGTAGTCGATTAGCTCCAATTGAAAATTTAATTGCAAAAAGTTTGCCAGGGCACGCTGAATAAAACTTACTGTTGAAGCGCCGGTATCCTGATTTGCCAGGTCTGAAATTTGCCCGGTCTCGGCAACAAGTTCAAACAGAACAGCATCCCGAGTCTGGAAATGTCGGTTCAGTTCTTCGTAATAGAAGCTCTCTGCAATATG
This sequence comes from Pseudomonadota bacterium, assembly GCA_027623555.1. GTDB lineage: Bacteria > Pseudomonadota > Gammaproteobacteria > Pseudomonadales > Pseudohongiellaceae > UBA9145. The sequence continues at coordinate 43,298 of JAQBSZ010000013.1, read as the reverse complement.
AATCGCAGAGACCAGTTCTACACGTACCCCAATAGCGTTTTCATAGGTAGTGATAGCCGTCTGCAATTCACCTTCCCAGGTACCATCGCCGGGTATGAAGCGTACAAACTGAGATGCTGCAGCGTTGTCTTGCGCGAACAATCCAACGGGAAACTGCAGCAGAAAAATACTCAGTAATACCAGAAACGAACGAGTTACCATCTTGACGCTCAACTGGTCTCCGGCGTGCCGCCGAATGGTGACAGGGAAACGGTCAGAGTTTTCGGGCGGCGACTGGACTGCAAGTAGGCTTTGATGCGAGGTCGACCCTCTATCCTTTCCTTGAATTGGCAGAGCTTATCGAACTGCTGAAGCGTCTGCAGTGAAAATGGCCTGACATAATCCAGAAAATGCCAAGCGATAATATCGACAAAACTAAGACGGCTTCCGACCCAGAAACCACTGCGGATTGGATTGCTGGCTAACAAATCCTCAACTCTGGTTAACAGCACGGGCAGTTCATCCTTTTCGAATTCATCGCGAATTTTTTCAAAATCGGGATTCCAATATAACCCACCCAGTGTATTCTGAGAATCGACGAAGGTTTCCTGCACCATGTCACAACGCACGTGCTCCAGCGTTGAATCTCCGTACAAATTAAATTTTCTGCCAAGATACCGGTAAATCGCATTGGGCTGATTGAGTAAAAAATCGCCTTCTTCATAAACGGGTATCTGGCCGAAAGTGAAATTCGATTTTAATAGCGGCCATTCATCGATTGTTATGCGTCGCTCGGTATAGGGTGTGCTGGTTTCTTCCAGAAGTATTCGAATGACTTCGGCACGGCCCCTTACATTAAAGTACGTCACATGGGGTGTGAGGGATGACTCAATGTCTGGTTTTTCCGCCATGAGCATCACCCTTATATCAAGTTCTGGTCAAAGCCTGTTCACCAGGGCAACACTCGTCTCCCTGGATCAGGCGACAGGCAGGATTGGCAAGGTATGCACCCAGCACTGGTGCGAGCAGGTACAGCCACAGGCTTTGAAAATTCAGCGTTACAATGGCCGGTCCTATAGACCGGGCCGGATTCATGGAGGCTCCCGTAACCGGGCCGGCTATCAAGGCTGCCATTGCAACGACGCCTCCGATCGCAGCACCTGCCATGATGCCCTTCTCCTGATGACCTGTGGATACATTAAGAATGACAAATATCAGGGTGAAGGAAATAACTACTTCCAGAATGAAGGCCCTTGGCAGATCAGTGGAAGGAAACGTGGCACCAAGCGTGACATGCTCTATAAACAGGTAGCGCAAAATTAACGCTGCAGTAATTGCTCCAAAGATCTGCGCTATAACGTAGGGAACCACGCGTCTGGCTTCCAATCTGCCCGCAAAGAAAAACCCGAGTGTCACCGCCGGGTTAAGATGCGCGCCAGAGATATTTCCCACGGAGTAAATCATGGTCATGACGATCAGCCCGAATACCAGGCTGACACCGAGATGACCAAGACTTCCTCCATAGAGATCATTGACGATGATGGCCCCGCAACCGGCGAAGACCAGAGCAAAGGTTCCAAATGCTTCTGCAGCGACTAGATTATGCTTCTTCATAGACTGAGTATGCAGCACGTTGATTTATCAAAAATAATATAGAAGAATTGTTAGGTAACCGATGACGCTGTATGCAAGAGGTCTTTACCAATCATGCCCAGGCCAGATCCAGTATTTCTCTTACCTGGCTGGCCGACTCCAGTTTGCGCGGATTGTTACGCACGACCGGATGCAATATTGCCCGTTCCGCAATTTCATCGAGCTGAGCAGATTGCACACCCACTTCCTGCAGGGAAGTGGGTAAACCCAAACCAGTCACCAGGGATTTCACTGCCGCCGCCGCATCTGATCCGGCGCTTCCCAATGCCCTGCTAATGGCAGTTTGGCGATCGGCAAACTGCGCTGCATTCCACTTCAGTACTGCTGGCAGCATAACACAGGAAGTATGACCATGAGGTACACCGCACAGGCTGCCAAGGGTATAGCCAATACCATGACTCGCTCCATGGGCGACCGTTCCCAAACCGCAACAGGCCAACCACACGGCTTGTTGGTTGATTGCACGTGCCGGTAAATCACCCGGGTCGTTCTTGCAGCGAGGTAGAGACTCGGCGAACAGTGTCAAGGCATGCAGAAAATGACCATCGAGAAAAGGCGTGGAGTCAGCCGAGCAAAAACCTTCCACGGCATGGTCGAGCGAGCGAATCGCCGTGGACAACCATAACCATAACGGTGTGTGGGTCGCTAACTCAGGATCATAAATAATGACCTGCGGGCAAAGATTGGAACCCCGGTATCCTTCCTTGGCGGATCTCGCTCTGTCCAGCACACCTGCGTTGTTGCTGAACTCAGCACCGGATAGAGTGGTTGGCACGGCAATCTGCCTGATTTTTGCTTGTCCGGCAAAGAGCGAATAGTCGCCGGCCTTTTCTCCCCTGCTGCCATCGGCGCGCTGCACGTAGTTTAGTAATTCTGCTTCTGTCTCGATGTTCTGGTCGATGGCCAACTGCACTACTTTGCAGGCATCGATGATCGACCCACCACCGAGGGACACCAACAAGTCAGCATTCACGTCGCGGGCCGCCTGCAGTGCAGCCAGCACATCGTCACGAGGAGTGTGCGCCGCTATCCGATCGAACAGGCCGACGCAGCGAGGTCCGAGCGTCTGCCGCAATGCCGCGAATTGTTCGGTGTGTGTGGCCAGGCTGGAGGAGGCTATGAGAAACAGGCGCCTGGCCTGCAGTTTGTCAGCCAATCTTGGCAAGGCCGAGAGCACCGGCTCACCCGTGACTACGGTTTCCAGTGCGCTGTAGTTAAACTCGCGAGGGTCCAATTGTGGCGCTGTATTCACCATGCGTTACTCTCCCTCGACACTCATCTGAGGCAGGGCATTTTCCCACAGACACCCCGGAATGCCTTTGGTCAAGCTCATTGCGTCAACCAGAAAGCCGTTGCCGATCATATAGTGCTGCTATATGCTGTTGGGTTACTAATTCAGTACCCATTGAGAGGATGAGACATGGCCACTTTCAAGGTAAACGGTGTCGAGCATACGTTGGACATTGAACCGGAAATGCCCTTGTTGTGGGCAATCCGCGATGAGCTCGGCATGACTGGCACCAAGTTCGGTTGCGGTATCGCTTCCTGCGGTGCTTGCACAGTACACGTTGACGGCAGAGCAGTGCGCAGTTGCGTCACTCCAGTGAGTGCCATCGAGGGTGCCAATATCACCACCATCGAAGGGCTGGCCGTAGCGGCAGCAGGAACCAATCCTGCTCCACCGAACCTGTCGGCAGTGCAACAGGCCTGGATAGATCATCAGGTGCCACAGTGTGGTTACTGTCAATCCGGCATGATCATGGCCGCGTCGGCATTGCTGGCCACTAATCCCAATCCCAGCGATGCAGAGATCGATGCGGGGATCACCAACGTATGCCGCTGCGGATCCTATCCGCGAGTACGCAAAGCCATCCGTTCACTGGCAACAGCATAGAGGAGAATCGCAATGAAAATTAACAGAAGACGATTTATTCTCACCGGCGCCGTTGTTGGGGGTGGTGTACTGATCGGTTACTCGGCGACACGTCCCAGCCGTCACCGCCGCGCCAACTCCGATCTGGTGCAGGGTCAGGAACGCTATATCACTTCCTTTATCAAGATCGAGCCCAACAATGCAATCACGATCTACGTACCCCACTCCGAAATGGGCCAGGGTATCCACACTGCGTTATCCATGATGGCCGCCGATGAACTGGATGCCAACTGGGAAGAAGTAAACATCGAGCAGGCACCCGCTATCGATCTGTTCGCCAATGGCGACCTGGTGAAAGGTTTCGCTGGCGAATTTGGTGTGCCGAATTTCCTGATGGGCCTGGTAGGCGCCAGCGCGTTTGCTGTGGCCGAGATTGGCAACCTGCAGATTACCGGTGGTAGCTCTTCGGTTCGCTACACGGGTGAATATGGCATGCGTACCGCCGGCGCCGCTGCCCGTGAATTGCTGATGGAGACCGCTGCGGTGCGTTGGGGCGTACCCGTGTCAGAACTCACCACCGAGCTGAGCCATGTTCATCACAATGCGTCGGGGCGTTCCTATAGCTATGGTCAATTGGCAGCCCAGGCTGCGGTCATGGAGCCTCCGGAAAATCCGACATTAAAGGATCGCTCCGAATTCAAGATCATGGGCAAGGCAATCTCGCGTAATGATATTCCTCCCAAGGTCGATGGGTCGGCGTTCTATGGCCTGGATGCACATAGCGATGACATGCTCTATGCCGCAATCCAGATGGCGCCGGTGTTCGGTACCAAGCTGGTATCAGTCGATGCCCGCGAAGCCCGAGCGCAGCGCGGAGTGAAGAAGATTGTGCAACTGGAAGATTCTGTCGCCGTCGTCGCCGACAGCTATTGGCGCGCCAAGGAAGCACTCAAGCTGGTGAAGGCTGAATTTTCCAGTTCGGAATATGACAGCGTTTCCAGCGCCGATATCGCGGCTCGCTTCGACCGGGAACTGGCTGCGAGCAATGGCAGCAAAGACAAAGAAGTTGGTGATGCCGAAGCCGCCATGGAATCCGCTGCCGATATCATCGAAGGCAACTACCGCGTGCCCTATCTTGCCCATGCACCGATGGAACCCATGAACTGCACCGTGCACATCCAGGGTGACAAGGCCGATCTCTGGACCAGCACCCAGGATGCACTGGGCATTAAGGGTCGGGTAGCAAAGATAGCCGGATTAGGTGAAGACGATGTGACCTTCCACCAGACTTATTGCGGTGGTGGTTTCGGGCGACGCTTACCCTTTAACTGGAACATGATCGATCATGCCACGTTGATCGCAAAGCAGTTCGACGTGCCGGTGAAGACGATCTTCAGCCGCGAAGATGACATGCAGCAGGATTATTACCGGCCTGCGGTAAGCAGCAACTTCAAGGCGGCCTTCGATGCCAACAATAATGTACTGGCCTGGCACAATCGATTCACTGGACCGATCCAGGTTCCCGGTGCATCGCATATCCCCTATGCGATCGAGAACCAATCAATCCGGGTAGTGGACGGAGATACGCACGTGCCGATTGCGGCCTGGCGCAGCGTGGATCATTCCCAACAGACTTTCTTTACCGAGTCGTTCATGGATGAGATAGCGCACCGTGCCGGCCGGAATCCTTACCAGTTTCGCATGGACATGTTGCAGGAACATCCACGCCATCGAAAAGTCCTGGAAGTGGCAGCGGAAGCCGCGGGTTATGGGCGCAACCTGCCTGAGGGTCATGCCCTTGGCATTGCGGTGCAGGAAAGCTTCGGCAGTATCGTCGCCGAGGTCGCCGAAGTCTCCATGGATGCGAACAATAAGCCTGTCGTTCACAAGGTTACCTGTGCAATCGACTGTGGCTGGGCGGTGAATCCCGATACTGTCGAGCAACAGGTTGAGAGCGGTATCATTTTCGGACTGACTGCCGCCATGTATGGCGAGATCAAGATTGAGAATGGCCGAGTGGCGAATGGCAACTTCCCGGACTACGAGATGGTGCGACTAGCGACAACCCCGGATATCGACGTGCATATCGTCGAATCCGGTCATGAACTGGGAGGACTGGGCGAACCGGCCACGCCACCGATCGCCGCGGCTGTGACTAACGCAATCTATATTCTTACCGGGCAGCGGGTGCGGGAACTACCGCTGAGCAAGCACGACTTTTCCAGGTCCACTCCGGTAGCACAAGTCTGAGCACCTGCTAAAAAAGGGGGTAGAGAATCACTCTACCCCTTTTTTCTTTCGACTATCGTTTCCTTTCCTTAGTGTTTCTTTGACGCTTCCTTGCTTTACCGCGTCAGCCAGCGTTCGATGTCGCTGAATACTTCCTGTTTTTGCAGATCATTGTGGGGCTCGTGATAGCCGCCGTCGTAAATCGTCAGCTTCTTGTCCGCCATGCCTAGCTTACTGAAATACTGCCTGCTACCAATCGCTGGAATTATCTGATCGGCACCACCGTGATACATGAAAATAGGCAGCCGCTGTCGGTGAGCATTGGACTGGACGCGCTTGATTGCCTGGAAAAAACCAGCAGCCCATCTCGCGGTGACTTTCGAAGCCACCAGGGGATCCTCTCGATAGGCTTTTACTTCCTGATTATCTCTGCTTATCAGGTCGGTGTTCAGGCCATTGCTGAGGGAGAATGTGGGCAGCAACCGGGAGAGCAGTTTTCCAATCAGCACTAATAAAGGATTGACCCGCGGCTGTGCAATCGCGGCACCGGAGGTAATTACACTGGCAATGCTGGCGTGATGAACCGGTTCATCTTCGTGTCGTTCCATGGTCAGGTAGTCCAGTACTATCTGCCCGCCCATGCTGTGCCCGAACAGGAACAGTGGTTCAGTTGGTTCTCTAGACAATACCCAGCTGATAAAACTGTGCACATCGTTGCGATACTGCTCCCAGCCCAGAACATCTCCTCGCACCCCTTCGGAACGTCCATGCCCGCGGAAGTCAAAACCGTACAGACAATATCCTCTGGTCTGGAAATACTCGACAAGGTGCCTATAACGACCGCAATGCTCACCGGCACCATGCGCGATGAGAATGGTTCCCTGGGGAGATGTGTCGGGTAGCCAGCCCTGCCAGAATAGCTGGAGCCCATCCCGGGCGCGAAATGTTCCGGATTGCATAGCCATTGCGTTATTGATCAGCTGTCAGGGAACATTAATCAGGAATATTTGGTTGGTGAGCCGCTCTGGTTTAATCAGAGATTCAGTGCCTCTCTCAACTGCCGTGCTGTCATCCCGCGCACGTACACTTGCGTGCCACGGTCGAACCGACGCGCACTTTCCAGTCCGCCAACGATCACTGGCTCGAATCCGGCATCGCTGACCAGCTGCGTGGCGACCCGCACCGCTTCAGGATCATCTCCGGCGATCGGCACGCCTATCAGTTCGCCTTCACGATGCGCTGCCTGGTTTACCTGGGTAAAACTGACGGCATTGAGTGCCCGCACCAGGCGGGCGCCGGGCAGGTATCCGGAAGAGGCGATGCCGGTGCCTCTTGCTATCGCATCATCTGCCATAGGCCCGTCGCGATCGGCGCGAGGATTGCCGCAATCGATGACAATCTTGCCCGCCATCTGTGCGGCATAGTCCTTACCGATCTGCGGCAACGCACCATAAGGCACGGCAATCAGGATAACTTCGCCAAAAGCCACGGCGTCGGCAGGATAACCCGCCTGCGCCTTGCTGCCAGCCTGCTGCACTAACTCATCCAGTTGCCCGGGGTTGCGAGAGGAGAAAAAAACTTCATGACCAGCCTCGGCCCAGCGCAGTCCAACAGCTCCACCCATCTGACCGGAGCCGATAATGCCAATGCGCAGGGGATTATTGGTTTGGGCACTGCCTGAAGAGAAGGACAATCCCGTTGCCAGGCTCAATGCTGAAAAGGTCAGCGCCTTGTTAATTTTACGCCGAGTTATTCCAGGCAGGTGCTTCTTATTCATTTTAATTCTCGCTTCTTTTTATTAGCTCTCAAGTCTCTTCTCGGTCTATTTCAGCGGCTTGTTATTTTTGACTGAATGCCACCCCTGCGGCCTGCTGCGGATCGTAATAGGGATCGATGCAGAGGATTTGCAACACTCCCCCTTCCAGAGACGGCGCTGGAATTGGGTTATTGGAGGTGCACACTCTGCCCTCGGTGGTGAATGTCATGTCGCGGGTGTAGGTTCCGGACAGCGGCACCGGGTAGACAATAAAGCGTTCTTCTTCCGGTATAAACCGATACAGACGATCCGTCATGTTTTCATTCAGCCAGATGTCCTGGCTGTCGGGATGCACGCCCAATGCATAGGGTGCTGGGCGAAATCCGGCAGCGAATTCCGGCATCGGATAAACCTTGGTCTGAAATCCTTCCGGCTCGATGCGTGCCAGCATACCTTCGGAATAACCGGCTACCCAGAGCACCCCGCTCTTGTCGAAATGCATGCGACGTGGGCCGCTTACCGGAGAATTGTATTCAGTGATCTCGAGAGTCTCGGAGTCGATGCGTCCCACTTTGTCAGCGAACAGGCGTCCATACCAGACTGACCCGTCGACAGGATTGATATCGATACCATAGGGTTGGGTGGTACCGGCAATTCCCATAGGTGCATGCAGAGGCAGATTAAGAATAGTGAACACTCCGCTCACAGGATCAAGCCGGCCAACATGTTCAGAACCGGCGAAGGTGAACCAGACAATGCCTTTGGCATCGACCCGAATCGTGTGTGGATAATTCGCTCCGGTTTCTGCAGCAATCAGATGGGCTGCTTCCCATTCACGGGTCTGCGGATTGAATACCCCGATGCTGCGCGTGCCGGTATTAGTCACGTAATATTTTCCATCCAGACCCATGTCCAGAGAATGGGGTCCGTGACTGGCCCCGGGATCGAACTCACCAATCACCGGGTTCTCTGCAGAGATGCCGGCGCGAAAAGACATGGCCGCACCACCGGTTTCGGTGACGTATTCTGTCTCACCGGTTGCCGGATCAGTGATAGCGATATGATCCAGCGCCTGATCGACGGTATACATCAGACCATCGTTTGGATTGTAGATCGCATCGTGAGGAACAACGGCCCTATCCAGACGATACTCATAGAGCTTCATGTCGCTCATGGAGTCATCCAGTGGAAACTCCGGACGCACCGCTAGCGGTTGGCCATTGAAACCTTCAGACAGGATGACCGAGCGGGAATCGCGCAACTCCATGTCGAAGTTGCCGAGGTACAGGTGCATGCGCTGGATTGTCGCTGCCCAGGACTCGGGTGTGCGGGGTTGACGAGAGAACGGATTGCCGATCTGATGACAGCTCAGGCAGTCACGCTGAAATTGCAGGCGATTAAAATCGGCGTCTGCCGCGGTTTCGAACGGCAGGCTACCAAAATGATACGCCGCCGGAAGGCTCTCGGAGATTTCTCGCGCATCGGTCATGGGGCTCATTACCAGGTCCTGCTCGACAACTGAGTTAGCTCCCATTTCAATGGTACTCGTTGTGTCCTTGAAGTAGGGCGTGCGCAAGCGCAGATCCAATTGCCCCTGCAAATCAGTTGCCAGGACGTAGGCACCGTTGAAATTGGTATAGACCGATTCGGATAGCCCAATGCGGTTATCGGTCAGGCGTACCAGTACGCCTTGCATGGGCTTGCCGTCAGCACCCATGACCGAGCCGGTTAACACACCTGCCTGTGTTGGCAGTGCAAGCAGGGCAATCAGGGCAGTCGGAACTGAGAGCGCAGCGAATATTCTAGAGTATTTCATAGGAACTCCCTGGAGCAGATTCTGCACTCGATTGTACCGAAAACAGGCAAAAATGATCATGTTTATTACGGCAGTAATCCTCACCCCTTGCTGACTATCAGTCCAGCCGCTTGCTGAACCTGGCAATTGCCAGCGTCATCGTCACCAGCATGAAGATCCCGAGCGCCAGCAGTTCGTTCGCCATGCTCATGATGTCCGCTCCCCGTAGCACAATGCCCCGAATCAGACGATTAAAATGGGTCAGGGGCAGCACCTCGGCAATACTCTGAGCCAGCGGTGGCATGCCGTCGAAGGGAAACATGAAACCCGACAATAAGATGGAAGGAAGCAGGATAAAGAACGTCATCTGCATAGCCTGGAATTGGGTTCTGGCCAGTGTCGAGAAGAACAGGCCCAATGATAGATTTGTTGCTATAAACAGCAGCGAGGCGGCAAGCACGTCGGCATAGCTGCCGCGGATCGGTACGGCAAAGAGATACCATCCAAGCGACAGAATAATGACCAGTTGGATCAATCCTATAAAGATGTAAGGAAAAATCTTGCCAAGCATCAACTCCGTAGTCTTCACCGGTGTGTTGATCAGCAATTCAAGATTGCCTCGCTCCCGTTCTCTGACGATCGCAACCGCCGTGAACATAACCATAGTCATGGTCAGAATTACTCCCACCAGACCTGGCACGATATTGACTGCCGAACGGCGTTCCGGATTATAGTAGTTGCGTGTCGCAATGAGGTTGCTTGAGCCAGGTGCCATGGCTTGGCTATCAAACCTTATCGGTACTGCAGTGAGTTGTTGGGCAACCCCGAGAATAATCGGGTCGGTGCCATCTACCAACAACTGCACGGCCTGTCGATCGCCACGAATAATCCGGCGATCGAAGTCATCAGGGATATAGATACCTATGGAAATCGTTCCAGCATCTAACAGTTGATTCAATTCCTGGGCACTGGCAACTCGCTCTCGTACACTGATGACCTGCGATGCCGCAATATCTGAGACAAACTGACGGGATAAGTGCGTGTCTGCCTCATCGACATAGGCCGCGGAAAGGTTTCGGACATCCGTGTTAATGGCGTACCCAAACATCAGCAGCTGTATAAGAGGAATGCCCACTATCATGCCAAATGTCAGGCGATCTCTACCCAACTGCAGGAACTCCTTGTGCATGATGGCGAAGATGCGAATCAGGGATCTCATGCGGCCAATCCTGAGTTGCTCAGTTCGGTAACTGAAACGAACACATCTTCCAGGTCAGGAAACACGGACTCCACTTCGGCATTGACGTTTGCATGATCCAGGTTATCCCTGACACGCTGCACTGCATCGGGAATCTCTTTTGGTATCAACACTCTGAGTTGCACACCCAACTGGGTAATGCTGGTAATTCCCGCAAGCTTGAGCAGGCTCTGGCGTGCCGCATTCGGATCTCTCGCCGTCACTTCTATGACTTGAGAAGCGATCCCTTCTCCCAGTTCCTTCGGGGTGCCGTCTGCCACTTTTATTCCCCGATCCAGAATAGCCAGGCTATGGCAGCGTGCCGCTTCATCCATGTAGTGGGTAGAGACGAGGATCGTGGTGCCCTGCTCAGCCAGGTCGAATAACTTCTCCCAGAAATCTCGACGATTTTGGGGATCTACCGCGCTGGTGGGTTCGTCGAGAAACAGGATGCGTGGTTTGTGCAGCGTCGCCGCCGCCAGCGCCAGGCGTTGTTTCTGGCCACCGCTGAGCGTGGCGGCTCGTTGTTTCTGCTGCTGATGCAGATTGAATTCTTCCAGAAGCTCTGCCACGCGAACCTTGCGCTGCTTTCGCGCGACGGCATAGATTTCACTGACAAACTGCAGATTCTCGTTGACGGTGAGGTCATCGTAGAGCGCAAATTTTTGCGTCATGTAGCCGATCTGCTGCTTGAGTTTTTCCGAATCTCTTTTCGTATCCATACCCAGCACGGTCGCAGATCCTGCGCTCGGGGTCAGCAGTCCGCATAACATACGTATCATGGTTGACTTGCCTGATCCATTCGGGCCGAGGAAGCCGTAAATTGCTCCGCTCGGAATCTTCAGGTAGACATTATCAACGGCCACCAATGCTCCGAAGCGGCGCGTCAGTCCAGAGGCAGTGATGGCGTAATCGAGGCTGTTCATGGCTTACTGAAAGAACACCTGTACCGGAACTCCTTCCGGCAAGCGCGTTGCCAACTCGGGCAAGGCGATCTCGGTAACGTAAGAGAGCCGACTCCGGTCACGTTCGGTCAAGGCAAAGTAAGGGGTGAAGCTCGCTTCCGCGGCGATACGGCGAACCGTGCCGGCAAGAGGTTGCTCCAGCCCATCAACATGAACCTGCAATTGCGTGCCGATATTTATCCCGACGCGCAAGGGCTCGGGAACGAAAACCCGCGCGTAGGGTTGGCTTCCGGTTAACAAAACAGCGACTACATCACCCTGCCGTGGCCGTTCGCCGACTTCGAATGGCAACGAATCCATCACAGCTGTTACCGGTGCGATGACAAACAAACGCTCGCGATCGAGGCGCAAGCCACTAAGCTGGGCGCTGGCCTGATTCAGCATTGCCCGGGTCTGATCGATCTGTTCAATCCGGGTTCCTGCTTCCAACTCCGCGAGTTGCGCACTTACCAATTCGATTCTGGCCTCGGCAGAACGATGACGATTCTCCGCCCTGTCGACACTCTCAATAGAAGTCAGGTTGCGTTCGCGAAGCCCGGACAGCCGGCTCAGCTCGCGTTCTGCAAACTCTCGCTCAATATCGGCATCAAGGAGGCTGGCCCGCACGGCATCGATGGTCTCCTTGCGTGGTCCACTGAGTTGTTCATCCAGGATGGCCTGTATGCGTTCGCTGTTGGCCTGCGCTTCGCGAATCCGAATATCCAGCCGCAGCGTGTCCTGACGCAGCAGGATAGATCCCTGGTTTACCCGATCCCCTTCCACAACCGGAATCGACAGGATCGGTTCATTCGATTCGGCAACGACTTCAACTCGATCCGACTCCAGTTGACCAACGGCTTGCAGAGGCGCTTCTTCACAGGCACTCAATAGCAGTCCGCTTAGCAGGCACAGAATCACTAAGCGTTTCATGTTGAACCTCCTTTCACTTGGGCTGCCAACGCGCCGTGCAGAAACAACTCGGTGTTGTGGGCAGCGAGCCGTGCCGCGGTGGATTCATTCAGTTCCAATTGAAAAACCTGTTCTATGATGGGTCTGGCCACAAACGGAAATATCGTCATTCCCATCAGGGAGATAACGGTAAGCCGCGGGTCCAGGTCGGCACGAAAATGCCCATTCGCCGTTTCCTGTTGCACCAGGCCCAGCAGACGCGGTCCGATGATTCGGCCGAATTTTTCGATAACAGCTTCTTTAATCTCTCCTTCACTGAACAGGACTTCCCGCACCATGAAGTTGGGCCACCAGGGATTTCTGACCATTAAAAGGCTGTAACCCTGGGCGAAATCAGCCAGCGTCATCTGGCTTGGGCTGCCCATGTTTTCGAGATTCGCGATCAACTCCGCCAGCATGCCGTCAACCATTGCCATGTAGAGTCCCTGCTTCCCACCGAAGTAGTAATTCACCATGGCTCCATTAACGCCTGCCGACGCGGCAATCTGGCGAATCGACACGGCCTTGAAGTCGCGGGACAGAAAATGCTGGCGGGCCGCATCAAGCAAATCGGCATGTACCTGGTCACTATCGCCCCCGACCGGGCGGCCAGATTTGCTTCGTGACGGTTTGGCGGCAAGATCCTGTGACATATTTTCGGCATTCCTGATCTTTTAAAGGTAATTAATTAATCATTTAATTAATTACTTGTCAAGCTTCTTTTTAATTTTCACCATCGTCTGCATGCGGCATGGTCCGGCGTCTGGGACCGAAGTCCATGCTACACTGTGGGCCATTCTCTGCTCACAGGTCGCTCTCGTGTTAACCCTTATTCTAGGACTCGCGCTGTTTTTCGCTCCTCACCTGCTCAGGGATCTGGGTAGGCGCGAAGCGATCATCAATGCCCTGCCTTCGATGAACGCCTACCGCGGTCTATATAGCCTGGTGGCACTGGCGGGCCTGGGGCTCATCATCTGGGGCAAGGCGATCGCCCCTTTCTCGATGGTGTGGGAACCGATTTTCGAGCTGCGCTTCATCAGTCATGTGCTGATGATTCCTGCCGTGGTGCTGGTGCTTGCCGGCAACATGCCAATGTCTCACTTACGCCAACAACTCCGCAATCCGATGTTATTGGGCGTAACTTTTTGGGGAGTTGCTCATCTTTGGTCTAACGGGGATCTCGCTTCGATGCTGCTATTTGGCAGCTTCGCATTATGGGGAGCATTCAAGTTTATTGCTCTGGGCATTTCGCAAGGCGAAGTGTCGAAAAAGCCATCGATCCTCTGGGACATTATTGCCGTGGTTGTAGGTCTATTCCTGTATGTGTTGGTGAGCGTCTATCACGGTGAATTGTTTGGAGTAGGACTGAGCTTTGATTAAACTCCTGCGCTTTACATTGTTATTGGCCAGCCTTTCCGGATTGTCCTTACCCGCTGCGGCGCAGGAAGATTTAAGTCAGCATTGGAACGGAGGGTGGAGCGCCGATGGTACCTTGTTTCAAATAGCCGTATCCGTTGAGGGCGATGTGATGCGGGTGCAGCAAGTGGAATCCCTTGGGTTTGTCTGGACCAGCGAGGACGCTAAAGTCGACGGCAACATCGTACAGGTGAAAGTGGAGTACGCCGGCGTCACCGGAATCATCCAGGCCGAACTGGTCGACCCGGACACGGCTATCGTCTTCGCCGCGACCTGTGTTCCTGAATTTATGGTGGTGTGTGCGCTGGCGAAAGGCCGTCAGGCGCTATTCAAACGGGTGCCAGCGAACTAGGAGACTAATCAATCTCATCAATTGATTTAATCAGCTTTCCGACAATGCCATAGCCCATTGCCTCCTTAACATTCATCCAGTAATCCCGGTCAGTATCCAGGGCAACGCGCTCCAGCGGTTGGCCGGTTTCGTCTGCGATGAGTTGATTGATGCGTGCTTTCATTTTCACGATTTGTTCTGCCTGAATCGCGAGGTCAGTAGCATCGCCCCTGGAGCCACCGGAAGGTTGGTGTACCAGAAAACGGGTGTTTGGTAACGCGTAACGATTCTCTTTCCTGGCCGCGAGATAGATCGTGGTTGCGGCACTGGCTACCCAGCCAGTTCCGATGACTCTGACTTCGGGCTTGATAAACTTGATCATGTCGTAGACCACATCGCCGGATTCCACATGACCACCGGGGGAACTGATATAGATTGAAATGGGATCATCGCTGTCGGCAGCCAGGGCCAGCAACCGTTCGGTTACCGAGCGGGCAATCCTGTCATTGATCTCGCCGAATATGGTGATCGATCGAGATTTGAACAGTTTTTCATCCATGAATCCGGAACGCCCGGATGATTTCGTGTCTTTCTGGTCTTCTTCAGACATAGTTGTTCCTATCTAAGTAATCTCTTGCTGCTCGTCTTGCAGGGCCGGGGCCGCTTAACTGCAGGGGCGTTGGTTGGTACGCAGGTAGGCGATGATCTTCCAGAGATCGTCTTCTCCCTCGGGAAAGTTGGATCCAAAGCCCACCATGCGTGTGTTCGGAACACCAACGGTTACGGTATCGAAAATTTCCTGGTCACTTCCTCCATGCTTCCATTGGCAATCAAACAGAAACACGGCATCGGTTTCTTCCGGGGTAGTCTTGTGGCAATAGCCTGCACAGGTGCCGATAAAGAGAGCCTGCCCGCGATTAAGTGCCTCCGGATCCTGCATAAAGGCTTCCACCACCGATAATTCTGCCGGGGCAGGAGCTTCACTCTCACCGCAGGCAGTCAGTGAAGCCATAACAATCAGTACCCAAGCGCTTGCTACTGCCTTCATTAATTAGTCCTCAATAGGGACATTCACTCAAGAGTTTACCGAACCTCAGGGAGCATAAAACACTACCGGGAAGGGTTACAAGCATTGCCTGTTGCATCACTCTAACTTGAGATTAGACCTCGGATGTTGTGGATAATTCTGCACCGTGAGTCTCAGACCCTAAAGGTTTAAACGTAATCAGTAACTGGGGGAGCAGGGTTAGCGAGCCGGTTAATGCTACCACCATGGCAAGGCTGGTGAGTAAACCAAATACGATGGTTGGAATAAAATTCGACAGCGCCAGGATCGAGAAGCCGGCAACAATGGTCATGGAAGTAAAGTACATTGCCCGCCCGATGCTGTTATGACAGAAGTACATGGTTTCTCGATAATTACCGAAGCGCACATACTCTCTCTTGAATCGGTGCATGTAGTGAATGGTGTTATCCACACCGATACCCACAGATATCGCGGCGATAGTAATAGTCATTATATCCAGTGGTATGCCGAGCCAACCCATTATGCCAAGCACGAAGGCAGCCGCGATGGCGTTGGGGATAATACAGATAATCGCAATGGCCAGGGATCGGAATAACGTGAGAAACATGAGCATAATGGCAAACATCACTACTCCCAGAGTCAATATCTGGGATTGAAACAGGCTCTGCAGGACATTGTTATACATCACCAGTATGCCAGTCAGTTCTACTTGCTCATCGGTAAAACCAAATTCCTGCTCCACTCCGGCTTCGATTCTTCGCAGCAGTTCATTGCGATTCAGATCTTCCGCCGATTCAATGACTCGTACATTGAATCGCAACTGGCTCTCATCGATCGAAACGAATGGATTCAGCACTGTAGCTTTAAGCGCCTCTGGTATTCGACTATAGAGTACAGCCCATAACACACCATCGATGGGTTGGTAAGCATTCAATTTTTCGGCCAATTGAATGACCGCGCCAAACGAAAGCACTTTGCCAGTTTGGTGATCAGCATCCAGGTATTCATGGATCGCCTTGACCTGGTCCATCTTTGGCGCAGTGAACCAGTAGGCATCTTCATCGGTGCTGTCGTCACCAAAATCGCCAAACCCGTCATCGAAGCCACCGAAATCGTCTTCGAAACCGTCGTCAAATTCTTCCTCAGTTGTGGGGAGATCCACGATTACATCGAATGACAGCGTACCGCCAAGCTTCTCATCGAATAGAGTCATGCCCTGAAAGATCTCGGTGCTCTCGCGAAAATAGTCGATGAAGCTGTTCTCAACCCGCAGACGGGTCAGGCCCACCACACTGAACACCAGGACCAGGGCATAGATGATTAGTACATTCCCCTTTAATTTGTCCGTAATCGAAGCGAGAGCGCCGGTCAGATTCAAGCGCAAATCGGAGGAAACCTGACTGCCATCAGCCTTCAGGATTTTCAGTACCGACGGGAACAGAGTGAAGGCAACTAGCAGCGCCGTTGCTACTCCCATCATCATCATCCAGCCAAAAGTAATGATAGGTAGAATGCCGCTGACTATGAGTGAACCGAACGCGACTGCGGTGGTGAGCGCCGTATAGAGGCAGGGCCTGAACATAGATAGCACGGCGTGCTTGAGTAGTTTGTCATGATTACTGAAGTGGCGCGTTGCCCGTAGCTCACGGTAACGCACCATCAAATGCACGGTGAGGGAGATCGTGATGATGAGTAGCAGAGAGATGAAATTGGATGACACCACGGTAACGCGCCAGTCCATCAGACCCAGCACCCCTACCATAATGACACCGGCGACCGCACAACAAGCCAGTGGCAAAGCTACCCAGCGAACTTTTCGGAAGATCAAGCCCAGCGCGAAGATAATCAATAACACCACGGCAATGCTGAAGCTGCTGAGGTCTCCCTGCACGAACGTCACCAGGTCGTCTGCAATCATCGGCGCCCCGCCCAGGTAGATCTGGGCACCGTCACGATAGTTATCCAGGGTCGTGCGGATACTGCTAATGATTTCATGTTGACGATCGGCGGCGTCAACACTGACCAGCGCATAGTCTGCCTCGACCTGTTTCAATTCCACGACTTGCTCGGGGTTTATAGCCCCGTCGCGGGCAAGGTTTCTCAGCTCGGTGCGCCGATTCACCAGGGAACGAAGTTCCTCGTTAATGGCGAAGCTGACCAGCAAGCTGGCAGTTTCTCCATCCGGGCTTACCAACGCATTGCTGAAGACTGGACTGCTTACTAGTTCTTCGCGAGCGAGCGCAAGGTCCTGCTCCGCATCCATCACCGTAAGGTAATCTTCCGAGATGCCAGTAAGGGGTGTATCGCCGAACACGGGCACATTCAAAATACTGTCTACCGACTCGACGCGATCGATAGCGAGCAAGTCTTCTCGAAGCAGTGCCAGGCGATTCAATTCTTGTCGTGAAAAAAGTGCGCCTGCGGGTGTGTAAGCGACGAGCACAGAATCGCGCACTCCATAGCGCGTGTTGATCTGCCGGGAATATTCCAGATCAGGGTCATCTTCCAGAAGCAGGGAATCGGCCGAGGCGTCCAGTCGAAAATTCTGTGCATGCCAGGCGAAGAAGACCACCAGCAGGAGCAGCAAGGAGATAACCAGAGCGGGTTTGCCAAACACAACATTGCTGTAGTGCCGGGCTAAGGAGGATGACATAGTGTTCTACAAAGTTCCAAATGCGCAAGGCTGAACAGCCATCCACTATACGCGAGTGGGCGTCATATTTCGATTGTCAAAAAAGCAACCGAAAGGTGCCTGGCACCATTTATTCAGGCGTGCGCGGCATTACCCATACCCGGGCAGACCGCGTGCCTGTCATCATCAATGTCAGTGCGATCAGTAAAAATTTGGTATTTCGACTCGCCATCGTATTCCTCCGTTTAGCCCATAATCCGGTATCTTGAAAACCTGTGCTTCCGCCTGAGCTTACTCTCAATAACAATCTGTCTCAATATTCAAACCACCCGTCCCGCCTACGCGGAATCGACCCCTCAGTGCTAATTAGTAAAAGTTTTTTAGGCGCGTAAAGAAGAGATATCCCATTGTTTTATAAGTACTATCCTGCAAGCGGGTCACGGGCGATCCGGTGTGCAATTTAATGTGACAAACCGAGTCTATTAACTGGGATGAGGGGTTGATAATTGATACCATTGTCCACACTTTATTTATTGAGTCGGGAACCTGAGAGTAAAGAGGAGCCGTAGTATGAAGTTGCTGGGCAAATTATTCATTTCATGTGCCATCGTCTTTGCGTCGATGTCGGCATTGGCCAATGAATGGCTACGTACAATCCCGGATTTTGAGCTAACCGACCAGCTGGGTGCGGTACATACCCTGGACACCTATAAGGACTACGATTATGTCGTCTTTTACGTGCAGGGTGTGGGCTGTCCGATCGCCCGCATAGCGCTGCCCAATTATCGGGAAGTGCGAGCGGAATATGCCGACAAGAACATTGCGTTCAGCATGTTCAACTCAAACATACAGGACAGCCTGCCGCGTATTGCCAAGGAAGCCGACGAGTTTGGCATCGACTTTCCGATCATGAAAGACGAAGGGCAGAAACTGGCCAAAGCATTGGGTGTAGAGCGCACCGCCGAGGTATTCATTGTAAATCCTCGCACTCAGGAAGTTTTATTTCGCGGGCCTATCAATGACCAGCTGGGTTATGAGACACAGCGTGTTAGCGCCAGCGAGCACTACCTGAAAGATGCGCTGGATACAGTCCTGGCGGGTGGCGTCGTTAACATGGACGATGTGCCTGACTCTAAAGGCTGCCTGATTGCAATTTTCGACACCTGATAAATGGTTTTAGAGATTGAGAAAGGGGCGCATGGCGCCCTTTTTTTTGCTGGGAATCATGAACCAGCACAAGGATTCTGCGCAGCCTTATTTCTTCTTGGCCGCATACGCGGCAACCAGGTCAGTTAGCTTTTGTAGCGCTAGAAAGAATTCTTCATTCTCGATTGCCACTCGCCGCATTTCGGCTTCCAACTCGACAGATTTTCCGTATACCTCACTCTGCAACTGATCGCGAGTAAGCTGAATGTCGATTCCCAGCAAATAGTTTTGGACATTGTCAGCCTGGGAGTTCCTGAGAAACTTTGGCATGCAATCTCGAACAGGCAGATGTGATCCTGTGTACACCTCGCGAGTGCAGCTTATGTCGAAATCATCGTCACTATTCAGCTCATTGAATTTGGCAAAGACTTCTTCTTCGGCTGCCTCAACTTCCAGCCGCAACGTGTGTAATGTCTGTTCACCTAAAACTGTTATTTCTTCAATGGGACGTGATGGGGTAGTCGGCTCAGCTTCCTGGGATAACTCTGTTTCTTGGGTCAGGGCTACAGGAGAAGTTAACGCGTAGATTACCAGCGACCGAATTGAAATCCTTAATAGTCTGCTCATGATGAAATCTCTTCTTCTGGTTTACTGCTCGTCCTTGGGAAACATTTCACTGCGGTGAGCCTCATAGTTCTCTGTCAAATCAGCAAGGTCGGCCAATTTACTGGCAAATTCTTCATTCTCCAGCATAAGTGCATTCATCTCATTCTGTAGCTTGTCGAAATTTCCCTGCATCTCAAACAGCAAGTCGTCATTTGTATAGAGCGAATTGAAGCCCTGCCTGAAACCTCTGGCCTGAAACGAGCGATGTTCCTTGAAAAATCGTGGCTCGCATACCCGTCTCTGAATATAGGTTCCGGTGCTTGCCCGGTTACTACAGAGTATGTCCATTCTGTCGGAGCTGTTGTTGTCGTTAAAGAAGGCGAAGATTTCGTCTTCTTTCTCGACGATACGGCGGCGTAAACGAAAGAGTGACTGCTGTCCGACAACGGTGATCTCTTCGATCGGGCGCGGGCGAGAAATCGGCCGCACGGTTCCAACTGAATTCTTCTCTGCAACTTCGAGTGATGGGTCGCTTGCATCGGACGGTTGCACTGGATTGGTATCCTGGGCAATCCCCATTGTTGAGATTCCCCAGTACAGTAGACTAGACA
Source organism: Pseudomonadota bacterium (assembly GCA_027623555.1). GTDB lineage: Bacteria > Pseudomonadota > Gammaproteobacteria > Pseudomonadales > Pseudohongiellaceae > UBA9145. Next base: position 23,115 of record JAQBSZ010000013.1, on the reverse strand, counting down.
TCAGTAGAGCCGGAACCCGCTTTGTCATTGTGCCTCCCAGAGTTTCGATCGATCTATCGTTCTAAAATCTACTACTTTCGAATCACGAATAGCAAAGGAATGCCTGCTGTCTCCTCAATACTTCGACTACTTAGTTTTGCCCATTCGGTATATCTAGTTATCCAGGCAAAACTTACTACCAGTCGGTTTATGCTCTTCCTCCCTACCGGGTTGGAACCCGGAACGTCGCATTATCCGGCGGAATGACCTCGGTTTCTGTCGGTGGCGCTAGCTGCGGTACCCAGTCATAAGGGACGCGGTAAGCACGAAATATTCTTCGCGTCGGAAAGTTGCGCGTACCCAGGAATGGACTCATGTATTCCCAGACAATCTCTTTTTCCGCCGTGAGCTCGAAAATACGGCCATCGGCGCCTTCATTCACCAGTGTATTGCCATTGGGCAGACGCTGGGCATTGCTCACATAATGACTGAAGAAGGTAAATTTCTCGGTGGCGCCAACGGAGTACTCCCAGATAACTTCAAATGTTACTGGATTGAACTCGATCACGCGCGACGAGTCGCGGCGAACTGAAGCCACGCCGTTTGGCGCTGCCGGATTGGCGAAGCCGTAGCCGGCAGAACCGCCGTTGTCGAACACCAGGAGGTTGCCCTCGCCGGGTAATCCCTTCGGGATCAAATGCGGGTTGTGCTGACCGATGATCTGGCCGAGTTCGGCAAGTTCCTTGGTGTCGGTGTAGTCCGGCCCGATACGCCACACCACATTGCCCTCACGATTGATGATGCCGATGATATTCGCCTCCCGCGCACTGAACATGACATTTTCAGGATGAAAGCGTTCATCACCATCGTCGTACCATTGGTTCTCACCGAGGTAGCTAAGGGAATTGATATGCAACCAGTCGGCACTCTGCCTGGCTTCATTCCAGTTCACCGAACGATGGATGGCATTGCGTGCCTCTTCCGAAAAACCCAGTTCGTCGACATGGTCGCTGGCCAGCCACTCCCAGATTACTTCTCCTTCCCAATTCAGTTCATAGATGTAGTCATCCTCCAACTGCCTGGGTGAGATCTCCGGGATCGTTACATTCTTGTGAGCGAGCACCAGCGTGCGGCCGCTGGCTATCTGCGGCTCCATGCCCGGCGCGTAGTATCCCACCGGATTGCCTTCTCGTTGCCAGTCATGGTGCTGGCGGGACGACCACACGGTCTCGCCTCCTTCTTTCTCGCCGGCTTCGTTTTCAGTCTCCTGAGTCTTCACCTGCTCCATCTGATCGTAGCGCCAGACTTCGTTGCCGTCCCAGTCCAGTTGCAGCAGGGCAATCGCTTCCTGGTAGGGTAGGCGAGGAACGTCGCCGCCCATAACGTAGCCACCGGGTAGAATGCGGAACGGTCCCGGGACCGCCGCAATCTCGGTCCACTGCTTGACCACATTGCCATTCATGTCAATCAACACGGCACCAAAACCATCCGGCGCATCGTGAATGGTGAATCCGTTCCAGGTCTTGTCGGGATAGTAAATCGTGGTTCCAGTGGGGAACACGGATGGAAATGAATTGGCTAAGTCTGCAAGGACCATTGCAACGAAAGGAAATACCGCGAGTGCGAGAAAGTGACGGGCACGAATCATTCCCAGCTCCTTACTTGTTGTTAAGTTATTGTGAAAGCTGACTGCTTCAACTACCGCAAAGACAGGCCAGGATCAGGCGACCCGACAATGGGTCCTGTGTTCCATGGATATTTTTACAGTGTCTGAAATGCAAAAGGCCTCACTTCTCAAAGAAGGGAGGCCTTTCGTCAATTGCTAGCTATTGTTACGGAAACAACTCTGCCAGAGTGGCTTTGTCATCGGCGCTGGCCATGTGATTGACACTGGCGATGATCCCTGCCAGAGCCTTGGCGCGATCTGGCGCCTCTGCATTGGCCTGAATACCCGCCATCGCTGTCTTGCCTTCGGCATTCGCGGCATGGCTGATATTGTGAACCGCTGAAGCCATCGCTCTCACACCATCAGCAAGACTCGCATTTCCCGAGATAGCCATTAGCGTGGCCTTATCTGCATCGGAAGGGAAGTGATTTATTGAAGCGACAATATCCGCAATCTGTTTTAGAGCGTCTCCATTGGGATTTTGGGCCAGTGATATTTGGGAAAATACCCCAATCAGGGCAATTACCAGTAGTTTTCTTGTTAATGAAAATTTCATGTTCTTCTCCTATGAGCAACCAGGGATTCAGTGCTACCGATTGAGTGTATCCCATCAATTCCAAATAAAACAGGCCGAGCACCTGCTTCTCAACCGATTCTAGACCCCTCTTATCGCCCCGGATTACGCCGGATTAGCTCTAAACTGGCAAATTCGAGAGCGCAAGTGCCGAATCGCTCTGCTCCGTTAATCAGCCGGGACCAGCCGCAGAATGCGTCCGCCGGAGTTGTGCTCCATTAATAGATAGATACTACCGTCAAATCCCTGTTCGATATCCCGAATCCGGCCAAGGCCTGCGAACAGGGTCTCACGCTTTATGAAACGATTGTTCTCTATCTCGATGCGAAACAAGCTGCGCGCCTTTAAAGAGCCGACGAGAAAATCCCCCTTCCAACCGGGAAACTGCTCGCTACTGGAAATGATGAAACTGGAAACCGCCGGTGATGGCGTCAAGTCCACTACTGGCTGCTCGATATCGGCTAACTCGAAAGCGATGCCGAGGTCTTTGCCGTACTCAACCGGCGTACCGTCGTAGTCCATGCCCAGTGAATACAGCGGCCACCCGTAGTTGCGCCCCGGTAGCAGTCGGTTTATCTCATCGCCTCCGCGGGGTCCATGTTCGCTACCCCATAACTCGCCGTTGGGAATATCAAATTCCAGTCCCTGCGGACTGCGATGGCCATAGGTGTAGATGCTACGATACACATCATCGCGACCGGCAAAGGGATTGTCCGCCGGAATGCTGCCATCGTCATTGATGCGATGAATCTTGCCCCAGGGTGTAGACAGGTCCTGAATGCCAACATAGTTGCCGCCACCCTTCATCCCAACCGTGAAATAGACATGGCCTGAGTTATCGAAGGCTACCCGCCCGCCGGCACCCACATCGCCCGCCAGACCATAGTGCTCCATGCTGGCTTGCCAGATGATTTCCTGGTCTATCCACTGCCCATCTGCAATCCTGCCCCGCACCAGCTTGTTCATGGAAACGGGTCGTTCTCGTTCCCTGCTGAGTTCGTTGCAAGCTTCGCAGCGATCACTGAAGTACAGATAGATCCAGCGGTTCTCCGCGTAGTTTGGATGCAATACTATATCAAACAACCATCCCATGCCTCTCTCGATATCCAGGCGTGAATCGAGACGGTAGATATCGTCATAGGCCCTGGGCGTTCCACGAATCAATTCGGATTGCTCGCCATCTGCGGCAATGATGCTCACCCCCTGGGTTTTTTCGGTCAGCAACAATTGTCCATCTCTCAGGGGCGCGATCGAGAATGGCAGCGGATCGAGATCGCTGACCAGCACTTCCAACCGAAAATCATGCAACTCGCTCTCGAACTTGGTCTGGGGGATTACCAGGGGCAGATCGAAATTGGACGTCGCGTAGTCAACGTTGGCACGCGTCTCCAGGATGAACAGGGCAGTATTGCGGATCTGTGCAGTAGTCAAACTATCACCCCAGGCAGGCATGCCAGTGACGGAGTAGCCGTTGCTGATACTGGCAATAATGTCAGCCATGGAATCTCCATGCAGGAGATCGCCAAGCAATGGCACGCCCTGGGGAGCGCCTTCCAGGTTTTCGCCATGGCACACGGCGCAGGTCTCCTGAAATAACGCGATTGAATCGGTAACCCCTGAATAGGCCTCGGCCTGTGCAAAGACAATGGAGGATGTGAACGGGGCTAGTACGCTAACCAGCAAGCAACAGTGTAGATATCGGCCTGGCTTTTTCATTGCGGGGCTCGCAACCGGGGTCGCAGTTAAAAAAGAGCTCATGAGGTTTATCCAGTTTTTTTATTTTAATTGTTCGAGCGGTATGCATGGCTACCAGGAACGTAACACTTATAGGGTGCGCCGCCGCACCAGATCACAGGATAGAACTGCAGTCTAATCCTTCGTGTTTAGAATTGGAACAGGGTTTCCAGTAGCACGGTCGCTTACCCTTTGCAGGTAATAGTGGAATTCCTAAGACTCAGCTTCGCAGCAGATCAGAAAAGCAGTCGCGTATTAATCAATGCGGTGATCGTCTTGCCGGTAGAGGGGCGAATCCTGACATGAGAGAGTTGAGAAACTATAGAAGTGCCAGCGCCGCTTGAGAGTGGATAGATGATTCAGTACTGCCGTTAGCTACTCAATCGACAAACGCTCGCTCGATAACATAGTGCGCCTTGATGCCCTGCCGAGATTCTTCGAATCCCCAGCCGCCTAGAATGTCGCAGGTATCTCTCAGCATTGCAGGGCTGCCACAGATCATAAACCGGTCGTGTGCAGGATCGGCCATGGGCAGACCATTGTCGGTGAATAATTTCCCGGAAGCCATCAGGTCGGTGAGTCTGCCTTCATGCTTATAGGGTTCGCGGGTGACGGTCGGGTAATAGATCAGTTTCTCGTTGACCTCGTCACCGAAGAATTCATTCGCAGGCAGTTGCCGGGTAATCAATTGCTGGTAAGCCAGTTCGCTCGCGTAACGCACACCATGGGAGAGCACCACCTTGTCGAAGCGATCATAGACTTGCGGATCCTGGATAATACTGATAAACGGTGCCAGTCCAGTGCCAGTGCTGATCAGATACAGGTTCCGGCCTTCCAACAGGTGGTCCACAACCAGGGTCCCGGTGGGTTTGCTGCTGACAAAAATCTCATCGCCTACCTGAATATTCTGCAACCTTGACGTAAGCGCCCCATCCGGCACCTTGATACTGAGGAATTCCAACTCCTGCTCATAATTGGGGCTGACGATACTGTACGCCCGCATCAATGGCCTGCCTTCGACTTCCATGCCCAGCATGACAAAGTGTCCACTCTCGAACCGCAACGACCGGTCACGGGTAGTCTTGAAGCTGAACAGCGACTCGTTCCAGTGGTGCACATCGGTAACGCTCTGGGTGGAAAGGCTGGCCATTACTGCTCCTTGATCAGGTGAGGCCAGGAGTCTAATGTACACGCCTTATATCTGTAAAATGAATATTATCAATATCTATTATCTATTTTATAGATATAATTCCCGGATGCGTTATACCCTCAAACAACTGCAGGTCTTCCTGGCGGTGGCCCATCATGAGAATGTCAGCCATGCTGCGAATGAACTGGCAATGTCGCAGTCGGCCGCCAGCACCGCCTTGAAGGAACTGGAACAACGCTTCGACGTGGTCTTGTTCGATCGCATCGGCAAGCGCCTGCAATTGAATGAACAGGGTATTCTTTTGCGGCCGCGAGCCGTTGCCCTGATCAGTCGCGCCGAGGATCTGGAAAACGTGCTGCTGCAAAAATCCGCAGTGGGTGAGCTGAAGGTGGGTGCCACGCTCACTATCGGCAATTACCTGGCCATCGGTATCATGGCGAAATTCATGCAGGACTACCCGGCGGCAAGGGTCGAGCTTACCGTGGAAAACACCGCGGCGATTGCGGCCCGGGTACGCAACTTCGAGTTGGACATCGGGCTTATCGAGGGTGAGTTACAAGAAGTGGATCTCGATGTGATGTTCTGGCGCGATGATGAACTGGTGCCATTTTGTGCACCGGATCATCCCCTGGCAAAGAAGCGACGACTCACTGACACTGACCTGCTTGAGGCTGCCTGGATCGTCAGGGAAAAGGGCTCGGGTACACGTCAGGCATTCGACCGCGCCATGACCGGAATCTTGCCGAACCTGGGCCTGCGCCTGGAATTGCAACACACCGAAGGAATCAAGCGAGCGGTAGAAGCCGGTCTTGGCGTGGGTTGCCTTTCAAAGCTAACATTGATCGAGGCGTTCAAACGGGGTTCACTGGTGCCACTGGCGGCACCACACCGCAACTGGACACGAAAATTCTATTTCATTCTGCATCGCCAGAAATTTATGAGCAGCGGAGTAAAAAGCTGGATACAACACTGTCAGCAGGATACGCAAGACTGATGGTAACCCAAAGTAGTTATGAATAGTGTCGTTATGAAAAGGGTCGTTATAAAACGTGTAGTCATAAAAAGTGCAGTGAAGAAGCGTTGCAATGAGTAGTGAAGTGCAGAAATCTCTTGCTAATCGAATTGCCGACTACGCGGTTGCCAATCGCAAGCGGCTGTTCGTCATATCTACCCTGTTAACGATTCTGTTGGCTACCGGCATCCTGCGGACCAGCTTCGACACTTCCTTAAACGCCCTGTTGACACAGAGCGATCCTTATCTGGACGAGCTGGAATTACTCGCTGAAGAGTTCCCCTCCGATGTGGAAATCTATTTTGCCTTCGTTGCCGAAGACAACAACCATGTCTTTACCCACGAGATGCTGAGCGCGATTGAAGACCTCGGAGAACGATACAATCAGCTGCCTTTCGCCCGCAGCATCATCTCGCTTGTCGACTACATATACCCTGAAACTCAGCGCCGATTGTTTGTTAAACCCATCGCTGAATACACGCAGGATGAATTGGATGCCATGGTCAGCGATGCTACCGCTGACCGGATTCTCACGGCCAATCTGCTATCTACCAATGCCGAGCTGAGCTTTGCGATCATCAATCTGGATGCTGACTCGGCGAGCAATCCCGAACGGCTGGAGATTGCCGATGCAGTGCTGCTGCTGCGTGATGAAATGCGCGGGGCCCATCCGACAGTCTCCATTCAGGCTAATTCGGATGTGCTACTGGAACAATCCAGCCAACAAGCCATGATCGATGACCTGACGACTCTGCTACCGATTGTTATCCTCATCTGCGTGCTGACAATCTGCTATTGCTTCAAGTCGGCGATCCTCGGCGTGTGCATACTGGCTCACACGATCTTTGCACTGCTGTGTACCGTGGGCGCGCTGGGTTATCTCGGCTTCGCCTTCAATACTATCTCCATCATCGCGCCGCTGGTGGTGGTCATCATCTCCGTGGCCAATAGCGTACATATCATTTCCATCTATAAGCAGGCGCTGCATAAGAATGCTGCCAAGACCGCCGCCATGCGGCACAGCGTGGCGTATAACTTTCAGCCGATTACGCTGGCAGCGCTGACTACCGCAATCGGATTCTCCTCCTTGAACATGTGTTCCTCTCCGGCAATTCAGGACTTCGGTCGCATCGTGGCGATTGGCATTGGCTTCGCCTATCTGCTGACCATCACCCTACTGCCCGCGCTGCTGATCCAGTTCGCCCCGGTCCTTTCTTCTGCCGCCGCCGGGCGCCCACCGTTTTTGCAGAACAGCCTGCAGAAGCTGATCGATCTGACCCAGCGCAGGGACAAGGCCATCTTCTGGTTCTGTTCTGCACTGGCGCTGGTGACGTTCTTGCTGTTGCCCCTGAATGAGACAGACTTCAATCGCCTGGATTTCATCGCCACGGACTCTGATATCAAGCAGTACTATGATGATGTCACTGAAAAAATGAACCGGGGGCCGGCCCTTTCCTATGGGATCGATACCGAAATAAGTGACGGTGGCATACAGCCTGACTTTCTCCGCGACATCGATGGGTTTGTGAACTGGCTGGACAATCAGCCCGATGTCGAGTCTGTCGCGAGTATTGCCGAGATCGTGAAGACAGTGGGTCGGGTCGCCAACCAGAACGATGCGACCTTCTTTCGTATTCCCGATACCAGCGAGAGTGTGGGCAACTATCTGAACGCTTACCGACTGGTGGAAACCGAAGACTTCTCCCTGGCGGGTTTTATCAACCGAGACAACTCGTTGATTACCCTGTTTGTTAATGCCACGCCGATGTCAAACCAGGAGCTAATCGATCTCGATCAACGCATCACAGAAAAATTTGGCGCTGATTTTCCCGAGCTCGAATTCTTACACGGTAGCGGTATCCTGCTTTTCGCGCGCATGGATGAACTGGTGACAATCGAGCTGCTGCAGGGTTACTCCATCAGCCTGTTACTGATTACGCTGAGCTTGATCGTTGGCTTACGCAGCGTCTACTTCGGTATTCTGAGCGTGCTGCCGAATCTGTTGCCCGCCACGATAGTCTTCGGTGTCTGGGCGCTGTTTGTCGGGCAACTCGACCCGTTCGTGATGATGCTGTTCAGCATCAGCATCGGCCTGGTGGTTGACGATACCGTGCATATCCTGAGCCACTACCTCGAGGGTCGGCGCTCCGGGGTCGGCAAGACTGACTCTATTAACCATGCCATCAGGGTAGCCGGGCCGGCGCTGACTATCACAACCCTGGTGCTGGCACTGGGCACAACGATCCTCATCGGCGCAAACACACTGTATTTTCAACAGGCCGCCAAGCTGCTGGTGCCCATTGTAATCCTGGCGTTGGTGCTGGACCTGCTGTATTTACCGACCATCCTCAAGCGCTTCGACAATCGATTGATAGCTGGGGTTAGATAGTTACTACAGTTGGTGCCGTCTGGAATAAGGGGCGAACCATTGCCAACTGTGATTCCAACACTTGGCGGCACGATGCGTTCGTATCTTTACTCTGACCCTGAGATATCCCCACATAATAAATAGCAAATACAATAAGTTAATTTAATAAAGTGCATGCATGACACGATAAAACTCTCCAACAGGTCGACAAACCAAAGGAGAGGTGCCATGCACGCACAGCTATTATTACATGAACTACTTCGCAAGATTTGCCCCACTATTCATGCCAAACGTCTGAACACATTGCTTGCCGCTGTGCAGACATTGAGTGCCGGTGCAAAAGCAACAGTAACCTCGTTAGGCCGAGGTCTAGCGGGTGAGACTTATGACAAACACAAGATTAAACGAATTGATCGCCTGCTATCAAATGGTCATCTTTATCAAGAGTGCCATTTGATTTACAAGAATCTCACCCAGCTAGTGTTACGTGGTTTAACCGAGGTCATAGTCGTAATTGACTGGTCTCCGTTGTGTGCGGATCAAAGCTGGCAGTTATTACGAGCGCGATTCCTGTAGGAGGCCGTTCTCTGACTGTTTATGAAGCAGCCCATCCCAGATCTAAACTAGCCAACAGGCAAGTTCAACACCGGTTTTTTAGATCAGCTAGCGGCGATGCTTCCTGAGGCCTGTTCACCGATAGTGGTGGCGGACTCAGGTTTTAGGACCCCGTTTTTCGCTATGTTGAAAACACCTTGAAATGGCACTGGGTTGGGCGTATTCGAAGGCAGGAATTTTTGTGTTGGAATGCTTCTGGGAATCAATGGTTTGGAGCTAAATCACTGGTTTTGAAAGCCACTGAAGTAGCGGCTCATTTAGGTCGGGTTAGATAGACTCAACATAACCCCTTTGCGGTCTTGATTGTGCTGGTGCGGCAATCAAAAAAGCAGCGCAAGTCACTCACCTTATTCGGGAAGGAGGGGCAGTCGAAGCGGCATAAATCCCATGCTGCTAGAGAAAGAGAGCCTTGGTTGTTAGTGGCATCACGGTCTTTACATCAACGAACCCCGCAGCAGATTGTGAAGATTTACCGTGCCAGGATGCAAATTGAAGAAAACTTTCGTGATTGTAAAGCGGTGCACTATGGATTGGGTCTATCCCAAAATCTACAAATGAATCTAAATCGACGATCTATTCTATGTCTATTGGCTGCACTGGCATTGTTCGTGCTTTGGTGTGTAGGAATGGTTGGAAAAGCAACCGACAAAGCGAAACAAATAAGAGTAAACTCATCCAGTAAACGAGAGCCCTACTCTGTTATTTTTTTGGCGCGACTACTCATTGCTCAGAGACATTCTCAGATACCCAAGAAAGCCATTGAAGACGCGTTGAGCAACGTAAAGCCCTACATGGAATTAATATTATGCGAGTGAATTTTGTGGGGATATCTCAGACTCTGACCTCAATTTTCGTAGACACCGCGCAGCACCCGGCGAATGCGACCGGATTTTTCCAGTTCCGAAAGAGCTTTGTGGTTGCTGGTTTCGTCAAAATCAGCCGCTGTTGCTCCTGGACGACCTAGCGCACGGCCTCAAAGAGGCACGCTATCACGCCCTGGGCATAACTGACGATGGCAGACTGTTGCATGTGACGTTCATACTCCGCACAAAGGGAACGTTAATTCGTGTTATTTCCTCACGGGATATGCATCGAAAAGAGAGGACTATTTATGAGCAAAGCCAAGAGTAAACGCCCGGCTTTCAAAACCGAAGCTGCGGAACGTGCTTTTTGGGAGAATCACGATTCCACCGGCTATGTCGACTGGAAGAAAGCCCAGTCTGCCACCTTTCCCAACCTGAAGCCGTCAACGACGACCATTTCCCTGCGCTTGCCTGTTTCGCTGCTTGACCGCATCAAGGTGGAGGCAAATAAACGTGACATGCCCTATCAGTCCCTCATTAAGGCCTGGCTGGCGCAGGATATTGGGAAGTAATTTTATTCCTGCAACAACTCTGCGTGATAACCCCGCTCGCGCAGTTTCGCCAGAATCTCCAGGTTCTGGTTAGCGTCCTGAGTCTCGACGGTTAGGTACAGGTTGGTGTACGCAAAAATGCGCAAAAATGGACACCCACAAATTGACTGCTTGACTATTCAACAACGAAAAATGATAAATGCAAAAAATGCAAAATGGACACCCAGAAATTGCCCACAAATTGAGATCCACAATATCAGTCTGTTACGAGGCATAAATCGTGGAGGTCCTGATTTTTCCCTAAAGAAGAAGGCCGGGGCAACTCGTTTCGCCAACAGCAACCACAAGTAGACTCAATAACTTCAGAATGAAAGCAATCTCTAACCACCTGCTGGAAAAATTGGCGGGCCCCGCCGCCTTCCAGCGGGGGAAAAATTACTATCAGGAAGGTCGTGTGGTCGAACTTAGAAGCCGTGGCAAAACCATCACCGCGTTGGTGGAGGGCACAGAAACCTGGCAGGTCACCCTCAAACACACCGCTACGGTCTTCGAGGGATGCTGTGACTGTCCCGCCTCGGATAACTTCGATTTTTGCAAACACTGCGTGGCGGCAGCCCTGCAATACCAGGTAGGGCTTGAACAGGAAGATCAATTGAAAAATGCCAGGGTAAAAGACCGGCTACCCGCTTATTTCATGACCTGGCAGAAACAAGACCTGGTCGATCTGACCCTGGAACTGTTGAGCAACGATCACTCTCGACTTACAGAATTTCGCATTAAGGCAGATAGCGCTGCCGGTAAAATGGATGACAAGGCGATCAAGAAACAGATAACAGCCGCCATTCCCTGCAACCGACAGCTCTTCAAATACGATCAAGTGCGCAATTACTTCCAGACAGTAGAAAGCGTCCTGGAAAATCTCGAACCTCTGATCAAGTCACTGACACCGGAAAAGGCGCTTAAACTGATTGACTATGCCATGCAGCGCATCGACCGGGCGCTCGAAACCATCGACGACTCCGGCGGCTTCCGCTATCACTCCGTGGAACTACTGGCGTCTCTGCATTTGGACACGTTAGGCCGCTCTGCACTGTCACCCGAGCAACTCGCCGCCTATCTCTATCGGCTTTATTCAGAACCGGTAAGCGATCTCTACCCCCCAATACCCGACCATTACCTCGCAATCCTCGGAGCTGAGGGCCAACAGCACTTTTTCGAGACCATCCGCAGCGAGTGGGAAATACTCCCGCCCCTGACCGGCACCGACTGGGACAAAGAGTATGTCTACAGGCGCCTGATGCACCCTTTGCTGGAAGAGGCAAGACGCAGCGGCGACACGGATGCCCAGATAGCCCTTCACGCAAAAATCGCTAACGGTTTTCAGGACTACCTGGAACTCTCCGCGCTTTGCCTGGCGAACAAGCAACTGGAACAGGCCCTACACTGGCGCCAGCGCGCGGAAAAAGACAACAAGAAAGCCTATCACAGCAAAGCCGCGCTACAGGAAAACCAGATCGCCATCTGGTCCCACACGGGTGACTACCAAGCGGTCCTGGACGCACGTTGGGAGCAATTCCTGGGCCAGCCCAGCCTGCCCCGCTATCTGGCCATTCTCGAGGTGCCGGGTGCGCGGAAGAAAGATACTCTCAAGCAAAGAGCGCTGGCCGAACTCAAACAGCGCCAGTCGCGAGCAGCGGATCGCTCTCCAGAGAAACAGGCAGCCCTGGATACACAGGCGCAGATCTATCTTCATTACAAGCAAACCGAAGACGCCCTGGGCCTTGCCGAAAAAGAACGACTCGACCCCACATTGCTGTTGCGAATCGCCAAGGCCAACAACCAGAGTCCTGACAGGACCTTGCCACTATTCATCAGAGTCGCTGAGTTTCACGTCAACCGGAGTGATAACCAGAGCTACAAAGAGGCGATAGAAATACTCGAGTCCTGCCGCCAACAATTGCCGGCCAAGTCAATCGGCCGCTTTGAGGCTGTAGTCAAGGCGCTGCACGATGAATTCAAACGCAAAAGAAACTTCATCAAATGGCTGGAGGAGGCCTTACCGGAGATGTTTTAGAAAGGCACGGATTAGCTGCCTCACTTTCCCTTGCCGACTCGGGCCTTCATATATTCCTGTAGCTAGTTCGTTGCTCCGTGTCTAGAATTCCCGGCCGCGCCCCTTATACCATTCAAGATCAACTTCATCAAAACTCAAAGTGATCGGTTTGTTCAGCAGGTCCGGCTTCAAGCCTTTGCGGACTATGGCGTTCGCAAACATTTTCGGAGTAAGCACGGGGTCCTTCCCCGGGTCAAGGTGCGGATTTCGCCAGTCATGGCCCTCTGAGATCTTGTAACGCGTAATATGGAAATTTTGTTATGGCTTGCCAGAATTGCGCTTCAATCAGATATCCAAATAATTGGTCTACTTCATGCCAACGATGTACATTGAAGGGGAAAAATAGCTGGAGGATTGCAATGACCGATAACAACAAGACACTGAGTCGACGAGAATTCAATAAGACCAGCGCGGTCGCACTAACCGCGGCGACGCTGGGGACATTAGGAGCAAGCAAGATGGCAGCAGCTCAAACACCAGCCAGCGCGCTGGAATCAACTTACTTGATGGAATTGGCCCTGGACGTAGCTGAGCAGCTCGACACCGGCCATACCCGCATCGCGCCGGTTACCGGCGGTACATTTTCCGGGCCGCGTCTAAATGGAACGGTGCGCGATGGCGGCGCCGACTGGATCACCCAAGTAGCAGGTCACAGCAGCCTGGATGTGCGCATCACGCTGGACACCGACGATGGCGCCATCATCTATATGACTTATAAGGGCGTGGTGGCCAGAAACGACAGCGGCCTGTATTGGCGAGTCACTCCGGTATTCAATACGGCTGCAGAAAAATACGACTGGCTCAACCATATTGTTTGCGTCGGCAAGAACAAACAGATCGAAGGCAAAGTGGCATACGATATTTTTGAAATTCTCTAGTTAGCCAGTTTACCAGGCGGGCTGCAGGCTGGCCTTGGGTAACCTGAACCAGCAAGTTCTTTACTAAAATCCAGCCCGCTTAAGGCGCGCCGCGGGCCAGATCTGCTCGGCATCATAGCCTTCTTTGAAAAAGGGAATGTTGTCTGGCAGATCTGCCCAAAGCACTGAAAAGTTAACTCTTTAAATTCTCAGAAATCCCCGTCAAATCACATTCACACTGCCACTGCCTTTTCCCAAGTCGCAAAGACGCATGTTCTGACATATCAATAGATTTGGGCAGAAACTAAATGGCGCCCTGGATTGAACAAGTTGTATACAAATATCTGTGCACCTGAATAACGTTGTGCTTGGTGCATCGTTTTAAAGATGCGAATACCCCGCTCTGTCACTCGTCTTGGCTAGTGTGCAGGCTCAGCTCGATTGTTGGCATACTGCGATGTGTCGTGAATTGTCTCTGCAATCGGTTCACGATGAGCCACACCATAACTTCTCAATTTGTCTGTGACGATCTTGCATGGCTCGCTCTTGTGGGTTCTTAACAGCCGCTTGAAGAATCACTTTGCCGCCTTTCCATCATGTCGTTTCTGAAGAAATACATCTACAACTTCGCCATTTTGGTCAATTGCTCTCCACAGATAATGTTGCATCCCCTGAGCCTTCACGAATACTTCACTAATAAAGAAAGTATCGCCACATCCTTTATTTTTCCGCCTAAATCTTCGCGTGAATTGCGGTCCAAACTTGTTGGACTATAGGCGGATCGCCTCATAGCTCACTTCAATGCCTCATTCAGCCAATAAATCTTCAATGTCTCGAAGGCTCAGGTTGAATCGAAAGTACAGCCAGACTGCATATTGAATTATCTCGGATGGAAATCGGTGGTGTTTGTGCATTTCCGCTTTTTTCATAGATCGAATTGTCGCAGAATGACAATTAGCTTGTCAGTACCAAGCTATCTGACTGCTTTGGTTTGATATGATCAAACGACTGCATTTTACCCTGACCCAAATTACTCTCTGTGAACAGTCATAGTTAGAGCATGAGGCCTTCAATTGATACTCAAGAATTATAGAACTCTTATCGTTCTGACTTTCGCGCAATGCTTTGGCCAAACGGCAGCACCTATTCTTGTGCTGCTCGGTGGCATCGTCGGCGCGCAAATCGCACCCTCAATTGATTGGGCAACTTTGCCTATAGCTATTCAAATTGTTGGCATTGCTTCTGCGACAATACCTGCCTCTTATCTGATGTCAAAAGTGGGTAGAAAAGCCGGTTTTCTTACAGGTTCAGCACTGGGAGTCATTGCAGCGCTCATGGCGGCCCTAGCTGTCAATCGCGAGTCTTTTGTTCTTTTTTGTATTGCCTCTTTCATGATGGGCAACTATATCGCTTTCCTGCAGCAGTTTCGGTTTGCCGTTGCAGAGTCCGTTCCAATAGAGCAAGTAGCTAAATGCCTGTCGGTTCTAATGCTGGCGGGTATTGTCGCCGCAATGTTGGGGCCAGAAGTGGCGCGGCGACTCAGTGTCATTGCAGAGCTGCCTAACTACGTCGGTTCATTCTTGGGTATGGCAGCGTTGCTGACGATGTCGTTTCTAATCTTGCTCGTTTTTTATCGGAACGCCGCAACCAAATTGGAGGATCATGATAGTGCTGTCAGACCTATGGGTCAGGTATTCAGGCAGCCTGGACTAATTCTAGCAATCGTATCTGCCGCAACAGCCTATAGCGTCATGAGCCTGGTGATGACCGCGACTCCTCTTAGTATGCACGAAATGGATCGCCATTCTCTGGATGAAACAACATGGGTCATCCAGAGTCATATCCTAGCCATGTATGTTCCATCATTCTTTAGCGGATATCTGATCTCCTGGTTTGGGGTCATACGGATTATCCAGGCAGGTTTTGTTTTCATGGTGGTAAGTGTGCTGATCGGTTGGGGTCAACCCGAATTCATCCACTATTGGGGATCATTGGTTTTCCTCGGCATTGGTTGGAACTTTCTTTTTCTCGGCGGTACGACCTTGTTGACTCAGAGCTATCGCAGTTCGGAGCGGTTTAAAGTGCAGGCGGTAAATGATTTTCTAGTGTTTGGACTACAGGCGGTTGGATCGCTTAGTGCGGGGGTTTTATTGGCCAGAATTGGCTGGAATGGCGTGATGGCGTTTGCGCTGCCCTTGTTACTACTATCTGTGCCGGTGATATATTTCGTTAGCAGGTCGATGGACTCGCCTGCTAGCAGCCTGGCTACTGATCAATAGAGGGTGCCCGGATAGTTTGGATAATGTGCTGGTGTTGACAGAGTAAAGAACTCTGACCTCGACATATCCCCAGTAATTCCGAACGGGAACTTACAAGTTAACAATTTAGTGTCGTGGAACTGGGACAGTTCCTATACTCACCGCTTTAAGTTGTGAAGTTACTGAAAATAAGCAAATTTCCCAAATCGAAGCAGGCAGTACTGCGGAGTATGTTTAACACTTACTGAGGCACCAATTTTTATCTGTTGGCTAGTCAAGTTGTTATCTTGTAGGTGTCCCCTATCCCCCAGTTCGATTCATCAATTTATTGTTTTACTCTTGTGTTTGTACGCTTTATCGATGATCGTCTCCAACACCTTGAGATCAACATCAGCCAGCTTGTTGATGTACATACAGCCGCCCGGGCCCATCTTGTGCTTGCCCAGTTTTTCCAGCAGCTTCGCGCGCCCATTGAAATTGGCCAGATAAAACGTCAGCGCCTGAATTCGGGGAGAAAAACCAATCTTGCAGATCTCCTGCTCTTCGCCGTTCGCCAGCTTGTAGTGGTGGGTATCGAACCCAACGATGCTCGGCCCCCACATCCTGGCTCTCTTTCCAGAAACCTTTCCCATCAGGCTGGCGACAACCTGGCTGTCCTTACGCCGGGTATCGTTTTTTACGCCATTAAGAAATTCCTTGACGCTGGCGGCGTTCGCCGTGGTTTTTCTTTCAGCCAAAGTGTTTACCTCTCAGGTCAGCGCTCAGGATAGTCTTCAACCACCAATGTCTGACCACACGGCCAGTTCATTACCACTGGGTTCAGTGAATTGAAAACGCCGCCCGCCAGGAAATGAGAATATTCGAGCGGTGATTACACCGCCTGCATTCTCGACCTTCTCTTGCACCGCTTCCAGTGCATCCGTGTACAGGATTACCAACGAGCCATTCCCCCCATAACTGGATACCAGGTCTGAGCGATAGAATCCTCCATCGACACCCTGATTAGAAAACGCGACATAGTCTGGCCCATAGTCTTCGAATTCCCAGCCGAATACTGTGGTAAAGAATTTCTTTGTCGCCTCGATATCGCTGGCTGCAAACTCGACATAGCTGACCTTGTCATTAACATTCATAGCATTTACCAGATGTTTTGCGTCTTTATGCGAAAGACTCGATATTCTCTAAAAAATTTGCTTCGGGATTTCAGTCTTGATTCTCAGCAATCCTAAAGCCAACTGCAACACCCAAACACATACCCACGCTCAAACCAATCGATAAGCCAACGCCTACATTATCAGACACTGCTCCAATTGCCACACCGAAACAAATTCCGAAAGACATGCCAATTGAAAAGCCCATAGCGATGCTGTGAGAAACTCTTCCGTCCTCTGCTCGCGGGTCGTGCATTTTTCTCTTGAATTTATTCATAGTGTCTTCATAGTGAAGCTAACACTGCTAGAGATGCAAAGCACACAGTGCTATGTCATGTGTTCTGGGATTGTTTTATGCGTAATTTCAATTTGACACAACTCGTTTTAACACTTTGGATTCATTCTTGTCATCCACAATTATCCAACCAAGCTTCTGGTACAGGCCTGGAACATCAGTATAGACAAACAATTCTCTTTCCATCGAACGAACTGCTTCAGCTTCTGCCGCGAGAACGAGTTTCTCTCCGATGCCAATATTTCGATATTCGGGCGCAACTAAAAGAGTGTTTACCCAAAGCCCCGTCTTATTGACCCCAGGAATCGAAAAGCAGGTGAATCCGAGGCCGCCCAACAACTCACTGTCTGTAACTGCGAGTAGTGGTGATGGAATGGCCAGGTCCTCATCATTATGATCATTGGAATCTACCTTTCCCCACTCTTCCTCAACCCATTCTCGGAATTGCTTTAGAAGCAGCCTATCTGTTTTTGAGTTAATGATTGAATACACTTATCGAGATCTCAAAGCACAGTTCAATTAACTATGCAGCAATTGGATTTACAAGTACGCTAGTTTATTCCCCTGCTTTTCAAATTAGAACTGTTAGTGCTGCGATTATCGAAAGCTTTTATGGCGAGGAAATCGTTGCTCGGAAAAGCGCAATGTACTGTTAGTACTTGAGCAGTTTCCGAGTACCTTTTGACCACGCCGGAGAAGTTTGCAACCAGCGGGTTAAACAAAAAAAAAGCCCGGCGATAGCCGGGCTTTTGATGTCACAGAAATACTCTACGTGATCAGTCTGAACCCTGATCCAGATACTTGTACTGCATCGCTCCGAAAAACATCTCATCCCAGGACTCGTTGCCCCAATCCACTGCCCGGTCCGGGTCCGGATTCGCCGGATTCTGAGCCGAGTTGTCGTGGGCACCTACCGCCGTAATTCGCGTTCCAGCCGGAACAAACTTCGGCTCTGCGTAGGTGTAGCTGAGCTGCCAGTTGTAGTTGTACTTGGCAATATTGATCAGCTCTTCACGGGAACCATCGGGATAGTCCGCATAGAAGCGCATGTACTTGCCGCGGAAATGCATGTGCGGCAGGTAGCTGTAAATATTTGCGTCTTTCGGAATCGTGATCGTGGAGACTTGCTCGAAATTTGGATCATTCGGCGGAATAGTCGTCCAGTTGTTCGGGAAGATACAGGCACACTGGCCAGACATTCTCTCTTGAGGAATTTCGCCTTCGGGGTAGAACCACACGCCAAGCTCGCTGGCATCGACAGTCTCGCGACCGTTCGGGGTGTAGTGCATATTCAGAGTCAGCACCGAGCCGGCTTTAACCAGCCCTCCGGTATTTTCTGGCAGCATACGTGGCGTTCCACCTGGAACGTAGGCGGTAATACTGGCCTTGCCCTCGGCATCGCCACCCAGGAAATTACCGCGTCGCTGGCCAACCTCTTCAGGAAAGTCGAGACGATTGACCGTGTGGTGCAACACCGTGCGGTCGCCGGCGACGATCTGGCTGCCGCGAACCCAGCGATCTGTTGGCATGTCGAATTTAACCTCGACATTGACAAAGACACCATTGCCGGTAGCAGGAACCGTAGTGGCTGGAATGTCGAGCACCAGGTCCGGCTCGCCGAATGCCCACTTGGTGGTGGGCCAGGTCAATTCCGCCAGTGGATCGTTGTCACCGTCTTTTGGAGCTCCGGCTTCAGCCCAGGCAATGATCTTGCGAATGTCCTGATCATCAACCAGGCGATCATTGATGAACTCGCCGATATGACCGTCGATCTGGCCAGGCGGCATGCGCCGGGTCATCAACACTTCACGAATCATTGGCGACCAGCCCTGTACCATAGTGTGACTGTCCATAGCGAAGGGGGCAACGCCGCCTTCACGGTGACAGTTAGCACATTGCTCGGCCAATACAGGAGCCACATCTTTCGAGTAGGAAACCATTTGCGGTGCTGCATAAGTGACCGCTTCCCCTGTCGCTGCTACCAGCGCCGTGCTGACAGCATTGCCGGCGAGGATTTCCTGAATGGCTTTCTCAGCACCGGCTACCGTGCCGCGATATTCCACAGTGAAAGATTTCGGATTAAACAGCAGGACTTCGCCAGTCTTTTCGATACCCAGGGCTTCGGAAATCAATCGGGCATCGTCCATCAGGACCGGGATATCCACGCCATACTCGGCGACCTGGGCAGCAACCGCATCGCGATTGCGCTTACCCATCGGGTTGATCATCATGAATTCGACACCCTGTGAGTCGTACCTGGACTTCAGTGCATCAAAGAAGGGCACAGCGCTCGCTGTTGCGGCGCTACCATTGGCCTGGACCAGCAGGGCGATCGTCGAGTGATCGTCATACCAGCTCATGCCCTGGTGATAACCCTCATGATCCAGGAGCGAGAAATCGCCCACCCTGTCTGCAGCGTTGCTCAGTACAGGCAATAGCAGCAGGGACAATGCGATCATGCGTAATTTTTTCACAGGAATCTCCTTAATTCGAAACCGTTATGCTGCGTTACAGGCCTCGTATTACCCGGCCTGACAGCCAATTTCGGTATGTTGGGTCCAACTCAGAAACTGGGCTAATTTGCTAACCACACAGCCTACGAACTAAGCGCTAATCAGTCAATAACTACATCATCGACCTATCGCAGCTAATCCTTGGCTTATCGCAGCGCTGTTCCAGGCACCATCAGTCGTCAGTAGTCGCCAGCACTCTGCAGCAGGCCTTGTAACTGGGGAAAAAGCAGCGGATTTGCCATCAGGACATCCCGCTCATAGAACTGGGGGTCGGCTCCGACCGGTAGCGGGCTGAAATGGCCACATTCGGCACCTGCCTCCAGGGCGATAAGGCGGGCAGCTGCGAAATCCCATACGCTCAGACTCTCGTAGTAACCGTCTATCCGACCACAGGCAAGCCAGCAGATATCGAGCGCCGCAGACCCGATGCGGCGAATATCGGCGCAGTGCTGCAGAATCACAGCGATGCGACTGATCATGGCGTCCAGGCCGGACTTCTCGTAGGGAAATCCGGTAGCGATGATGGCCCTGGAGAGCTCAGTCTCGGTGGCTACCTGGATCGCCTGTCCATTGAGGGTGGCCCCGCCATCTTTGGTGGCGACAAACAGCTCGTCGGTAAAGGGATTGAACACTACGCCCACTGTGACCACAGCGTTCTCTACATAGGCGATGGAGACGGCGGAATGGTTGTGCCCGTGAGCGAAATTCACCGTGCCGTCGATGGGGTCGACAATCCAGACCGGCACTGCGAGCGTCTCTACCCGGCCCAGGTCAGGCGATGATTCTTCAGATATCAGCAGATGCTCGGGAAAGGTTTCGCTAATACACAGACGGATAAGCTGATCAACCTTCAGGTCGGCACTGGTGACCATCTCGTTGCCATCTTTAAACTCTCGCGTGATATCAGCGCTATCGCGTTCCTGAACAATCAGATCACCAGCCTCACGGGCAAGGTCGATTGCAAATTGTTTCTTATCGTTCATAACCAGGAATCAGAGAATGGGTACGTCCAGAGTATAACGTCTCTGAAGAACATCAGACATCAATTGGATTGCCGATAGATTGCTACGATGGCTATCCTGAACCTTGCACTCAAATACAGTTGGTTCGCGTTTCTGGCAACCCTGGCGAATCTGCTTGTCCAGGAAGTCTCGACTCGCCTGTATGTTGCTGACTACTCCTTGATTGCGGCGATGACCCTCGGTACGCCAGCGTGCTGACAACAATAGTGTTCTGGAGCTCCGACTTCTGGTTCGGCAGCAAATTAGCGCGATACCTCGGTGCGGTCATCGAACTGACCATTGGATATGGTGTAAAGTATCTGCTCAACAAACGCTATGTTTTCATACAACAGGAATTTTAGGGAACCTCTGATGGAACTTTATGGTTGGGGGCGCTACCCGCGAGTAGAAGCGGAAGTTCTGGAACCCCTCAATGCGGATTCGCTGCATGCCCTGCTCAGCGTAAAGCGCCCGAAACCCGCATTTATTTCCCGAGGTGCGGGCAAGAGCTATGGCGATAGCGCGCTGGCTGACCGGGTCCTGAGCAGTCGTTTCCTGGACAGTTTTATTGCCCTTGAAGAAGACAATAGGCGCGTGCGCTGCGGCGCCGGCGTTGCGCTGGCGGAAATCCTGAAAGTGTCTGTTCCGCGTGGCTGGTTCCTGCCGGTATTGCCAGGTACCAAGTTTGTCACGGTCGGTGGTGCAATCGCTGCCGATGTCCATGGCAAGAATCATCACCGCGATGGCTCGTTCTGCGATCATGTTCAGGAATTATCCCTGGTTCTGGCCTCCGGAGAAGTGCTGGTGTGCAACCGGCAGCACAACAGCGAAGTATTTCATGCGACCTGTGGTGGCATGGGCTTAACCGGCGTGATTCTCGACGCCACCCTGGATTTCAAAAAGGTATCAAGTGTCCTTGTTAATCGCCGGTCCCTGCCAGCACGCAATCTTGAACACTGTATGGAGCTGATCGAACAGAACAACGCCAGCACTTATTCAGTAGCGTGGCTGGACTGCCTGTCCGGTGGTAGCTCGCTGGGTCGATCGATTCTGCACCTGGGTGAGCATGCCGTTGACGGAAAGTTGATAGTTAAATCGCGACGCGGTCCCTCCGTGCCGTTCAGCACACCGGGCTTTCTGCTCAACAAGTTTACGATGAGCGTATTCAACAGTGCCCTGTATAATTTGCGTAAAAAGGGCGAGAAAATTTCTTCCACGAATTACGATGCCTATTTCTTCCCGCTGGACAATATTGGAAACTGGAATCGTCTCTATGGTGCGAAGGGCTTTTTGCAATATCAGTTTGTACTGCCAGGCGAGTCTGCACTTCAGGGTATGCGGAAAATAGTGCAGCGAGTGTCCGCGGCAGGCAAGGGCTCGTTCCTTGCAGTACTCAAGAAATTCGGCGCAGCAAACTCTAACCTGCTGTCCTTTCCAATGGCCGGGTACACCCTGACCCTGGACTTCAAGCGGGAGGAGCAAATCTTCCCACTGCTGGATGAACTGGATGCGCTGGTCATCAATCACGGGGGACGGCACTACCTGGCCAAAGATGCGCGCCTGAGTGAAGCGGTATTCAAGGCGGGTTATCCGAACTGGGAGAAATTTCTGGCGCTGAAGAAACTGCTCGATCCCACGGGTGTCTTCGCCTCGCATCAGTCGAACAGAATTGGTTTAACGGGCTAGGGTTTTGGCAAGCCACTAAAGAGCAAGCGATGGAACCATGAAGATTCTGATAATAGGTGCGACCTCGGCGATCGCCAAGGCTACGGCGAGGCTGTATGCCGACCGACATGCCGAGCTGTTCCTGATCGCTCGTAATGAAGCGCGCCTTGCTGAACTGGTTAATGACCTGGAGGTGCGCGGTGCCAGCACTGTTGGTCATGCGTTGCTGGATCTTGCCAGGCAGAAAGATCACGCCGCTGCTATCGATCAGGCCTTCGCGTTTCTGGAGACGGTTGACATCGCGCTCATCTGCCACGGCTCGCTGCCTGACCAGGAAGCCTGCGAACTCGACTACAAGAAAGCGGAGCGGGAAATTACCGTGAACGGGCTCAGCGTCATCTCACTGTTAACACTGCTGGCCTTCAGACTGAAAGCACAGCAACAAGGCATCTTGGCGGTGATTACATCGGTAGCAGGAGAGCGTGGCCGCCAACCGAATTTCGTATACGGTGCGGCGAAGTCGATGGTGTCGACCTATCTTCAAGGATTGCGCGGCAAGCTGCATCCGTTCAATGTCCATGTAATGGATGTTCGGCCCGGCCTGGTGGATTCACCGATGACGGCTCACCTTGAGAAAGGCCCACTCTGGTCGACACCGGAGTATGTGGCCAGCAAGATCGTGAGCAGCATCGATAGCAGGCGGCATATCGTGTACACACCGGGATACTGGCGCATCATCATGGCAGCTGTCTGTTCAATTCCCGAGTTCATCTTCAAACGCATCAAGTTTTAGAGGCCCAGTATTTCCTT
>JAQBSZ010000081.1 GCA_027623555.1 Pseudomonadota bacterium | reverse complement strand
GTGGCGGAATGGGCAAGGGTGGCAAGGCAACGCTGCTGGTCAACGGTAAACCTGTTGCAGAAGGGCGCGTAGAGAGAACGCAGCCCAACATCTTCTCTGCGGATGAAACCGCGGACGTTGGCCTCGATAACCAGACACCGGTTGCAGAGGGCATTGGTATTGGCGCGGAGACGCGCTTTAGCGGAAAGATCAATCAGGTCACTCTCCAAGTGAAGCCAGTGACATAGGGATACTCGACGCCACTTCAGCCGCCAAACGGTTGTAGCGGACCGGGATTAATGTCAAAGGGCCCTCTTGCAGGGCCCTTTTTCAATATCGAGCTGGCGAATTGAAGATACACACCCGCCGGCAAGCGGATCAGGCCCCAAAACATCGGAGCGGTATATTTCTGCAAGCCGAACTCGGTAGAATCCGGTTCACTCAGCATCTCGGAGAAAGCATGCCATTTATGAGTGTACCGTATCAACTTTGAGGCAGCTGAGGATGGAATCGATCGCTATGCGCGTCCTGCATTCTGCAACGCTGTTCCTGGTATTGCTTGCATGGGGAGCGGAAGCCCAGGAATTAAACCCCAGGGCTTACTGGCCGGCTCCCAATGGCACCAACGCCCTCGTACTCGGCTACCAGCGCACGAGCGGCGATATCGTCACCGATCCGTCGCTGCCATTAACGGGCGTCGACTCGAAGATCGATTTTCTGCAAGTGTCCTATCAGCGAACGATTAACCTGTTCGGCCGCTCATCGAACCTGCAGTTCAACCTGCCTTTCTCGGACGGCCACACGGAAGGCTTTGTTGCCGGGGAGTTTCGTACTCGCGATACGCGTGGAGTGGCTGACGCCAGGGTACGTTTGTCGATCAATCTCAAGGGCGCGCCCAGCCTGGACAGGGCGGCATTTCGGGAGCTGTCGCGGAACCCACACACCATTATCGGTGCGAGTTTACAGGTCCAGGCACCGACCGGTGACTACGATGCTGACAAGTTGATCAATATCGGAACCAATCGCTGGTCAGTCAAACCTGCGATCGGGGCGATCTGGCCCTTGCGCCCCAAATGGCTACTGGAGGCCGAGCTTGGGGTTTGGATTTACGGCGATAATGACGATTTTCTTGGCCAGCCCCGCGAGCAGGACCCGATTGCGGCTGTCGAAGTTCACCTGATCCATATATTGACACCGGCTGTCTGGCTGGCGCTGGACGCCAACTACTACACGGGAGGCCGCACCACTGTTGGCGGCGTCGAGGGTTCGGACCTGCAACGAAATTCACGCATCGGCGCACTCTGCTTATGCCGATCAAGGGCCGGCATGCTGTTCGAGGCAGCTACAGCACCGGTGTAGTGACAGAGTC
Source organism: Pseudomonadota bacterium (assembly GCA_027623555.1). Classification (GTDB taxonomy): domain Bacteria; phylum Pseudomonadota; class Gammaproteobacteria; order Pseudomonadales; family Pseudohongiellaceae; genus UBA9145. The sequence goes on along the minus strand of JAQBSZ010000081.1, from coordinate 3,788 downwards.
CGGCGGGGATTTCGACATGTTCAGCCTGGCTTATTTGTATGTATGGTAATCGAGATAGAGGATAGTATTTTTAACAGGGATATAGACCGACTTCGTTGATTATCGAAATAGTGATGCTGGGCGGGAAAACCACGCTTGTGAGTGAATGATGTGGAAGTCCGCCAACTGGCGTGGCTTTCCGCCTACATCATCGGTGGACGATTGGGAAGCAGTCGTGCTGTTGAGACAAGGTTAATCGTCCCAAGCCTTTCAGGTTCTTAGAAGCGGTAAAGAGGTCGGCTTGAGAATTGGACAGCACCGCTCATCGAGGCGATAGCCCCGGCGGGGCTCGTTGTTTGAGGTGTTCAAGAAGGGTCCGGATGGTGTCCGGATCCGTGATGTCCGCGATGACGCGAAGTGTGCCGCCGCAGAACGGACAAACTGTAATGTCGATATTGAACACGCGCTTTAACCGCTCTGCCCAGGTCAGCGGCGCCGTCGGCTGCATCGGATCGACAGCAGAGTCAGCCGGGGTTGATGCTGCCGGTTTCTTTCGTTTCTTGTGCGCCTGGGTCTCGGTACCAGGGCCGCCAGCCGGGCAAGGAAATCCTGGGGTGTAAACAGGATATGGGTAGTCCCATCGCGGAACGAGTGCTTGAGTTCGTAGATCACTCGTCCGGTCGCATCAGTCGACAGACGTTCCAGGCAGATGGCGGGACGTGTGACGTAGCGACACAGACGCTCAAGCCGTTGGCGCTGGTGGGGCTGGCAGGCCACGGCAGCGTTCAATGAAAAACCATCTCTGTCCACTGTGAAGGGTTTCGGTTGGGTGTCCGTACGCTGCAGGGCGGGGTTCTTCAGGGTGAGCGTTCTGCCGCCCGCACCGGGGCCGATGGCGACACGGTACCGGGTCGAGGCCGCGTTGAGCGTATCGAGGGTGTCGGTCTCCCCAGGATCAAGCCATGGCTGCTCCAGGTCCAGGATGAGCAGGCCGTCCTTGACGAGCCGGCGCATGACGCGGGAGATGATGCGATTCAGGAGTTTTTCCAGATGCTGGCCGGTCCGGCGCATTGACCTGATGAAAACGAGGTCGGTTGCTCTCCAGCGTATAGACCCCGTCCAGAATGATCATGTGCAGGTGGACCTGGCCGGGTAGGCGTTAAGGTTCAAAGCGCTGCCAAAGCGCTGAATGAGGGTCACTACACCGGTTCGCGCGGCTCCATATAAATCAATGGGTTATCGCACTTCGCTCGCTGATTTTCCTCGGCATCATTAGTCGGCTACACACCGGCGACACAAACTGAAAAATTCTGGATGTATTTCAGGTGTCCGCTGCCTGAATCTAGCGCCCGGCCGATCGTTAAAACCCAAAGCCGCGCATCAATTCAAACAGACGCGACTCTGGCAGGTAACTGCTACTACTCTGGCGAGCTGGCCTGGCACCTGTTGGGCTGGTGCATTATGGCAGGGTGGTCAGGTTTGATTTGTGAGTAACCGTCCCTGAGATATAACGATACTTAGCCATCCTCGCTATGGGTTACTACTCATTCACAAGCCAGCCTAAGCGCACCCGCCTCAACAGGCAATTGACTGGCAAAGCACCGCGTTGGTAAAGCGGTGCCTGAATTGTTTTGCCCTGGGCATCAATCAGGTTGTCGGCAGTCAGGGCCGGCGCCGAAGACGCGGCATGTCGCCAACGCGCTTTAAGATGCCGGTACTCATTGATTTTCTGCTGCACATTTGGATCGGGAGGCACCTTCCGTGGTGCCTTCCCAATCAGGATCAGCAACCCCCAGCCAGCCACCGTCACTTTTGAGAATGGCATGGACACGCCCGAACGCACCAGTCTTGTCGTTAGCTGTGACGGTAAAACCCTGAGCTTCCCAGGCCTGCAGATCTGCCGGCTGCCAGCCAATGCCAGGGCTGGTCTTTGCCTGAAACTATTGGATCTTCAGGAAAATTACTGGGCGAAAATATCAACAAATCAGGCCAATGCAATATCTTCCCCACCGTGCCCCTGAAACACCTTTCATGTTTATGATCGGCCTGGATACTGCGCTCGCCTTAGTGTAACAGCCGACGATGTTGGCCAAATAGCAGCAGCGTGTTGGCCATACTGGTTTCGCCACCGCCTATCCGATGTTTCACGTGATGGGTGTCGAGCCATTGAAGGTGGTCGCAACCAGGGCGATGCCTGCTCTCGCAGGGCGGTCTCATCCACATGGACCATGACCTGGTAATGATCTGCACTGGACGAGTTCGCCTCGCTGCCGCCGGCGAGAAAACTCCGTGCCACTTCCACAAGGGCATCGACCTAGTGATTGAAAAACACATCGCTTTCGTTTGCGGGCGCCAATGTCGCCGCCGCTGCAGCAATTGCCTGCAACACCAGTTCGCCAGCCTCCCGGATCAGCTAAATGCTGATGGTCATGGTGCCGTAGTCAAGGCTCTGGCCTTGGAGTATGCCAAGCGGCCTTGGGCAAAGGCTGCTGAGCATCCCTGCTCATAGCCGAAAAATGCAAGTGACCACTAGAAAAACCTGTGACCGGACCCATCAAACGGCGCAATTCACGTCATATTATTCAATTGGAATACTACCCGTCCCGAAAGCTGCCCATAAATTTTTTTGACGAGGCGTTCTTTTAGAGAAACTGGCGCAGATTGGCCGACTAACGCCCAGTTAAGCGGCGTGAGCGTCCTGGCGATGGAGTTGCGTAAGCAGGCCAAGTAACAGGTAGCCAAGTCCAAAGGAGGAGTGACGCCCCGAGTGACTTCAACGGCATGTTATGTGGCAGACGTTACACTGCCTGATCATAGCGCCTAGCGAGAACGAGGCTATCGGCAAAATAGCGGGCCGAAACACTCCAAGACTTCTAACTTTCTTTTTCAGCGTCGTAACCGGCGAACTTGTCGAATTTGGCAGTTGCATCCACGCCGATGGCATCGACGCAATGCTGCCTGAACTCTGCATAGGTAAAGGGCTGGAACAGACTCTTCCTAGTAAAGGCAAGATAAACAAAAATACCCCAAAAATTCAGACCAATACATACCAGCAGTACTTGGGGTCTTATGAGATCGCAGAACATGATGAACATCACCGCCTGTAGCCAAACTTCTGGCTTAGTTAACAAGGTAACTAAAGCTAACCGCCCAGGCATTAAACTAGACCAGATTGCCGGCATTAAAATGGCAAAGCTCATAAAGATCAGTTCCAGTTCAAAACGAGTCATCACTCCTTCAATAATTCCATTGAGCGCAACGAAGCCGAGCAGGACGCAGATCCCTGCATGCATTTTATGCCCAATCTTGTTAGTCAGTCTCACGTATCCATTCACGCGGTTGTTGATTGTCATCCAGGGTTGAGGTTTTTCAATGAAGTCGTCGAACAGTTCGTAGACACCAATGGTGAGATAAATTATCGCCTCGATCCATAACACGATCTCCAGGCCACGCGTGACTTCGAAAAACTCAGCCGCTGATAACATTTGGTTTTCCACAGGTTGATGGTTGACTTAATGAATATTAAGCGAAGGCGTGCTCTCAAGCCACCCTAGGGGTTAGGCAGCAACAAATAGCGTTAATAGGAACAGTCTAGCCTGGATTATTCATGAACAATCTACTGCGGCCGCCGATAGCAGTGCAAACACAGGGCGTGCTCCCTACGGGTGCTCGACGTACCGTAGAGTACGCCTGCGCGCCCTCCAGTCCGCGCCACCCTGCGTTTGCACTACTCTCGACGACCTCGCTACGCTCGTTCATGAATAATCCAGGCTAGTAAAGTCTGGGGAGTTTTGGGGCGCCGATATGAA
>JAQBSZ010000045.1 GCA_027623555.1 Pseudomonadota bacterium | reverse complement strand
GCACCTTGCCCGTAGAGGTGAGTGACAGGCGCTTCTCGGAGACTGCGGGACGGGCAATGTAGCGGCACACTTGTGTCTATACTGATCATCGGCGCTGCCACTGGCTGCCACCATCCACGGTGAGTTCGGTGCCAGAGACATATTTCCCCAGGGCAGACGCCAGGTAGACTACGGCATTGGCGATATCGTCACCCTCACCGAAGGTGCCAAGTGGAATACTATCCAACGCTTCCTGCGCTCTGCCCTGGGCGATAATCAGTCGGTCCACGCCTTCGGTGCCAGCGATGGGTCCCGGTGAGATCCAGTTGGCACGAATGCCATAGACTCCCCACTCTACCGCGAGGGACTTCATCAGGTTTTGAATCCCGGACTTGGCGGCACCGGCATGGGCGGCACCGGGCCAACCGTAGTTGGCCGCCGTGGCACTGATAGAAATGATGCGCCCGCCAGCGCTGGCTTCTTTCAAGTAGGGCAATGCCGCCTGACAACAGTTAAACGTGCCATTGAGATCAATATCGATGACGGTGCGCCAGCCATTCGGCGACAGGTCTTCGGTAGGACAGATGAAGTTTCCTGCGGCATTGCAGACCAGGATATCCAGACCACCCATCTCGTTGGCCAACTCTTCGATCACTTCCTGCATGAGATCGGGAACCCGTACATCACCCACCCGCCACAGGACGTCGATGCCATCGTTAGCTTTAAACGCAGCCACTGCCGACTTGAGGTTTGCTTCCTTGCGACTGACGATGGCGACTCGCGCTCCCAGTGAACCCAGCTTGCGCACGATATAGGATCCAATCCCGGTGGCGCCGCCGGTGACGATAGCGGCCTTGCCGGCAAGAATTCCGGGTGCGAAACTCATCAATCTCGCTCGGGACTCAAGGCCTTACCCGCTCGTATTTCTCGAACCGTTGCCGGCCCACCTGCCCGGCATAGATATTGCCCTCGGCATCGGAGGCGAGGAATTCGATGCCACTGCCGGTCGGCACCTCGTAGTCAGGAATGAATTCGGTGACATAGCCGCTGGTTGCATCACCGATACGAATGCCCCGCTGCCAACCTCGATTCCATTGTTCACCTGACATGCCATCGGCAACAAAAATTTTGTCATTCTCATCGATCCAGATACCGCTGGGCCTGCCGAATTGAGTCCAGATATCCAATAGCTCACCGTCCTGGTTAAAGATCTGGATTCGATTGTTGCCACGATCGGCGACAAACAACCTGCCCTGTGAATCCATCTTTAAATCATGGGGATCATTAAAGCGGCCACTCTCGCGACTGGTATCCTGCACGCCACCGCCGAGTTGCAGGAGCAAGTCTCCACCCGGCGAGAACTTCATTACCCGGTTGTTGCCGCCACGGTGTCCGTCAGCGACCCAGATCTCATTATTCGGCGCCACCAACACGGCGGCCGGCCCGTTGAAATGCATGGCGTCATCGCCAGCAACTCCTGCCTCACCCAGGCGCATCAGCACCTCACCATCCTGACTCAGCTTGATGACCTGGTGACCCATGCCACGTTCTACGCCCGGCTCACCCCGGGCATCTCCCTGCGGTGCTCCTTCGGTAATCCAGAAATTGCCGTCCCGGTCCATATCGAATCCATGGGGCCAGGCAAACACCCCGGCACCGATACTCTTGACGGTGTTGCCTTGCCTATCCAGCTTGTGCAATGGGTGCAGATCGGAGCCGGCGCACTGGTTGGTGCTGCAGCGCTCCAGCACCCAGATATGTTCGCCATCAGGATCGGGCTGCACACCCGTGACTACGCCCATGGCGCGGCCGCCAGGTAACTGACCCCAGTTGTAGATGACCTGGTAGGGATTTTCCTGGGCCGTGAGTGAAGGCGCCAACAGGGCAGTAACCGTGGCCAGGATAACCAGAGAAGTGAAATTTGATCTGCTCAAGTGCAGGTGCGGACGCTTCATGGTGCGCTCCTTTATTGCGGTGTCAATTCAGAGCAAGAGTACCGCAAAGCAGCAGAATTTAAATCAGTAGTTGCCTGATTTCATAGGATGGCTTAGCAGAAACCCCGATTCAGGCAATTGCCGCCCTCAAGCCATTGGATAGGTGTCTGGAAGTTCTGGGCGGTCAGCGTGTAGTTGGTGCCATCAAGATCAGAGCCATCCTTACGCCAGGTCACCTTAATCTCGCCATTGTGGACATGGATACCATGGGCGGTGGCGGTACGTTGCTGACTATCGGGAATGCCGGCCTCACCCTCATCGATATCATCAAGTTGGGTGAATCTGCCTGCCTCGGCGCCGACGATAATAAAGGTACGATAGGGGCTGACTGCCAATACGGCTTCGGCAAATTGGGCGCGGCTGCTGTACATCTGGTAGGCAGGCAGTGCGACACTGGCGAGGATGCCGATAATCGCCACCACAAGCATCAGCTCGATCAGGGTAAATCCTTGTGATCGCCCGGACTTCATCCCTGTTCCCGCTCCACGAAGATGACTTCGTGGGTATCATTGGTCACGTAGATTTCTCCGAGCCCAAAAACTGCTGGATTCGGATGCGACACGCGAATGATTTCTCCGTTTTGGCTCACAATGTTCGGGGTATTGGTTCCGGCACAGCGCAGGGAATTGTCTGGTAACTCGCCTCTTTCCAGCAGATAGCCTATTTCCTCAAACACCAGGCGACAGTCTTCCAATGCCTGGGCAGCCTGCCTTGTCGCTGCTGCCTGGGAATTTTCGAAAAGCAGGGGAAAAGAATACAGCAGCATGGAGAAAAATATCATGGCAGAAGAACCACCTACACCGAGCCAGATAAAGATTTTGTCTTTATCCTTACCGCGGGTGGGTGGATGGAACTCTTCCCTGGGTTGTGAGGTGGTAACACGGGTACGGTCAAACTCAGGTTTGTTCAGTTTCCTCGACTGGGAAGTAACGAACGCCTCAGATTGAATTGCTACTGCGCACTTTTCGCAATACTCACCGTCTTTGAGAAACTGGGTACACATACCGCACATTTCAACGTCACAGCGTTTGCAATGCGCGGCGGTAGGTGCGTGCGGATGGTTATAACAGTTCAACTGAAGCTGTCCTTGTGCGTAGCTTGTCTAGGTAACGATGCTATCAATACTCGGAAATCAGGTACAACATTTCGTGGATTGATGATCCAGAATTTGATCTCACTCACAAAATGGATCGCCAAGAAGGGGAGTTTACAGCATTCACATTTTTTTTAATTCCAACTTCATCACACAAACCAGACTCCGTTGGTAAATTGGCAATCAATCGAATCCAATGCCATGTGAATTACCAGCCCCAGTCCCACTAAACGCGTGTGGGGAAAAAGCCAGGGTATTGCATAGAGTCCAATCAAGAACGGCTCGTGCAAGGGATGAAAACCAATGCTGCAGCGGCTGGCATCATACCTGAGCATCAGTGAAACTGACGGTCTGTGCAGAAACGGCGCCGACCCATACGATACTCCACAGGAAACTCCGCACGAAACTCTTTACGCAACACCTCACGAAACTCAGCAAGCCGCAAAGAAAAAAATTGTCTGAAAGCTTAATCACTCAGGCTGATCTCCATCCCATCTCGACCTACTACTATTGGACCATCGTATAACTCACTCATGCCCTGGATAAACTGCGCCTCAGCAGTGTCATTCGGTGGAATCGATGGCATCAGGTGAGTGATCGCCAGTTTCTTTACTCCAGCTTCCTGTGCCATGGTTGCCAGCGCGAGTGTATCGGCATGGTATTCGATACCTTCTGCGATCATTTCTGCCTGGCGCGGATTGCTGCGACCGACCAGGGCCTGCGCCGGGGCAAATAATTGCGAGTTCACCGCTTCGCTTACCAGCAGGTCGGCTCCGCGAGCACCCTCGGCATAGTCTGGACAGACCTGGGTATCTCCGGAGACCGCCGCGATTTTTCCCCTGTACTCGAAGCGGTAACCCACAGCAGGCTCAATCGGTGGGTGACATACTTTAAACATGGTTACTCTCAGGCCCTTATCGTCGAATACAAGCCCGGGTTCGTGTTCAGTCACCGTCGGCTTCATTATATTGTCACTGAACTTTTCCCCGTGGTGATCCAGGCGATATTTCAGATCCAGCCGATAAGTGGCGATGATTCCTTCGACCACTTCCTTAGCGCCAATCGGACCACGCACTGGAATCGACGCATCGACACCGGCAATGCCGAGGTTGAGCAAGATCTCGCCGAGCCCGATGAAATGATCCGAGTGATAGTGGGTGTAGAAAATGCCATCTACTCGGCGAAGGCCCGCCGCCGCCAGAGACACCACGCAATTACGCCCGGTGTCCACCAGGAACACCCGCTCACCGGCGATGATTGCAGTGCAGGCTGTGGCGCGCGCTGCATTGGGGAGCGGGATGCCAGTACCCAGGAGTATTACCGACAGGCCAGCATCAGGATTCAGAGTCCTGGGTGGAACTGCGCCGAGCAAGCCCTGAGCATGACCGAGGTTTGCACTAATAAAGAGTATTGCCGCCAGTGCGAAGACTATTTTTTGCAAGGATTTTCGAGAGAGCAAGACAGGCGTTGCAAGGATTCTTTTACTCACAAAATTCATTCCATTCGTTGCTGAGGATTTAGAAGTTTCAACTGTTGATGTTGCCGTGATTCTATTACTGCGGTAAGGCAAATACAATTAATTCGGCATCGTTGCGCCTGCCACCCCCGGCAACAGCGATGTATTGTCGGCCCGCATACGCATAGCTCATGACCGGCCCATGCAAGCGCTTGTCCACCAGGATCTCACCGACCTTCTCGCCGCTGGTCTTGTCGAAGGCGACCAGGATCGATCCTTCTGCATCGGGAGCAATCTCGTCCTTCTGCGCCAGATGCGAAACAACCAGCGACTTCGTAATCAGAATGCCGCCTTCGGAGGAGACATCGGAAAACACGCTACCGAGATCGGGAAGATTCAGATGGGCCAGCGCCGGGTGGTTCGATGGTCCCTTGCCAAAGGGTATCTGCCAGACATGCTCACCTGTGTTCAGATCGATGGCGGTAATGCGCCGGTACGGCGGCTTTACCAAGGGCAGGCCGAAAGGCCCTACATTGCGCTGTACCTGGATAACATAGGGCCAGTCCGAAGTTCCTGCCGGTGGCTGAACCAGTGACATGGCATAGGGGCGGGTATGGGAAGGCACATAGAGAATATTAGTCTCTGGATCGATGTTGGCACCGGGAAAGTTGGCACCCCCACCGGCACCTGGCAGAAAAATAGTGGCAAGCTTGCCATCGGAACCGGCCACGACAGGCGGTGTGAAGATGGGTCCCAGCACGAAGTCTTGCGTCATCTCCCGTGCTGCCGCGTTGATCTCCGGCGTAAAATCAATCAGATCATCTTCGCTGATGCCCTGGCGTTCGAACGGCAACGGCCAGGTTGGATGGGGCTGGGTAGGATGGGTGCGTTCACCCGGCACATTACTCGGCGGCACCGCTCGCTCTTCGATCGGCCAGACGGGTTCCCCGCTTATCCGATCGAACACATAGGTCCAACCGGTCTTGGAGACCTGGGCCACCGCCTTGATCGGCTTGCCGTCGACGACGATATTCACCAGGTTTGGTGCCGAGGCAATGTCGTAATCCCACAAGCCGTGATGCACAGTCTGAAAATGCCAGAGTCGCTCACCGGTTTCGGCATCCAATGCCACCAGGCTTTCGGCATAGACGTTCTCACCGAGTCGATAACCACCCCAGTAATCATTGGTTGGAGTAGAGACCGGCAGATAGACGATTCCAGCCTCATCGTCGGCGGACATGAAGGTCCACACATTGGTGTTGCCAGCCGTGCGCCAGGAGCCATCTTCCCAGGTCTCGTTAAAGGCTTCGCCCTGCTGGGGAATAGTATTAAAGCGCCACTTGAATTCACCGGTATAGGCATCAAAGGCACGCACATGACCCGGTGGGCTGCGGTTATTCATCGTGTAGTCGTAGATTTTCGAGCCGACGATGACCGAGCTGCCGACAGCTATTGGCGGCGCACCGTGGGTGATGTTGTTCATCTCGAATTCGAGCTTGCCGAAATTGCTCTTCAGGTCGACGAAACCATCGTCACCAAAACCCGGATCAGGCTGACCGGTGTCGATATCGATCGAGACGAGTTGCTTGCCCAGCGTCGCCACAAAGAGGCGTTCGATCTCGCCATCGGTCCAGTACTCGATGCCACGGGTTTGCGCGGGCGAGAATAGCGGTGGTCCCAACAGATAACTCTCGGGATCGAAAGCCCAGAGCTCTTCGCCGGTTGCCGGATGCAGCGCCACCACCTGGCCGTGGTTCGTGTTGGTGTACATGACGCCATCGATCAGCAGGGGTACGGCTCGATAGTCACCAGTGGGATAGTGCAGGTCTTGCGGAATTCGTGAATCTATGGAATCCCAACGCCAGGCGATTTCGAGATCGGCAAAGTTCGTCAGATTGATCTGATCCAGTGCCGCATATTTGGCTGAGCTATGGTTACCCCCGGCATGGCGCCATTCACCGGTCGGTGCAGCGGCCTGCTCTTCTGTCTCCGAGCTACAGCTCAATAATAGTGTCGGGAATACAAAGACAATCGCTAGTCTGTTCATTTCGTCAGGATCAATTTGAGCTATCGGTTTTAAGGCAGATGCATGTGCAGTACCAGGTTTGTATTATTGACGCAGCGGCTGATACCGCAGCAAAAATGTTTGTACTGAACACCTCAATGCTTCGCAGTTAACTCGAGTACCCAGCCTGCGACGACGCAATCTGATAGGCCTTTTTCGTTTCTCTATTCTTTGCCCTGCGATTCAATCACCTGGAATAGTCGAGTTCGAAGCTACACTTTCTCAGCTCGATTCCCCTAGACAAACATATCAAACGCTTCGAATTCACCACCGAGTAATCCGCTAGTACCGCGTTGCCCGAGCCAATTCTCAATCATTGTCTGATATACGCGTCGAAAATCCGTGGTGTAGGCCAGGTTGTCACCCTCGGTCAGCTCAGTCAGGCTCGGCAACTCACCATAGTGTCCACCCTTGACAGGATTACCTACTACGAACATGGCATTGGCCGCACCATGATCGGTACCCAGGCTGACATTCTCAGGAACACGCCGGCCAAACTCGGAGAAGATCATCAAGGCAACATCATCCGCACGGCCGATTCTTTCCAGATCCTCAATGAAGGCGAACACGGCATCGGAGGTGTAGGTCAACAAGCGCTGGTGCAAGTCATTCTGAAACACATGGGTGTCGAAGGCGTTGTTGCGGTAGGAGACGTAGTACAACTGGGTTGGCATTCCCGCATCCATCAGTGCAACCACTTTTGGCAAATCCAGGCTGTTCACGCCATAGTCAACCGGCGAGTCGTAGGCAGCCCAGGCCTGGCGAACCAGCGCCGAGGCATCATTGGCGCTGCGTGCAATATCTAAAAGGAAACGGCGTGAAGGATTCTCGACCCGGCCAATCTCCGGCACCCGGTTCAAAGCATCCCTCTCTTCGAAGAAGGCTTCCCGCATGAAGCGGTTTGGATTGTCGAATACCACCGGCACGTGCTGCTCACTGCGAACCGCAAGTGATTGGCTCGCCGCAATGTTCACCAGGAAATTAGCTGGTGCCTCGGGTGCCATTGCATCGGCCAGCCGTCCCACCCAGCCATACTCCTCGCCGCTGTTCGGCGCCGCGGTATGCCAGTAGGCCATGGAGGAGAAGTGAGAATAGGATGGGTTCTCATAACCACAGCCATGCACAATGGCCATCTTGCCGTCTTTGTACAGGTGTTCGAAGCCAGCCATGCCCGGATTGAAGCCAAAATGATCATCGATGATACGCAGGCGGTTCTTCGCAAGACCGATGCTGGGTCGCTGACGGTAATAGGCATCATCACCGTAAGGTACGATGGTGTTGAGTCCATCGTTGCCGCCGGATAGCTCGAGTATTACCAGCACCTTGCCCCGGGCCTGCGCCTGGGCGGCCGCCTCGGCGACGCGTCCGAATACGGAAGGAGCCATGAAAGACGCGCCCATGCCGGCGATGCTGAGACCAGTCATGCCCTTACGTAACAAGTCGCGCCGATTCAATTTACCCTGCATCGATTCGTGAATTTTCATAACACTCCTCTTACGATGTTCTGAAGCCTTAAAAGTAATTAGGCCAGCTGATACTCTGGCTGACTCATTATCAGATGTAACACCATGCGCAACGCATCTTCCATGTAAGTCCTGGCCGCCTCAATGTTGGAGGTGCCGAGTTCATCGTCCAGGAAATCCACCAGCATGAGGCGCGCATCCTCCGCTGGCGGGACTCGCATGAACCGGGCTATAAAATAATCAACGACATCGCTGGTTGTCTGCACTTTCTGCTGCAATACCATTTCACTCAGATTCAGGCGTGCAGTATGTCGCGGGATGGGTTTAACCCGCTCGATGGCCATTTGCCATCCCCGAAAGCTTCCGTATCGGGTATTAAAATCTTCGTCGCGGTCGGCAAGCATGTTGGATTCAGCCATGATCTGACCTTCACCAAGGCTGGATGGTTGGGTAGCCGAAGTGATGTCCAGGCCCTCCCGGATGCGGCGCGCAACACTCTGTATCTCGGAACTGCCATTGCGTCGATCCGATGGAATGAAATTAATGTCGGGAAACAGCACGTCGCGGGCAAAATTGCCGCGCTCGAGCAACAGCCCCGGAGTCACCCAGCTGCGTCCGCCAGCCCAGCCTGCTACGGTAGGCGGTCGGAACAGGGTCTGCCCCAGGGAGCCGGTGGCCTGATTAAAATCTGGCACTCCTGGAACATTTTCCAGGCCCAACTTGCGGTAAGTGGACACGGCAAGTTCCACCGGGCTCTTGATGTGGGTGCCGACCGATGCAGCACTGTAAAAATCCTTCGATAGAAACATCGCTTCAAGCAATGCCGAGACCTCGTAGTCGGCGTCCCGTAACACACCGCCCAGCTCAGCCTGCAGCGTGGGACTGAGCTCCTGGCGTACGAAGAAACGATAGAGCTTGCCGGCAATATAGTCGGCGGTAACCGACTGCTCCATGATGATGTCAATGACATCTACACCATCAAAATTACCTGTACGACCCAGAAAAGTTTTCTCCTGCGTGTCGTGCTGCTCGGTATTGACCACGAATTCCAGATCAACATAGTTCCATCCAGTAAATGCCCGCGCCGCTTCTCGAATGTCATTCTCGGTATAGTTACCCACACCCATGGTGAACAGTTCCATGATCTCCCGTGCGAAATTTTCATTAGCAGCGCCTTTGACATTAACGCCGGCATCGAGGAATGACAGCATGGCTGGATCCTGGGCTACCTCCACCATGAGATCACGAAAACTTCCGGTTCCCATTTCATGGAACAGTTGCAGTTCCCTAAGCAGCTTACGGTAATCGCGCACCTTGCTCTCGTTGACTGCATAGTGGCCATGCCAGAACAGGGCCATCTTCTCCTGCAACGGTGCATTGGAGGCGACCATGCGATCAGCCCACCAGTACCCTACTCGATTCGTCTCCAGCACACTGGCACGCAGCCAGTAGAAGAATTTGTTGACCACCGGCTGCAAGCGACGATTACCCTCGGGTTTCACTTTTATGCCCAGCGCCTCGCCGGTGGCCTTCGCCATTTCAGTCGTTGCAGGGCGACTGGGCGGAAACGGCTCGAGGCCGGGATCATGAATGCCAGAATGATCGAAGGGTAGCAGGTGAGTGTTAGCAACGGAGTCGAAGTGCACCAGGTTTCGAACCGCCTCGGCGGGAGTCATAGCGGCAAGTGCCTGAATCTGCTCGGGCGTCCCACCGAAGCCGGCGCGCTCTAAAAGGTGAGCGGCGGTATCGTAATTCCAGTCATTGCCCGAAATTGGCGCCAGGTCATCCTGCCATGAGTTGAACCCGGTCTGTTGAGCATACCCTGGTACAGCAGCGAGTAGCGCCGTGATTGCCAGGGCGCCAACTGCAATTAGTTTTTCAGGTCTGCGAAGCATGGTTCTTACTCCAGGTTATTCAATTCAGGGTCAACTATTGAAGCCATTGAAGCGAAGAAATTATTTGCACTATTATTTCCTTACCCATTTTTGCAGGCAGCCGCCAGAAGGGCTGGCATCACAGCCACCGGTCAAGCCGGCGAAGATATTGCCGAGGTTGTCCGCTGCCATGCCTTCGGGGCGTGTTCCTGGCACGTAGTACTGCAGCGAACCGTTGGTGCGGCCAATTCTTATGCCTACCTGGAACCCGGGATTACGTGCCATTGCACCAGGCCCGCCTTCGGGTGCCATGGCTGGTCCCGGTAACCGCGCCCCAGATTCGGAGTCGGCAACCACCATGGTGCCATCTTCCAACACTGTTATGCCACTCGGTCGACCGAAGTGGCGCCAGTCATCTACAAAATTCAGGTTCTCATCCAGAATCTGTACGCGATTATTAGAGCGATCCGCGACATACAAGCGATTCTGTGCATCCAGGGCCAGTGCATGGGGCCCCATGAACTCACCTGGTCCAGCGCCCATCCTGCCGGTCTCGCGCACGAACTCTCCCTGTGGAGTCACAACCACCAAGCGGTCACCATCCTGTTGGGCATTGGAGGGTCGCGGCCAGTGACCATCGGCGATCACGATATTGCCATCGGGCATTACCGCACAGGCGGTAGGCCCAATAAATAAAGTAGCTTCATCTGCCCGAGATACACCAGCTTGACCCAGGCTCATCAGGTGTTCCCCCTGCTGGCTGAACTTGTGAATCTGAAAACCACGCCCGGCGGTTGAAGGATCATCACCGAACGGCCCACTGTCTCCCGCCCAGAGATTGCCGTCATTGTCCATGCAGAAACCATGCGCCTGCACGATCATGCCATCACCGAAACTTCGAGTGATCTGCCCCGCCGCATTGACGTAGTTAATAGGCGGCTCCGAACGAAACAACATCCACAGTCCACCCGTGTCATCGGGAATCAGACCGATGGCTGCACCCCACTCCTGGCCCGGCATGAGAGTCGGCCAGTTTTCCGCCATTTCATAAGGATTATCCATCGAACTCACGGGACGACGGGACAGTTCGATGAGCTTTTCTGTTTCGGCCACTCTCGCATCAGCGGATTGAGCCGCTGCGGTTGACAGGCAAAACGGTACAGCAGAAATGGCCAGCAGTGCCGCAATCAGTCGGGAATGAGTTTTTATCATGTTTATTTCCTGTTTCTTTTTATTAGCTTCTTGCTTCTCTTTATTACTTGCTTCTCTTTATTACTTGCTTCTCTTTATTACTTGCTTCTCTTTATTACTTGTTTCTCTTTATTAGTTGCTTCTTTTTATTAAGAGGTCCTACAAATACTTCAAAGACAAAAAGGGCCAGAACAAATACAGAAACCTGCTGCATCTAATTCTGACCCTTGCTGATTTCCGGGTGTTATTAAGGCTCCTATCTACTACCAGTCTCCGCCAGGCCCTGTTCGGCAACCCGCGCTCCACTCAAGCGGTTGTCCATCGCGTAGTTACCCTCGTGACAGGCATATTCATACTGCTTATAGTCATTATCCGCCTCATACGGGAAGGCGACTGTCCACGGAGCCTCGTAGGTTAAGGGATCTTCGACAGTGAGCGTATAGCGCAAGGTGTCCTCATCTTCGATGGTAAACGTCTCGATCATTCGGCGGCCTTCATTCTGCACCGCATTGCCTGCCCCGGAACCCGGTGCACGCATATTGCCAACATGCCTGAAATTCGTGGATTCGATGATCAGGGTATTGCCTTCCCAGTGACCACGCGGATCACCTTCCCAGAACTTGATCTTCTCACTGACATGGGCACCGGCATCGATTGGAATAATGCGTGCGTTGTGAATCATCTCGCTGTGAATCATCACGTATCCGGGTGACTGGATGATGAGCTTGCCGTTGTTATAGGCCGTCGGCATCATCATGCCGAAGACTCCCCGCGACAGGCAGCGGTCGCCGGACTCGACAGTCGCGGCGGAATCGTGCTCGTGCTCGACGTTAAATCTGATCTGGGCGCGAGCCGCTTCGGTGAATGCCGGTCGACGACCAGAGGGTGGGTCGACGATCAGGGCAGGCGCATCGGCCTGGGCATCCGACCAGTACCAATCGAACCAGTAGTTCTCATAGGCTCCAACGCCACCACTATTTTCAAAACCGGTCCATACTGCATTCTTGCGGGCTTCGTCACGCCCTGCGATGAGTTCGGCGACCTCTGCCTGGGTTGGTACCCGGCCCTGGAATTCATCTGATAATTCCAGCGGTGTCGCCGTGGCCCCGACATTGTTCCACATGCCGGTAATATTGGGTTGGCCATCAGAAAGAATTTCGGGTTGCCACTCCTGGGCGTTGCTGCTCGCTGCAAGGCCAAGCATCATTACAGCCGCAAGCGCTGTTTCCCGAAGGGCTTTGCAGGATTTAGCAGAATCTATTTGCATTGTTCTCGCCTCCGCTGATCACGTATTTTGAGACAAACAGGAAGCCTCACTATACCAGAAGAATGGACAAAAACAGGTAGTGATTTAGCCTCTGAATAGAAATTCCAGGCTTGGATTCAGGCTCTATCGGATAAAGCGGCGTGACAGGCAAATCGCCCGTAACGATGGGCAGGGCGCTAGCCCTGTCATTAATTGAATTGTTTTGTTATGTGACGGAAGGCCATGTCGTCTTACTCACGAAAAAACTCTACATGAAATCGAACTCTTCCCTCAAGCACTACTTCATGAAGAATGGTTGGCTCAACTACACCATACTTCTCGCTGGATAAAAGTACCTCCTCAAACTCCGGCTCAAGAACTCGATAAAGTAGCTGACCTTCGGTTACATTAATCTTACCCCAGGTTCCTGCCTTTGTTTGATGAGCTTTCAATAGCCCAGCCGGTACTGTTGCTTCCGTAAACTCGGGCGTTTTCTTATAGGATGTTGCTGATTCTGGTATTTCCTTCATGCGCTAATTATCTCTTCACTACCAGGAATTTGGCGGCGTTAGAAAAATCGAGTCACATAGCAATTCCTCTTCAAGGCAGCGCCAGTGCCATCAGCCGTTCTTCTTCACCACTTACACCACCCCCGACAGCGAACACGATGTATTGTTTGCCCCCGGCGATGTAGGTAATTGGCGCGGCATGGAATCGGGCGGGTAACTGCATCCACCACAATTCTTCGCCGGTTTGCTTGTCGTAGACACCGAGCCGGTTCGTTTCAAAACCCTGCCCTATAAATAGCAGTGTCCTGGTAAGCAATGGCCCACCCAGTTTTTCGAAATTACCCATCGGCGGCAGTTCCAGTCCCTGTAACGCGGGATGGTCAACGGGCCCTGCACCCACTGGTACATGCCAGAGTTTTTCTCCCTGGTTCATATCGAAAGCAACGAGTTGCGAGTAAGGCGGCTTGAACAGAGGCAGTCCTTCCGGGCCGCTGATATCCCGGACTTGTGGACGAATCATCAAATCAGAACTCGGATTGTTCGGAGGTTGGATATTGACCGTCGAGAAGTGCGCCCAGCTCGGCACGAACAGGGTATTGGACTGCGGGTCGAATGCCGCGCCCCACCAATTGGCACCACCGCTCCAGCCGGGTCGAACAATGTTGTCGCCAGGTGCCGGTGGCGTGTAGAGCGGACCGCTGTTGTATTGTCGAAAGATTTCCAGGGCCTCGGCATGGATCTCCGGCGTGAAATCGATGACATCCTCCTCGGTCGCCCCGTGGGTGAGAAACAACGGGGGTTTGCTGGGAAAGGGTTGGGTCGCCGACGTGCGCTCTCCAGGTACTGTCGATTGGGGTACAGGACGTTCTTCAATCGGCCACACTGGTTCGCCGGTTGCACGATCGAACACGAAGGTGAAACCCTGCTTGGTAATCTGCGCCACCGCCTTGATCGGATTGCCATCCACCACGATGTCGATCAGGTTCGGTGCCGCCGGTGGATCATAGTCCCACACCGAATGATGGACGAATTGAAAATGCCAGACCCGCTCGCCGGTTGCGCCATTGAGCGCTACCAGTGAATTGGCGAACAGATTATCGCCGAGTCGATGGCCCCCGTAGTAATCCGGAACTGTGGTGCCGACCGGCAAATAAACATAGCCCAGTTCTTCATCGACGCTCATATTGGTCCACACGTTAGCGCCACCGGTAAACTCCCAGGCCTCAGTGGGCCAGGTATCGGCACCAAACTCGCCGGGCTGGGGGATAGTGTGAAAGATCCACTGCAGCTCTCCGGTGCGAACATTGAACCCACGCACATGTCCGGGAGGTGCTTCCCTGAAATCGGTGCCTTCAGTCAGCGCCGAACCGACGACTACCACGTCACCGACCACTGCCGGTGGAGAGCTCACGGCGTACAGGGAAGGGTCGATAGTGCGACCGAGTCCCTGTTTCAGATCGATGCGGCCGCCTCTGCCAAATTGCGGGTCGGGCCTGCCGGTTACCGGGTCGATGGATAGCAGGTAGGTGCGTCCGCCGGCATAGAAGAGGCGTTCTTTCTCGCCATCGGTCCAGTAAGCGAGACCGCGAGTCATGAAACCGTGTACTGCCGGTCGACCATCGACATAGAGCACAGGGTCGAAGCTCCACAGCGTCTCTCCACTGACCGGGTCGATAGCGGCAATCTGTCCCAGCGAGGTAGTGGTGTACAGCACGCCATTGACCATCAGAGGAGTAACTTCGTAGGCGTAACTTCGAAATGATCCGCGCTCGCGAATGATGGAGTTGGCGTTTCTGACCTCTTCATCCACCGAGGACCAGGTCCAGGCAAGCTGAAGTCGTTGCACGTTGTCGGCGTTAATCTGATCAAGGGGAGAATATTTACTATGTCCGGCATCGCCTCCATAGCTGCGCCATTCTCCTTCTACAGCGCCCTGTTGAGCGGTAACCGGCAAAGACACGATACTTACAAACAGTATTTGGAAGGGGATTCGAGCTCGATTCATTATTGATCGCGTTTTCATCTTCGGCTCACTTGGTTAATAAGGGCAGATTTTGTTGCTATTTCTACTCCTATTTTGGAGATGACTCAAACTGTTTAATAGAAATCCGGTCTGCCTTCTTGCTACCACCGGTTTCCATTTAGTGGTCAGTGCTGCCTATAATCCTGTGAATATCGCAAAAGGATTGTCGCCCTGACATGAATTCCACCACTAAACCCTTACTGGCAGACCTGCGGGTTATTGAACTCGCTTCCATGGTGATGGCGCCCTCGGCAGCAGTCATTCTGGCGGACTTCGGGGCTGAAGTAATCAAGATCGAACCGCCAGGCACTGGCGATCTCAATCGCAACTGGCACAAGATCCCGGGCCTGCCTATCTCTGATTTCGCCTACCCGTTCCAGGTGGATAATCGCAACAAGAAGAGCGTGGTGCTGGATCTCAAAAAAGAGGCTGGATACGAAGTGTTCTGCAAGCTGGTGGCAGATGCCGACGTGCTGGTGACCAATTACCGGCTGAAGGCGTTGCGAAAACTCAAGCTGGAATACGAGGCCATCAAGGCCATCAATCCGCGCATCGTCTATGCCCTGGCCACAGGATTTGGCGAGCATGGCGACGAAAAACATAAACCAGGCTACGACGTGGTTGCCTACTGGGCACGCTCCGCCATCGAGACCCAGATATTTCCCTACGATGGCTGGCTGCGACCCTTTCCTTACGGTGCCGGCGACCATCCCAGCGGCATGTCTCTGTACGCCGCCATCATGACTGCCTTGTACCAGCGCCAGCAGACCGGCGCAGGCTGCAAGGTCTCCACCTCGCTGTTAGCTAACGGCGCCTGGTCCAATTCCATCATGTTGCAAGCAGAACTTGCCGGTGCCGAATTCAGGGAAGTTCGACCACGCGAGGATTCCTATAATTTCGTGACCTTACACTATCACACCAGCGATGGCCGTCTGATGAAACTGAGCATGGTAAATTTCGAGAAGAACTGGCGGCCCTTCTGCGAAGCTATAGGACGCAGCAATTTACCTGATGATGAACGTTATGCAACACAGCAAGCCCGTGCCGAGAACATGCCGGCATTGATTCATGAAGTGACCGAGGCGTTCAAGACGCAATCCGTGGATTACTGGCATCGTGTGCTCGAGAAGTACGACATTCCTCATGCCGCTGTCCCCACTTACGCAGAAGCCGCCAATGACGCCCAGAAAGCAGCGAATGAGATTATCATCCCGCTGGATCATCCAGAGCTCGGTCAGACACGCACTGTGAACAGCCCTTTCGAACTCAGCAGCACCACCAAGATCAAACCCTCAGCGGCACCGAAATTGGGAGAGCACACACTCGCTGTATTAAAGGAAGCGGGTTTCTCAGACCAGGCAATTCAGTCGCTTCAGAAAGACGGTGTAATCGCGGGATAAACCGAGGCTGAAAAATTAGATAGGCATCGCCAGATATGCGAGCATGGATTTTCAAGATATACGCAAGGAAAATTTATGACTCTGATGATTGGTGATAACAGTGTGGTTTCGATTCATTACACACTGAAAAACGATGCAGGCGAAGTATTGGACAGTTCACAGGGTAAGGGACCTCTGATCTATTTACATGGAGCCAGTAACCTCGTACCAGGGCTCGAGACTGAACTTAAGGGCAAAACCAGCGGCGCCACATTCAATGCCAGCATCCCTCCGGGCCAGGCTTACGGCGAAATCAGAGACGATTTCATCCAGGTGCTCAGTAAAGACATGTTTCGGGGTGTGGAAAATGTAGCGCCTGGCATGAGCTTCATGGCCCAGGGCGACGGCGGCGCACAGCAGCAGGTGCGCGTTACCGCGGTCGATGGCGAAGATGTCACAGTCGATGCCAATCACCCCATGGCGGGCCAGACTCTGCATTTCGAGGTCGAAGTAGTAGACGTACGAGAAGGCACCGACCAGGAGATTGAACACGGGCATGTGCATCAGCATGGTGCCGACCATTAACAAATCACATCTGGAAGTAAGGCTCAGGTTAAGAATATGAACAAGACTCTTTTTGCAGCAACCACCCGCTCTGCCGTTCTCTTCCTCTGTTATGTGGGCGTCTCGCTCAGCCATGCCCAGAATGATGACTCAAGAGCGTTTTACATGGCCAACGAAGGCGTCATGGTGACTGCTGGGGAGACCAAGATTCTGTTCGATCCGTTATTCCCGGACAGTTACGGTCAGTATCTGCTGGTTCCAGAACAAATGAAGGTGGCACTGTTTGCCGGTGACGCGCCCTTCGATGACGTGGATGCAGTTTTCATCAGCCACTATCACGGCGATCACTTCTCGCCTGATGAAGTTCTTGCTCTGTTAAAGGCACAGCCACAGATTCAGCTCTATGCTCCGGCCCAGGCAGTAATTGGCATGCGCGCCGAAGCCAGTGCTGACGATGCCAGCTTGTTCAGCCGAGTAAACGCAGTCAGCCTGCAATATAAGGATGCTCCGGTAACGCTTGCTATGGACGGCCTGCTGGTGGAAGCCGTGCGCATACCCCACTCTGGATGGCCAACAGGAAGAGTAGATGTGGAGAATATCGTGTGGCGGGTGACACTGAATGACAACACCACCGTGCTGCACATGGGTGATGCCGACCCTAACGATGTGCACTTTGTCAGCGATGCCGATTACTGGAATCGAAACCCACCCCAGCTCGCAATGCCGCCATACTGGTTCTTCTCCACTGCCAGCGGCCGACAGATTCTGCAGGAACGTATCAGGCCGGCCCACAGCGTAGGCATTCACGTGCCCACTACCATTCCAGCCGATCCAATTCGGCGCCCACAAGAACTCCGCGACCATGACATTTTCACCCAACCCGGCGAGACGCGGAACATCCGCGCCCGATAAAGGATAACAGTGTGCCAGCCACCAGCTTGAGGCCAACATCCAAGGCAGTGACTCAAATCCTGGGTCTTGTGCTCATCTCCCTGTTTACAATTGCGGGTTCCGCGCAAACCGACGACGACCCTCGCGCCGATGTCTTCTCTGCCGAATTTCCCTACCAGTCGAAATATGTCGAAGTATTGGGACACCGCCTGCATTACATCGATGAGGGAAACAGCGCAGGAGACACGTTCCTGTTCCTGCATGGCAATCCCACCTCCTCCTACCTGTGGCGCAATGTGATGCGCTATATCAAACCCCAGCATCGAATTGTCGCGGTAGATAACATAGGCTTCGGCAAATCTGACCAGCCCGTCGATCTCGATTACACGTTTCAGACCCACTACCAGTACATCGAAGGCTTTATTGAAGCCATCGGACTGGAAGACATCGTGCTTGTTATCCACGACTGGGGTTCTGTGCTGGGACTTAACTACGCCATGGAGAACCCGGCCAACGTGAAAGGTATCGTCATGATGGAAGCCCTGATACCACCAACTTTCCCCATGCAGGAGGCTGGTTTCTTCGCCAATTTTCGCGACCCGGAAACCGGCCGGCGCCTGCTTATCGAACAGAATATGTTCATCGAAGGAATTCTGTTCGGTGGTACCCGGACCCGAGCTTTGAGCGATGCCGAGAAAGAGGTTTACCGGGCACCTTTTTTGACTGCGGAAACCCGTTTTCCGATTTATGTTTGGCCCAATGAGTTGCCTATAGGTGGTGAGCCTGCCCGCAATGTAGATCTGATCACCCGCATCGGCGAGTGGTTGCGCACTGCAGCGGTTCCGAAACTGGTGCAGTATGCTGCCCCAGGGGCCCTGCTCGGTCCAGACGTTGCAGCATGGATGAGCGAAAACTACCGCAATGTGGAAACAGATTTCGTCGGCTACGGGGCTCACTATATTCAGGAAGACAATCCGCAAGCCATCGGCCGGGGAATACTGGAATGGCATCGACGAACTTTTTAGAAAAGACACCACCTGGCTTCCATGTCTGAAAAGAAATTCCGTTTCATCACCCTGATTGCTGTCGTGGTAGCCAACATGGTAGGCACTGGCGTGTTTACCAGCCTGGGCTTTCAGCTTCTGGATATTCGTTCCGGGTTTGTTCTCCTGATGCTGTGGGCAGTCGGGGGTCTGGCTGCCCTGTGTGGCGCAATGACCTATGCAGAACTCGGTGCCGCGCTGCCTCGCTCCGGTGGTGAATACAGTTTACTCAGAAGTATCTACCATCCAGCGGCCGGATTCGTTTCCGGTTGGGTTTCCTCCACTGTTGGCTTTGCCGGACCCACTGCACTCGCCGCCATGACATTTGCCGCCTATGCCACCTCCGCCTTTCCCGGCGAACCAAATGCAGTTGTTGAAAAAGGCCTCGCTGCTGCCCTGCTGATGGTCCTTACAATCATCCATGCCACCAATCACCGTACCAGTGGCAACACGCAGGTCATCTTTACTGTATTAAAAGTAGCAGTAATCGTTCTGTTCATCCTCGCAGCCGTACTCATGGTCGGCACTCCTCAACCCATTACCTTCCTGCCCATAGAGGGAGACGGGGCACTACTCACCAGCGGCGTCTTCGCTGTTGCTTTAATCTACGTGAGCTTCGCCTTTACCGGCTGGAATGCGGCAACCTATTTAAGCAGTGAAGTGGAGAATCCTCAACGCACGCTACCCTGGGTGCTGATTACCGGAACGTCCATAGTGATGCTCCTGTACCTTGGACTTAACTTCTCCTTCCTTTATGTAGCCCCGATGGATGCCATGGTCGGCCAGGTAGAAGTCGGCGCCATCGCCGCACAATCGGCATTCGGTGAAGTCGCCGGAGGTCTCTTCGGCATAGCCCTTGCGTTACTGCTCATTTCAACCGTTAGCGCCATGACCATGGCTGGTCCTCGCGTAATCCAGGTAATCGGTGAAGACTTCCCGGCAGTGCGTATTCTTGCACGCACAAATCAGCATGGCATTCCTGCAATTGCGATTGGAGTACAATCGGCTGTTGCTCTGCTATTTATTCTATCTTCCACCTTTGAATCAATACTGGTGTTCGCCGGCTTCACCATGGCGCTGAATAGTTTTGCGGCCGTTTTCGGAATCTTCGTTCTACGATGGCGCCAGCCAGATCTGCACAGGCCCTACCGGACCTTCCTCTACCCTTTACCGCCATTGATCTATCTACTACTAACCGGATGGACCCTGGGATTCACATTGATCAATCGACCCGTTGAGGCCCTGTTTAGCCTGGGCATCATCGGGAGCGGACTCATCTGCTATTGGCTGGCTTCGCGAGACCAATAATCCTCGATTCCTGGGTACTCAAGACCTGATCAACGGCGCATACCGCTGAATTCTGGCTTTTTTTGCAAGCCCATTGTCAGAACTGTGAACTTCACCACGAAAATCCCATCCTATCTGGCGCACTCTTAGCGTCCGGGTTCGAGTCATTGCCTGTACCTGGTTGATTTGTAGCAGTTTTCCTACAAAGAAAGAGCAAAAATAACAGGCAACTCAATGAAAAGTACGAACTCTATTGATTAGTATCCGATGGGTCTGTACAACCAAAGCAATGGTTTATTGGTTGATTCGAATCAGGTAAATGATGGAGTCTCAGGAAGACGCAGGATTAAAGGAACATGAATATAACTACACAGAATAACCGTGAGATTACGGATCGAGAAGAAATTCTGGAAATACTGGAAGCCGCGCTAATCCATGCATGGAATTTCAGTTATGCGACGATGGTCAAGAACCATCTCACTTCTCAGACAGCCAAATTACTCGAAGTGAAATCTCAAGCGACGAAGATTACGGTTGACATCGCAGCGCTGAAGGCGAGTCACAGCCCGATTGATACTCTGGTCTTCCGTGCGCAGAATGGTGGCATGTCAGTCATCTTTAAATCAAAATTTCTTCAATGGGGAAATAACGGGTTCTCAACACAGCATGCTTCGGAGTGCCAGTTCGAATTTCCGGAGCTGGTAAGGTTTTCACAACTTAGAAATGCAATCAGAATAAACCTTACTAATCTGCATGACATCCCGGTAACTTTTTTTGCCAAGAAAGGCGTTCGACTGCAGGGCAAGGTTGTCGACATTTCCGCAACAGGCGCAAAGATCAAATTCGAAGGCGATTTTTCCACTCATGTCGACGATTCGAGGTTAATCGCCGATTGCCAGATGTTACTGCCAAATGAGTCACGCATCGAAGCACAGGCTCAGGTACTGGGTGTCGTCTACGACAAAGAACAGGACATCAGTTATGTGCGTTGTCAGTATGTCGAGATGAAGCCAGACGATCAGCTGCAGTTAAAGCGATTGATCAGCACCACAATCAAGCAAACCGGTCTGGCGATCATAAGTTAATCCTGCACACAGAGAGACTTTCTCGGGTAACTCATAGCCCACTGGTTCACTTTAGCTTTCGACTTACAAGCGCACAAACTTCGGCACCAGCATCAGTGCTACCCCAAGAATGATCATCGGCATCACGTCCGTTATTACATACGGATATCCCATCAGGCAGATACCGGTATAGAATGCAACCCTGTGTTTCTGCTTTCTTCCATAAATAAAATAGCCCAAGCCTATGGAGCTGAAGACCAGGCTGATCAACAAATAGGAGGAATCAAGCATAGGATGGTTCCAATAAATGGGGCAATCAGTTTACACCGATAACGCAACCTACGGCTCGGATGAGTACTTCATTACGCAATATCATTACCCCTGGATTTTCACCTGCGGTGTTGCCGGGCTACAAATAAAAACCTGAACAAGCTACAGTCTCCACTGATTATGGTTCAAAGACCATGCTGAATAGAAGAGAACTCATAAGGCAAGGCGTAGTTGTTGTTGGTACTGCAGTTGCCTCCTCGGTAAAAACATCCTTTGCTCAGCTCATCCCCGAATTATCCTCAACAGCCGAACATGCAGCGGTGGACGCCATATTACGTCAGGCAACTAATGCCTCCGAAGCGAGCACACGGCAACAACTTCTGAGGCAAGTACAGCAAATCACGGAAGAGCTGAACAGGAAGGCGATCACAGAATATCTAGCTGGCGCCTGTCAATTTCCGTCGACACCCATGACCCTGGACCAGGTGCCGAGGGACACGGCTATAATCTACCCCATTGCCCTGCAGGATCGACTGGTTATTCTGGTCGGCCTGAATTCCCGGCTGCAAACCTATGAGGTCAACATCGGCGCGGAGCGACTCGCCAGGGCAGTGCGCTATCTGCGTGATGAGATGCAGATTGTCGGTGCCAGTTTCGGCGGTATAGATAGAGCTTCAGCTGAACTTTTCCGCTGGCTGGCAGCCCCCTACCTGGAAGACCTCAGGCAGAACTCGGTCAGTACGCTGGTTTTTGTCAGTACGCCCGAACTGCGACTACTACCGCTGGCAACCTTGTATGACGGCCGGCGTTATCTGATAGAAGAATTCGCCGTTGTCAGTTCATTTGGATTAGGACTGACCAGTACGCAAACAACGTCAGTAAGCGGCGATCAGTTGTTGCTAACTGAACAGCTGACCTTGGCAGACTTCTCCGCTTCATTGCAATCGAATAGTCTCTCGACTGTGCATGTTTCCGCCCCAGCCTATTTCGAGGCGCAGGCTACCGATTCCTACATCCAGACACTCGATGACAAGTTGACCCTGGCATCGCTTTACCAGCTGCTGGCAGCTCAAAATGGCGAAGAAGATCACTTGAAATTGCTAATACTGAGCGCCAGCCGAACCGTACGCGGAGAACAGCAATCGGTACTGGGATTGAGCGCAATCAATTTTATCGCCGGGGCTGACAGTTCCGTGACCAGCACCTGGCAAGTAAATGCCCAGGCAACCGCGGTTCTGATTGCTACTTTTTCTCTCGGTCTGCAACAGGGTCTCGGAAAAGCGGCGGCACTGCGAATGGCCCAACTAGAACTGATGCACTCTCCCCGCTTCAGCCATCCAAGCTATTGGGGGTCGTTTCAATTGAATGGCAACGGGATATAGACCCATCAGTAATGAGCGGGACAGGCCAGGGGAAAATCCTGGTCTGCTTCCTTCTTACTGTAAATAGCTGTTTCTATCTATCAAATGCTCTGTTTCACCGCAAACCTGGAAAAAAGTGGCCTGCTCCTATTTTCCTGGTCTGCCGTCTGAGTTAGGCTCAAAAAACGATTGATCACCGAGCGAGCCAATAATGAAAACATCGATCTTGCTACAACCCCCTCAAGTACTGGTCAGCCTGTTATGCCTGACTGCAATCAACTTCGCTATTGCTGCCGATATCCCCACTGCCACACCCGAAGAAGTTGGTATGTCGAGCGAGCGTCTTGAGCGCATTAACACGGTAATGCAGCGGCACATGGATGCCGGCGATATCCAGGGCGCCGTCACGGTAGTTGCGCGGCGCGGCAAGCTGGTCCATTTCCAGACCCATGGCCTGATGGATGTGGATAACAACCGAGCCATGCAAGAGGACTCCATCTTCATCATGATGAGTTCTACCAAGCCGCTGCTCGGCGTGTCGGCCATGATGATGATTGAGGAAGGCCTGATCAGGCCCGAAGACCCGGTTTCCAGGTACATCCCGGAATTTGCCGACATGCAGGTAGCAGTACTGGCTGATCCGACAGACAACATCAGCCCCTATCGTGTCGATGCGGAAAATATTCCGGCTCATCGCCTGGTTCCGGCCCATCGTGAAATCACCATTCATGATCTGCTGACCCATACCTCCGGGTTGGCCAGTGGCGGTCTGGGTACGGCGGTTCAGGAACGTCGGCAGCGGGATGCGGATGCCACGCTCGAAAGTGAAATGTCAGTCTATGCATCCTACGCGCTGGACTTTCAACCAGGCTCGCGCTGGTCCTACAGTCCCGGCGCCGGTCTCGATGTGGTAGCGCGCATCGTTGAGATCGCCTCGGGCCAGCCGTTCGATGTGTTCATCAAAGAACGCATCCTTGAACCACTTGATATGAACAGCACTTACTTCAACGTTCCCCCGGAATACCAGAACCGCCGGGTGGTTATCGCTGACCGTGATATGTCTCGCTTCTTCGATCGCCCACCGACAAAATACTTCTCCGCCTCCGGCGGACTCTCCAGCACCGCAGGTGACTACCTGAAGTTCGAACAGATGCTGGTCAATGGCGGCGAACTGTTCGGTAATCGCTTGTTGAGTCCGCGCTCGGTGCGGATGATGGGTAGCAACCAGATCGGTGAATTGTACCGGGGCTTCTCCCAGAACCAGGAAGGTATGGGTTTTGGTTATACCGTCGGCGTGACCGTCGACCCGATCACCTCCAATGCGCGCCGCAGCAGTGGCGCTTTCGGTTGGGGTGGTGCCTTTGGCACAAGATCCTGGACCGATCCTGAAGAAGAACTGACTGCGGTGATTATGTTGCAACAGCCCCATGGACCGACGCAGTACGACTTTGAAAATGCAGTCCAGCAAGCTATTATCGAATAGTCCGTTGTAGAAAAAGAGAACAAAAAGGGACAGCCCACGTTTTTGTAAAGCTGAGAAGCCAAGAAAATGAGGGATGGAAAAACGTGGTCTGTCCCGGATTTTCAACAATGAAGTGAATACTGCCATGCCTACCATCAACCCGATCCGACCTCTGTTACTTGCCCTGTTCATAGCAGGATCATCGATCGGCTGTTCGCCTGCGAATCAAACCCGTGAGGTCAGTCGCGATGACTACCTGAGCGCCGAGCTGCGCGCCAGGGTGGAAGCATTGAAGAGTGCGGTAGCAACAGAACCAACCGGTGAGAATACGATCGCCGAGCGGGCCGGTCTGTTGGCTGACTGGGTAGATGCTTATGCACTGTCTGGAGGCGAGGTCGGCGTGGATGCCACGCGGGTACGCCTGCAGTCGACGCTACCGCCTCGCGGCAGGCAGGCAGAGAATCAGGGTCGCGACGTGGATCAATTCGTGCGGGAATTTACACTCCGCGATGAAGATGGCGCACTGGGTTTTCTCAGCTCGGACAATCTCGGTCCATTCATAGCCGGCACTATGGACACACTCAGCCAGACCTGGCGGGTCGGCACCCGCACCATGGGGATTGGCGGAGGCTTCTGGGTAGCTCGACATTTCTCGGCAAACTTCGGCGACTTCCAGGCAGAGGATTCATCCGCCGCCGGCTATATCTCGATAGAAACTACCGATGATGATGCCGTCTTCGAGCAGGAAACAATCATGGCATCCGGCCCCCACGGCGGATTCCGATCCCCGCAACCGGCCATTGGCTTTCGCCTGGTGGCGGGGGAACTGGACAGAGGGTCAAGTGTCACGATTACCTATGGTGATCGAAGTCAAGGTGGACCTGGCATGCGCCTGCCTACTTTCGAGAGTGAGCGCATGCCGCTGCCCCTCTATGTCGACCTGGATGGTTCCAGCGAGTGGCGTTCCCTGCCAATTACGCCGTTCGAGATCATCGGTGGAGAAACCGCTGGAGTGCATGGTTTCGGACCCAGCATCGTTGAACCGGATGAAAGCTTCGAGCTGTCGGTGCGTGCCCAAGACCAGTATTTCAATCGTGCCACCGGTGCGATCCCGGCTTTCGAGGTGCTGATCAACGACGAGGTGGTAGCCTCAACTCCGGCAGGCAGCGACCCTATTACTGTGCTGAACCTGAGCATAAGCGAGCCCGGACCGCATTGGATATCACTGCGCAGCGCGGATGGCAGTATCAACGGCATTGGAAATCCAATCCTGGTGGAGGAAGATCCTGAGTTTCGGATCTATTGGGGTGACACCCACGCTCACTCCGGTTACTCGGAAGGAATCGGTACCGTGGATTACTTCATGCGCTTTGCCCGCGATGATGCACGCCTGGATTTTGTAACGCACTCGGAGCACGATGTCTGGCTCGACGCCGGTGAATGGGAGCTGATTCGCAAGACCACTGCCGAGTATGATGAGCCCGGTAAATTTATTACCTACCTGGGTTGGGAGTGGACGCGACACACACGCTTCGGCGGGCATCACAATGTGCTGTTTCGCGACATCAAGGATCAGATGCCGGTCTCGGGCCTGAGTTACCCGGTATTGTCTGCACTCTACGCCGAACTGCATGAGCGCTTTGACGCGGGAGACATCGTGGTGATTCCCCATGCGCATAACCCTGGAGACTTTCGCCAGTCTGACCCGCAACTCGAG
Organism: Pseudomonadota bacterium; assembly: GCA_027623555.1. Lineage (GTDB taxonomy): Bacteria > Pseudomonadota > Gammaproteobacteria > Pseudomonadales > Pseudohongiellaceae > UBA9145. Next base: position 5,280 of record JAQBSZ010000045.1, on the reverse strand, counting down.
CCCATCATCGAGATCATGTCCATGCACGGATCATTTCAATGGTTCATGCAGAGTTACCTCTCCCATGGACATGAGGTTGGAGTAGTCGCTGCGTCGGACGACCACTTGTCCCGACCGGGTTACTCGGCACCTAACAGAGATTCTCTGGCGCAGCGGGGCGGCCTGGGTGCCGTGCTGGCACGGGAGCGGTCGAGAAATGCGATCTTCGATGGCATGAAGGCGAAACGCACCTATGCCACAACCGGTGATCGCATCATCCTGAAGATGGATGTCAACGGCACCACCATGGGTCAACGAGCCGACTACAGCGAGAGTCGAAACATTAGCGGTCGCGCCATAGGCACCGGTCCTATCAAGTCAGTTCGCCTCTACAAGAACGACAGGGAAATCTGGCAGCAAGAATATCTATTGGATGACTCACCGGGCAGTGAGCAGGATTTGCTGCTGAGTTTTACTTCCGACCCCACTCCCCGCTTCAGCGGAGATGCCCCGCGTGGTTGGCGACACTGGCGTGGAGCAATGACAGTGACAGGTGCCGAACTGGTGATAGCAACAGGTATGGATTTTGTAAACCCTACCACCCAGGCATTGGATAAGGCTGGCAACACGGTGAGCTTCAGCACCCTTACCCGCGGTGATACTAGTTCCATACGCCTGAGCCTGCGAGACGTGCAGCCGGATGCTGTTATTACCCTGAACCTGGAGGAAACCCGCGAAACCGGTTCGGCACCGCCGTTCTATCGAGCCCATGCCACCATCCCGTCAACCCGGGTTCAACTTTCACTCGCCGACATCATCGATGGTCGATTGACGCAGAACATCCCGCAGGCGGACTATCCTGAGGACGGCATCACGGTTCGACGGGTAATCAATGGTGGCACGCGCGAGGTAAACTTCAATTTCACCGACACCGAAGATCCCGATCAGGGTGACTATTACTATTTCAAAGTGGAGCAGGCGAATGATGCCATTGCCTGGGCGAGCCCGGTCTGGGTGGGAGGATTTGCTTCGCGCTAGATGCTGGATTTAAGCTGTTGCTTGTTTTGTAGACTGGCGCTTCTTGAACGCCTGGATCAAGAGTACCGGCAAGATTTAACTTCTGCATAGGGCGAAAGTCTACGACTCTTCCGCTTTCAATTCCTGCTTGTAACGTTTGAAATTATTCACGTAAGTCTCTGCACTGATCAGCAGCTCCTGTTGCTGCTCGGGCGTAAGTGCCCGCACTACCTTTCCCGGCGCACCCATCACCAGCGACCCATCCGGAACCTGCTTGCCTTCGGTGATTAACGCGTTCGCTCCGATCAGGCAATTCTTCCCGATAACGGCCTTGTTGAGTACGACAGCATTGATACCAATAAGTGTATTGTCACCAATGGTGCAGCCATGCAGCATGGCCTTGTGACCAACGGTGACGTTTTTGCCGATAGTAAGTGGGATATCGGGGTCGTTATGCAGCACCGCACCATCCTGGATGTTGGAGTTCTCACCGATTGTAATTAGCGCATTGTCGCCGCGGATCACAGCATTGAACCAGACGCTGACATTGTTGTGCAGCTCCACCAATCCTATGACGGTTGCATTATCTGCAATGAAGTAATCATCGCCGAGAAACTTTATTTGCCTGTCACCCAACCGGTAAATCATTGCGCGTTTTACCCTGAGTCTGAAAAGGTCAGCATAGCATAGGCGGAACCAGCGCATTCAAACGCGAACTATTACAGATTTCTATAGGCGACTGCTCGATTCGCCTCCGCAACTATCAAAACGACGAGTCTGTCATCGAAGATTTCGTAGATAATGCGGTAGCCCCCCTGTCGAGAACGGAACACTTCTTCCGAACTGAGTTTCTTGCACGCTGATGGGCGAGGATCGCCGGCCAATGAATCGATACGTTCAAGTATTGCGGGAATATCTTGAGTAGCAATACGGCGCAGATCTTTTTTTAACCGAACGCTTAAAAGTGATCTTATAGTTTCCCATGCTTTTTCAGGTCATTAAGCATGGATTCGTAACTCACTTCAGGCTCAGCTATGCGAGAGGCATAGGTATCAAGATCTTCCTGATCCTCTCTCATTAATTGACGGACTGCTTCATCTACCAGTTCGGAAAGTGACTGGCTAGACATGGCGGCACGCATGCGCAAGGCCTGATGCAATGCTGGATCGAAGTAGACGGTGGCACGTTTGGAAAGTTCACTTCTGGCTTTAATTCCTTTCGAGCCATAACACTAGAATTACAACGTTATAGCGTCAAGACGTCTAGGTATAAGCCAGGAATTCAGTGCCCGGGATAAGTCTGGCTGTTGATTTGAAGAATAAATGGGGTAGAAAAAGTAGAGGCGGTTTTGGAAGAGACATAATCAGCTGCAGACTTTTCTCAGGGCTTGTACTGCCTCTGTTCGGCTGCTTCCAGAATGGTCCGCAAGGTGGGAACGTCGGCAGTTTCAGGGCGGTTGTCTGGCATCGAACGGACGTAGGCGTAGATATCACTCACCATCGCATCGTTGAGCGCATTGGCCGGATAGTTGGGCATGTCGGTGGCAGGCAGTAACGGCGCCACATCATTCCTGAAACGCAGGAAAGCGCGGAATATCTCTTCATTCGCCAACCATGGACTACCCGTGTTATTGAGGTCTTTGCGGCCGTAGCCGGAAAAACCATGACAGGCATAACAGCCGTGATCGTAATAAAGCTGAGCACCGGCGATCGCATCGCCATCCACAGGCCCCAACTGCTGGGCATTTGCCGCGGTCGCGGCAACACCCAGAAGCAAAGCAATACATCTGATTAGCTGCGTTCTCATCCTAACTCTCCTCCTGGGGTCCACTCGTCTGGCTCTAGCGCGGCTGGGTAATCACATCAATCAGGTAGGGTTTACCGTTTTTGACCGACTCCACACCACGCTCAAGTGCCGCCGCCAGCAGGTTCGGATCTTCAATCGGGCCCTCACTCTGCATGCCGTAAGACTGGGCCATCTTGGCATAGTCGATGAAGGGATCGCGCAGCACGGTGCCGATGTGGCCACGATCAGTACCTCGGCCACGTACCCCGGCCAGGTACTGGATGAACATGAATTCCTGATGCCAGGCCCGGTTGTTATGCATGACACTGAGCATCGGCAAGTCGTGGTGACACGCCGTCCACAGTGCGCCGGGGGCATAGTTAAGATCCCCATCACACTGCACGTTCACCACGAATCGTCCGCGGCCGCGCGCCGCCAGCGCCGCTCCGGTACTGGCACCCAGGCCATAGCCCATGCCTCCTGCTCCCTGACCTCCGAGAAAACTGTAGGGTTTGTTGTGCTCCCACAGTTCGCGGTGATGCGCGCCGGAGAAATTGCTGGGGGACGCCAGACACCAGTCCTCATTCATGATCAGGGGCCACAGTTCCGCATAGAGTCGGGCAGTACTGACCGGACTGAGATCCCAGCCTTTCTTCTTCTCTTCCACCGCCGCTCTCAAGTTAGTCAGAAAGTCCTCACGGTTGGCACTGGCATGACGGGCATTGCGCCGTTCAATCTCAGCTTGCTTGGCCGGGGTCACTAACTTGCTGAGCTCGGCAATAATCAGCGGGATACTGGCCTCGGCATCGACGGTCAGCACGGTGCCCCGATTCTGCTGTTGATTCTGGCTGCCGGGAGTCGGTTCACTGCCGGGTGGGGCCGCGACATAATCCGCACGCAAGCTGCCAAATCCAATGCCCATGACATCACGTTCTGCTGTTAGCGATGTGATACCGGGACGCCGCAATGAAATGTTCGCAGAGCCTGATTCCAATCCCAGTTCATAGTCATAGCTTGTATCAGCGCCGGGACCACAAAGCGGATGCCGCTGGGGAAAGCCCATGGGCCCACCCATGGCAGTGGTAGAGGCGCTCGCCCCAATCAACTCGGCAAGCTGGACGGCGGCCTGCACGCCATCGGGTGTGCGGAACATCCCGGTCTTGAGTCGGGGATTGTTGGCATTGAACAGTGCCCGGGCGATATCCCGTGCTGTGGCATTATCCACGCCTCCGATCTTGGCCGGACGGAACGGCGGCACCTGGAAATCCCGCGCTTCTTCTTTCTGCAACTCCATGTCGATGACTATGACGGTGGGTCCGGTGGGAGGTGTAACTGCCTGCCGGTAAGCTTCATGCAAGGCATCGATGCATCCGGGCAGGGTTTTCGGGTGGCTATCCCATTTGGTGAAACTGCGAATCATGCCGACCATGTCATTGGCAGTATGGGCCTGGATGAAACCCTCATCGCGGCCGACGATCAGGATCATCGGGGTACCGGTGTTATAGGCTTGAAAAATAGCCATGGAGGCATGTTGGATGCCGAGCGTGCCGTGCAGCATGGCCGCCATCGGCTTGCCTTCTGCCTTGGCGTAACCATTGGCCATGTCCACCGACGATTCTTCGTGCAGCGCGGTAATGTACTCGGGCATGTGATTGGGCGGAGTCCCATAGTTGGCGATGGACTCCTGAATGCCTTCGAAACTGGAGCCGTTGTTGGAGGCGACAAATTCAATTCCCATATCCTTCAGTGCCTGCACCATCAGGTCTGACCCCGGGCGTACCACGGATCTATCCTCAGTGGGTGGTTCTACCAGACCGGTATCACGCTGTATCTGCTGGTAGGAAGGTGCGGTGAAGGACGCCTGGTAGGAGGAAGGTTGTTGGGCTTTGGCAACAGGGCTGACGGCCAGAGCTGCCGCTCCGGTAGCAGCGCCTTTAAGGAAGCCGCGACGGCCTGCATTGGGGACAGTTTCCGGTACAACAGGAGTTTTCGGCTGATCGGGATGGTCGTTACTCATTTTGATTCCCCAGGTGTTATGACAGATGGACTGCCACAAGAGTGTTTTTATGCTGCGGACCAGACACAAAGATCAATGAGCCCATGCACAAAGTCAAGTAAATAGGGACAGACCACGTTTTTTTCGTCTTTGATATTACCTCTCCTGTTCAATAGTAGAAAAACGTGGTCTGTCCCTATTTACATCATTTCACTAAAGGCATAGTTTCTATTCTTCTTTTACACCCGCTTGATTGCCAGGATTTACTGCTTGAAAGTTGCCGCCCTGGATTTCTATTTCGATTTCCTCTCTCCTTTCGCGTTCTTCGCCTGGCGAGATATCAGTCCACTGTGCGAAAAATACCAGTTGGAATTACGAGTGCACCCGATTGTGTTCGGAAAACTACTGGATCACTGGGGACAACTGGGACCTGGGGTAATCATCCCCAAAATTAACTGACATCTAAAGTAGAATTTTCTCATAATAGGGCTAGAGGATATTCT
>JAQBSZ010000012.1 GCA_027623555.1 Pseudomonadota bacterium | reverse complement strand
GATTTTGATGATTTCATAGCACAATCATCGCCCAGGGTGAGTTAATTTGACAGTACCGTAAAAAGCGCTGCGAACTGCTCAATCCCATCGATCAGCCTAGACTCATATTTGAATAACTTAGGCATTCCTGCACGCTGCGAACTAACAACCCCCGCTTCTAACGAGAATCGCTTACACAGGCTTTGGCTGCCACTTCTTAGGATTGAGATGTTGTGCATACATGACTCTCTGCTTTGAAGAGCATAGTAGTGCAAACCCTTCTGCAAAACACCCGCGCATAAAAAAGCCAACCCTGCTAAGAGCTGGCTTCTATTACTTCACCAATACCCACCTCAATCAAACATCAGCGACCCTTCATCCTCGGAAAGGGAAAAGCCGATTGAATTGGAGTTCGCTGCCTGCTGCGCGAGTATCTGGCCTCGTAACTTACCCAATTGCTCCAGCACCGCAAGCTGGTTCATTGAAAAAAGTTGTCCGTAAGCTAGGGCCAAACCTCCCGCTTTGCGCAATGTCAAAAAATCCTCATCATCCAGTTCGTTCAATGCCGCTTCGTCAACGCGAAACAAGCCCTCCACCGGCACGACTTCCTCGCCTTTCTTGAGGTTGAGTTTCCATGGCACTATAAGACCAGCTTCATCTAGCGCGTCCACGGCCCCCTGGGTGACAAGTAAGTTAGCCTCAACTTCGGAGAGGAGATTAAGGATGTCCTTGATTCCTTGCGTGGGCTGGTTTTGTTCGTCGAAGAAAGCATTTCCTCCTTCCGTACTCTCCACCACCAGTCCACTGCCTTCGTTGACGCACAATATGGATTTCTCTGCATTTTCGGGCTTCAGCAATAGAAACGGATACGCGCGTAGTGCGGCGGGTATATAAGTGCCAAGCCACTTTCCGTCAGGCGCCACGTACAGATTCTGTCCAGGCTGCAGCGAAGTAATCCCGACCAACTGGTAACCGGCCTCCTGCTTGATAAAACCGACGGGCATCACCGGTACAACCTTGTTAAGTTCAGCACCCACCAGCGGGATGACCGTATCTGCAGCGGCAAATAAGTAATCCGTGACGTTCTTCCACACTTTTTTTGCGTGGGTTTTCGGGGTAACGGCTGTAAATTCTGCCATGTGCTTTCCTTGTGTTAATTCAATATTGGGTGGATCAGACTGAGCAGTATCCTATTGCTCTATTGTATCGAACAAAGCCTGTGTGGTGTCGCACACAGGTCAAGATTCAGTAAATGGTAGGGCTACGGAATGCAAAAAGCGGCTTAACTGGAGTGTCCGAATTTTCTTGACCACGCCAATCGTTGGAATGCGCATGGCAGCCATACTACAATTCGTCATCGCGACCGCAACAGAGCGCTTAGATGAAACTCATGTGTTTTGCGTATCGAAGCGAATTGCTTGTGTTGGTTATGAAGTCCATTGACGCCCCCCCTGGAAATAGGGGTTGTGAGCTTAGTACTGGCCCGGCACTCCAACATGAATCAGGTGATTGGTTTAACATCGAAGGCAAAGGATATACGCTCTTCCGTACTTTCAAATGGAATTGTGCTATGAAACAAAGAAGACGGAAACATGCAGATATCTCGCTGCCTTACCTCAACTACTTTCTGCTCATAGTATTTACCATCAGTTGGATAATTTAGTCCATGAAGGCTGAAAGCGATATTGCCCGCATCTTTTCCTGGGCTTTCTGGCACGTTTAGGTAAAAAGATCCACTCAGCCATCCCTCTTTGTGAATATGTGCCCGCAGATGACCTCCGCCTTTCATACTTATAAGCCATCCGAATAATTCGTAGTTCTGAGGCCATAGGGTCAGGAAACCCTGCTTGCTATTAGAGAATAAGGTTCTATATTGTTCAATTTTCCCCTCAATCACTATCTTGAGTTCTTGTGCAAAGTCCTCCTTTAACAGAAACAAATTACCTGAAGACTGCTTGCCGTTGGTGAGGAGATTCTGGCTCCTAAAATCATTTTTGTTGCCATTATGGAAGTCGATAAGTTTTTTCGATAGCTCGTCGGTGAAACCATCAGTTTTCTCTATACGGCCAACGTAAATATGATCAAAAGCCTTTAAACAAAAGGGATTGTCGTCCGGCACGCCGAACCGAACCGAAGCGTGTGAAACTATCGACGCCATCAGTGGGTTTACGACACCGCCAGCAACCAGCTTACTGTATTCTTGATAGAACAGTTCTTTCTCTCCCAGGCGATAAAGACACTCGAGATAATGACTCTTGCTCATTCTGAAAGAGCTCTTTTTAAACAAATCTCTAGCTTCTTGACAACAATCCATGCCCAAATAAAGATTCCCCAAATAATAGAGGGAGCTCTGGTGATTATTGTCTAGGCCTATCACTCTTTTAAAACTGCTAATAGCCTTGTCTGCTTGGTCTATTTCAAGGTAGGCAAGCCCTAAGGCCTCTATTGCATTTATTAAGTTAGGATCAAGTTCCAGCGCCTTCTCGTAACAAGAGATGCTCTCAGATATTCGTCCCACCATCATATACGTGTTGCCAAGGTTCGATAAAAAACTCGCTGATTTGGGGGCCCCTTTAACCAGGAATTCGTATATATTTATGGCTTCCGCGAGGTTCCCCAAATGTTTATGGCCCAGCGCGAGGAGGTTCCAACCGCCACCTTCGTGAGGGTGTTCTTTAGTGTATTGCTTACCAGCGGTTATAAGCTGATTGAAGTTACGGTTATTAAAGAGCTGAATAAGGGCATTCAGTTCTTGTTCTTCTTTGCTGGTCACGGCTGGTCGATTTCCTAATTTTTCTTGAATGTCCGCAAACGTCATTTCGGAGACGTCTTTTTCAGCCTGCCAGATTGTCAGAGACCAAGGTTACTTCGCCTTTCTGGGTTCGCCTTTACTTAATCTTTTGAACACCCTGTTCAGTCGTTTACTCCGCAGAAGATAGAAGCCGGGGAAACTCTTAGGCTAGTGCCTTATTAGCATCCCCTTTTCCTAAAGGATAAATTCGTTACTATCCTATTTATCTTCTTCCAGGAGCACTCCATCCCCAGAGTCGCTTTCCTGTGGCATTAACTTAGCCACGGCTCTCTGGTAAGCTATTCTCGCTGTTCCCGCAACTGCCAGTTTGGCGTTTAGTCTGGCTATTTCACCTTCACAGAACTGCAAAGACTGAATTTCGGTTTTACACTCATCTGACAAGTCATCCAAGCTGTATTCTTTATCATCGATTGTGATTGTATCGGCTTCTTCGCTCATTCCTGTTTCCCCATATACTGAAATTCAATTTAATTATATTGAGTCTTTGCTCTTCAAAACCAAGCATTAATAGGGAAAGTTTGCTTTCCCATCCCTATAAACTAGTTGATTTCCCATTGCGCCGTACCCTTATTTTTCTATTGTATCAAAAAAGGGAGGTGTAGTGATAATGCTGTGCATACCTGAGTCTTCGCTTCTGCCTTCAACTCATCTCCTCCTATCAACAAGTCTCTACCTCCACAAAACAACCACGCACAAAAAAAGCCAACCCCGTTAAGAGCTGGCTTTTCTTGGTGTTACTTAGTGGGGTTTAACTGCCCACGATCATAAGTAGATTATGCTACGAACGTAAAGTCACCAGTAGCTAGAGTAGCGGCATCAACAACACCTGCTAGCTGCAGCACTGTATCAACAATATTTCCAACTCCCACATAAAGAAAAACCCCGGCTCATTTCTGAACCAGGGTCTCTCAATCTTTAGTATCTAAAGTCAGATACTGTGGCTACTTACCTTTCGCTTTACTTACGTTATGTTATTTCAACATAACCTGCAGTAGTTCCCGAGGTCATGATACCCGTAGCAGTGATACCAACTAGCTCAATTACATCACCACCGGCATCGTCGGTGCTTTGAGTGTAGATATAACTATTCGAGTTACCCGTGAATACCACTGAATCGCCTGCATCTCCGAGATCGTTTGCCTGGAGATATTCGAGCGCGGCTGCGACATCTCCTGCATCTGCCAGCGCTACGGCCGCGACGAAGGTGTCAGCATCATCGAACGTTGCCAAGCCAGTAGAGGAAATACTAATCGACGCGATAACGTCAGTTCCGCCTGCAGTTAGGGCTGCGGTTGAGTCAGTACCGTCAGTATCGGCCTCCGCCGCGAGCGCAGCTGTCCCTGCAACATTGATCAAGTCAACACCTGCGATTTGGAATCCAGTTACAGAGTCCATGCCAGCGATTGAGCCTCGAGCACTGGTCACAGTAATTACCGCAACGGAATCTCCAGCTGCAACTACCAACGTATCTTGTGTAGCAGCTTCGGAGCCCAATATTATGCTGTCAGCACCGGTACCACCAGTGATTACGTCGGCACCATCACCACCAGTGATTATGTCGGCACCAGCACCACCACCGATTATGTCGGCACCATAACCACCATCGATTGTGTCGGCACCATCACCACCAAGGATTGTATCGATACCATAACCACCAGTTATTATATCCGCTCCAGCGCCAGTAGAAATGATGTTAGCACCCCCACCACCTAAGACCGTTAATACGCCATCAACCTGAGCATTTGTCGCAACAAGCGTGAAATCTTCTCCTGCGTCCATCGCTGTTGCATCAATGGTTAACGCCGCTGTATTCGCAGAAGTGTAGGTAATTGTAACTGTGGAGTCAGCACCAGCAGTACCATCCACCATTACAATCGATTCGATACCAACCTGATCATCAACGACGGCACCGGCACCGGCTACATTAGTAATCCATAATGCATCAGTACCCGCACCACCTAGCAAGACATCGAGAGTAGTAACGTTCGCTCCGGAGGTAGTGACAATAATATCGTCACCCGCTCCGCCATCTATGTAGTCAGCGCCGCTACCGATGGTGATTATGTTTGCGGTAGCAGAACCAACAACATAGTTAATTCCATTGCCGGAAAGAGTCACGTTTTCGAAGTTAGATATCGTACTAACAACGACTGAGTTAGAAACCAAGCTATCAGCAAACAAGTAAGCAACTGATCCAGCTGCTACAGATGATAGACTCTGCGCCAAGTTCTCCGAAGCAGTATTACCAAGTACAGTAGAGTTTGTAACTGCAGTAGCTCCGAGGTTAATTATCACTCCCACTGATGTGCCAGTACCTAAACCCTCAATATTGGCCGCTACTTGCGTAGAACTCGTTACATAAGTATCGGTTCCAGCTTCACCATCAATGACGTCAGCACCAACACCACCAGTGACAATGTCATTTCCTGCACCGGCATTGATAGTATCCGTACCGGTACCACCAGCGATTGTATCTGCGCCAGTACCACCAGTAATAATGTCGTTTCCAGCACCACCAACCAGGCCAACACCTGTAGTACCACCGTTGCCACCGTTAATCGTGTCAGCGCCAGCACCACCAGACAAGGCATCCAGGCCAGCACCACCAGTAAGTGTTACTGCCTTAGTGGCTGCTCCAGCATCAATGGTATTGGTACCAGCACCACCGGTTAGGGTAGCTGCTGCTGCCAATGCACCGGTGGTAAGAGTAACCGCACCACCAGCACCAGTAGCAGTAACGCTAGATGCATTAAACGAGGTTAGTGTAGTCGCTGTCAGACCCGTTGCATCGAAACCCGCATCACCTGATACGGTAACGGTAACTGCACTAGTTGCCGTGATAGGCGCTACGAATGGAGCAGTAGCAGCAGTGGCATCAGTGTCGTTGGTAGTGATATTGAGAATTTCAACACCTGCAATAGTAACGGCTGCACTGTTGGTGAACCCATTTGTTGCAGAGTAACCCAGGTTAACCGTATCTGAAGTACCTGTAGCAGTAGCCAGTGCGATGGAACTCGCAACAGAACCAAGTACAGTCTGGTTAAACGTAAAGCCAGCAGCTGCATTAGTAATAGTCAGTGCGTGACCAAAGCCGGCACTGGAGACTATATTCATACCATCTGCATTTGTCATGTTAAGGGCAGTAGCTGCGCCAGTCGCCCCAACACTCAGGGTTTCAAGGCCGCTAACTTTTCCGGCGAAGGTGGCTGAGGCAGTAGCCGCTGCAGCCGCTGCAGCAGTCATGATGATGGTGTCATCACCGCCGCCCGCATCCAGAGATCCGCCCGTACCGTAGATACCGTCCGAGGTAATGACGTCATTGCCATCGCCCAGGGTAGTAGCCTTAGTGCTGGCTGTTGTTGTAGTAAGCGTATCAACACCACTACCACCGGTGTAAGTCTGACCAACTGCCACTGCAGTGCCCAAAGTCACAGTACCAGTGCTTGTAGATGTGATCGCGGCAGTTGCAGCAAACGCATTATTGGTCAGCACTAAATTTTGCGAACCGGAGATATTAACTGCAGTCGCACCGCTAGCCGTAAGAGTTTGCAGTGTATTAGCCGCAGTAGCTGAAGCAATGTTTACAGTGGTGATATCTGCGTCAAGTGTTACCGCACCGGTACTGGTAGTTCCTGCTAGATTCAAGGCCATAGTTGTAGCCGTTGCAGTAGTTAGTGCACCAGATGTTCCGGCATTAACTGTTGAACCCGTACCATCGATAGTCAATGAAGTCAGGGCACCGGAGTTAATCGTTGCGCCTGCGCCAAACTCGTTGATGCTAACCGTTGTAATAGTACCCGCGGCCGTCAGTGAAGCAGCGCTCGCATCATTGACGGTGATAGCGCCCTCGGTGACACCAATTAGACCTGTAACCGCGGTGACTGCAGCAACGCCTTGGACCATGGTAGCTGCTGGCTGTACATCCCCTGTAGCTGCAAGACTACCCCCTATAGGACCTGCGGTTGAAGAGGAAAACTTAACAGTGGCAGTGCCAGTAACAGCGCCCGTTGTGTATCCGGTCAAAGCACCAGTTAGCGTAAGTCCTGGCGCTTCATTGCCGGTACCGGCATCGGCTAACGATGCAAAGGCTGCGGCAACCTGTGCGCCCGTGTGAGCACCGATGGCTGTGACAGTCAGACCAGCTATAATAGTGGTCTCGGTATCCGCAAGTGCGGTAAATGTAAACGTGGCTGTTTCAGTTACCGCACCAACAGCTACCGTACCATTCGTCTGAGCAACTGCATTAGGCTGCGTAATAGTAACGTCAGTAGTGGTTGCAAGACCGGTAACAGTAATAGCATTCATTGTTACGGTATCGGTGCCAGTATCAGTTACAGCGACAAGAGTTTCCGCAGCGGTAATACCAGTAGCTGTAGTAATGGTATTAGAAGTACCGCCTCTAACAGTAATCGCGCCATAAGTAATGTCTGAAGCGACTGTAAAGTCACCAGTGGTTGAAACGGTCACAGCACCAGTTGACCCTGTTGTGGCACCGACACCGACTACACCTGTAGTCTGTCCAGTGGTAGTTATGTTGACAGTTGTACCGCTGTTGATTGCTACCGCATTAGCAGCCTGGGCAGTTAACGTGGAAACAATTGCACCAGTACCGGTCACGGTCACGGCGCCTCCAGAGTTCGTAGTCGTTACGGCTCCGCCAGTCGTCGTCACAGCCACAGCGGCAAGCGTCGTAGTTGCTGTGACATCACCCACTGCAGTCAATACGCTAACAGCGCCCGATGTCGTTGTGACAGTAACGTCCTTACCACCGGTAACAGTTACGGCACCTGCGGTGTTAACAAAACTAACGTCGGTTGTCGCTGCAGCGGTCATGTTGCCGGCACCCGTGGAAGCGCCGACATTCATTGTAGTCAAACCCGTCCAGCCCGAAACGCTACCTGTAACGGCAAGCGAAGAGTTGAGGTTGGCTGTTTCAATGTTCTGAACAGTGGCACTTGCAGGAATTGCGATCGCAGCCGTATCAGAGATAGTCAACGTGTCGCCAGCTCCGGCGCCGCCGTTGAGGTTGTCCAAACCGGACAGAGAGGCAGAGACAACGGATGTGAAAGTGTCATCGCCGACGCCACCAGTGAAGCTGTCAATACCAGTAGTGAGCGTAAAGGCTTTCGCTGCAAAAATTGGTAGATTTGCCGCAGCATCAGTCGTATCAGTAGAAGCTGTTGTCACCAGGCCATTGGCTGTGGTTACTCGAGTAGCAGAAGCAGCAGCAGCAGCAGCGGCGCTTGTATCATCGGTAGTAGCCGCAGTAGCTGCAGCCGCTGTTACCAGAGATCCAGCAGAAGTGTTTGCAGTTACAGCAGTGCTAGCAGCAGTAGCAGCAGATGCAGTAGAAGTAGCTGCAGCAGCGATATATGCATTGGCTGTAGCTAGTGAAGTTACTGCAGCCTTTGCAGTAGCAGTAGCGGCAGCATCTGCTTGTGCAGTCGTTAATGCAGCAGCAGCGGCCGCGTCAGCAGTGTTGAAGGCTGCGAGCTGGCTGCTATAAGCAACATTCGCCGCAAGGGCCTGGCCAGTCGCGGCAGCGGATGTAACAAGGCCGGCAGCAATAGGTCCAAAAGTAGCGGCAACCACGTCATCGGAATACACCGCAGTGACGGCAGCAGCGGTAACGGCAGCAGCAGCGGCAGTAACAGCAGCAGCAGCGGCAACGTTATCTGCAGCACCAGAGGCAAGAGCCGTAGTAGTGGCAGTAGCCAAAGTGGCAGCGGCAGTAGCAGCGGCAGTGTCAGCAGCTGTAGCAGCTGTAGCAGCGGCAAGTGCGGTCGCGGCAGCATCGGCAGTTGTTGTGACAGTGGTAGCAGCAGTAGCTGCCTGAGATTGCTTGATGATGAGAGTACCGTTTGCGGTGCTAACTGTGTTCGCATCACCACCGGCAATGGCTGCAGTAAGCGCAGTTTGCGCAGCAACCACGGCAGCATCGGCCGCGGTTTTTGCAGTCACAGCGTCGGTAGCAGCAGTGGCAGCGGCAGTACTAGCAGCACCCAGAGCGGTTGCATCGGTCAATGCGGCAGTTGCAGCAGCGGCTGTATCAGCAGCAACGGCGGCTGTATAAGCAGCATCATCCGCAGTTGCAGTTGCAATAGCGGCCTCGGCAGCGGCAATCGCTGCGGCAGCGGCTGTATTGGCAGCGGACGCATCAGTACTGTCGACATTTTCGACAACCGCTTGCAGTTCTGCCAGTGTGCTGCCACTGAGGTTCAGTGTTACTGAGTAGTACTCAGCCACTTCAACCTGGTTATTAAAGGCAGTGGCGGCCGTGCCCAGGTCAGGATCGGCTTCATCAACAGTGGCCAGAAAATCAATGACCAGGAACACCAGAGCGCCACGGCCCAGACCACCATTGAGCTCGGCAGTCGCAATCACAATCGCCGCATCCATAATTTCCTGCGAGACAGTGGTGCCGAGAACGGCGGTTAAATAGTTTGTTGCAAACTCCTCGTTCGTGAGGAAATTCGGATATTCCGCCGTGAAGACACTGGAAGCTCCCAGAATGTCTGCCAGGCTTGCCACCGTTTGGCCGCCTTCTATCGACGTAGTTAATTCCGCCAGAACGCTCGCGCCTGGAGCGGCACCAAACATGCCCACCACCAGCCCGACGAGTTCCGTACGAGTTTCAGCTGTAATTGCCATTTCTTTTTAAGCTCCTTGAGATCGATTTCAAATAGTTGTTTCCGATTGTGGCCAGTCTTTGCGCAATTGACCCCATCATCGAAGTAACAAGCATAAACAAGGCTCTATCCGTTGCTTGTGACTAGAATCACACGAAAAGGAAAAGCCTTGTTAACGCTGTCCACATCAAACTTGGGCCACCTGTCTAACAACCGCAAGCAGATATCGGCCGGATGTTACATTTTCTGAAGCCTCATGACAACGTCTGGAGGGAGATTTATCAGGCTCGAGAATGCCGCTAACTTACTCATTTTCCCGGATTTTTTCCGCCGGGATTGGTCAAATTTTAAGCAGATTAGAAAGCAAAACTGAGGCCAATCTCGAACGTGGAGTCATTGGTCTCGAACAGCTCGATATTACTGCGCTGGCGCTGGCGATAGAGGTTGACTACTAAATCGGCAGTATTTCCATAAAAATCAATGGGTTGCCGGTACTGAAACAGGACATAGCTGCGTTTCAGCCAACGTTCTGCGCCATTGATAAGCAGGGGGCTGTAGGTCTTCCTGTCATCCAGCTCGGTGTGATTCAGCAAGGCGCGAAAGGTCCCCATCGAGAAGCGGTATTCCCAATCGGCGGTGAATTGCCAGCCCTGCCGGTCCCCCCCGGGCCGGGTCGTCTTGATAGCCTGGCTGTTAAGTGCACCCAGCTCCAGGTTAAGGCGTTGCGCACCGCCGGACAGACCGGTGACATCACTGATCAAGCCAGTGAGGGAACCATTCAGGGGGCAGCTCAGGCCGACGCTGGCCCGGCTGTCCAGGGCATTGAGGTGACTCTGGTCGTGAAATAACTGGTGCTGCAGAATAAGGTCGTAATAGGGCTTACAGGCGAACGCGCTAGCGGTGCTGTAGCGGGCTCGAACTTCCGAGGCCGTGAACAGCGCTGAACCGCCGAAGAACAGGTTGCGAACAGCACCGTCTACTTGCCAGCTTCGATCGCGCCGCGGGCGGATAAATGCGTAGCGCCCATCCAGTTGCAGCAGGTCCGAGTCCGTGTCTTCGCTGATGCGGCCGCGCAGCTGGGCACTCCAGCTTTGTTGATGTTCTGGCATGAGCTGCCGATGCCGGGCTCCCAGCCCAATGTTCAGGTAGGGTCCACTGACTGGCCTGAATTCGGGATTGAGGGCCAGCAACACCGACTCCCCGGACAGGGTAAGCGTGATCTGGCTGGGATCAGGCGCACCATTGAGGTTGTCATCGTAACCCAGCATCAGGTCGCCCTGGAACGAGGTCTGACGCGTCATGGACTGCCATTGCTGCTGCCGTGCCTGCAACATTGACTCGAGCCCGGTTGGTAAATCTTCTCGCTGCAGCAATTGGGCATTGAGTTCCATGGCCGTAAACAGCTGCCCTTCCTGGTACAGAGCCTGGGCATAATCCACCATGGCGGCACCGTTATCCGGATTCAGCAGCAGCGCTCGCTCCAGGGATTCGAAGGCCTGCGCCCGCAATCCACTGTTTAACTGGGCGGCACCGAGAAGCGCAAAAAACTCCGAAGAATCAAGGCATTGCGGCATAACACTGGCAAGATCGGCGGCCAACTCGGGCCAGTTGGGAGATTCTCCAGGATAGTAGGAAACAAGCTCTGGACAGCTCTGGGCGGCAGCGGAACCGGTAAAGACAAATGTGCTGAAGCAAACAGGAAGTAACAGGCGGCAGGTCTGACTTGGCATCGCTAGTACTACACTGGTTACAACTCGGTGAAATGCAAGCAGAGACTGGGTTGTGGGCATGGAGGCGATTATGTTGAATCGCTCCTGAAGGTGCAACAAAGGGGGTGTTGAGAGCTTGCCTGGATTACTCGCGCCCGCCGGCAACCACTTTCAAGTCAGGCTGGCTGACCTGGGCTTTCTCGTAGGCTGGTGCAAACAGGGTATGCGGCGTGCGCAGGCCACTCAACAGATAGCTGCCCTGGGATTCCAGTTGCTGGCCATCCAGTTGTCGTGCCGCGCAAGTGCCAATCAGAATGGGTTGGGCCAGTTCCGCCGTCAGCTCCTGGATACGCAGGACAATGGTCACCGTGTCTCCAAGCAAGGCATGACTGCGGCGATGTGCCGGACCGATTGAACCAATCAGCACCGGACCCTGCTCGATACCAATGCCCAATGCCAGCGGTTGCAGCCCATCGGGCGCGTAATCCGGTAACAGATCCCGGTCCATGGCGGCCTGCAATGCCTTGCCAGCAAGCAGGGCCTGTTGGGCGGCCCTTTTGTCGTGTCCATCCCAAACCGCCAGCAGCCCGTCACCCCTGAATTCATGCACCCGGCCACCGTGCTGTTCGATGACGCGGGTTGCCTGGGTGAAGAAGAAATGCAACATGGCGGCCGACTCTTCCGCCGGTTGTGACTCGCCAAATGCTGAGAAATTTCTGAGATCTGCGCTCAGTAAGGTCACTTGCGTGCGCCGGGCATTGATGCTGGAACTCGGCAGGCTGTAGGCAATTTCCCGGGCAATGTCGCTGGGCAGATAACTGCTGAGGTTGCCGAACACCCGGGTGCGTTCGGCGCGTACTCGACCCTGTTCCAGAAGTAACAGAAAGCTGGCAGCCAGCAGGCTATACAGGGCGGGAAATACCCAGCCCAGCCACAGGCCCATGCTGTTTAATAACTGAATATGCAGCAACAGTGCAGCCACAGGTAAGAGGAGAGCCGCGGCAGGTAGGCCATAGGCGGACCCGCGCCCGTCCCTGCCAGCCAGGCCAAACAGGGCAATGGCGGCTAACAGGCTCAACAATCCCAGCAATCCGGTCGCGGCCCTTGGTGTGTAGGGAATGCTCACATCCAACAAGCTGCCAAGCAATCTGGCCTGCAGCTCTACTCCCGCTGTCGCTCCATTGTAAGGAGTCGGTACGATGTCGCCCATGCCGAAGGCCGTGGCGCCTACTAACACCCAGGCTCGGTCGAGGAGCCCGGCATCGAAGTTGCCGTTAAGCACATCCACGGCGGAGACAGCCTGGTAGCTGGAAGGATGCTTAGTAAAGGAAATACGAATGTTGCCCTCCGCATCCAGTGGCACATCCAGGCCAGGATAGGCGAGCAGGTTTAGCGTTTGCGCCGGCCCAAACAGTGAATCTCCGGCTTGTAATGAGGCGGCCCATTGCTCGCTGCCGGTTGCCTGCAACAGCGAGGTAAGCGCCAGGGCGGGATAGGCCTGTCCATTCACACAAATCACCGCAGGGGTCTTGCGCACGGCGCCGTCACTGGAAATGATCGGGGTGATATGGCCCTTGGGTATCGCGGCGAACCGGCTGTTTGGCGCCAGGAAATTCGGCGTACTGGGTAGCTGTCCCGATCCGGAGCAGGTTATTCCCGAGAGAGGGTGAGTGATCTGTCCGGACTGCACAACCTGGTTGGACTGCAGCACAGGTACCTGGGCGAGTACGCTGCCGCGGGCATTTTCCAACGCCAGGGCGAATTCCGCATCGCCGGCTCGCGCTTCGGTATAGACAATGTCATGCAGTTGCAGCTGTGCCCCTGCGGCATCGATGGCTCTGGTCAGCGCCGCCATCACATCTCTTGACCAGGGCCAGGCACCGAGTTCAGCCAGGCTTTTTTCGTCGACGGTTACCAGGGTTATGCGCTGCTCGACGGTCTCATCAGAGAACCAGGTCCAGCCCAGTGCTCCCAGGCGTTCCTGTAAAGTAGTCAGACCAGAACTGAAGGCAAGATTGAGCAGTAGCGCCACCACCAGGGCTGCCGCCAGCATAGCAAGGCGCCCTGCTTTGGGTGACAGGTTCAGCACCCATAAAAGGGGATTGTGTTCTCCAGAATCGGTTGATTGTTCAGGCATGACTACTGACTATCCCAAAGGGTAATTCCCTGGATACCCCCATCCTGTAACTGCTTTTCGAAGAAGTAGCCGGCCTCTTTGCCATCCAGGGAGACTGCCCCTGCAATGCGCTGGCCGTCGGTGCGACTGTGAAAATAGCCGCCGTCAAAAAGGCTGCCGCTGGCATTGAAATCGACAAGCCCAGTCAGATCGTGGTTGAGAAACAGGGCAGTGGCAAATTTGTTCGTATCGAAATCGATATCCAGGCTGCCATCGCGAACCTGCATGGCAACCACACCACTGCCAGAATGGTAGAAGGCTTGTGCGCTACTCAGACCAAAACTGACCACGCCCAAACCCGCGTCCACATTTTTACTGCCAAGATCAGGGCGGAACAGCAAGTAGTCGGAATTACCGATGGATACTTCGCGTCCTGTGCGCGCTTCAGCATAAGAAAGGGTGATGCGCTCCAGATCGCCCTGGCCATTCGCCCAACGACCCCATACTAATTGTCGCCCAGTGAGATCTTGAGTGGCCACAGGAGCGGGCGGCGTGAAATCGGGAATTATTTCAATGGCCGGTGCAGGGGCGACGACTGGAATCCTGGTCGGGGTCTTGACGCTTGCCGCTTCGGCAGTAACCCGGGTAGTGGTAACACCTTCCAGGTACACCTCGTTACTGACCGTCTTGTCTTCCCCATCGTCCTCGGAATTGGCGATCGCCAATTGCACCTCATCGCGCATGCTGTTGGGATCCCGTTCATGGGGAGCCGGTAACAGGCGCGGGGCAGGCGTGTTTTCGTCGAACTCTATTAGCTGCAACGTGCTGTCGGTGAGTTCCACTGCATTTACCGTGCAGGGCCCGAAAGCCTCGGCCGTACACTCACTGGAAAAAGGTGCCAGGACAATTACGCCTTCATTGACCAGCGCTCTTACTGTTGTTTCGGTGGCACTGACTACGAAGTCCGTGCCCCGCACACCGATGGCGGCGATAGGAGTATTCAGTCTGAAACGCTCGCGGGCGGCTTTGGCAGCAGATCCCGAGATCGAACGCGTTACCCCTCCCTCGAGGTTGAACTTCACCGAGGAAAGCGCGGGTTGCCTGACATTGAAGTCATAGCTCACAATTTCCAGGCTGCTGTCGGGTCGCACGCTGACCAGGGCATTATCCACGAAGCGGATGTGCACGTGACCATTGGCTTCCGTCAGAATTCGATCAGCTACCCGGATGGCCGAACCAATCTCGATTGGCAAGCGCGCCCCTTTACCACGCTGCAACGAAGCTCGGCCCAACACCAGGCTAACCTCGCCGACTTGTTGTAGATGACCCATCGCAGAGGCTGTGTCACGTTCTTCAGGTTCTTCCGCGCTGCTGAACATCGGCCACAGTAAAACCATGACCGCAAGGCAAGGAGGCAGGCGTTTGCTAAGGAATTTAAGGTAATTGACGAGTAACTGTGTGTTCATGGCCTTGTAAAGAGACTCTGTTGGTGGCTGAGCCTGGAATACTTCACCCAGCGAGGTGGAGCTATAGTGCGCCCATTTCTCCCAGTTTCAATTAAAAATAAAGTAACCTAGCGCTGCTGAAGGGCGAGTGATGCAGATCACATCGATTCAAGATACTCGCTTTGATTCAAGATTCTCGTTTTGATTCAAGATACTCGCTTTTGCTTATCTGATTCAAGCACTTATAATGCCGGGCCAGCCTCCATCAGGGCTGTCTCAGCCGTAATCCCAAGGCAATGAATTGATGGTGGTATCTCCCGAGCTGTTAAGTTCTTTTCCAATCCTCAAGCCCCTGTCTCCGGACATTTTGCGGGATCTGGCACAGAAGTCGGAACTGCGTAAATTTTCCCGCCGCGGCATCGTGCTCAGTGCTGGTGAAAGGGTGGAGCACATCTGTTTCCTGTTTGAGGGCCGCCTGCAGGGCGTGGACTTTACCATCGATGGCCGGGAGGTGGGCCTGTACTTTGTGGAGCCCGGCAATTTCTGCGGGGAACTGGGTCTGTTTGACCGGGGTCCGCAACCCGAATTCGTCATTGCGCTAACCACAGTTGTTACCGTGTTTGTGCCTGTGGATGGGATTCGGGAAATCATGTTAAGAACTCCCAGTATGGTGGACGAGGTCGGTTCACGCCTGGCAGCCCGAGTCCGGCAGATGACTTTTCAACGCTCGCTGCTCGGCTTGCCTAATATCGCCCAACGGGTCTGTTATCAGCTCTGGTCTTTAGTGCCGGATAAGGACAAGAAAAATCGACCGCATTCGCAAATTACCAACCCGCCAACCCATATGGAAATCGCCATCATGCTAAATGTCTCCCGGGAAACCGTTACCCGGGTATTTCAGACTTTACAAAACCGGCAGATAGTTAAACGTGACGGCCCGGCCTGTTTACTGGTGCAGGACCTGAAAATCCTCAAGGATTTTGCCGAAGGCAAGGAAGAACTAAAATAGTATCAATCCCGGTTCTCGGCATCCCGGGGAAGCAACTGGTGCCACCGAAGTACCAGGGGCAGCTAATGGGAAGATTGCCTGAGCGAAGTGATCAGGATCACTTTCAGACGAATAAGATCCGCCTGTGAACTTGAAAAATACGCAAGTTCCCATACCTATGCATGATCCGCTGCTGTCTATTGAGTTCAGAAACTCGGGTTTAAAGATTCTAAAACTGCTCGAGTCACTTTTGGTTTCCTACAAAAATAAAACATGAACACAACACAAAATAAATCCAGTTATCCAGAACTCACTGCGGCATTGACAGATGTAAAACGCTACTTTATCTATGCCGGTGTCTTCAGTGCGGCTGTCAATGTCCTGATGCTGGTACCCATAATCTATATGCTGCAAGTGTATGACCGGGTAATGTCCAGCGGCAGCCTGACTACACTGGCAATGCTGACCCTGTTAATGGTCGCCCTGCTGTTGGCCATGGGTGGGTTCGAATGGGTGCGTTCGCAAATCCTGGTAACTGCCAGCAACCGCATCGAAAAGAATCTACGTCAGCGAGTATCCGAAGCCACTTTCAAGCGCGCCCTGTTGACCGGCGGCATTATAAGCAATTCACAGCCACTCAATGATTTATCCAGCCTGAGACAGTTTCTGACTGGCAACGGGCTGTTCGCGTTCTTCGATGCGCCCTGGTTCCCCATTTATATTGCTGTAATGTTCTCGTTCCATCCCTGGTTTGGTTACTCAGGAATTCTGGCAGGAATAATCATGGTTATCCTGGCCTATGCCAACGAGAAGGCCACCAATGACAAGCTGCAGGAGGCCAACTCACAGTGGAACCGGGCGAGCAATCAGCTTAACGGTTCGTTACGCAACGCCGAGGTGATCGCCGCGATGGGCATGACGGATGACATCCGCAGCCGGCAGGAACATCTGGCCAACTCAGTGCTGAAATTACAGACCGAGGCAAGTAAGCGGGCTGCCACTCTTACCAGTCTGTCCAAGTCTCTGCGCATGATCATGCAGTCGCTGTTGCTCGGTCTGGGTGCGATGCTGGCGCTGCGCCAGGAAATTTCGCCGGGTATGGTCATCGCCGGGTCGCTGCTGTTAGGTCGCGCCCTGGCACCAATTGACATGCTGGTAGGTACCTGGAAAGGCTTCACGCTGGCCCGTGCCCAGTACGATCGCCTGGGAGAACTCTTGAACAAGCTCCCGGCGGAACAAGACACCATGAGCCTGCCAGCACCTCTGGGAGCATTAGGAGTCGAGGCGCTTATCGTGGCTCCTCCGGGCACCAACGTGCCGGTGGTGAAGGGAGTGACTCTGGAGCTTCAGGCAGGCGAAGCGATGGGGATAGTCGGTCCCAGCGCTTCCGGTAAATCCAGCCTGGCCCGCGCACTCCTGGGTATCTGGCCAGCCGCCAGTGGCAAGGTTCGCCTGGATGGCGCGGACATCGCTGCCTGGGACCGCAAGGAGTTGGGTCCGTACCTGGGCTACCTGCCACAGGATATCGAACTGTTCGACGGCACTATTTCTGACAATATCTGCCGCTTCGGCCAATCCGATCCGGAGCAGATCGTGGCAGCGGCGAAATTGTCCGGCGTGCATGAACTGGTACTGCGTCTGCCCCAGGGTTATGACACCGTCATCGGCGGAGTTGGGGGCATTTTATCGGGCGGACAGCGTCAGCGCATCGGTCTGGCGCGTGCCATGTACGGCAATCCCAAACTGCTGCTGCTTGACGAACCCAATTCCAACCTGGACGACCAGGGTGAAAAGGAATTGGTCGATGCCATCAATAGAATCAAGAGCCGGGGTTGTACCGTAATTGTCATTACCCATCGCACCATGGTGTTGCAGTGTGTCGACAAGATCCTGGTCATGAAAGAAGGCACGCCGCTTAGTTTCGGCCCCAAAGACCAGGTGCTTGCAAGCCTGATGGCGCCGGTGGAAACCCCTAGTCGGGCGACTGGCTAGCCAGCAGAATTTTCAATTCAATACCGAGCTGAACAAGTGATTGACATAGACGACAATATTTCCGAAGGCGTTTTTACCGAAAGCCCGGATGACCAGATAGAAACCAGCATGGAAGGGCCGAAGCGAGTCGGCCTGTTTATCTTCTTCCTGGTATTTATCGTATTCGGCGGTTGGGCTGCATTCGCTCCCCTGGGTGGCGCTGCCCAGGCCCCGGGTCGAGTCACTGTAGAGTCCTATAGCAAGGTGGTTCAACATCTTGAAGGCGGCATCGTCGGTGCCGTCCTGGTACGCAACGGGGACATGGTTAGCGAAGGTCAGCCCCTCTTGATGATCGAAAATACCCAGTCACTGGCCCAGTTGGAGATTGCTAACAGTCAATTCGTCGCCCTGAAGGTAAGAGAGGCTCGTCTGCTCGCCGAACGCGATGATCTTGATGCGGTGGTGTATCCAGAAATACTCGACAGGAATGACAGTCGTGTCCGTGAAGAGATGGGTGCACAGAACGAAATTTTTCAGGCGCGTAAAGCGGCCAATGAGGGTAGCGAGGAGGTCCTGGAACAGCGAATCAGCCAATTGGAATCCAAGGTCGTAGGTCTTACGGCATTGAAGGCCAGTAAAGAACAACTGGCGGCTTCCTACGCTGAAGAAGTTGTCGATACCCAGGCGCTACTCGAACAGGGATTCTCAGACAGGACTCGCTTGCGAGAGCTGGCGCGCAATCACGCGAATTTCCAGGGTGAAGCTGCCGATCTCACTGCCAGCATAGCTTCCACTGAAGTGCAGATCGGCGAGACACGCTTGCAGATTCTGCAACAGAAGCGGGAGTTTCAGAACGAGGTGGTCAGCGAATTGGGTGACGCGCAGACCAATCTCAACGATGTGGCTGAGCGCATAAATGCCATGCGGGATGTGGTCGCCCGGACAGTGGTCAGGGCTCCGTCCGATGGCATCGTCAATGGTATGCAGTTTCATACCGTTGGCGGAGTGATCAGTCCAGGTAGCAAGATTGTCGATATCGTGCCCCAGGGTGAAGAGCTTATCGTTGAAGCCAAGGTAGCCACTATCGATATCGATCGCGTGGCTTTGGGCCAGCAAGCGACGATTCGTTTTTCAACATTTGGCAGCTCGGTTCCGACCATTTTTGGTAACGTTATAAACCTCTCGGCAGACAGTTTCACAGACGAATATACCGGAATTCCCTACTACTTGGCTCGCATCGAGGTTACTCCGGAGGGCATGGCGGATCTCGGTAACCTGGTGTTGATGCCTGGTATGCCGGCGGAGGTGTACATCTCTACCGGGAACCGCACATTCCTGCAGTATCTGTTCAAGCCATTTTCCAATGCACTGGCACGCAGTTTTAACGAAGACTAGGGTCATGAAAAAATTACATGTGTTGCCTTACCTGTGGCTGGTTCTGCTCGGATTAAATTCTGCCATGAGCGGGGCCGCCGAGGACCTGGATACGGGGTTCAGTGGCCTGCCCGGATCCACCCTGGAAGATTTCTTTACAGCGGCCATAAACTACAGCCCCTCGCTTCGCATCGCCGAAGAAAACCTCAACATAACCGGAGCCCGCAAACGTGCGGCAAATGGGCGATTGCTGCCTCAGGTTAATGCCAATGCCAGCATCTCTGAAAACCGCCGCAATCAATTCGACCTTCTGCAAGAGTTTGCTGGCGAGCGCTATTCCTTACAGCTTACCCAGGCGCTGTTTAACTGGCAGTCTTTTTCAGCCCGTAAGCAGGCCTCCCTGATTGAAGATCAGGCCGAGGCTGAGTATTACTACGAGCTGGCCTACCTGCTCACCGATGTGGCCGATAAATATTTTAATGTGTTGCAGGCCGAAGATGCCCTCGATTCTATCTCCTCAGAATTAGCTGCGGTTACCAATCAGCTCGCGCAGATACAGAGCTTGTATGATCGGCAACTCGCCCAGATAACGGATCTCTACCAGGGCCAGGCCAGTCTGGCCGCCGTACAAGCCGAGCAGTTATTTCTCGAGGCGGAACTCGCCCTCCACGAGGAAGCACTGCGCTCAATATCAGGATTGGACGTCGGCGGCCTGTTCACGCTCGACGATCTGGCCGCAATACCCCCACTGGAATACAACATGCAATTCTATGTGGAGCAATCCCGGGCGCAGAATCAGCAGATTCAGGCCAGAGAATATGCATTACGCGCGGCGCAGGAAGGCATCGCGGAGAAACAGGGGGCCTATATGCCTCGGGTCACCTTCATCGCGCAACGTCAGGATTCCGATGTCGGCTTTGACAACTTGCCAATCAATCGCACTGACAATACCTATATTGGTCTGGATGTTTCCATTCCACTCTATGCAGGTGGTAGTAACCGGGCTGCGGTGAGTGAGGCCAGAAGCAGGAGCAGGATTGCCGAGAGCGAGTTACGGGCGGCGCGTCTTGAGGCGGGTGAACGGGTTCGCTCGGCATACCTGCAGGCACAATCCAGTGCAGCCAGAACTCAGGCCGCTCGAATCCTCGTTGAGTCAACCAGGCTCTCGGCCGAAGCCATGCAGCAGGGATTTGCGCTCGGCACCGTGACCACGGTCGATGTGCTCAATGCCCTGCAGGATCAATACCGTGCCGAGCGAGACCTGCAGCAGACGCGCTATGAGCATGTAAAATTCCTGCTGCTGTTGAAACGCGAGACCGGAACCCTGGAAGCCGACGACATGCTGGAAGTGGGGACCTGGCTGATTCCCCCGCAAGCCTAGTTCTTGCCAATCTTCTCCCTCTCCCATGACTGTCCTTGAACGCATTACTTCTGAATACAGTGACACCGAAGACCGCATACGGCTCACCGCGGTAACCGATTCCAATGCAACGCTGATCCTCTGGCTTACCCAGCGCCTGTTGGTAAGATTGCTCGGCCATTTCCTTAACTGGCTGGAGCATGAAGCGCCTGAGATTACTCACAGCACGGCTATCGACAGCCGCGCAAAATCTACCTTGCAGGGCATCGCCCAGCAATCGGCTCAAGCCGAGTTACCTAAACAGGCAGCTGTGGCACCGAATCCAGAATCTCAACACTGGCTGATCCGAGAGATCGATATCAAGAACGGCCAAGACGTCGTCTTGCTGGTATTTAAGTGCGCCGATGGTCAACGGGCGGAGATGAGCTTTAGCACTCAACAATTACGCCAGTGGTTGGGAATCCTGCACACGCTTTGGGTTGAGGCAGAATGGCCCATGACATTGTGGCCGGAGTGGATGGACGGCGACTTGCAGACAGAAATCGGCACCCCGGACTCACCACTTCACTAATTCCTTCCTAACACTCATTCACTGGTAAAGATCGACTATCCTGTGGGTCATCTCCTGCAGGGAATGATCCAGATCCTCAGTCTTGAAATAAAAGAACCCTTCCGCGAACGTTACCTCTTCTGGCAATGAAAAAGTACGGCCTTTATCCAGTGCCAGCACGAGTTCCTGGTAATTGTTTTCACTGTTCTGGCTGGCGTAGATGTCCATTACCTGCTTCTTCTCTTCACTCTGTGCGCTTATATCAATTAAATAGTTGATGGGATTCTGTACGCCGATTTCGTAGGCGATTGGCGTGGGATGCACGCCTTCATTGCGGGATTTCTGCAGCGCCGACCACACCAGAAAAGCCGTGGCACGGTGATCAGGATGAATTTCCAGAGGAGCGGGGAAGAAAACACTGCCCGGTGCGAGCTCTATCAGCATGTTGGCGATTTTCTCGATCAGGCGAGCATCCTGACCAAGACTCCGGTCCGGCTCTGACCAACAATGCAGGGTTTTTATTCCCAGGCGTTCGGCAGCCCTGGTTACTTCCTGTCTGCGAATATCCACCAGGTCGTCTCTTTCACCGCCCAGCGCCCCATCAGTCAAAACAACCAGATGGGTCTCGACTCCTTCCCGCCGGGCTTTCAGGAGGCTGCCCCCCATGCCGAAGGTCTCATCGTCGGCATGGGGGGCAAACACTATCCAGGGTCCAGCAGGGAGTGGCGATGCCTGAAAGGGAATAAGCACATGTTCGGGATTCAGCATGACTGAGGGTCTGGCAAAAGCTATCCTGTTATCTTCAGACGCCAGAGTATATAGGCTGGCCATGCTGTTTTTTAGTTTTTTTACCTGATTCATGGTTAAATTCGCAGCCGTATCCGGGCCATGGCAGCCTCGGACAGATCATCTGTAATGCAGCAGGCGCGCAAAGTTCAGTGCCTTGAAGCGAAGGCGAGAAAAATCGAGTTCGACCTGAGACTCCATAAAACTGGAATACCATGTTTTTTACGCTGCTTCGGCAATGGGTAGTTACCCCGTTTAGACATTACCGCCTGTTTCACAACTTCACGCGGCAGGATTTCTATGGACAATTCGCGGCTTCCGTTGGCGGTTTTCTCTGGTTGTTTCTCACCCCGGTGGTCTACATCATCATCTACTCGTTCGTGTTCGGTTATGTGTTTCAAATCCGCGCCGTCGAAGAGTACGGCCAAACTGAATTCGTGATCTTCATGATGATCGGCTACCTGCCCTGGTTCGCCTTTGCCGAGGCCATGAGCAAATCTACCGGCCTGCTCATCGAAAAAGCGCCATTGATCACCAAGGTGATGTTTCCGGTACAGATAATTCCGGTGGTTGGCACCGTCGTTCCTTACCTGACACATGCTATAGGGTTTGGTGTATTGCTGGTGTACCTGGCACTGCAGGGCTACCTTTCGTGGTTATGGCTGTGGCTGCCCATTATCCTTTTTCTACAGTTCCTGTTTACCATGGGATTGGTTGCCGTGTTGTCAGCCCTGTGTGTGTTTTTGCGAGACTTGCAACAGTTGGTTGCCCTGCTGGTAACGATCTGGTTTTTTCTGACACCGATTATCTATCCGATATCGCTTATTCAGAGTGAACGCATCAGGGACTTGTTTTTGCTAAATCCCATGCACAGCTTTATCAACCTGTATCGAGAGATCATCTTGCTGGGCGAATTACCAATGGAGAATCTGCGGATTGTTGTGCCAGTTGCTCTGTTAAGCTACCTGTTGGGTGGCTGGCTGTTTATAAAAATCAAGCATGCCTTTGGAGATGTGCTGTAATCATGCCGCGCGTTTCAGTCAACAATTTGTACAAGGACTTCAAGATCTACGACCGTCCGCAGGACCGGTTGGCTGAACTAGTACTACGCCGCCCAATGCACAAGCTGTTTCACGTGCTCAGTGATATCTCCTTCGCGGTTCCGGACGGCCAGAGCCTCGGCATTATCGGTATCAATGGTGCTGGAAAATCAACACTCCTGAAACTCCTGGTAGGCACTGTGCAGCCGACCAGCGGCGATATATCCATCAGGGGTCAGGTGGCTGCTTTACTGGAACTCGGCGCCGGATTTCATCCCGAGTTTACCGGGCGCCGAAATATCTACCTGAACGCCTCGCTGTTGGGTGTTCCCAACGAGAATATTGCCGAGCTGGAGAATGACATTATCCAGTTCTCCGAACTCGATTATTTCATCGATCGTCCGGTCAAGACCTATTCATCGGGCATGTATGTCAGGCTTGCGTTCTCCATCGCTACCATGGTGCGGCCCGACATTTTGGTCATCGATGAAGCCTTGTCGGTCGGTGATCTGGCATTTCAGAAGAAATGCGTGCAGCGCATGAACGAATTCATCGAGCAGCGCAAGACCATGATCTTCTGCAGCCACTCCATGTTTCACGTACAGGAACTCTGTGACACCGCGATCTGGCTCCACAAGGGCCAGATCAGAGAGATGGGCGATAGTGAAAAAGTAGTGGGTCACTATGAGGACTTCTGTAATAGCAAGAAGGTCTATCACAGCATCAGCGAAGACATTCCGGCCGAAGAGGGGCCTGCTGCAGCCGAAACCGAGACCAAAACACAGGACTGCAGGATCAACTCGCTAGCGGTTAAATCTCCGGACGGTGAACTCCTGGGCTCTCTGACTGCCCTGGCCGATGTACACCTGGAGATGGAAGTGGAGGTGCTGGTGGACGGCATCGAGGGTAATTTCGGGTTTGCCTTCATGAAGTCTGCCGAAGAACCGATCGCCTCGTTTCTGAGCACCGCTATCGACAACATCGATAAAGGTCCGTTCAAGAAGGGTGATATCTTCACAGTGTCGCTAATCGTCAGGAACCTGGCCATGCGCGTCGGCGACTTTTACGTGCTGGGCGGTCTCGCCGACAAGAGTGGGCTGTTGTGGTATGAGACCAAGTTCAGCAAACAGCTGCATGTAGAGGCAAACAAGGGCGTGGGTGCGATAATCATGCACTCCGATTGGTCCGTTGTTAAGAAGTAGAGAAATAGGGAAAGATTTATTTTTGAAATTGGCTACAGTTTTTGGGTATGTGAAAAAATAAGCCGGTCCCTCTTTCTACTCTCTTTTCCTACTCTCTTTTCCTACTCTGTGTTCCTGCTCTCTATTTCTACTCGCTATTTTTAAAACAGCAGGTCTTCTTCTCGAACCCTCGCCGCTGCTGTATCGGGTAACCGCCCGTAAGGCTCGATCATATAGACAGTGGGCAGATTGTTATAGCTGCGCACTTCGATGATTTCCATGTAGGCCTGCACTACCGGATCGGGATTGGCGAACTCGTCGGCTACCAGCATCGCGACCAATTCTTCCTCGCTCAGCGCAATTCTTGGATAGGCAAACACCGAATAGATATTGGACGTATTGTTGCCTACCCAGGCTGACAGTTCCTGGAGATTCTCAAACGGCACGATCTCGGCGATCTCGGCGCGATTCTGAATGTCTTCGCGCTCACGGAAGGCAATGATGTTCTCGATCAACTCCTCATCCAGCCCTGGCAACAGTTGCATCGCCTCGCGGGTTGCCAGGTTCAGGTTTACAGTTCGAGTGTTGCCGTAGATGGTAAATGCGGCATCCAGGTTCACGCCTTCGAAAAGGTCGGCAAACCCGCGTATGTGAAGTATCTCATCGACGGTATCCAGTTCAGGGTTGTTGCGAGGGCTGTAACCCTGATCCAGATCCTCGTAGTACTCTTTTTCGGCTCCATTCAACCCTTCCAGATCATTCAAATCCGTCCAGTCCGTCCAGGCGGCCAACAGATCCTGCACTTCTTCAGGATCTGCATCCAGCCCGCCCAGGCGTTTTTCAATAAGCAGCTGCATATTGCGCCGGGGAATACGATTCAGGTTTATCTTGCCGGCATGGTCATAGATGCGTACCACGAAGTCTTCGTCCGTCGGGTAGGCCAGTTCCAGCTCCAGGCCATTGAATTGATAGGCGGGCGTACGGATTTCTCCTTCATCGGTTTCTTCCAGTACTTCTCCAATCGGGCGCGGCATTCGCTCCAGCATAAGCTCCATCTCTGCCGAGCTCACCGTGCCCATCAGAGCAGCCCACTGCATACTGGCATCCTGATTATGAGACGCGGTCTTGGCAGAGAGACGAACCTTGCTGGCCATGGCAGTTACCAGCACCGTCAACAAGACTGAAGTCCATAGGACAATTATTATGACAGAGCCGCGTTGCCTATTCATAGACTGCGCTGCTCCGCCAAGTTGGGTCGAATGCTGCGGTGCTCGTTGTTGCGGATTCTTGAGAGTACTTCCAATGGCTGTCTGTCTCGTTCGAATGGTACAAAACGAATGTAGACAGCCAGAGGCAGGCTCAACAAATCCTGCGCTTCCCATTCATCAGTCCAGACTTTGGATTCATCGAGATCTTCATAGAGATAACTGAACTCAGCGGTGTAATGTGGAAACAACAAGATAGGTTCAACTTCCAGCAATCGCTCCGCCGGGTTGTCGCTGTAGGCCGGCACCATGGTCAGATAGACCCCTTCGTCGTCCACCGAGTAAAGCTCCCAGGCAGTCAGGCCAGCCGTGCGCTGGGGAGACACTGCCGAGACCCAGGTCAGATAATCATCCTCACCGGTGAAGTAGAGTTGCCGCGACAGGGTTTCTTCGTTCGTGAAACTATGGGGGAAGGCGCCGTGCAACGACCGGTCAATCTGGAGAATGGCCAGGGCCTCGTCCAGGCTCTCATCCAGCACATCGGAATTTCTATTCCAGTCCTCGGCGACAATGAATACACTGGTACTGAGCAAGCCCAGGAGCATAGCGGTCAACCCCAGTGCCAGGATAACTTCGATCAGCGTAAATCCGCTTGCTGGCTTATAAGCGCGCATCATTGGGGAAGGTCCAGCTGAACCCAACGGGTTCCCGAAATGATTTCATCCCGGTCTTCATTGACTATTTCGAAGGCTTGCAGCGTATAAACACTGGGCTGGGTTTTACGTTCAGGTTCCTCAAGAATATCCTGGGCTATGATCTGGTAGGTTTCGTCCTCGAGTATCCGTTCAACATCCCGGTACTCATTCTCCAAAAGGGCAAAGTTGGTTGCCGCGCGGATGCGCGCTGCCCTGAGCAGGCTCTCCTCAGACCGCCAACCCAGTTGCTTACTGCCGCCAACTAATGAAAACAGCGACCCAAGGACGAAACCGGTGATCGCCAGAGCGACGATCACTTCCAGCAAAGTAAAGCCGGCTTGGGAACGTCCGCCATGGGCAGACACTGAATTAATCTTCTTCATACTCAGTATCCACGCGCCCGGTAAAAGGATCGACGTTAATGCTTACCACCTGGTCGCCTTGGGCGAGTAACAATGTGCCTCCCGTGCTTCCCCCTTCAGGATAGAAGGTAATCTCCAACAACGCATCTACTGCTGATTCCCGGTCGGTGCTGTCACGAAAACCGAGACTGGCGCCATTGCTCCGCCAGCTCCCCACGCTGCTGCGTAGAGGCAGGGTTGGAATTTCATCGTCATCGAGCACGGGATAGAAACTGGCCGTGCTGGGTTGGCCACGCACGACCGCGGTGCGCCTGGCGTAGTTAAGCAGTGAACTGGCCCGTCGGGCCTGGGCGCTGAAGCTGCGAGAGTCGAGATTGCCAACATTAGGTACTACCAGAATGCTGGCCATGCCGATAATGGTAAGTACCAGCAGGATTTCCAGCAGGGTAAAGCCCACCATGGAATGCCGGCGTGGCGCATTCGCTGGTTGCTGTTTAAAGCCCACTATAAAATGACGGCGTGGTTCATTCGCCTGTCGCTGCTTGGAACCCGCCATGGAATGGGTGCGTGGCTGATTCGCGTGTTGCTGTTTAGAGTCCGATATCAGCGTCATCATCTTCGCCGCCCTGCTCGCCATCCGGGCCATAAGAAATCAGCGAGAATTCCCGGCCATTGGAGTCATAGATATAGGCGTTGTTCCAGGGATCCAGAGGCAGCTCGCCCCGCAGATACGGCCCATTCCATGAGGCGCGCCCCGTGTCGTTCTCAACCAGTCCTTCCAGATCGTCCGGGTATTCACCAACATCGAGCCGATACATATCCAGCGCGGCCTGTAACGAAGAAATCTGCGACAGCGCCGCATCACGTTGCGCGCCTGCCTGTTGGTTGAAAATATTGGGGGCAACCATGACTGCCAGCATGGCAATAATCGCCATCACCACCAGAATCTCGATGAGGGTGAATCCTGCCTGTGGGTAATGACGATCCAATCGGGTATTTAGTTGCATTGTGAAATTCTTCATTCTCGGGCCTGTCTATTTCGAGTAATTTGTTTCGGGAAGTTTTTCTCGCCTAAAGATTCATAAATTAGGATTCACAGATAAGGATTCGACGGATCAACTTGCACGAGGCAAGTGCCATCCTTGCCGCTACTGAACATTGAGATCCTCAAACAGCTCAGAGGCCAGTTCGAAGCGATCCAGAATATCCGCATATTGTACACCGCCCTCAGCGTTGAGATTGATGATCTCCGGGCGAATTACGATGAACAGTTCCCGGCGCTCGAGATTATCCTGCTGATAGGAGAACAGCCTACCAACGACAGGTAGTTTGTTCAGTCCTGGCACGCCGGTATTGAGTGATTCATTATCGGTTTGAATCAAACCGCCCAACACGATGTTCTCGCCGTTGCGTACCACGACCGTGGTACTGATCTCCTGGTTATTAAACACCGGGTTGTTGTTAACTCCCGATGAGCTGCTATCTACCGAGGACAGCACCTGCCGGATAATCAGGTTTACCACACCATCGGAGTTAATCTGCGGTGTTATATACAGCTCTATACCGGTGGGGCGATACTGAATATTGGTAGTGGACAGGCCGCCGGAGGTGATTGACTCGCCCGATTCCACCGGCACCTCGGCACCGATCTGAATTTCTCCTTCCTGGTTATTGCTGACGGTCAGAGATGGACGCGCCAATAAGCGTACATCGTTATCCACCGCAATCGCTTCCAGCGTTGCTTCGACCCGTGCCGACCCATCCAGGAAGCTCTTGGTAAACATCAGTCCGCCGAGGCTTGGTACGATGTCTGTGCTGGTGGTTGTGGATATCGGGTCGAGTGACGAATTGTTAGCGATGCGGCTCCAGTCGACGCCGAAGCGGTTATCTTCGGTCAGGGTAATCTGTGCAATCACTGCATTCACCATGACTTGCAGTGGGACCACGTCGAGCTGACTGATGGTGGTAAGCAATTGACGATAGTCCCTGGCGCTACTGCGAATCAGCAGACTGTTGGTGGCTTCGTCGGCGACGATTTTTACCTGGAGATTGGCAGAGACTGCGGCGTTAGCTCCACCTGGTCCGGCCAGACCTGAGGGATCCTGGCTCGCGCCTGGCTGACCCTCGCCGGTAGCGTCATCCAGATTCGCTTGCCCAAGCCCTGCCGGCCCTTGCCCCGCGTCGCCACGATTAAGCAAAGTCTCATCGTCGTCTTCAAAAACTGCGGAGAGCGTATCGGCCAGCTCCACGGCCACCAGGTTTTTCACGCTATACATGAAAAGCTGCTCAACCTGTTCCTGACTATCGGCATCCAGGATCTGCACCCAGCGAGAAATCTCATCGAATCCTCGCGCGGCAGGCGCCGTTACCAGGATGGAATTGATGCGTTCGATTCCCCGCACTTGATACGCCGGATTGGGGCCTTCGATGAGCAATAATAACTCGGCCAGTTCGGTGGCAACTTCGGCGGCATTGGCATTACTCAATTGATAGAGATGAATTCCCTGGTTACTGAAGGGATCGGCGTCGATCAGCATCAGTAGCTCATTAACCCTCTGTAACTGGAATTCAGATCCGGAAATAACCAGCAGGTTGCTGTTCCCTAACTGACTGATTTCGCCATCGGGCTCCAGCAGGGGCTGAATCGTCTGAATCACTGCCGCAGTGGAGACATAGGTCAGCGGAGTCACCTGCATGATGCGCGCCGCAGTACCATCGCCGAGGGAATCCGGTGTACTGATTTCAACAGGTAGATTCGAAGGTAGCGGACGCGCATTGTAAACATTGCCCGTACGTTCCAGCACGATCCCTGCATCACGGGTTAGCAGGCGAATTAGCGGCCAGATGTCATCTTGTTGGAGTGGCCGGTTGGATGAAGTGCGGATACTCACCTTGTTATCGATACTGGGATCAATCACGATCGTAATATCCAGCGCATCTGCCAGCTCTTCCAGAACCAGACGCAGGTCCGCCTGTTCATAGTTGAGTTCAACCACATCATCCACCTCGGGGGATTCCGGTGCCGGCACGTCTTCCCGAAAACCCGAGTAGGCTGTGCGCTGTCCATCGCGATTTATCTCATCGACCAGCGCCTGTTGGTCGCTGGCGCTTATACCTTGCAGCACGGGAATCTCAGCCTCATTTGCCGCAGACTGTTGCGCAGGCCTGCTACTGAGACTCACCGGCGATCGCGGGTTCGGCGCCGGCGTTGGGCTGGTTTGTGCGTCCAGCACGGCACAGGCTGGCAATCCGAAAGCCAACAGCCCCAGCAAGGCCATTCGCTTGCAGACCAGGGTAGGGAATCGTTGCTTGGCGCTGCCAACTCCGGAGGCGAATGAAACTCTGCGTGAATAGTTCACGGTAATCTCCCTATCTAAAACTCCACGGCATTCATACTGAATACCGCAGAGAGCATGGTAATAGTGATGCCACCAACGGCGATGGCCAGGAATATGATGAGTGCAGGTTGTAGTGCAGCAACCAGAGCCGACATCTGATTGCGCACATAATTGTCAAAAGTTACGGCTGATTTCAGGAGAATGTCCGAGGTACGCCCCGACTCCTCACCAACAGCGACGAGTTGATGAAGCAGGGTTGGAAACTGATTGGTTTTCTCAAGGGAAATTCCCAATCCAGCACCCCCACGCACGTCTTCTTCAACCTGCAAAAGATGGCTAGCCAATAAGGTGTTCGCAATAACCTCGCGTGACACCCGTAGAGCCCGAATCAGGGGAATGCCCGCTCCTAACAAGGCTCCCAGGGTGCGCGCAAATACAGCACAGTCCCGGTAAAGAATCAGCGTGCCAATTAAAGGCAGGGATAACAGAAAACGGTCCTTCTGAAGCCTGGATTTTGGATCGCCATCCAGTCGTTTCCAAAAGAAAACGCCTAGAACTATTGCTACGATAAAAAGGTAACCATAACCCTGCAGAAAGGAACTCAATGACAGAAGGAACGCTGCTGAGGGAGGAATCTCTGTTCCAGCATCTTCAAACATGGCTGCGAACTGTGGCACAACGAATACCAACAACAGAAACACCGAGATGATGCCGGTTACTAACAATACGATTGGGTAGATCATGGCCGCTATGACGGCCTGTCGAGTCCTGGCACTGGTTTCGAGAAATTCAGCCAGGTCGGGTAACAGCTCATGGAGGATGCCGCCCTCTTCACCGGCTCTTACAATATTTACATACATCTTCGAAAAAACCTGGGGATGGTTCTCCATCGCCGCTGCCAGGCTCTTGCCTTCTTTCACGTCCCTTAACAGATTCAGCACCAGCTCCCGCATCGCCGCAGACTCGGTAATACTATCGAGCAAGCGTAAGGCCTTATCGATGGGTACCCGGGCATCGACCAGTGTGCAGAGGCCAGTGGTGAAGTCGAGTATATCGGCATGGGAGATTTTCTTTCTGCCGCCTCCACCAGAGGTATGTCTGGTTTCTTGCAGCTTTACAGGAGTGAGATTTTTCCCCTGCAATATCCTGATCGCATCGCGTTCCGATTCGGCGTTCAATTGACCATTCTGTACTTTGCCGTCAGCGTCGAAAGCCTGGTATTTGAAATAGAGTGCGCTCATATTGCCCGGGTTACTCTCACCACTTCTTCGGGTGTCGTTAATCCTGCCTTCAATTTCTCCAGGGCATCCTGGCGCAGGGTCTCCATGCCTTCACTGATGGCTTGCTCCCTGATGACATTGGCATCGGCACCAGAGGCGATGTGATGGCGAATCGCGTCGCTCATCAGCAGCAATTCATAGAGTCCGACCCGACCGCGATAACCGGTGTTGCCACAGCGTTCACAGCCCCCACCGCGCCTGATGATTGGGCATTCTTCTTTGCTTATCTCAAGCACCGCCATTTCGTCTTCGCTCAACTCAAAATTCTCGGAGCAGTCTGTACAGACGCGCCGCACCAGCCGCT
The DNA here is from genome assembly GCA_027623555.1 of Pseudomonadota bacterium. Classification (GTDB taxonomy): domain Bacteria; phylum Pseudomonadota; class Gammaproteobacteria; order Pseudomonadales; family Pseudohongiellaceae; genus UBA9145. The sequence goes on along the minus strand of JAQBSZ010000012.1, from coordinate 74,382 downwards.
GCGCCTGGATGGCCAACAGACTGGAGCTAATCAAGTACCCTTCCACGCCCATGTCCTGCAATCGGGTAACCGCACCTGCGGCATCGTTGGTATGTAGAGTTGAAAACACAAGATGGCCTGTCAGCGCCGATTCGATGGCTATTTCGGCTGTCTCATGATCTCGAATCTCGCCTATCATCAATATATCCGGATCTTGCCTGACAATTGATCTCAGTCCGGCGGCGAAGCTCAGCCCGATGCTGGCATTGGCCTGTATCTGGGTGATGCCATCGAGTTGATACTCAACAGGGTCTTCTACCGTGATGATCTTCTGCTTCTCGTTGTTGATCTTTTCCAGTGTTGCATAAAGCGTCGTGGTCTTACCGCTACCGGTAGGGCCAGTGATCAGAATCATCCCGTGGGGTTGAGAAATAATCTTCTGGTAACTCGCCAATATATTTTGCGGCATTCCCAGTTGTTGTAATTCAACAGCGGTATCGCTGCGATCGAGAATTCGCAGTACTATCGATTCACCATGCACGCCGGGCAAGGTCGACACACGCATATCCAGGTGCTGGCTGCCAAACTGATAATCGATCCTGCCATCCTGGGGCAATCGTTTCTCGCCAATGTCGAGACGCGCCATTAGCTTGAGCCGCGACGCCACCGCGGTATGGATTTTTATAGGCAGCCGTTCGATTCTTGTCATGATGCCATCGACCCGGCAGCGCACATCCAGATAAGACTCGTTAGGTTCGAAATGGATGTCGCTGGCATTTAGATCCAGCGCCCTCGCAAAGAGATGGTTTACCAGCCGAATAATGGGCGCTTCCGATGCCAGGTCTTTGAGTTCTTCATCATCTTCAAAACCAGACACGAATATGTCTTCCTCGCTGCTGTCAATTTCCGGAGACAATTCTGCGCGCCAATGTTTCATCAAGCGTCTTACTTCATCGTCGCTACCAATGGTGAATTGGACAAGCTGCCTGGTGATGTAACGAATCCGTGCCCGTAACTCAATTGAGGGTGTCTGGCTACAAATTAGCTTGCCTGTCTCATGGAAATCCTGCGCAGGTGCAATGCCCTGCGGTTCGAGTAGCTGGCTGAAAATTGGCAATGTCATTGCTTGAAAAGACACGCGATAAAATCCTTCTGTTTTACTCTATAAATTCGTAGCAGATTGTTCTGTTGTTGTAATCAGGCTGCGTGCAAAACCCACAACTGTGATTGAGCCACTGTATTGGTTTCGCGATCGACTCAGGCTGAAATCACTAACCCAGAGTCTCGGTGCCGAGTTTTCCAGTAGCTGCAGAAACCTGATGGTGTTGCCGTCATCCAGGGTTCGAAAAGACATTTCCTGGCTGATTAAAAGCCAGCCCTGTGTATCCAGACGCTCGGCAAGTCGGGTAGAACTGACGGTGATGTCACTGTCTCGTGCATGCTGAGAAATCGCGCGTTGAATGTTTGCCTCGATAATCGGAATAGTTCCGCCACTGAACATCTGTGCCTCCAGGTTGCCGGCCAGAGTCACCGCTTCGACCCTGCGTTCGCGCCAGGACGCCGTGTTGGCGATAAGACGTCGCTCGCGTTCGATGTTGAGCTGCAGGCTCTCGATATTCGCTTCTCGTTCATCGTAGAAAGACTGGATGGCGGGGAAAAGACTGGTACTGACAAACAGCAGAACGATTACCGCTGCGAGTAACAAGATATTTCTTTCTCTTTTTGATATCCGCATAGTGATTTTTGAAAGCTGCATTTAGTTTCGAAATCCTTTATTCGTCCGGAAAGTAACGCACCATGTACGCTTCGAAATTCACGGTACTCAGTCGCAGATCGATGTAGTAGCGACTATTGTTGGTTGCCCGCGAGAACACCACTTCAGTAAACATCGGGTTCTGCTCAAGACTCTCCAGGATCGCTTGCGGGTCCTGGCTGGTACCTTGAATCCTGATCAAGCCTTGGGAAACTTCTAGCGACGAGAGTCGGTCGGGACTCAGTACACCCTGTAGTGTAAACATCGCCTCGCGAACCTGTTGCACAGGGAAGTCGCTGATCGGCCCCCATTCGTTTTCAAAATTGACGACGATTGCCTGGTCCTGTCGTGCTTCAACGGACATCTCCCGCTGCGCTTCTAAAGAGGCAGCCAGGCTGCGATATTCAATCGACTGGCCAATGAAGGGAATCGCTGACAGCAAGAGCAGAACAGCGACAACACCAGCAGCTAACAGCAACTTACGCCCTTGTTCGACACGGTGCCTGGCATTCAATGCGCCCGCAGGAAAAAAAGTGTATTCCTGGTTAAGCTGGTTACTGCAGCATTCGACATAGTCTGTGGTCGAATGGAATTGCTTTTTTACCAAAATCGAATTATCAACTACCTGTAGTTGCCACTGCCGCTGAAATTCCTCGTTATCAAAATCAATTTTGTTGACATGCCACCAGTTCAGTATCACGCCGTTAGCCAATTCCACCGCGGTAACACAGCGCTTGTCCTCATCGATAAAGCAATTCGCGGAGCTGTCCTGAACATTCAGAACCCGCGGTTTAATGGCCACCAGAAACAGATTGTGTTTTTCAAAGGCATCGAAGAAGTCGATCATGCGCTGGCTGGAGACCCACAGCGACGTGTGTTCGGTACCGAGTTCGGCCGATTCAGGATTAATGGCCAGTGCTACCGAATCGTTGAACGTGGGTAGTAAATTTCCTGATTGGAGTTTGAGCGCCGAAACCAGGTTTTCTTTTCCGATGCCTGGCATCTCCCTGGTGACGGCGACAAATTCATCGGGCGGGAGCAGTAGCAGTATCGAATGCTCCTTACCCAGTTCCGGGAGCACAGACTTACAAGTAGTCGCCAGCTGCTCGGCATCCACGGCGCTGGTGGATTCCGGCATTTCTGCTACCTTGCCTGATTCAATATGTATGAGCTGTCGATCGAACAACAGCAGGGTAGCGTCGACCTTCTTAAGTAGTTCACGCTTCGAGCCACCTTCCAGCAGATTACGCAGGTTCAGTGGCAGATAGGTCAGCAAAGTTTGTTGGAACTGGGTCATCTCTACCTGGCATCCCGAGCAGCAGACCGGATTGATTCCCGCCGGTCAATGCGGTTGCACTCGATTCCTATTCTGTTGTTGAAGGAGCTAAGCTCTTGAATAAATTATTAAATCTCAGCTATAGGACTGCCGAAAGAAGGAAATAGTTTTAACCTGGCGGGCAGATATTTGCGGGAAAGTGAGACCTGGTTGGAATCCGCTGCGGCCAACAAAGTCCTGAGCTATCAGAAACAGAGTTACTGCGAACGAGTGCCGTGAAAATCGCGGTTTCGAAAGGGTCGGGAGAGGTTGAGAGAAAGAGGCTGTCCTGCTGAGATTGGCCAGTCATTCCGCGATAAAATCCCGGAATGACTGGAGTTTTTCTAGTCTAATCGCCGGAACTACGCAGTGTCTGGCGTTCTTTTTCTACAAGAAAATCAACAACTTCCAGCATTTCCTGCTGCGTTCGAACCGCCTCGCCAGTGGTAATAAGGTATTTACCGTTTACGATCATATTTGGCGTGCTGCGAATCTGGTAGTCCTGCATGCGCTTCTCGGCCTGGTTGACCTTGGTGCGGACTGAGAACGAGTTGAATGCCGACTCAAATTCAGCCTCGGCAACGCCATATTTCGCGAACAACGCGCCAATCTGTCGCTCATTCTGCAGACGATTGCCTTCGACATTGATGGCACTGAATACGTGCTCATGCAGAACATCCACCGCGTCCAGGGCCTCAGCCGCATAATAGATCTGTGCATGAATCTTCATCAGCGGATTCCACATGGCTGGGAAGCGCACGAAATCGACGTCTTCGGGCAGATTGTTCTCCCAGTTCGTAATCAACGGTTCAAACCGGAAACAGTGCGAACAGCCATACCAGAATGCTTCGATGACCTCGACCTTGGAGGAATCCTTGGTATTTACCGGGGCTGGCAGCTCCGTATAGTGAGTGCCGGCCACGTAGCGCTCGATCTGCGCATAGCTGGAAAATGCCATGGGCAGAAGTGCGATAACCGCCAGGGTCTGCAGTGTGTGTCTGATCATTCTGTTGGTTCTAATAATAGTCATCTTGCAACTCCGTCTATGCCGTCATGTGTAGAGGGAAATGATTTGAAAAAACGTTATCACAGCATCCTGCTGCTTACCATCATGCTCGTTGTTGTAAAAGACCTGCTGGTCGCAAAATTCTTCAGTAATCCAAGGCGCAACACTAATTCAGACCTGAGACATAACTGGCCAGGGCTTCCAGTTCCCGGTCGGTCAGGCGCTCCACGATGGAACGCATCATTGAGCTGGTATCGTTCTGACGCACTCCGGAGCGAAAATCCTTGAGCTGCTGCAGCGTGTATTCGGCATGCTGACCACCCAGAGCAGGAAAGCCGGCGGGGGCGTTGCCCTGTCCAGTAGGCGAATGGCAGGCTGAGCAGGCGGCAACTTTCAACTCCTTGTTTCCTGCACGGTAGAGGGATGCCCCGAGTTCCAGTGCGGCTGGTTCGGCACCACCGAGCGTCACTTGCTGGGATGCATACCAGGCGGCAATGTCCTGCATATCCTGATCTGACAGGCTAAGCACCATGGCCGCCATGGTCGGGCTGGGTCTGACGCCTGATTTAAAGTCGATCAGTTGTTTTACCATGTAGCTGGCATTCTGTCCGGCTAGTTTGGGGTTTACTGCCAGTTCACTGTTGCCGTCGTTACCATGGCAGGTTGCACAGAGCGCCGATTTGGCCTGGCCTGCGGCGGCATCTCCCTGGGCGAGGATCAATTGCGGCACAACACTGCCGATGAAAACCGCTACAATAACTACTACGAGTTTCTTCATGAATATTCCCGGAACTTCATCAATATCAAATTTTAAACGAGTTGCAACGAATCAAGTCTCACTGTGCCGTGAGAAGGGCCTTTCCTCAGTTTCAGCCCAGCAATTTCGCGGTCGCGGATTATAGCCTAATTCCATCGCTGACTCTATCCACAAGACCTGAACTCACAGAAGGAGAAAATGCCAGGGGCACCGTTAGAAGATTGTAGCGTGCCTGGCAAATTTGGCGATGAATTTTAATAAGGCTCACTTTGTTACCAGTGCTGCAACGCTTAGTGCCTGCCCCACCGACAGTACAGCCGAAGTGGCGTTTGCGGGTCGCTCCAATGCTGGAAAATCCAGCGCCATCAATAGCCTGACCGGGCAGACCGCGCTGGCACGCATCAGCAAGACGCCTGGAAGAACCCAGCTGATTAATTTCTTCAACGTCGCCGATGGCAAATACCTGGTTGATTTGCCGGGTTACGGATACGCCAAGGTACCGCTGGCAGTTAGGGACAAATGGCAATTCGAACTGGAACAGTATCTGCGCAAGCGCGAATCGCTGGTAGGCCTGATACTGCTGAGTGATATTCGTCACCCGCTCAAAGAGTTCGATCAACTGATGATTGACTGGGCTACCCAGTCGGAATTGCCGCTGCACATGCTGCTTACCAAAGCTGACAAGCTGAAACGGGGTGCGGCGCAAAATACCTTGCTGCAGGTTACTCGAGATCTGGCTGATTTCGAAAACGTCAGTGTGCAGTTGTTCTCTTCATTAAAGCAGACTGGCGTGGATGCTGTTCGCAAAATTCTGTCGGACTGGTTAGAAGATGAAGCACAACCTCCAGAAAATGAGCCTTAATGAGCCTGGTCCCAGTTATCACCCACACCTACTTCGACTACCAGTGGCACATCGAGAGACGCTGCTGTCGTCATACGAAACTTTACGCCCTGGGCGAATAAGTCCAGGTCATCTTCACGCACTTCAAACACCAGCTCATCGTGAACTTGTAATAACATCCGGGCATCCAGTTCTCCCAGCGCCATCCATTGATCAATGTCGATCATGGCATGCTTGATGATGTCGGCGGCCGAGCCCTGCATCGGTGCATTGATGGCCGTGCGTTGTGCAGCTTTTCTGATCATGGCGTTGCCGGCATGGATGCCCGGCAAATAGAGTCGGCGTCCGAACAGGGTTTCCACATAGCCTTTCTCATCCGCCAGCGCCTGAGTCTCATCCATGTACTTTCGAACGCCAGGGTACTTTTCGAAATATCGATCAACATAATGTTGCGCGTCACGGCGACTGATATTGAGTTGATTGGCTAGCCCAAAGGCGGACATGCCGTAGATCAAACCGAAGTTTATCGCCTTGGCACTACGCCGCTGTTCAAGGCTGACCTTCTCCAGGGGTGTATTGAACACATCCGAGGCGGTCGCTCTGTGCACGTCCTCGTCACTTGTGAAGGCCGTCAACAGTCCCTGGTCTCCCGACAGGTGCGCCATGATCCTTAGTTCAACCTGGGAATAGTCTGCCGCCATCAACTTGTAACCAGGTTCTGGAATAAACGCCTGCCTTACCCGACGGCCCTCAGCCGTCCTTATGGGAATATTCTGCAAGTTCGGTTCGGTAGAAGACAACCGCCCGGTGGCTGCTATCGCTTGCTGAAAAGAAGAATGAATACGGCCGGTCCTGGCATTCACTTCCAGTGGTAGTTTGTCGGTATAGGTCGATTTCAGTTTATTGAGCGATCGATGTTCGAGAATAAGCCTGGGCAACTCGTATTGTTCTGCTAATTCCTGTAGTACCGGTTCCGCCGTTGAAGGCTGGCCGGTTGGGGTTTTCTTGAGTATTGGAAGCTCCAGCTTCTCATAGAACACACTCTGCAATTGCTTTGGAGAGTTCAGGTTGAATTCTTCACCAGCTAGTTTATAAGCCTCACCTTCCAGCTCTTGTAGCTTCTTCGCCAGCTCCTTGCTCTGCTTCTGCAATATCTTGACATCAACCCGGATGCCGTTGCGTTCTATTAACTGCAATACCGCCACCAGCGGTAACTCATAATGTCTATAAAGACCCGCCAGATGCCCCTGGCCAGATAGTTCCTGCTCAAGATGGAGCGAGAGTCGTAGCACCAGGTCTGCCTTCTCTGCGGCGTAACTGGAATACGCTTCCAGCGCCACTTCTTTCTGGGTTAGCTTGTTGCGGCCCTTGCCAGTTAAGGCCTCCAGTTCCTGCGGGGTAACGTCGAGATAGTAGCGCGCAATATCCGGCAGTGAATGTTTAACAGCAACCGAGTTCAGGACATAGGAGGCCAATAGCACATCAGACTTGATTGGCTGCAGTGAAATTTCCGAGTTCTGCAGCAGATGCCGGACATGCTTCAGGTCGTAACCGATCTTGGTAATCAGTGGGTCTTCCAGGACTGGTTTCAAGGATTGCAAAACTGCCTCAGTGTCCAGCTGTGTCGGGCAGTCCGGATAGTTGTGGGCGAGAGGAATATAGCAAGCCTTGCCGATCTCCAGGCTAATCGAGATGCCCAACAGAGAAGCATCCAGAAAATGAGCCGGTTCGGCTTCGAGGCAGAGGCTGAATTTTTCGGCGCTACCGAGTCGCTCTACCAGGGTTTGCAAGTCAGCTTCTTCTACAATGGTGTGATATTCAATTGATTGCGGCTGCACTTGAACCGATTGCGTCTCGTCAATTGAGACAGATGTTGCCGGTTCAGCACCAGAAGAGGCGCCACTTATCCCATCTTCTTCCAGCTCCCGAATCCAGGTTTTGAATTCCATCTGGGCAAACAAGTCATAGAGCGCCTGTTTATCGTCTGCTGATTTGGTTAACTCGGGAATTGTGAAATCGAGGCTGACATCCTGCTTGATCGTCGCCAGTTCATAGGAGAGTCTCAGCAATTCAATGTTCTCACGCAGTCCTTCTCCAATCTTGCCGCCAATCTCGTCCGCCTTTTCAATGATCTCTTCCATGGACCCATAGTCGAGCAACCACTTCACTGCCGTCTTTGGGCCGACGCCTGGTACGCCAGGAATATTATCTGACTTGTCTCCCATAAGCGCCAGGTAGTCCACAATACGCTCAGGTGGAACTCCGAATTTGTTGATTACGCCATCGATATCCAGAGTTTCATTGGTCATGGTGTTCATCAGGGTAACTTTATCGTTGACCAGCTGAGCCAGATCTTTATCTCCAGTGGAGATCAAGGTGTGCACCCCTTCGGCGGTCGCTTGATCGCACAAGGTGCCGATTACATCATCTGCCTCGACGTCATCGATAATCAGCAGGGGCAGACCCATAGCCCTGATAATGTCGTGGATGGGTTGAATCTGACTGCGTAAATCATCCGGCATCGGTGGGCGATGCGCCTTGTACTCACCGTAGATCTTGTTGCGAAAGGTCTTGCCCTTGGCATCAAACACGATTGCGATGTTGCTGTGATCGTGGCTCTTGATCAGAGCCCTGATCATATTGATCACCCCCTTCACCGCGCCAGTGGGTTGGCCCCGGCTGTTAACAAGGGGAGGAAGCGCATGAAATGCACGGAATAAATAGGAAGATCCGTCTACGAGCACGAGTTCTTTTAGAGCGGGCACTATTGCGTCCTGTCCAGGCTTATCGCCCTGTCTGATTTATCTACATAGAGACATCGAGCGAAGCTCTCTGCAACATTGTTCAGCAGCTGAGTGTATCTATCTCCGCGCTCGCCACTGGCGTTTACTGTATAACCTAATAAATCCACCGGTTCCATCAAGAGCTCAAGATCATCGAGCAATGTGTCAACCAGTGACAGGTTCGAGTCTGATTCCAGCAACAGGCATTTGGGGGACAATTCCCTGATACGCTGACGAACCTGCAGAATGTCTCTCATGCTCGGTTGAACTTCAGGATTATCCAGTAGCACCAACCCATGCTTTAACCTGAATTGTTTTTCGAAGTATTGATAGGCGTCGTGGTAAACAAGGTACTCGCCTGTTGCTGGCCTGGACAAAAGAGCGATGATTGTTTGATTGGCCAGTTCGACACGCTGTTTGAAATTGTCGAGGTTCAGCTGGTACGCCCGCGCATTGTCAGTGTCGATGCTGCTGACTCGAGCAGCAATGGCTTCGGCAATCAACACCGCATTGCCGGAATCCAGCCAGAGATGAGGGTCAAAAATTCCGTTTCCAAAGGTATGCAAACGCATGCCGTCGAGCGCGCTAGCCTGAATTACATCGCCACGCTGATTGCTTGATGCGAACACGTTTTGTAAAAACACCTCAAACTCAGGACTAATCCACACCAGGACGTTGGCCTTTGCCAGGTTAATTCTGTCAGAGGGTGAAATGGTGTATTGATGAGGAGAATCATTCTCGTCGATAACGGAAGTAACGCTACCGTGATTACCAACGATGGCTTCAGCAATAAATTGAAGGGGCCGAATCGTGGCTGCTACAGAAACGTCAGCACTGGCGGTTGCCGACAGAAACAAAATAAAGCTGATGATAAAAAATTTATGCATGGCTCAGTGCGGGATGATGGGCGTGGCATCGGTGTTATGATATACCATTGTCCCCGCTGCTCCTATGTGGGCCGATTGACCGCTATTCTTTATCAACTTCTCTCAGGCCAGAAAACGGTATGGGTTCATTGAACCAGAATCAGAATGCTTTTTTAACAGCGAAAAACGTTGCCAAGACATTTGGCGACCGCCTGATTCTGCAAGATGTAAAAATTACTGTTGGGCAGGGGGAAGTTGTGACACTCATTGGACCAAACGGTGCCGGGAAAACCACCCTGGTTCGAATACTGCTCGGCCTGTTGACGGCAGACAGTGGCTCCGTCGAGCGCAGTCCCGGATTGCGGATTGGCTATATGCCGCAACGAGTAAATATTGAGCACACGCTGCCCATCACCGTACTGCGCTTCCTGCAACTGGCCAACTCATCAAACAAAGCACAAATAGCCGAGACTCTCGAGAGGCTGAATATCGTCTCGTTGCAGCATCAACAACTGGTCGCAATCTCGGGCGGTGAACTACAACGGGTGCTCTTAGCCCGAGCCCTGCTGCGAGAACCTCACTTGTTGGTTCTCGACGAGCCGGCACAGGGTGTAGACCTGGCCGGTCAGGCCGAGTTGTATCAGTTGATCGGTGACATTCGCTCCGAGCAGGGATGTGGCGTTCTAATGATTTCCCATGACCTGCACCTGGTGATGTCCGCAACCGATGAAGTAATCTGCCTTAACCATCATGTCTGCTGCCACGGCAAACCTGAACAGGTCAGCAATGATCCGGCATTTCTAGACCTGTTCGGGGACAAGGTCTCACCATCGCTTGCTGTCTATGCGCATAATCATAATCATGAGCATGACCTGACTGGTGATATAAAAACGTCTGACTGATGATCGACTCCTTAACACAACTTATAACGGCGGATTTCTTCCAGTTTGCGTTATTGTCTGGACTGAGCCTCGCTGTGATTGCTGGCCCTCTCGGCTCATTCATCGTATGGCGCCGCATGTCCTATTTTGGCGATACACTTGCGCATTCGGCCCTGCTTGGCATCGCAATCGGTCTGATTACCGATAGCAATCCGCAATTAAGCATAGTCATCAGTTGCCTGATTCTGGCTGGAATCTTGACGTTGCTGGACAGAAGACCTTCGATTTCCACCGATACATTGCTGGGGATTCTCGCCCATAGCACGCTGGCGGTGGGGGTAGTCGTACTTGCTCTGACCGATTCCATTCGCGTGAATCTCGAGGCATACCTGTTTGGTGCGCTATTGACGATTAGCTCGACTGACCTGTTCTGGGTGCTGGCGGTAGTGCTGGTGGTTGGTATTGCACTGTGCAGATTTTGGAACGATCTGCTCTCAATAACCGTTCATCCCGAGCTTGCAGAGATTGAGGGAATCAATATTAATCGCCTCAACCTGATACTGGTGCTGCTGATGGCATTAACCATCGCTGTATCGATGAAGATCGTTGGCGTGCTGCTGATCACGTCACTGTTGATCATCCCGCCTGCCGCCGCCCGGCGCCTGGCGGACAATCCGGAGAAGATGGCGCTCCTGGCCAGTCTGATAGGCGCGGTTTCCGTACTGCTGGGCCTGGTGAGCGCTTTCTACCTCGATGCGCCGGTCGGGCCGACCATCGTCGTCTGTGCAACCCTGGTCTTCCTGGTCAGCTTCTTCGCTCCCGGCAAGCAGGGCAGCTAGTTGCCAAGCAGAATCTGGTAGGCCGTCAGCAAATCTTTATCACGGTGGGGAAGTCGCAGTACCGCATACAGCTCTCCCGCAGGATTAATCACTGAGATGTGACCGCTGTGATTGATCTGGTAGTCCTGCGCGCTGTTGGTTGCTGCACCAAGGTCCCCGTGTACTGTTGCATTGGCAACGACATACATCTGCTCGGCCAACGCAGACAGAGCCTCTTTATCTCCACTGAGTCCGATGAAATCTTCATGAAACGATTCCAGATAGAGCGCCATCGTCGCCGGATTGTCGCGTTCCGGATCGACAGTGACCAATACCACCTGGGGCAGGTTTGCAGAACCGTTTTCCTGCTGCAACGCATAGAACTGGCCAAGCTCCGCCAGGGTCAAGGGGCAGATATCGGGACAAGAGGTAAATCCGAAGAACAGCAAAGACCACCGCTCCTGCAAATTGTGCAAGGTGAAGGCGCCACCATACTGATCGACAAGCTCGAACGCTTCCACTGGCCTGGGTTGTGGGAAGATAGTCACGCCTAGCTCGCGTAGCTCGAGCGCTTCCTGGCGCTCGGAGCGGATGAGATACGCAGAGACAAAGATAGCGACCAGTAACAGGTCTGCTAGCAGAAAGGCAATTAGGCCAAGTTTTAGATTACCAGAGAGCTGCACAATCGCGGGGCTAGAACAGGTAGTGATCGACCACCAGGGCGATGAATAGCAGTGCCAGGTAAACAATCGAATACCTGAACGTATCCATTGGCGTGGTGGGCTTGGGTTTGAACATCAACAGGCCAGACCAGACGAGAAAACCAAGACCCAATATCAGGGCCGAACCCAGGTAGAGCGGCCCGCTCATTCCAGAGAAATACGGAAATACGCTAACCACTAACAACAGCACCGTGTAGACAATGATGTGTACCTTGGTCACAAACTCCCCATGAGTTACCGGCAGCATAGGCACGCCGCTCTTGGCGTATTCATCCTTGCGGTGAATGGCCAGAGCCCAGAAATGCGGGGGTGTCCAGGCGAAGATAATAAGTACCAGGATGAGCGCATCCGGCTCGATGGTGCCAGTGACTGCAGACCATCCCAGCAATGGCGGCATCGCGCCAGACAGGCCGCCGATTACGATATTTTGTGGTGTCGCATGCTTCAGATAGCCAGTGTAGATAAACGCGTAGCCGACGAATGAAGCCAGGGTTAGCCAGGCACAGAGGGGGTTCACCCAGAACAGCAGTATCGCCATACCGGTTACGCCAATGGCAATGGCGAAGAATATTGTCTGCTTCACATCGACCCGGCCCTGGGGCAGGGGTCGATTGTGAGTTCGCTTCATCACCACATCGATCTTGCGATCGATCAGGTGGTTAACTACGGCTCCGGATCCAGCTACCAGGGCTATCCCTAGATTACCCAGCAGCAGAATGTCGAGGGGAACCATGCCTGGAACAGCGAGAAACATGCCAACCAGAGACGTGAGAATCATCAACATGACCACACGTGGTTTACACATCTCGTAAAAGTCGCGCCAGCTTGCGGCTGGATTTGAAGTTAATTCCGTCACAGGTATCGTTTCTGGTTCACAATGATTCAGTATTGGTGTGCTGTTGAACAGGCTCTCATCCAGCTCGAAAGGGTAGAATAATGAGTGAAATGCAATTATTGCTACTCAGAATATTCACACTACTCACAGCACTCGCTGGTGCCGCCCGGAAGCGCGCGCATTCAACCATGTTTTACCCATAATCTCAAGCTGGGCCAGTCTTAACTAATCGGCAATTCTACAGATATTCCAGGCGATTGTTAGTGTATCCTAGTTAGTGTATTTACCAGTGACAGGAAACTGTCAAATATGCTTGATTTAGCACATGTTTAGCCGGGTTTCTCCTGCAGAATCACTTGCGGAGAATGGCGTTTTTCTATAGCATTCCGGTGCGCGTGAGGTGTGTGAAAAATCTTCTAATTCTTAGTGCGTTTGCTGGAGTTTGAAGAGGCGTAAATGCCCCGTCCAGAATAAAATAATTACTAGGGATATAACTGGGAATAGGTAAATAATTGAGTGTCGCGCCAAGCCCACTCAATTGACAGAATCGTGGCGAGTGTCTGTGCCCTGCCCTGAATCCCTGGGACGAAATGAACAAATTAAAACTAATTCTATCAATTCGGTGCGACGATTTTGGTTTCGTCTTGCCGGTTGAAGTGCGTTTGTAATTTATAGAAGGAATACTGGTTTATGGCTTTAGCGGTCGTTATCTTTCTACTGGTAATTGGATCAGTTGTTTTCCATTTTGCCAGCCCATGGTGGTTTACCAACATCGCAGCAGACTGGGGAACCATCGATCTCACTATTTACATCACGTTCTGGGTGACAGGCGCCGTATTCGTTCTGGTTAACCTGTTTATGGCCTACTGTGTCTGGAAGTTTCGGCAGAAAGAAGGTCATAAAGCCGTCTACGAGCCAGAGAACGTCAAGCTTGAAATGGGCCTGTCGATTTTTACCACTATCGGTGTAATCGCCATGTTGGCACCGGGCCTGTTTGTATGGGCGCAATTCGTGAATGTTCCTGAAGGGGCCGCTGAATACGAAGTACTCGCTCAGCAATGGCAATGGCAGTTTCGCTATCCCGGTGCCGATGGCCTCCTCGGTGCGGCTGATACGGGCTTCGTTAGCGAATCCAATCCCTTCGGTATCAATCCTGCAGATCCCGACGGGCAGGATGATGTTGTAGTCAATGACCCCGAGATGCACCTGCCTCTGAACCAACCTGTTAAAGCCCTGCTGCGCTCCAATGATGTGCTCCACAACTATACCGTGGCGCAATTCCGCGTGAAGATGGATCTGGTCCCGGGACTGACATCCTATATCTGGTTCGATCCTACAGAAGCGGGCACATACGACATCCTGTGTGAAGAACTCTGTGGCATTGGCCACTTCGTCATGCGTGGTTCGGTGGTGGTAGAGCCGCTGGCAGAATTCGATGCCTGGTTAGCCGCTCAGCCGACTTTCGCTGAAACCCAGAGCATGGCTGCGCCTAATGTGGCAGCTGGTCAGGCTCAATATGCCTTATGTGCTACCTGTCATGGTACGCAAGGTGAGGGTATCCAGACCATGAATGGGCCGAAACTGGCAGGTCAAGCAGCCTGGTACACAGAAAGACAGCTCAAGTATTTTAAAGAGGGCGTTCGCGGTGGCGATGGCGACACCAACGGTCAGGCCATGGCGCCGATGGCCCAGGTCCTGGCAGACGATGCTGCGATCCGCAACATGGCAGCCTACATAGCAACTCTGCCTGATACTCCAGCCCAGACTACCGTTAGCGGAGATGTCGATAACGGGCAACACATCTATGATCGCAACTGTGCGGCATGCCACCTCGATAATGGAGATGGCACCTGGTACACCGACGCGCCAAGACTGGCAGGTATGAGCGACTGGTATTTCGTCACCCAGATCAGCAACTTCCGCGCCGGCATCCGTGGCTTGCATCGCAGCGATGACTACGGTGAACAAATGGTGCAGATGGCTACGGCCATGGCGGACCTGGAAGAAATTGAGGATGTCGCCGCGTATATCAATACCCTGCGATAACGATTGCACGCGTTAATAGATCAATAAATTAGAACTGTGTATTGGCCGGAGCGCCGGCATAAGTCAGCAAGCTTAGGAGGAATTAATGGCTTACGTACCATTAGCGGATCGAGATAGTGAGATGGAAATGCACCACCCACACACATGGGTGGGCAAGTACGTCTGGTGTCAAGATCATAAAGTCATCGCCATCCAGTATGGCAGCGTCGCAATCTTCACGGGCATTGTCGGTTTAGTGCTATCGCTGTTATTCCGACTGCAGCTAGGCTTTCCTGAGTCAGTCTCTTTTGTAGACCCAAGCTTCTATTACCAGGCGGTAACAATGCATGGGATGATCATGGTGGTCTATCTGCTGACAGCCCTGTTTCTGGGAGGCTTCGGAAACTACCTGATTCCACTCATGTGCGGTGCCAGGGATATGGTATTTCCCTTCATGAACATGCTCTCGGTCTGGGTATTCCTGTTATCCGTAATCATCCTGATGGCCAGTTTCTTTGTTGGCGGTGGTCCAACTGGTGCCGGGTGGACGCTCTACCCGCCGCAAACCAGTATGGCCGGAACTCCGGGCCACGACATGGGCCTTGTCCTCATGCTGGTTTCCCTGGCGGTCTTCATCGTTGCCTTCACGATGGGCGGACTGAACTACGTTGTCACCGTTTTGCAATATCGTTGCCGTGGTATGACCATGATGCGTCTACCTCTCAGTGTTTGGGGCATTTTTGTTGCAACCATTCTCGGCCTGTTTGCATTCCCGGCCCTCCTGGTGGCAGCGGTTATGATGTTATTTGATACCCTGCTGGGTACCAGTTTCTTCATGCCGGCAATCATCGAATCTGGACAGGCTATGGATTACGACGGCGGCAGCCCAATCCTGTTCCAGCACCTGTTCTGGTTCTTCGGTCACCCGGAGGTGTATATCGTTGCCCTGCCAGCATTCGGCCTGGTTTCTGATGTGCTGAGCTGCCACGCCCGGAAAAACATTTTCGGTTATCGCATGATGGTGTGGGCAATCATCGCCATCGGCGGCTTGAGCTTCATTGTATGGGCGCACCATATGTACGTGAGTGGCATGAACCCTTATTTCGGCTTCTTCTTTGCAACCACTACCTTGATTATCGCCGTACCGACGGCACTGAAAGTGTATAACTGGGTATTGACACTATGGGAAGGTGATATTCGTATGAATGTGCCGATGTATTTTGCCATCGGTTTCATCTTTACCTTTATTCATGGTGGGTTAACCGGGCTGTTCCTCGGCAATGTGGTTATCGACCTGCCGCTGTCCGACACTTATTTCGTTGTTGCTCATTTCCACATGGTAATGGGTGTGTCCCCGGTACTCGTTGTGTTTGCCGCGATCTATCACTGGTACCCGAAGATGTCGGGAAGGATGTATCACGAGGGAATAGCCAAACTGCATTTCTGGTTAACCTTCCTTGGCACGTATGCAATCTATTTACCGATGCACTACCTGGGATTCCTCGGCGTGCCACGACGCTACTACGCGTTGGGTACCACCGATTTTATTCCACAGTCGGCTCAGGACCTGAATGCTGCGATCACGGTGGCGGCGCTAATCGTCGGGGTTTCCCAGTTGTTGTTCTTCTTCAACATAATCTGGAGCCTGCGTTTTGGCGAGAAGGCCGGCCCGAACCCCTGGGGGGCGGCATCATTGGAATGGCAAACACCTGAGACTCCACCTGTGCACGGAAACTGGGGCGATAGTCTGCCCACAGTTTATCGATGGGCTTATGACTACAGCGTGCCTGGTGCCCACGAGGACTTCATTCCGCAGAATACTCCTGAGAGTGAAGAACCAACGGTTCAGGAAGAGCATTTCAACCCGGATCAGGACGACTCGTTGGCTAACGTATGAGTTTCTTTAAAAACATAACGAACAAATCCTGGGAACGTAAGGGAATTATAGGCGGGCTAAAACCGGAGGGTGCCTTCGACACCTCTCCGGAAAAAGTAGCCCTGTCATTTTTCCTGGTGGTGGCGACGGTGGTATTTTCATTATTCACCGTCAGCTATTTCATCCGCATGGAATTGCCGGACTGGCAACCTCTGACTGAGCCAGCACAACTGTGGTTCAATACTGGACTATTGGTTGCTAGCAGCATCCTGTTCCAGTGGGCGCGCACTATTGCCAATAGCGACTCGCCCCGTAACATCAAGACTGCCTTTATTGGCGGTGGTGTGTTGGCGATTCTGTTTATTGTTGGACAACTCGTTACCTGGGGGAATCTGCAGGACGCCGGATTTTACATGACATCCAACCCCGCAAACTCCTTCTATTATCTGCTGACAGGAGTCCATGGAATCCACCTGCTTGGCGGCTT
Organism: Pseudomonadota bacterium; assembly: GCA_027623555.1. Lineage (GTDB taxonomy): Bacteria > Pseudomonadota > Gammaproteobacteria > Pseudomonadales > Pseudohongiellaceae > UBA9145. The sequence continues at coordinate 57,438 of JAQBSZ010000012.1, read as the reverse complement.
ATGGGTCTGGAGCAAGAGTTCCATTCGCCTGGTCTCCGGTAGCGAACCGCAAGAAATTAAACTAAGTATCGAGCTTTGTACGCTCTACTGGCACTTCCTGCTGGTAGTCTGGCTGGTACTGTTTGCAATTTTATCTAACACATAAATCAAAGGCTGACGCTTAAACATTGAACGGGAAAAAAGGATGAGTGAAGCAACCGCAAATGAAATGGTCTCCCATGACGGGGTGCCTGGTTTAGTCGACGACTGGAGCGCCGACAAGCAGGCGTATCATGTGCCTTGGGGTAAGGCCATGATGTGGATCTTTCTGGTATCAGATACGTTTATCTTCTCGTGCTTTCTTATTAGTTACCTGAACGTACGAATTACCACTACCCAGCCCTGGCCACCGCAGAGTGAAATCTTTGCCCTCTCCTTCGGCGGCGATCCAATACCGCTGATATTGATCGCCATTATGACGATGGTGCTGATTACCAGTTCCGGGACCATGGCACTCGCGGTGAACATGGGCTATCGCAGGGACAAGAAAAAGGCCTTCTGGTTAATTTGTGCCACGGCAGCGTTTGGTGCCACATTCGTTAGCATGCAGGCGTTCGAGTGGACCAAGCTGATCGTTGACGAGGGCATCCGCCCCTGGGGTAACCCGTTCGGTGCCCCTCAGTTCGGGTCAGTCTTCTTCATGATTACAGGCTTCCACGGGCTACACGTTTCGGCCGGAGTAATTTACCTGATGTGGGTGGCGTTCCGGGTGAAACGGGGTCACTACGACAACAAGGGATTCGAGATAATCGAAATCGCCGGTCTTTACTGGCACTTTGTTGATCTGGTCTGGGTATTCATTTTCGCATTTTTCTATTTATTGTAAGAGGGGACAGCGATGTCATCTGAAGCAGGTCAACAACATCCTCTTGGGATTTACTACAAAATCTGGATACTGCTGTTCGTACTCAGCGGTTTCTCTTACGCGGTGGATATTTTCGATGTACAGGGCGCCATGCGCTGGACCCTGGTCATCCTTTTCATGCTGCTGAAGGCTGGATTTATTGTCGCCATTTTCATGCACGCCGTATGGGAGCGCATGGCGTTGGTGTTCACCATACTCGGGCCGCCGACCGTGCTATTGCTGTTTATCGGTTTCATGGCCATCGAGGGTCGCTATACGGAAGAGACTCGATTCCAGTACAGGGGGCATGACCGCAACGCGGTTGCGCTCAGTCCGGACGATCTCCATGGTGAGGAAGAAGCACACTAGGCTTCTTTGCTAGATCAAAAAGGCTATAGCTTGCGGGCTATAGCCTTTTTTTATTGCTGTCCTTTATGTTTCTTATTGTTCTTTTTGTCCGGAAAATTCATTAATGAATTTTCGACGGTGCCCGCTTCAAGTCTGCGCGAACACGTTACTGCAATGCTCTAATTCAGCAAGTGTCGTGGAGAATCAAGGATGTCGAAGTCTGAGATATCCCCAAAAATTTTTACCACTAGGGAGCCTCTGAGCAATCTTGGCCAAGGGCCCGTGAGTAGGGAATATCCCCGTTGCTGTGGGCGATGAGGCGACTTATCCAGGCCAGCCGCCAGGCGCTGCGGTATTATTTGCTCACGGACCTGCAGTCCTGATTGTTCGCAAACAACAGCACCCCCTGGCTCGAGTAGTTGAAATTCAACGGTTCCTACACCTTCCAAGCCTGCAGAAATCGCTCAAGACAAGCTATCCCAATGGGTTAATTCGACATTTTCTGGGGATATCTCAGTGTCGAAGTGCTTTGATGACGGGCGCTGTTTGCGGATGCACGCCGCGCCAGATTGCAAATGATTCAGCGGCCTGCTCAACCAACATTCCCAAACCGTCAAGCGCCAATGCCGCACCGTTGTCTTTTGCCCAGGTAACAAATACCGTATCTTCATCGCCATACATCATATCGTAACAACAACATCCGTCGGCTAGCGTTCGAGGATCCAGGGCAGGTAACTCACCGGACAGGCTCAATGTGGTTCCATTGATGATCAGGTCAAAACTGCTGTCAGAAAAATCATCGTAGTTTTGAACTTCTAGAGTGAAGTGTGTCGCAAACTCTCCCACCAGAGTCTCTGCTCTGGACAGTGTTCTGTTAAGCAACTTGATTGACTGCGGTTGGTGATTGATAAGCTCGGCGAGCACACCCCGCACTGCACCACCTGCTCCGAGCATAAGCACGCGCTTATCCTGAATCGAGAAACCGTTATTCTCCTGAATGTCTCTCGTCAGTCCCAGGCCGTCGGTATTGTCTCCACAGAGTACACCACTGCCATCCAGAAACAGCGTATTAACCGATTTCGCCAGCGCAGCACGCGGGGCATGCTGGTCCGCGAGTTCGTAAGCCGCCTCCTTAAATGGCACCGTTACGTTCAGACCCTGGCCGCCATCATCGAAAAACTTATGCACAAAGGCGTTGAAGCCACTGGATTCTACAGTAATCGCCACGTATTCCAGATCCTGTCCGGTTTGCTCGGCGAACATCTGGTGAATCCGGGGTGATTTGCTGTGGGCAACAGGGTTACCCACGACGGCATAGAGAGACATGTTTCATTCGTTCCTATAGCTGGTGTGCTGCTCTCTTCAGCGTTCTGTTGCGGGTAACGAATTACCCACAATTTACTAGCATAGAGAGACTTGTTTTGTTCGGCCCTGTTTGTTCATTCCTGCTTGCTTCAGACCCAATTTCTGGGCTGTAAAAAGTCAGTATAGAGCTTTTCTTCTTCGCTTCCAGGTTCAGGATGCCAATTGTAAGTCCACCTGACTACCGGTGGTAGCGACATGAGTATCGATTCGATACGCCCGACACCGGATTGCAGACCGAACACGGTGCCCCGATCATAGACCAGGTTAAATTCAGCATAACGCCCGCGGCGGTATTCCTGAAATTGTTTGTGTTGTGCAGTGAACTCAGTGGCCTTTCTTTTTTCGATGATTGGGGCGTAAGCATTCAAGTAACTATTGGCCATCGATCGGACAAAGGCAAAACTTTGTTCGAAGCCGAGCTCGTTAAAGTCATCGAAAAACAAGCCCCCGACTCCGCGTGTTTCATTACGGTGCTTGAGAAAAAAGTACTCATCACATTCTTGCTTGAACCTGGGGTAGTAATCCGTACCGAATTCGGTACAGGATTGCCTGGCAATGGTGTGCCAGTGCACACAGTCTTCCACGAAGCCGTAGTAGGGTGTCAGGTCGTAGCCTCCCCCAAACCACCACACTGGTTCTTCATTCTCTTTCTCGGCCACGAATAAGCGAAAGTTCGCGTGGGATGTTGGCACAAAAGGATTTAGTGGATGAATGACCAGTGATACTCCCATCGCCTGGAATGCCCTTCCGGCAAGATCGGGGCGCGTAGCTGATGCTGAGGCGGGCATGGCTTTGCCAAACACATGGGAAAAATTGACTCCCCCTTTTTCGAATACTTCCCCCCCGCTGATCACTCGTGTGATGCCCGAGCCACCCTCGTCCCTGTCCCACTGATCAGTACGAAATTTAGCCAGAGCATCCAGGCTTTCCAGTCCGCTGCAGATATCACCCTGAAGAGCCAGAAGAAAGGTTTTCACTGCTTCTGTATCAACTGAATTCAACTTGTTTTCCTCATTACTAGCATTTGTCTGTTCTTCTAGCGAAATACCTGTCCTGTCTGCAGGTCACGTATTTCGGTGGGTGCCGGGCTTGTGCCGAGCTCTCCCTCGATAATGTAGTCTATTTTGTCTGCGAAACGTTGTTTCAAATCAGCAAGAGACTTCACCGGTGGTGCGCCAGCTTCATTGGCAGACGTTGAAACGAGTAGTTTGCCAAACTGCAAGCATAGCGCTTGAACTACGGGATGTGCGCTAACTCTAATCGCTACTGACTCGTGACAGCCTTTTATCCAGGATGGAATTAGTCGCTTCGTATCGGGAATCAACCAGGTAACTGGACCGGGCCACGTGGCGTGTAGCTGATCAAGCTCGGATTTCTTCAGTGGGTTCAACAATTCTCCCAACTGATCCAGGCTGCCTGCAACCAGAATTAATCCCTTTTCAATGGGTCGTTGCTTGATCGCGAGCAGGCGTACCACGGCTTTGCGGTCGTCGGGATCACAGCCCAATCCCCATACTGCTTCGGTAGGATAGGCGATGACGTGGCCTTGCAAAAGATGGCCACAGGCAATGTGCAGGTCTTGCTGGCCCATAGGGATAAATCTTCTGAGCTGAAATGGGGATTTACTGTTGTCTGGCCTGAAGAGCCTTATCCTGTGCTTGAACTTTCTCAGCGTTCGCTTTCCGTTCGGCGCAAACTCGTTCAGCCAGTTCACTGTCTGCCAGGGCTAAAATTTGCGCGGCGAGGTAGGCTGCATTCCTGGCGCCGGCCTTGCCGATAGCCACTGTTGCAACCGGAATGCCCCCGGGCATCTGCACCGTAGATAGCAAGGCATCAAGTCCATTTAATGGGCCAGCATCGATAGGAACGCCGATAACGGGTTTAGTGGTATGAGCCGCCGTCGCGCCGGCAAGGTGTGCAGCGAGCCCGGCTCCTGCAATAAAGATCTGGCAACCCCGAGACTCGGCATCGCTAATGAACTGTTGAGTGGCAGTTGGAGTTCTATGGGCGGAAGTAATCTTGATCTCGTAATCAATCTGCAGTTGCTTCAGAGTATCCGCCGCTTCCTGCATGATTTTGAGGTCGGATTCTGACCCCATTAATATAGAGACAAAGGGTTTGCTCATAGTTTCGCTTCCAGGATAAAAACGGGGAAACTACCTCAGTCTGTCACCCTATGCAAGGGCGTCTGAAACACCCTTGCATATCGGCCGCCAATCGATTCGATGTGCCCTTCAACTTCCAGCTGTACCAGTTCATTATTTAATGGCTGCAAGTCCAAACCTGTGCGCTCAAGCAGTGTCTCCAACAGACAACTCTCAGCTTGCAGGGCCTTGAGAATAAGCCGACGTTGTGCGTTGTTCCCAATTGCCTTCTCAAGTGGAGGATCACAAAGCGGCTCATAGCCTGCAGAGGAGTCAGCAGGTAACGAAGGATTCAACAGCGTGAGCTCCTCCAATATGTCTTCCGGCGTTTCCACCAGTTTAGCCCCTTGCTTGATTAACTGATGGCAGCCTCTCGATACCGGACTGCTCACTGCACCTGGAATCGCGAATACGTCCCGGTTTTGATCGAGAGCCAGTCTGGCGGTTATCAACGAGCCGCTTCGCGTGGTCGCTTCAACGACCAGCACGCCTGAACTAAGACCACTGATGATGCGATTGCGCTGGGGAAAGTGTGCGGGCAATGGCTGGGTGCCTAATGGGAATTCCGTAACCAGGGCGCCATTTTGCAGAATGCGCTCGGCCAGCTGGCGATTGGCAGCAGGATAAATAATATCTGCCCCCGTTCCCATGACAGCGATTGTCCCGGCATCCGCTGCCAATGCTCCTGCGTGGGACTGAGCATCAATGCCTTTCGCCAGACCGCTACAGATTCCAAGACCAATTCTGCCCAGCTCGTGTGCCATCCAGTAAGCAATACGAAGCCCGTAGCTGCTCGATTTGCGACTACCAACAATTGCGAACAATGGCTCGGTAAGACTCTTAATGCGGCCTCTGACATACAGCAATGCAGGGGCACCTGCAGTCTGCCGCAAGAGTTCAGGATAGGCGTTATCTTCGTAGCAAACTATAGAATTAGTCGCAGTTTCTCGCCAGTTCAGGTCTCTATCGACGAAATTAGCGACATCTTTTGCATATTTAGGCTCTGCGAGAACGCGCACTTGCTCCGGAGTGAGCCCCCAATCGGCCATCTCCAGTGTTGAATGCGAGCGGATTCTTGTCAGGTTTCCAAATTGCGAAAGCAGCGCTGAAAACCGCGCGACAGGAAGCTCACGACAGTGAAAAAGTCGAAGATAATCTTCGAGGTGTCGAAGAGAGTCTTCCCGATGTTGAGTTTCCATGGTTCATCCTTGAGCAATGGAAATAATCTTAGACGAAATTTATGGGCTTACTACCTGGTTGCTTACCTGGATGGGTTCCAGGCTGCTCAGTATTACTGCATAGCTTAATTGGTCGAATGTCTTGTACACCAACAGGGTGCCAATGTCCTTGCCAGGCAACTGCACGCGCTCACTGCGAAAGATTGCTCGCATCCTTTCTCGAAAGGGCAGGCGATCACGTTCTACCCTATCAACCATCCTTGCGCCTTTCTGTTGGATTGACAATATGTCACCAACTGCCAGACTATCTTCGATCCCCAGGTTGATAATCACAGTATCCAGCTGAGATGCCAGCGCGTCTCCACTCAGAAAAGCGATTATCTCGCCTTCAATATCTGCCACCGGCTCGGTTGGAAATATAGTCGCGCCGATTCGTGATTCCTCTCGAATTAGTAAGCGGTCACCAACTCGAATTTCCTTACTGCTGTTGTTGATCAGCATGCGGCGTAGGCCCGGGCCTGCTTCTTCGACAATACTTGCAAAACCGAGGTATTCAACCTCTACCCCGATCAATTCGTTGCCTGAAGCGTCCATAAAGGAACGGCCTATTCGATAGACTTCGAAAGAACTGGTCCCTATTGGCCAGCTTCCCCGGGCATACACTTCATCGCCTGTACCTATGGCCAGGTTGCTTCCCAGATTTTCCACGATATAGGGCGCGGCATCATACAGTTCCTGCTCAATAATCCGGTTTCGGGTAAAGCTGTTTTCGATGGATTCCAGTGGAATAGCTGGAATCGAACTCGACAACATCTCTTCCCTGATCACTGGACCGAGTTCCTCAACCTCACGATTACCTCGCTGTACCAGGATTCTGGGACTTCCGCCCACGAACCCAACACTCAGCATATCGCCGGGATAGATCAGGTCGGAATTATCCAGATAGGGATCGGGGCGCCAGATCTGCGTCCATTGCTCAGGGTTCTGCAGGAACTGGCTGGCGATATTCCACAACGTGTCGCCTTCCGCAACTGTATAGCTTTCCGGGTAATCACCGAGTAGCAGCGAGCCCTGGGCATGTACCGTTGAAACTGGAACAAATGCGCCTATATAGAATAACAGGGCGCCCAGATAAACCTTTGTTTTTGAAGTTTTCATCATAAATAATCTGCACTTAGAGGCATAGATATCTTAGCAATACGGTATAATTATCACTAGAAGCAGTTCACAGACTGGTTCTTTTATTTTCCATTCAAAACAGATCTTACGAGACGATGACAATTTTACAGATCCTGGAATTTCCTGACCCCAGATTAAGGAAAATGGCAGCCCCCGTAACTGTTTTCGACGCCAAACTCGAAGTCTTGATCAATGATATGCTTGAAACCATGTACGAAGCACTGGGTATTGGGCTCGCAGCGACCCAGGTAAACGTCCACAAAAGGCTCCTTGTGCTGGATATTTCTGAAGAAAAAGATAGCCCGCAAGTCTTCATTAATCCAACTTATGAAGTAATTGAGGATGAACTAACCGAATATGACGAGGGCTGCCTTTCTGTGCCCGGCTTCTATGAAACCGTGGCCCGGCCAAGTGCCGTCAGGGTTACTGCTGTTGACAAGCAGGGAGAATCTTTCCAGCTTGAAGCAGACGGAATCCTCTCTACCTGCATTCAACACGAAATCGATCATCTCGATGGCAAGCTCTTCGTCGACTATCTCAGTGCGTTAAAGCGACAACGTATACGCAGCAAGCTCGAAAAAGATCATAAGAAGTCAGCCTGATTACTTATGGGAAAATTGCGACTTTGTTTTGCAGGTACTCCTGAATTTGCCGCTGCACATTTGTCTGCACTGTTACAGTCATCTCATGAAGTAGTTGCGGTATTCACGCAACCCGATCGGCCAGCAGGTCGCGGTAGAAAATTACTTGCCAGTCCAGTTAAACAAATTGCTGTATCACATGCCGTTCCCGTTTTTCAATCCGGGACTCTGCGATCAGAAGAACCGCAACAGATTCTAAAAAATCTGCAGCTGGATGTTTTGGTAGTGGTTGCCTATGGACTCATTCTTCCACAGGTAGTTCTCGATATTCCCAGATTTGGCTGCATCAATGTACATGCATCGCTTTTGCCTCGCTGGCGTGGTGCCGCACCAATTGAGCGAGCTATCCTTGCGGGAGACAAGGAGACGGGTGTCACAATTATGCAGATGGACGCAGGACTTGATACAGGCGACATGCTTTATCGTCAGTCTGTAAATATCGACACAACTGACACGCGTGTAGATCTCGAGGCGAAGCTACAACGATCCGGTGAGCAGGCTTTGCTATATACATTGGACAATCTTGCGAAACTCAGAAAAGCGCCAACTCGACAGAGTGAGGAAGGTGCCAGCTATGCTGAAAAGCTGCAGAAAGCGGAGTCCCTGGTGAACTGGGAGCAATCTGCCGAAGCGATTAATCGTACGATACGTGCGGGTATCGGGCGATCGCCTGCCTATTCTTTTCTCGAGGGCGACAGACTACGATTGCTCAAGGCGACGCCATCACCTGATATTTTTGACGCAGCGCCTGGCACCATAGTCGACGCAGGAAAGGACTATTTTAAGGTGGCATGCCAGACATCTTCGCTGCGAATAACATCAGTTCAGCTGCCGGGAAAAAAGCCTGCCAGTGTTCGTGATCTCTCTAATTCTCGCCCGGCACTTTTCCCAATCAGTAAGCAATTCTCCAGTTCTGAAGCTCTGCCTGCATGAGCGCGACAAATTGCCGAGCTATCGCTGCCAGTATTTTGACGGCACTACGGAATGGCAATGGTTCGCTTACCAGTCATCTTGAAAAATACCGGGACTTGCCAGACTATTCACTATTGCAAGAAATTAGTTACGGCTCCTGTCGCTGGTTTTTTCAGCTGGAGCAATTGCTCCAGCCATTATTGAGTAAACCATTCAAGGCAAAGGACAGGAATCTGGAATCGCTTCTTATTATTGGTCTCTATCAGTTAAAACATTTATCCACACCTGGGTATGCTGTGATTAACGAGACTGTCTCTGCTGCCCAGTTTCTGGGAAAGTCCTGGGGAAAGTCACTGGTTAACGCTGTCTTGCGAAACTACCTGAGAAACCAGGCGGAGTTGGAGCGCCGATTGGAAGAGTCCTCCCTCGTCGCTACCAGTGCCCACCCGCAATGGATCGTCGATGCCCTGTTCGATCAGTGGCCCGACCAGGCCAGACAAATTCTGTCCAACAACAACTCTCGGCCGCCCATGACATTGCGCGTCAATCTACAACACACTACCAGAGATAAAGTGTTAGAGAGGCTGAGCGCTGCTGGAATTGCCGCGCAGGCCGGCCCACTTTGCGCTACCTCCATCTACCTGGCAGATCCCTGTCCTGTGAAAGATTTGCCAGGGTTTTCAGACGGGCAGATCAGTGTGCAGGACGAGGCTTCGCAACTGGTTGCTCCGCTTATGCAACTCAACCCCGGGTTAACCGTACTCGACGCCTGTGCCGCGCCCGGAGGGAAAACCTGTCATATTCTCGAAAGCGAGCGCTCACTAACTTCTGTTACCGCAATTGACGCGGACCCGAGACGCTTGCTGCGGCTTACTGAGAATTTGCAAAGGCTCGGTTTACAGGCCAACACCCACTGCGCCGATGCTAAGGTGACTGAAAAATGGTGGAACTCAGAGTCCTTCGATCGCATCTTATTGGATGCCCCCTGTTCAGCCTCAGGTGTTATTCGCCGCCATCCGGACATCAAGTTGTTACGCTCGCCAGCGAATGTGGAGGCGCTGCAGGCAGAGCAGCAACAATTCTTGCTCGCACTTTGGCCCACGCTGAAATCAAACGGCTTGTTGCTCTACACCACCTGCTCAATTTTTCGAGCAGAGAACGAGTTAATCATCGAAGCGTTTCTGCAGTCGGTACCTGACGCTAAATATGAAAGCATCGTGGCCGATTGGGGAGTAGAATGCCGCTATGGACGACAGCTCCTCACTGGTGCAATTGATGGCCCCGATGGATTTTTCTTCTGCTTACTTCGAAAGACCTTGCCTGAACTTAGTCCGTAGTTGTAGAGAATTACTCCCATGAAAATTATTATTCTCGGTGCAGACCAGGTTGGAAGCACGCTCGCCGAAACACTGGCGAATGAGAAAAATGCTATTACTGTCGTCGACACTGACGCCGCCAAACTCCGCGAACTAAAAGACCATATCGATATAGGCACCATAGTCGGACAAGGCTCACATCCGGACGTCCTGGAACGAGCAGGGGGCGAAGACGCCGACATGATAATCGCCGTTACTGGCAGTGACGAGATCAATATGGTTGCCTGTCGGGTTGCCTACTCCCTGTTCCAAACTCCCAAGAAAATCTGCCGTATCAGGTCCACCAGTTACCTGGTGAGCGAGAAACTTTTCGGCAAACACGGAATCGCAGTGGATGTAGTGATCAGTCCAGAGTTGATCGTGTCTGACTACATCGCGCGCCTGATAGAGCTGCCTGGCGCTCTCCAGGTTCTCGACTTTGCCGACGGCAAGGTGCAACTGGTTGCTGTGAAGGCGTTCTATGGTGGGCCGCTCGTTGGACAGGAGATCCGCCTGTTACGGCAGCACATGCCAAATATAGACGCCCGCGTTGCAGCGATATTCAGAAAGGACCGCCCCATTATTCCGGAAGGATCAACAGTTATCGAGGCAGAAGACGAGGTTTTCTTCGTTGCAGCGCAGGAAAATATTCGCGCCTGTATGGGTGAGTTGCGCCGCGTGGACAAGCCCTACAAGCGCTTGATTATTGCCGGCGGCGGCAACATAGGGCTGCGTCTTGCACAGAATATAGAACAGCGCTACCAGGTCAAACTCATCGAAACTGACCCTGAGCGCTGTACCTATCTATCGGAACAACTGAATAAGGCCATTGTTTTGAACGGGGAAGCTTCTAACCGGGAACTGTTGATAGAAGAAAATATCGAAGATACCGATGTGTTTATAGCGCTCACAAATGACGATGAAGCCAACATCATGTCTTCCCTGTTAGCAAAACGTCTCGGGGCCAAGAAAGTAATGGCCCTGATCAACAACACAGCCTACGTAGACCTGGTACAAGGCGGAGAAATAGACGTCGCAATTTCACCACAGCAAGCCACCATTGGCAGCTTGTTAACTCACGTTCGACGTGGCGACGTAGTAAACGTGCACTCTTTACGTCGTGGTGCCGCAGAAGCGATGGAAGCGATTGCTCATGGCGATCCCGCATCGTCTAAAGTCGTCGGGCGTGCTATTGCGGATATTGATTTACCAGAAGGTACAACCATTGGTGCAATTGTCAGAAATGAAGAAGTGCTAATAGCACACGATGACCTGGTGGTTGAATCTGACGATCATGTCATTATGTTCCTCGTAGATAGAAAGAGAATAAAGGAAGTTGAACGCTTGTTCCAAGTTGGCTTCAGCTTCTTCTAGGGTTCAATGCACGCTTCAATCATAGTAAAGATTCTCGGCATCCTGCTCATGCTGTTCAGCTTGTTAAGCAATCTGCCGCCGATGCTGGTCTCTTTTATTTATGAAGACGGCATGGCAATGGTGTTTCTCTATTCCTTAATGATCATCGGCAGTACTGGGTTAGTACTACTGCTTCTTACCGCACGCTCTCATGAAGAGCTGGGAACCAGAGACGGATTTCTCGTAGTAACACTGTTCTGGGCAGTGCTGGGCACCGCGGGATGCCTGCCTTTCATGCTGTCCTCATCAATAGAGCTATCACTCACCGATGCCGTCTTCGAGTCGCTATCAGGCTTGACAACGACTGGCGCGACGGTGATTTCTGGACTCGACGATTTACCGAAATCCATCCTGTTTTATCGCCAGCTGCTGCAATGGCTCGGCGGGCTGGGAATCATCGTACTCGCCATAGCTTTGCTGCCGATGTTGGGAATTGGCGGCATGCAGCTGTATCGGGCAGAAAGCCCAGGCCCGGTTAAAGACAATAAGCTGGTGCCACGCCTGGCCGAAACAGCGAAGGCGCTCTGGTATATCTACCTGTCACTTACCGTTGTCTGTGCACTGGCTTACTGGGTTGTCGGCATGAATCTGTTCGACGCTATCAGCCATAGCCTGACTACTGTGGCAATCGGTGGCTTCTCAACCCATGATGCGAGTCTTGGCTTTTTTAACAGTCCTGCCGTGGAAATGGTCGCGGTCGTCTTTATGTTTATCGCTGGCATCAACTTTGCACTGCATTTTACGACCTGGCAGCGGCGCATTGGCAAACACTATCTGGCAGATCCGGAGTTTTTGTTCTATAGCTTTATTCTGGTTTCTGTATCGGTTGTTACAGTCGCGGTGTTGTTCTTCTCAGATGTGTACACAGGTATTTCTGAATCTGTCACCAAAGGTGTGTTCCAGGTGGTTTCATTTGCAACTACTACAGGATTCACTACGGCAGACTTTAATTCCTGGCCACTCTTTCTTCCCTATATGCTGCTCTATGCTGCCATCATCGGTGCATGTGCCGGATCAACAGGTGGCGGAATGAAGGTGATACGCATCCTGCTGATTTTCAAACAAGGGTTTCGTGAAGTGCAGCGCCTGATCCATCCGAAGGCGGTTATTCCAATCAAGTTAGGACGCAATGTAGTTACTGATCGAGTGATTGAGTCGGTGTGGGGATTCTTTGCCGTCTATGTCATGGCCTTCATGGTTATGTTACTGGCTCTGCTGGCCACCGGGCTCGACATTATCACCGCCTTCAGCGCAGTGGGGGCCTGCATCAACAATCTTGGACCAGGCCTGGCCAATGTGGCTGAAACCTACGGTGCCTTGCCAGCGACGGCGAAGTGGATTCTTTGCGTGGCCATGTTGTTAGGCAGGCTCGAGGTCTTTACATTGCTGGTCTTGTTTACGCCGATGTTCTGGCGCCGCTAGGGAGCCTCTGAACAAGTATATGGCCGCTCTGGCTTACAGTTAATTTCCGATTAAGCACCTAATAGAGGTTTTTCCCATCGGGTTGCCGCCGCAATCGTTTGTATTCCCATTGGTACTGAGAGATTGCCATTCCGACTGCTTTTTCCACCGACCGATTAAGCCCATTTACGGAATCCTCGAGATTCTCACTGTAGATAGAAGGGTCGGCTTCCTGCACGATGATTTTGAATCCTGCGCTGTGGGGTAGTCTCATCGCAAAACCGCAAAACACTCTTGCTTCAGTGCGCTGCACCAGTCTGCTCACCAAGGTCATGGTAAACGCCTGCTGTCCGAAGAAACGGGCGTGAACGCCACTTTCATCGGCAGGCACCTGATCCGGCAGGACGCCAATCAGGCCTCCCCGTTGTAGTGCCTTTAACAGCTGCGCAACCCCTTTACGGTCGGTAGGGACCATTTTTATGCCGCTGCGGCTGCGCGCCCGACGAATTAGCTTATCCAGGGCCGAAATCTTGGGAGGCTGATAAAGGAAAGTGGCATCTTGATTGTCACTAATTGCGAATCCAAAGATCTCCCAGTTACCCAGATGAGGTGCTAACACGATGACGCCCTTTTTCGCTATAAGCGCAGCCTCAAGGCTTTGCATTCCTGCAGCGTCTTTATCAACAACCTGCGCGAGGGTTTTTTCTATAACAGGCAACCAGGCCTTACCCATCTCCAGAGCCGTGCAAGCCGTGTTTACCAGGCTCTGCCTGGCCAGCTGTAAAATTTCAGCTTCACTGCGATGGGGGAAACAAGCCCTGAGGTTGATAAGTGTCGTGGCGCGGCTGCGGCTCGGGAGCATAAACAGCAGCAATCCCCAGACCTTGCCTAAGCCATGCAGTACTGGCATAGGCAGCCAGGCACACACTACCAGGAAGCATTTCAAGAAAACGTAGCTTAGAAATTGAATGGCAATACTCGCTTATTGTTATTTCACGGTCTCATTCGGCAGACTATTTTAGAACCAAACATGGGAAAGACAATTGTGTTCTGAAATGGGGCCAGGTTGGTGCATCAATCATGCGCCTGTGGATTAGTTCCAGATAATCGAGGATAATTGCAGCCCTTTGATTTTCTGAACAATTCATCACCATTGTGGAAGCACCCAAGAATGTAAAAACCTTTCAGGACCTGGTGCTGGCATTACAGCATTTTTGGGCCGAAAAAGGATGTGTTGTCTTGCAGCCGCTGGACCTGGAAGTGGGGGCCGGTACGTTTCATCCTGCAACTTTCTTACGCGCAATCGGTCCGGAGACCTGGAACACGGCATACGTGCAACCCTGCCGGAGACCCACCGACGGTCGTTATGGTGAAAACCCGAACCGCCTGCAACACTACTACCAATTTCAGGTCATCCTGAAGCCTTCGCCCCATGATATCCAGGATTTGTATCTTGCTTCGCTGACGAGTCTTGGCATCGATATGAGCATTCATGATATCCGCTTCGTCGAAGACAATTGGGAGTCTCCCACTCTGGGTGCCTGGGGCTTGGGTTGGGAAGTATGGTTGAACGGAATGGAGGTCACCCAGTTTACCTATTTCCAGCAGGTGGGCGGCCTGGAGTGTCACCCGGTAAGTGGTGAAATTACTTACGGTATTGAAAGAATCGCCATGTACCTGCAGGGTGTGGACAGTATTTACGATATCGTCTGGGCTGACGGCCCGGCTGGCGTAGTTACCTATGGCGATGTGTTCAAGCAGAACGAAGTTGAAATGTCTGCTTATAACTTTGAACACGCCGATATTGAAAAATTGTTTCAATATTTCGATGACTCAGAACAACAATGTAATGCTCTCTTGGAAAAAGATCTGGCCCTGCCTGCCTATGAACAGGTATTAAAAGCCTCTCACTATTTCAACTTGCTGGATGCGCGAAAAGCTCTATCTGTCACTGAAAGACAGCGCTTCATATTGAGAGTCCGAACTTTGGCAAGGCTGGTTGCCAAAGCTTATTTCGAGAGCCGCAAGCGATTAGGGTTTCCTCTGGCAACCGAAGCGTTGAGAAAAGAATACCTGGAATATTAGAGCTATGCCTGATCGCGACTTGTTATTTGAACTAGGTACCGAAGAGCTGCCTCCTAATGCTCTCAGCGCTCTGTCTAAATCACTGGAACAACTAATTACTGCGGGTCTAAAGCGTGAGCAGCTCGATTTTTCCGTTTCCTGTCGATATGCCACACCACGTCGCCTGGCAGTGCTGGTTAGCGCATTACAAGATAAACAGGCCGACAAGAAAATCGCGCGCCTGGGTCCGGCTGTTAAGGCCGCCTTCGATTCGGAGGGCAATCCTACTAGAGCGGCATTAGGCTTCGCCAAATCCTGTGGTGTGGAAGTAAGTGAGCTGAGTCGATCTGAAATTGACGGTACTGAAAAGCTGGCGTTTTCTTCAATCGAGGCCGGCAAACTTACAACGGAGTTGTTGCCAGAAATAGTCAGTACTGCCCTCGCTCAACTGCCAATCCCGAAACGCATGCGCTGGGGAAGTTCCAGGGAAGAATTTGTCAGGCCTGTACACTGGGCCGTGCTCATGCTGGGCAGCGAGTCGATCTCAACAATTGTATTGGGAGTCAAAACCGAGTCACACTCCTTCGGTCATCGATTTCACCATAACGAGGCGATTCAGATAGTAGACGCCTCTGATTATGAAGAATTGCTGGAGGAAACTGGCGGTGTTATTCCCAGCTTTGAGAAACGCAAAGAATTAGTTCGCAAACTGGTAGAAGAGGAAGGCCGCAAGGCGAAGGCCACTCCGGTGATCGATGAATCTCTTTTGGATGAAGTAACCGGTTTAGTCGAATACCCGGTAGCACTAACCGGACAGTTTGATGAGCATTTTCTCGAAGTGCCTGCCGAAGCGCTTATCCTGACGATGAAGGCGCATCAGAAATGCTTTTATTTGACCGACAAGGAAGGCACGCTGCTCCCTAAATTTATCACCATCAGTAACATCGTCAGCAAAGATCCCTCGCAAGTAGTCAAAGGCAATGAACGCGTGATACGGCCGCGCCTCGCTGATGCACGCTTCTTTTATGAGACTGACCGGAAGCGTTCCCTTGAATCGCGCACAGACCAGCTAAAGAGTATCGTTTTTCACGAGAAGCTTGGGACTATCTACAGCAAGTCGCAACGTGTAGCGGCTCTCGCTGCCGCTATCGCGAAAGGTGTCGGCGGTGATGAAGCGCTTTGCAGTCGCGCCGCCCTGCTTTCCAAATGCGACTTACTGACCAGCATGGTGGGTGAGTTTGCAGACTTGCAAGGCCTCATGGGGTACTACTACGCACTCAATGATGGTGAGCCTGAAGAACTGGCCCGCGCTCTGCTTGAGCAGTACCAACCCAGGTTCTCCGGAGACAGCCTGCCATCAACAGTAACCGGTACAGTCCTGGCGATTGCCGACAAATTGGATTCAATGGTTGGTCTCTTTGGTATCGGTCAGCCACCCACGGGTTCCAAGGATCCCTTCGCTCTGCGCCGTAGTGCCATAGGAATCTTGCGCATTATCGTTGAGAAAGAGCTGGACCTGAATGTCCTGACTTACATCGAAACGGCTGTTTCCGGGTTCAATGATATCGAGCTACAGAAAGACACTGCAGGCGACGTCTTTGAATTTATGCTGGAGCGCTTCAAAGCCTGGTATATCGAGGAGGGCGTTTCGAGTGAGGTCTTTCAGTCAGTATTTGCCCTGAAACCGCAACGCCCTCTGGATTTCCACAGGCGGATATTGGCTGTACACAACTTTAGCGAGCTCGAGGAATCTGCAGCTCTGGCTGCAGCAAACAAACGTGTCTCGAACCTGCTGGCCAAACAGGAATGCTCCTTCGTTGGCGCGCAAGTTAAGGAAGAATTGCTTCAGGAGCCTGCTGAACAAGCCCTTCACCGGCAGCTAGCAAACAAAGTAGTAGAAGTGGCTCCTTTGTTTAAAGCAGGATCATACAAGGATGGTTTGCATTCTTTGGTCTCTTTGAAAGACAGCGTGGATAAGTTTTTTGATGAAGTCCTTGTGATGTGTGATGACGCCGCTCTTCGGGACAACCGGCTCGCCCTGCTGCAGCGTTTACGTGAATTGTTTCTGCAAACTGCCGATATTTCTTACCTGCATCATAATTAGGGTTGATAACTTGGCGTTGAACATTGCCCCATGAAGATTATCGTTCTAGATCGAGATGGGGTTATCAACGAAGACTCCAATTTATATATAAAGACTGCTGATGAATGGATACCTATCCCTGGGAGCCTGGAAGCTATTGCTAACCTGCATATAGCGGGTTTTCTGGTAGTTATCGCCAGTAATCAGTCAGGCCTGGGGAGGCAGTTATTCGACGAGTACGCGCTGGCAAATATTCATTATAAGCTCTGTTCTATGGTCGAAGATGCCGGCGGATTGGTTGATGGTATCTTTTACTGCCCGCACCAGCCTGAAGATAACTGCCTCTGTCGAAAACCAGCCACGGGGTTGCTAGAGCAGATTGAACAAGAATACGCTTGTTCGTTACATGGTTGTTATCTTGTTGGCGATAGCTATAAAGATATACAGGCCGCTCAATCTTTTGGTTTGAATCCGATCCTGGTCAGGACCGGAAACGGAACACGGACCGAGCAAGAATTAGTGAGCAAAGGATCTGCAACTATTCCTGTTTTCGACGATTTAGCCTCAGCAGTTAACGAACTGATTCTACCTGCCAATGCGTAATCCTGCCGGTTTGTTCGTGCGTTCCCTGGTGTTCTACCTCGGCTACGTGCCGACTACCATTTTCATGTCAGCATGCTTCATCCTGCTGTTCCCGCTGCTTCCTGCTCGTGGTCGCCATGTATTCGCATCAACTTGGTGCAATACTGTGCTTCTATGGTTACGAGTCTCCTGCGGCGTTACGTATCAGATCATCGGCCGTGAAAACATTCCTGAACAGCCTGTCATAATAATTTCCAATCATCAGAGTACCTGGGAAACCATCTTGTTTTACAAGCTCAAGTTCCCCGTTTCGCCTATTCTAAAAAAGGAGCTGATGAACATACCTTTCTGGGGTTGGGCTATGCGTTTACAAAAGCCAATAGCCATCGATCGGTCGCAACCGCGAGAAGCCGTCAAGTCTTTGTTGACCCAGGGTGTCGACAGAATAAAACAGGGCTATTCCGTGATCGTGTTTCCTGAAGGGACTAGATCGTCTGCCGGGGAGGTGAGGCGCTTCTCCAGAGGTGGCGCCAGGCTGGCCGTAGCGGCGCAGGCACCAATAGTGCCTATCGCCCATAACGCTGGTGATTGTTGGCCGGCCAGAAAATTCATGAAGCAACCCGGAAACATTCGAGTTGTAATAGGGGAACCGATTGCCGTTTCAGCCCAGAATGCTAATGAGTTAACCGAACAGACTGAGCGCTGGATACGCCAGCAATTAGAGTTGCGCTAGATACCCTGACCTGTTATTCAAATTTAGATATCAAGGTTTTCTACGGCCAGCGCGTTTTCTTCGATAAATTCCCGTCTTGGTTCGACCTGGTCTCCCATCAACGTATTGAAGAGCTGATCTGCTCCAATTGCATCGTCAATAGTGACTTGCAACATACGCCGGGTTTCCGGATTCATCGTGGTTTCCCAGAGTTGGTCAGGGTTCATCTCGCCAAGCCCTTTGTAGCGCTGTAAATAATGTCCCTTCATCGCGTCACTCGTTAACCATTCAATGGCTTCGGCAAAACTCGAAATCTCATGGGTGCGATCACCGCGTTTCACGTAGGCGCCTTTCTCAATCAGTCCGTCCAGCGTCTCACCCAACTCGGCAATTGCGCGATACTCACCAGAGTGGAAGAAGTCCCGCCGGAAACCAAACGTCTTCTCGAGCCCATGCAGGTTCAATATTGCTTCGGGGAGAAATAAATGGCGCTCAAGATCTTCACGTACTTGCAGTGTATAGTTGGCGCTCACTCCAGGATGTTGCTTTTGGAGGTTTTCGGTTACTTCGGCAGTCCACTGCTGAATCTTCTCCTCCGATTTCAATTCTTCCTCAGCGAGCGTTCTTGTGAATATCATCGCCTCCAGGATTTCGGTTGGGTAGACCCGGGCCAATCGGCTAATGATTGCGTAAGTCTCGTTGAATTGCTTGACTAAAGCTTCCAATGAATCGCCTGCAATGCCCGGGGCATCTGCGTTTACATGTAGACTCGCGCCTTCCAGGGCTGTCTGGGTTTGATATCTGGCGAGCTCTCCGTCATCTTTTAGATACTGCTCCTGTTTGCCTTTACGAATCTTGTAAAGCGGGGGTTGAGCAATAAAAATGTGGCCGCGATCCACCAATTCCCGCATTTGTCTGAAAAAGAAGGTCAGCAGCAATGTGCGAATGTGAGAACCGTCTACGTCGGCATCGGTCATGATAATTATGCTGTGGTAGCGGAGCTTTTCAGGAGCAAATTCTTCGTTGCCTATGCCGCAGCCCAACGCCTTGATCAGGGTGCCAATTTCTACAGAACTTAACATCTTGTCAAAGCGAGCCTTTTCGACATTGAGAATCTTGCCCTTCAATGGCAAGACAGCCTGGTTCTTACGGTTTCGGCCCTGCTTGGCAGAGCCTCCCGCCGAATCGCCCTCCACGATGTAAATTTCTGACAATGCCGGGTCTTTCTCCTGGCAATCAGCCAGTTTCCCGGGGAGTCCCGCGATATCCAATGCGCCTTTTCGACGGGTCATCTCGCGCGCCTTGCGTGCGGCTTCCCGGGCACGTGCCGCATCGATCATCTTGTTGACGATAAGCTTGGCATCAACCGGATTCTCCATCAGGAAGTCGTTGAAATAGGCCGCTACCTCTTGCTCTACCACGGCTTTCACCTCGGAAGACACCAGCTTATCCTTGGTTTGAGAGGAAAATTTGGGATCTGGTACTTTCACAGAAATAACTGCCGTCAGGCCTTCCCGGGCGTCATCACCTGTTGTGACAGCTTCTTTCCCTTTTTTATTTGCCAACTCTTTGTCAATATAGCTTTTTAACACTCTAGTGAGCGCCCCGCGGAAACCGGCCAGGTGGGTTCCGCCATCCCGTTGAGGAATATTGTTGGTATACGGAAAGATATTCTCCTGATAGGAATCGTTCCACTGGAGCGCCACTTCTACGGTAATACCGTCGCTTTCACGTTCTGAGATAAAGTGGAAGAGCTTGTTCACGGCGGTCTTGTTCTTATTGAGGTACTCCACGAAAGCCTTCAGGCCGCCATCGTATCTATATTCCTCATTCTTGCCTGACCGCTCATCGGTAAGCTTGATGGTCACTCCGGCGTTAAGAAATGCTAACTCACGTAGCTTGTTCGAAATAATGTCGTAATGGAACTCGATATTTGTAAATGTCGCGGGTGAAGGTTTGAAATGGCACTCGGTACCAGTGGAGTTGGTCTCGCCAACTACCCCCAGCGGCGCCTGAGGGATACCATGGACATAATATTGCTCATGGACCTTCTTGTCCCTGCGAATAGTGAGCTTCAGCTCTTCTGAGAGGGCATTAACCACGGAAACCCCTACGCCATGCAGGCCTCCAGACACCTTGTAGCTATTGTCGTCGAATTTCCCACCGGCATGCAGCACGGTCATGATGACTTCTGCGGCGGACACCCCTTCCTTGTGCATCTCGGTTGGAATCCCGCGGCCATTGTCAGCAACAGTGATTGTCTCCCCGACATGGATAATGACGCTCACTACGTCACAATGGCCGGCCAACGCCTCATCGATCGAGTTATCAACAAGCTCAAAAACCATGTGATGGAGGCCAGTGCCATCATCCGTATCTCCGATATACATTCCGGGGCGCTTTCGCACCGCATCCAACCCTTTCAGCACCTTAATGCTCTCGGAATTGTATTCATATTTTGTATCTTTGGTCATACCACTGCTCCAGGAAATGGGCCTGCGCAACGACGCCTGGCTACATACCTTAATATCGGATAATTTAATGGAAAATCAAGCCGTTATTGTACCACGTTCCACGTGAAACACTGCCATTTCAGGCCGCACCTGGCAGGGGATCTGAAGGGCTTCGCGCTCAACACACGTAACAAATAGTTGGCCTTTCAGAGCAATCAATTCTTTGAGCACTTTTTCCCGGTTTCTTCTATCCAGCTCCGCAGGAAGGTCATCAACAAGGTAGATGCAGTGTCGTTCCAGCGCCTCAGTTAACAGCATCCCCTGGGCAATTTTTAATGTGCTAACGAGGATTTTCTGTTGTCCCCGAGAGAGGGTTTCCATTGCCAACCTGATACCGGATTTTACGATCACATCGGCCCGGTGCGGACCATTCTGTGTGGCGCCATACTTGATATCAGTATGCCTGTTTTCCAACAGTACATCGGAGAGCTCTTTCTCAGCGTCCCAGCCCCTGGAATACGTAAGTGATAACGGGCCAACCTCAGATTTCGCCAAAGACTCATAAACACGATTGAAAATGGGAACAAATCTCTCGAAGTAAAGGGCCCTGGCACAATCGACCGCTTTCGCCGCCAAACACAGCTCCGAATCCCAGGCGCGCAGTTGATCCCGGTCTGTGGTGGACTGCTTTAACAACAGATTTCTATTGGCCAGGCATTTACGGGTTTTTCGCCAATTTTCTACGAAGAGAGGTTCCACGTGAAACACTCCCCAGTCGAGAAATCGCCGGCGCATTTTAGGACCGCCTTCCAATAATAAAAATGAACTCGTATCCAAGACCTGGACTGGCAATTGTCTCGCCACGTTATCCCAGTTTCGCTGCTTCTCACCATCCAGATGAAGTTGATGGCCTTGGCGTCGCGTTCGACTTAGTCCAATCTTATGATCAGAGGCCACCTCTGCAAACACAACCGCAGTCGTCCTATCGTCATTAATCAAAGAATCCAGTTTGCTGGTTCGAAAAGATTGACCCGAAGCGAGCAATTGAATCGATTCCAGCACGGTGGTTTTTCCGCTCCCATTCTCTCCATGGAGCAAATTTATACCGGGACTGAGTTGCAGACTGGCTTGCAGAATATTTCTAAGCGAATCGATGTTGAGCTTACTGATGGTGCTCATATAGCAGGCAAGGGCAGAAGCAGTTGATTCCTCAACTCAGAGTCGCATGGGCATAACAACGTACAAGGCATCACTGCCTTCATCAGCCTCAAGAAGAGCACTGCTATTTGGGTCGGATAGCGTGAATTTTGCTTTGTTACTACCAAGCGTAGATAAGACATCTATGAGATAGCTCACGTTAAAGCCAATTTCGAGTGAATCACCCTTATAGTCAACAGAGACCACTTCCTCCGCTTCTTCCTGTTCCGGGTTGTTGGCCAGGATTTTTAACTCGCCATTTGACAGCATAATCCTGACGCCTCGATATTTCTCGTTAGAAAGAATTGCTGCCCTCGCAAAGGCCTGGCGCAATTCCTGGCAATTGCCCGTCATGACCTTATCGCCCCCTTTGGGAAGTACGCGGTTATAGTCAGGAAACTTTCCATCCACCAGCTTTGAAGTAAACGTGAACTCCGGAATGCTGGCCCGGATGTGGTTTTGCCCGAATGTCAGATCTATATCACCGCCCTCATCAGAAAGAAGACGCGCCAGTTCCATGATGCCTTTCCTGGGTAGAATGAGCTGTTGTGTTTCACTAATTGAATTTTTCATACCAACTGTTTCCATTGCCAGGCGATGACCATCCGTTGCTACTACTCTCAAGTAGTCAGCAGCCACTTCGAATAACATGCCGTTCAAGTAATAGCGCACATCCTGCTGTGCCATAGCAAAGCTTGTGGCATCAAGCAGGTCCCTCAGCTTGGCTTGCGTAATGGTAAGGGAAAAAGTATCGGGCTCTTCTTCAACGCCAGGAAACTCTGATGCCGGCAGGGTAGTAAGCGTAAACCGACTACGTCCTGATTTGAGGATCAGTTTGTTGTCTGTCTGCTTTATTTCCACTATTGCCTCGTCTGCGAGAGACTTACAAATATCAAGCAATTTCCTGGCGGGCACAGTGATTTCACCCGGTTTCTTTGCCTGGTCGACCTGAACCCGGCCAACTAACTCGACCTCCAAATCAGTCCCTGTGAGTGAGAGCTCACTGTCTTTCAAGACCAGGAGGACATTAGAGAGCACAGGAAGTGTCTGCCTTCGCTCAACAACGCCGCTCACCATCTGCAACGGTCTCAACAGGGCTTCACGTGAAATTACAAAATGCATCTATACCTTTTTCCTTTATTTATCAATACGTTACATTAGCTGGAGAGTGATCTGAGCAGGTTGTTGTAGTCTTCCTGGATGTCTATCGAACTATGTCTGAGCTTGTTGATCTGCTTACACGCGTGCATCACTGTAGTATGGTCTCTGCCGCCGAAGGCGTCGCCAATCTCAGGCAAGCTGTGATTTGTCAGTTCCTTGGAAAGGGTCATCGCAACCTGTCTCGGGCGCGCCACGGAACGGTTACGCCGCTTGGAAAGCATATCCGCCATCTTGATCTTGTAATATTCCGCCACGGATCGCTGAATATTGTCGATAGTCACCAACTTGTCCTGCAAGGCAAACAAATCTCTTAATGCTTCTTTTATAAGGTCCAGATCGATTGGCTCGGCCTTGAAGTTGGCATGTGCTATCACCCGTTTCAATGCCCCTTCCAGCTCACGCACATTGGAGCGGAGTCTCTGTGCAATAAACAAGGCCGCATCGTAAGGAAGTTCCACGTTACATAACTCAGCCTTGTTAATCAGGATTGCGGCGCGGGTTTCCAATTCTGGCGGTTCCACTGCGACAGTGAGCCCCCAACCAAAGCGAGATTTGAGCCGCTCTTCCAAGCCGTTGATCTCTTTGTGGTAACGATCGCAGGTAAGGATTATCTGTTGCCCGCCTTCGAGAAGTGCATTGAATGTATGGAAGAACTCCTCCTGCGACCGCTCTTTGCCGGCAAAAAACTGAATATCATCAATCAGGAGGGCATCGACCGACCGATAGAAGCGTTTGAATTCATTGATCGCATTGAGCTGCAGGGCAGTAACCATGGTGGCTACAAAGGTTTCAGAATGCAAGTAGACCACCTTGGCAGTGGGTTTTTTTGCTACTATGTAGTTGCCTATCGCATGCATCAGGTGAGTCTTCCCTAACCCTACACCTCCATAAATAAAGAGGGGGTTATAGGCGTAGCCCGGATTTTCCGCGACTTGCTGCGCGGCAGCTCTGGCAAGTTGGTTGGATTTACCAACGATGAAATTCTCGAAGGTGTTTTCCCGATTTAACGCACCACGGTGACTAAGTTTGCCTTTGATAATGATTTCAACCCGGCGCTCATTGCCAGAGGTGGTTGGCGAGTTACCCGCAGGAAAGCGCTTCGACTTCGACTCATTGGCTTGCCCTCTGGCAGGCGAACCATTAGTAGCAATTGCTGGTCTGGTATTTTCCAGGGGTGGGGTGGGCGCTCGCGAATATTCCGCAGCAATGACCTCGAGAACAATTGCTAATTTTTCGCCACCCGCCTCATTGACGATCTCTCGAATCCGCGGCAGGAACTTGCCCTTAACCCAGTCCAGAATGAATCGATTCGGGGCAAAGATGCGCATCACATCAGCATCAATTTCTGCATGTAAGGGGCGAATCCAGGTGTTAAATTGTTGCGAAGGGAGTTCTGCTTTTAAACTATCAATACAATTTTGCCAATCTAGTACTGCCACTTTAGCTTGCCCGCATTTGTTTTTGAATCTGAATTATGGGGGCAATTCTAACTACTAGCATAGGACTTATCCACTGCCAATAAAGCGAAAAAGTGTTTATTTGAGGCTGTTTTTACTTGTTGTTTATCAACCGGTTACGTCGGTTTTGCTGAAAATTACCGGGCCAAAAACGAACAAATAAATGGCCAAATCTAAGAACCTGTGAATAAATAGTCTGTGGATAAGTTGTGATTAAGTTTTGGGTAATTGCGTTGCTTCTTCGGGTCCTGGGCGCCCTTCAATTCAATGCTCAAAATTAGTGTCCGGGTTGCCCAATTCACATTGAAAGTTACCCGTAAAACCTCTAG
This sequence comes from Pseudomonadota bacterium, assembly GCA_027623555.1. Taxonomy (GTDB): domain Bacteria; phylum Pseudomonadota; class Gammaproteobacteria; order Pseudomonadales; family Pseudohongiellaceae; genus UBA9145. The sequence continues at coordinate 32,581 of JAQBSZ010000012.1, read as the reverse complement.
ACTTCGCGCTCCTTTTTTCAAACCAGAAACATTAGGTTTGTAACGAAAAGACTGGATTTCCTGTTATGAAGAGAACATTTCAACCCAGCGTCTTGAAGCGAGCTAGAACGCATGGTTTTAGAGCGCGAATGGCAACCAAAGGAGGTCGCCTGGTGCTTAAGCGAAGACGCGCAAAGGGCCGCGCCAGACTAACCGCCTAATTTTACCTTTTCCGTTCAACGAGAAAAGAGTATGAATCGTGGCAGATTGCGGCTTCTCCAAAAGTTCAAGGCTGCTGAATGCCTCAGACTATAAAACTGTCTTTGATAATGCTCAGTTTAAAGTGTCGTGCCGCCAGTTTCTTGTTCTAGCCACTAGTAACCATAGTCCGCGATCCAGGTTAGGGTTGGTGATTGCCAAGAAACATGTATCTACTGCTGTTCAGCGAAATAGGATAAAACGATTGATTCGTGATTCGTTTCGGCATGTAGCCAGCGAAATACCAAGCCTGGACCTGGTTGTGCTTGCCAGGAATGATGCTGATAAGCTCGACTCCAAGCAAATAGCTGAGAAGATAAATTCGTTGTGGAAGGACTTGTGTGACAAGTGCCGGAAGTAAGTGGCCGGCACTGTCACGACTACACCGGCAATAGCTAACAACAGATATGCTAAAGACATTGCTAATTCGACTAATTACGATTTATCAGTTTACGCTGAGTCTGCTGATCGGCAATCAATGCCGATTTCATCCCACCTGTTCTCAATACACGAAAGAGGCGATAGAAAAACATGGCTCTCTTAGAGGGTCCGTTCTGGGAATACGTCGAATTTGCAGCTGCCATCCCTGGCATGAAGGAGGCTTCGATCCTGTGCCTGAACCGAAGGAAGTAACGAGTCAGGCGACTCAGTAGCGAGCCCTCATGGATCTTACCAAATTTTTCCTCTACACCTCCCTGGCCGTTGTTACCTATTTGTTGCTGTTGGCCTGGCAGGAAGATTATCCCCCTGTGGTAAATGATGGTACCAGCGACACTATTCCAACACTGGACATTCCTGTTGCCGAACCCGCTCCATCAACCGATGTGCCTACCCAGGTGCCGGCGGTACAAAGCCCGCCAACACAGAACGAATCATCCACACCAACTATATCCTCAGACAACAATTCTGCAGCCGGAATTATTACTGTATCGACGGATACATTCGAAATAGCCATAGACTTAAATGGTGGTGACATTATCCACCTGGCGTTACCAAAATATTTAAAACAATTAGATGTGGCAACTGACCCCTTTGTAATTCTGGAGTCTTCAGCAAGCCGAAGCTATGTCGCCCAGAGCGGGCTGATTGGTCGAAACGGCATTGACAACAACAGCCGCGCTACCTATCGTTCAAATACTACCAACTATCAGATGAACGAGTCTGCAGATTCGCTAGTTGTCGACTTGATTGCCAACGGTGACGGCGGCGTGCAAATTACCAAACGCTATAGCTTCTCACGCGGTAGTTACCTTATAGATGTGCATTTCCTGGTAGACAATCAAACTACTGCAGACTGGCAAGGCAATGCATTCGGGCAAATAAAGCGGGATGGTTTTGATGACCCGAGCAGTGCAGGAGGGTTCGGCCGAACCTATCTTGGGTTCGTAACCACTGCAGATGACGACCCGTACATAAAGATCCAGTTCGATGATATCGACGAAGGCGCAGATAGTGTCGAAACAGTTGGCGGTTGGATAGGGTTTAGTCAGCACTACTTTATCTCGGCCTGGGTTCCAAACCCTGAGGCCACCAACCGCTTCAATACCCGGAAAAACAGCGCCAACCAATATTTTGGTGAATTCACAAGCTCGGCTTTTTCCGTGGCCCCTGGTAGTGCTGGTAGCCACAGTTTTCAATTCTATGCCGGGCCAAAAGACCAGTACGTTCTGGCTGAGATAGCACCAAATCTGGATCTGACCATAGATTATGGTTTCCTGTTTTTCCTTGCCGCTCCCATCTACTGGTTGTTAACCCGTATTGATTCAGTCATCGATAACTACGGCATTTCAATTATCCTGCTAACTGTGTTTGTCAAAGCCCTGTTCTACAAACTCTCTGAAAGTCAGTACCGCTCCATGGCAGGAATGAGACGATTGATGCCAAAGATGCAACAACTTAAAGACAGTTACGGCGATGACAAGATGAAGTTGCAACAGGCAACGATGGAGCTTTACAAGAAGGAAAAGATTAATCCTTTCGGTGGTTGCCTGCCCATGCTTGTGCAAATGCCAGTGTTCATCGCCCTGTACTGGGTGTTACTTGAGAGCGTTGAGCTAAGACATGCCCCATTCATGTTATGGCTAACCGACCTTTCAGTGCGAGACCCATTTTTTATTCTGCCATTGTTAATGGGCGCGACCATGTTTATGCAAACCAAGCTCAGCCCAACACCGGCCGATCCCATGCAGGCTCGTGTGATGCAGATCATGCCAATCATGATGACTGCTCTTTTTCTAATGTTTCCGGCCGGACTGGTACTTTACTGGTTAACTAACGGTTTACTGGGAATCCTGCAACAGTGGTACATTACACGAAAGCTTGAAGCCACTTTCGCAGCCAAAAAGGCGAATTAATTTCTAGCTTGGCCGTTCCAAACAAGTTAGCTGCTGATATCCGATGCCAGCATTAGAATCAGAGACAATATGTGCGATAGCCACACCGCCAGGTAGAAGCGGAATTGGCATCATTCGAATTTCCGGCAACGACATTCTCTCAATAAGCCAGGCAATCCTCGGCTTCTCACCAACACCTCGTCATGCCCATTACTGCGATTTTCTGGGCTCTGACCAGCAAGCCATCGACCAGGGTATCGCCATTTATTATCAGGCACCGAATTCATTTACCGGCGAGGATATCCTGGAACTACAGGGGCACGGTGGAGTGCAGGTTCTTAATAGCTTGTTGGAGCGTATTTTGGCCCTCGGCGCACGATTGGCCAGCCCTGGAGAATTTTCTGAGCGGGCATTCCTGAACGACAAAATTGATCTCCTGCAGGCAGAGGCCATTGCCGATCTGATCGACGCCAGCTCCAAACAAGCCGCACAATCGGCTATGCGTACATTGAGAGGGGAATTTTCTGAGTGTGTCCATGAACTGGTGACCAGGTTAACTGAAGCTCGGGTAAACGTAGAAGCCGCCATCGATTTTTCCGATGAGGATATCGATGTGATGTCGGACACCGGCGTGAGTAATTCCCTCGATAAAATTCTTGAGCAACTCGCTGTGGTCTATGAACAGGCACACCAGGGAGTCATTCTCAAAGAAGGTATTCATGTCGTTATTGCCGGTATACCCAACGCTGGAAAATCCAGCCTGTTAAACGCTCTTTCAGGAATTGATAGCGCCATTGTCACGGATATCCCCGGGACCACTCGTGATTTATTAAGGGAAGAAATTTCCATCGATGGCATGCCGGTACACATTTTTGATACCGCAGGCTTAAGACCGAGTGATGATGTTGTCGAGCAGGAAGGAGTCAGACGTGCTCACGACGCCATCGATAAAGCCGACCAGATCCTGTTGGTGATCGATGCCACAACTCAAGACAAAAATGTGAATAAGCTGTTAGCACCACTTGGGCATCTTCTGGAACGCCGTGAATCCGCGGAGCCGATACTGAAGCGTACCGCATTGGTCTTCAACAAGATTGATCTGCTTGCGGATGCGGAACCCCGAACAGGAAAAGCAAACTATAATGGTACCCAAATACACCAGATCCACATTTCCGCCAAACACGGCACAGGAATAAACTTACTACGTGACCATCTGAAATCCTGCATTGGGTTCAGGCCCTCATCAGAAGGTGTTTTTGTGGCCCGGGAACGACATTTAAAAGCGCTCAAGAAAGCAGAAGAATCCATTAAAAATGCAGTTATTCAGATTAGTAAATACTCACATCTAGAGCTGGTTGCCGAGGATCTCAGGGTCGCACAACGAGCTTTGAATAGTATTACTGGCGAGTTCACAAGCGATGATTTGCTTGGAGAAATATTTTCAAGCTTTTGTGTGGGAAAATAACCAGAACGAACACCTCGACTGGGGTAAGCACGCGCAGGAAATCATGTGAGTAAGTATTCAGGGATACTGGATAAGCAAGGGATAAAACCTGGGAACTTTCGGCCCTGTATTTCGGGGCTCTTTTTGTCTACAGCCGGTACAGAGTTTATCGTTACCCTGCCAAGGGGTTTTCAAGAGGGTTGTACTTGCTCCAAGGAATTGAATTCCTGAGGTTTAAAGCAGTTTTCAACAGAAAACAGCGACACCATCATTAACAACATATATACCTTCTTATATATAACTCTATATAAATATTGGTTGTTCTAAATAATAGAGAATGTGCATAAACGTAAAGCGATTCACTTTTGGCGGATTGCCTATATACTTCTTGGCCCCAATTGGAGACTCGCCATTTCATGCTGAACAAGACTCAATACGATGTCATCGTTATCGGTGGTGGACATGCCGGAACCGAGGCGGCCCTGGCTGCCGCACGGCAGGGTGTGCAAACGCTATTGGTGACTCACAGCATTGAGACATTGGGGCAGATGTCCTGCAATCCGGCAATCGGCGGAATCGGCAAGAGCCACCTGGTGAAAGAAGTGGATGCCCTCGGCGGAGCGATGGCCAGGGCCACTGACCTGGCAGGCATCCAATTTCGAATTTTAAATGCAAGCAAAGGTCCGGCGGTGCGTGCTACCCGTGCCCAGGCCGATCGCGTTCTGTACAAAGCAGCAATCCGTCGAATCCTGGAAAACCAGACTCACCTCACCCTGTTCCAACAAGGGGTGGATGACCTGGTAATCGAGAATGGCATTATCAAAGGCGTGGTTACTCAAATGGGCCTGGAAATCCGGGCACAAAAAGTTGTGCTGACCACGGGCACATTTCTTGGCGGCAAGATTCATATTGGCCTGGCAAATAATTCTGGTGGCAGGGCCGGCGATCAACCTTCAATTGCTCTGGCAGAAAGACTGCGCGAGTTACCTTTCCGGGTGAATCGACTAAAGACCGGAACACCTCCTCGCATTGATGCCAGAACTGTGGATTTTTCTGTGATGCAAATTCAGGCGGGGGATTCACCAATTCCGGTAATGTCTTATCTTGGGCGCCAGTCTGATCACCCGCGACAGGTAAATTGTTTTATCACTACAACCAACAAAGCCTGCCACGAAGTCATTCGCAAGGGCCTGGATCGCTCTCCGATGTATACCGGAGTCATCGAAGGCACTGGTCCCCGATATTGCCCTTCGATTGAAGACAAGGTGGTGCGCTTCGCCGATAAATCCTCTCACCAGATCTTTGTTGAACCCGAGGGGCTGGAAACTAACGAGCTCTATCCGAATGGTATTTCCACCAGTCTGCCCTACGACGTACAAGTGGAGTTCGTTCGGCAGATCAAGGGATTCGAAAACGCGCATATCACGCGGCCAGGATACGCCATCGAATATGATTTCTTCGATCCTAGAGACCTGAAATATTCTCTGGAAACAAAATTTATTGAGGGTTTGTATTTTGCCGGGCAGATCAATGGCACCACAGGCTATGAAGAGGCTGCCGCTCAGGGTTTACTGGCTGGAGTGAATGCTGGATTGGCGGTTCGCGGTGAAGAGCCGTGGTGTCCTCGTCGAGATCAGGCCTATATCGGCGTGCTTGTCGATGACCTGATTACGCTTGGCACGAACGAACCCTATCGAATGTTTACCAGCCGAGCCGAGTATCGGCTCTCGCTTCGTGAAGACAATGCCGACTTGCGACTCACCGAAATCGGTCGCAGGCTGGGGCTGGTAGATGACGAGAGATGGCAGTTCTTCTGTGATAAAAAAGACCGCATCGAACAGCAGATGACTCGCTTGCAACGCCGGTGGATACAGCCGCAGGGCGAAGTAGCAGAGCGCATCAATACCTTGTTGGATAAACCCATATCCCGAGAATATTCTCTGGCTGATTTGCTGGCCCGGCCGGGCGTTGAGACCAATTCCCTAATGGCGGCCGCTGGTGAGGAAATCAACCAGGCCGCCGATTCGCTGACTGCTCAGGTTAACCTACAGGTAGAGATTCAGATCAAATACCAGGGGTACATCAATCGTCAATCCGAAGAAATCGAGCGATCGAAGAAGCAGGAAAACACAGTGCTTCCAGTAGATTTTGATTATCAGCAGATGCAGGGGTTGTCCAATGAGCTCAGGCAGAAACTCATAGAGGCGAAGCCCGAAAACATTGGCCGCGCCTCGCGTATTCCCGGCATGACACCAGCGGCCATTTCCTTGTTATTTATCTACCTGAAGAAGTATCAGGCGCATAGTCGCAAAGCCGGCTAGGGTCGTTACACCAACTGGCCGGATCGTCCATGCAAGAGGTTCTAGAGAAGGAGTTGGTGGCGGGTCTTCGGGCACTTGGTTTGCCCCGCGATCGCAATCAGGTAGAGGCTCTCCTCACGTATCTTCAGCTCTTGGGAAAATGGAACCAAACCTACAACCTGGTGGCCGCCACTGACAAAAGTTCTATGGTGAGCCGGCATATTCTGGATAGTCTAACCCTCCATCCCTACTTGACTGGCAAGACCATCGTCGATGTGGGATCCGGTGCAGGTCTTCCGGGTATTCCGCTGGCCATTTTCAATCCCGACAAGACCTTTGTTCTGGTGGATAGCAATGGCAAGAAAACGCGCTTTCTTTTCCAGGTAAAAATCGCTCTGAATCTGGAAAATATTAGCGTGGAAAATTGTCGAATTGAGCACTATCAAAGTAACCTTCAAATTGATATGGTGATGTGTCGTGCTTTATCTTCATTGGCGCAAGTGGCAGAAAAAACGCGGCATTTACTCGGACCTGGCGGCAAAGCGTGTAAAATACTGGCCTTGAAAGGGCGTTACCCGGAACAGGAAATCGCGTCCCTTGCAAAGGAAATTTCGATCACCAGAATCGAGAAACTCGAGATTCCGGGCAGCGATTCGCAGCGACACCTGATCGAATTGCAACACAACTAAATTACAGCCTATTTCCAACAGAGATTCCGAAGTGCCAATCGAAATGGAAGACAGTAGTGAGTAAAGTTCTAGCCATAGCCAATCAGAAAGGGGGGGTGGGAAAAACAACCACCTCGGTCAACCTTGCCGCCTCACTCAAGGCAACCCGCAAAACCGTGTTGCTAATCGATCTGGACCCACAGGGCAATGCCACTACCGGATCGGGTATCGAAAAGAAAACCCTGAAGTTATCAGTCTACGATCTACTGATGCAAACCACGAGTTTCGACCAGGTCGTGTTGAGTCCGGAAGATGCAGCCTATGATTTGCTACCCGCGAATGGTGACCTGGTCGCTGCCGAGGTCGAACTCATCACTGGCGAGGCCCGGGAAATAAGGCTTCGGCAGATCGTGGACGCAGTCAAACATCGCTACGATTTTGTCGTCATTGATTGTCCACCGTCACTGAACATGCTCACCGTCAATGCACTGGTCGCCGCTGATGGGGTAGTGATTCCGATGCAGTGTGAATTCTACGCGTTGGAAGGGTTGTCAGCCTTAATGGACACCATCGCCGCCATTAGAGACCGCTTGAATCCTGACTTGAAGATCGAGGGCATTCTGCGAACCATGTACGATCCCCGGAATAAACTCACTACCGAGGTCAACGGACAACTCTTCAACTATTTCGGTGATGCCGTCTATCGTACTGTCGTGCCCAGAAACATCCGCTTGGCCGAGGCGCCGAGTTATGGAATACCCATAATTAAGTACGACAGACAGTCTCGGGGAGCAATCGCTTACCTGGCCCTGGCTGGAGAAATGCTGCGCAGGCATGATGAAGCCGCCGCGGGAATCTCTTGATCGATTGACGGGCTTGCATAACAATCCAGAAAACACCCAGTGACAAGCAACCATGACAGATAAGAAGAAGCTCGGCAGGGGCCTTGACGCGCTTTTATCAACCGGTAGTACGGAAACCATGGCCAGCCTGCTTGGCAAACCAAAAGACCGCACACCGGCTGCTAGTGCCGATAAGGATGGCGACCTTAAAAATATCCCCATCGACCTGATCCAGCGCGGGAAGTATCAGCCCCGCACTGATATGCATGAAGAGGCCCTGCAAGAATTGGCTGCCTCGATAAGAAACCAGGGTGTCATGCAACCAATTGTTATTCGGCCAATTTCTTCAGAAAAATATGAAATAATCGCCGGGGAACGGCGCTGGCGAGCCAGCCAAATAGCGGGACGCGACACGATTCCAGCCATTATCAAGCCGGTTGGAGACGAGGCGGCCATCGTCATGTCTCTGATTGAGAATATCCAGAGGGAGAATCTCAATCCCATTGAAGAAGCCATGGCCCTGAAACGCTTGCAGGACGAATTTGAGCTCACCCAGCAGGAGGTCGCCGATGCGGTGGGCAAATCCAGGACCGCGGTCACCAACCTGATTCGCCTGATCGGGCTGCATATCGACGTTCGCCGTATGCTCGAGCAAAAAGACCTGGAAATGGGGCATGCCAGAGCACTTTTAGCCCTGCCTGATATCCAGCAACCTGAAGCGGCCCGCACTGTTGCCGGCAGAGGGCTTTCCGTCAGACAAACCGAATCTCTGGTGAGGCGTTATCTCTCAGGTGCCGGAAACAGTAAGTCTGCGCAGGTTATTGACCCAGACATCAAAAATCTGGAGGAGAACCTGGCAGATAAATTGGGCGCCAAAGTACTGATTCAGCATACCGCCAAAGGTAAGGGGCGGTTGGTGGTCAAGTACAACTCCCTGGATGAGCTTGACGGGATTCTCACCCATATCAATTGATTTTTTATCAGCACCACAGTGGCGTTCCGGTGCCCTGAATCTGTGGGCGAATTAGTTAATTTCACGTAGTTGATACTGCCCTGCAAAGCCCCTATAATGCGCGTGCTTTGGTGATCGCCGCTGCAAATTTAAGGTGTTTGTTACAGGTGTTTTGGGTGCCGGGCTCAACAAAAACTAAGCCAAAAAGTCAGATTTGTGACTAATCTAAAAGCCCCACCTGTCTATAAAGTGATCGTTGCGCAGCTTGTTGCGGCGTCCTGTATAGCCATTATCTCACTGTTGCTTTCAGGTACCGTTCTGGCCTACTCAGTACTGCTGGGAGGCCTGATAAGCGCATTGCCAAACAGCTACTTCGCCTTGCATGCCTTTCGATACCGGGGCGCAAGTAACGCAGAAAGAGTTGTAAAGAGTTTCATAAGAGGGGAATTCGGCAAGATAGGAATCACCCTGGTGCTCTTTGCACTAAGTTTTACCTTGATTACTAATTTGAATGAACTCGCGCTGATACTTGGGTTTGTTGCAACCCACTTTGTAGGCGTGATGATGTCAGGGCTGATTAGCTACAGCCCGACGAGCAATAAAACCTAGGGAGCCTCTGAACAAGACTATGGCCACTCTGCGGGAGTCTGTCGCGTTTTGCCGCTAGGCGGCGTGTGCAGGCAATGGCAGTCGTCCTTGGCAAGCGCGCCAACGCAGCGGCGGAGCGCGACAGGCCCCGCCCGAAGGGGCTTACAGCCAATCCCGCTCTCAGCGTTGCACTGGCTTGAAAGGTCGACCGTCCTGCGTGCGCCTTGAGAGCGAAATTGGCTGTAAGCCAGAGCGGCCATATACTTGTTCAGAGGCTCCCTAGAGCTTCATTTAACAGACGAAAGATTGGGGCACATTAGAGACACTAGATGGCAGAGCTAGCCGAAGCAGGACACGCAGTCGCTGAACTGACTGTGCAGGAATACATTACCCACCATTTGTCTTACCTGACTTTCGGTCAGGTGGATGGGCATTGGGGTATTGCTCACACACCCGAAGAAGCCACCGAAATGGGTTTCTGGGCTGTCCATGTAGATACGCTGGGCTGGTCCGTTTTTCTCGGCTTCGGCTTTCTGTTGTTCTTTCGTTGGGTGGGCAAGAATGCTTCTATCGACAAGCCAACAGGTGTGCAAAACTTCGTCGAGATGGTTGTCGAGTTCGTCGATGCCAGAGTCTCCGAAGGCTTCACTCACAAGAACGATCTCATCGGACCACTTTGCCTAACATTGTTCTTCTGGATTCTCCTGATGAACACGATGGACCTGGTGCCAGTAGACTGGATTACCAAGCTATTCGAAATAAGCGCGGCGACTTTTTTCAATTTCGAGCATGCGCCATTCAAGATTGTACCGACCACCGACCCGAACATCACTATGGGTTTATCGGTTTCGGTCTTCTTCATGATCATTTATTACAGCATCAAGAATAAGGGGCTGGGCGGCTTCCTCAAAGAGCTCGCCTTCCATCCGTTCGGCAAATGGATGCTCCCGTTTAATCTAATTATTGAAGTACCTACACTATTCGCAAAACCAATCTCACTCGGACTGCGATTGTTCGGCAACCTCTACGCTGGCGAACTGTTATTTTTATTGATCGCATCTATGTTGGGATTCTGGCAACTTCCTGCACACTTTGTTTGGGCGGTATTTCACTTGCTGGTTATTCCGCTGCAGGCATTCGTGTTCATGATGTTAACTATCGTGTACTTGAATCAAGCGCACGATAAAGAAGCACACTAAATTTTAAACACTATTTTCTGAACTCAAGAAAACCTGGAGGAAATGATGGAAATGATATTGGCTTTTACAGTACTGGGCGTATTGCTGGTACTGGGCATGGGTGCCTTGGGCACGGCTATCGGTTTTGGCATTCTGGGAGGTAAGTTTCTGGAAGGCTCTGCCCGTCAGCCTGAGTTGGCACCTAAACTACAGGGCTCCATGTTCCTGGTTGCCGGCCTTATCGACGCGGTAACCATGATCGGTATTGGTATCGGCATGTGGTTTACCTTTGCCAACCCTTATCTGGCTACCCTGGCAGCTGGTTAAGACTCAGACTTTGAGCGGGAGATTCAGCCGTGAATTTTAACGCAACCTTTTTAGGGCAATCCATCTCATTTCTCTTCTTCCTGTGGTTCTGCAGAAAGTATGTGTGGCCACTCTTCAGTGCCATTTTAGAAGAGCGCAAGAAGAGAATTGCCGACGGGTTGGAAGCGGCCGCGCGTGCCGAAAAAGACCTTGAGCTGGCCCAGCACAGATCAACCGAACAACTCAAGGAAGCGAAGACATCAGCCGCTTCCATTATCGACCAGGCAAACAAGCGTGCAGCCCAGATCGTCGATGAAGCGAAAGTTCAGGCTCGCGAAGAGGGGCAGCGCATCATCACCGGCGCCCATGCTGAAATAGAGCAGGATGTAAATCGTGCCAAGGAAGTTCTGAGGGCACAGGTTTCCGCCATTGCTATCGCCGGCGCCGAGAGAATTCTAGAGGGCGCTATAGACCGGGCAGCGAATGAAGAAATGCTGAGCAAACTGGCAGCGGAGCTATAACAGGGCCATGGCAGAGCTAACTACCATTGCACGACCCTACGCCAAGGCTGCTTTCGAGGTGGCGCTTGAATCAGGCGCGTTAGACTCCTGGTCGAGAATGCTGTCACTGGCAGCGGTGGTAGCGAAGCAAGAAATAGTTAGCGTGATGTTGACGGACCCTGCGTTGAGTGCCGGGCAGTTGGCAGCCACATTCATTGAGGTGTGCGGTGATGAGCTCGATTCCAAGGCGCAGAACTTTTTACATTTGCTTGCAGAAAACAAGCGACTAGTACTTCTTCCGGAGATTTCCTCGCTCTTCAATATCCTGAAAGCCAACCAGGAAAAGTCAGTCGATGTACAGATCACGACAGCTTTCGAAGTCAGTTCAGATATTTCAGACAAGCTGGCGGCAGCGCTCAGCAAGCGATTGCAACGAGACATTAAACTAGCAACCAGCGTCGACCAGAAACTAATTGGTGGCGCAATAATCAGGGCCGGTGACACTGTGATCGACAGCTCGGTCCGCGGCAAGTTATCCAAATTAGCGGAAACAATGAATTCCTGAACAGGTCAGGAATAAGGAATCAAGCATGCAACAACTGAATCCATCAGAAATCAGTGAAATCATAAAACAGCGCATCGACAGCCTTGATGTCACTGTGCAAGCCAAGAACGAGGGCACCATTGTCAGTGTCATGGACGGCATTATCCGCATCCATGGTCTTGCCGATGTGATGTACGGTGAGATGATCGAGTTCGAAGGCGGCGTCTACGGCATGGCGCTGAACCTGGAGCGAGACTCAGTCGGTGCGGTAGTACTGGGCGACTACCTGCAATTAAGGGAAGGCCAGACTTGTCGGTGCACCAAGAGAATCCTGGAAGTTCCGGTCGGGCCTGAACTGGAAGGTCGCGTGGTCGATGCATTGGGTAAGCCAATCGATGGCAAGGGGCCGGTGGAAGCCAAGCTCACCGACGCCGTCGAAAAAGTGGCTCCCGGGGTAATTGCCAGACAGTCCGTATCCGAGCCAGTCCAAACCGGCTTGAAGTCAATCGACGCCATGACCCCGGTCGGCCGTGGCCAGCGCGAGCTGATTATCGGGGACCGTGAAGTGGGTAAGACGGCGGTGGCCATCGATACGATCATTAACCAGAAAGGCAAAGGTGTTAAGTGTGTCTATGTGGCTATCGGGCAAAAAGCCTCATCAATCGCCAACGTGGTGCACAAGCTGGAAGAGCATGGCGCCATGGAATACACCATCGTGGTGGCGGCGACGGCGTCTGACCCAGCCTCTATGCAGTTTATAGCCCCCTATTCCGGCTGCTCGATGGGCGAGTATTACCGTGATCGTGGCCAGGATGCCCTGATTATCTATGATGACCTGACCAAGCAGGCGTGGGCCTATCGCCAGATCTCCTTGCTGCTGCGCCGTCCCCCCGGTCGGGAAGCGTATCCAGGCGACGTATTCTACTTACACTCCCGTCTTTTGGAGCGCGCATCGAGAGTAAGCGCCAACTACGTTGAGAAATTTACTGAAGGCGCCGTAACAGGCAAGACTGGCTCTCTGACGGCCCTGCCAATCATTGAGACTCAGGCTGGCGACGTGTCCGCATTCGTACCGACCAACGTTATCTCCATTACCGATGGCCAGATCTTCCTGGAAACCGATTTGTTTAATGCAGGTATTCGCCCGGCAATGAATCCGGGTATCTCAGTCTCCCGTGTGGGTGGTGCGGCGCAGACCAAGATTATCAAGAAGCTGGGCGGTGGTATTCGTATCGCCCTGGCGCAGTATCGTGAATTGGCAGCTTTCGCAGCCTTCGCATCGGATCTCGACGAAGCGACCCGTGCCCAATTGGAGCATGGACAGCGGGTTACGGAATTGATGAAGCAGAAGCAATACTCACCGATGTCAATTGCAGAGATGGGTGTTTCGCTGTTTGCAGCCAATGCAGGTTACCTGAAAGACATCGAACTTAAGAAAGTGCTCGATTTTGAATCAGCCTTGCTGTCGTACATGAACAGCGAACACGGTGATTTGCTGGCCCGAATAAATGAAACTGGCGACTATAACGATGACATCGAAGCGCAGTTTAAAGTGGCAATTGACAAGTTCAAGTTGACGCAATCCTGGTAGGTACCGGGTCGCACTTTTAGATTGAAGAGCACCAGGCGGTGTTAATTTAATACGCAACACGAAGAGTAGGCAGAGGCACACAAACCAATGGCCGGCGGCAAAGAAATACGCAGCAAGATCGCGAATATTAAGAATACGCAAAAGATTACCAAGGCTATGGAAATGGTTTCGGCAAGCAAGATGCGTAAGGCCCAGAATCGCATGAAGCAGGGTAAGCCTTATGCCCATCGAATTCGTTCGGTAATAGGCCATATAGCGAATTCATCGTCGGAGTATCGCCACGTCTATTTTGACACGCGTGAAGTAAAACGAATTGGTTACGTCGTGGTCTCTACCGATCGAGGCCTGTGTGGTGGTTTAAACATCAACGCGTTCAAGGCAACCGTGGCTTCCATGAAGGGGTGGCACGACAAAAATGTCGAGATAGATATCTGCACCATAGGTGGCAGGGCAGCATCCTTCTTCAAAAATTACGGCGGCAACGTAGTGGCTTCGATCAGAGACATCGGCGATTCGGCGGTAGTCTCGGATGTGATTGGCGCGGTGCGGGTTATGCTCGAGAAATTCGACAATCATGAACTAGACCAGCTAATGGTAGTTAGCAACGAGTTTGTAAACACCATGACACACAAGCCTGAAGTGCTGCAGTTACTGCCTCTGCTGGCCTCCAAGGAAGAAGACCTTCAGCATCACTGGGATTATCTCTACGAGCCGGAAGCAAAAGATTTATTGGACGGCCTGTTGCTTCGATTTATTGAATCACAGGTATACCAGGCAGTCGTTGAAAACAACGCCTGCGAGCAAGCCGCACGAATGATTGCGATGAAGAATGCATCTGATAATGCTGGCGATTTGATCGATGAGTTGCAACTAGTTTATAACAAGGCGCGCCAGGCATCAATTACCCAGGAGCTTTCTGAAATTGCAGGCGGTGCAGCAGCAGTTTAAAGATTATTGGTCCAGGTATATAGCTAAATAATTAAACCTATTTCTTATTGAATATTGAACAAGTTTAGAGATTGAGGAACCGGAAATGAGCAGCGGTCGAATCGTACAAATTATTGGAGCAGTTATCGATGTGGAATTTACGCGTGAAAGCGTGCCGCAGGTTTATGACGCTCTGACTGTTGATGGCACTGATGTGACTTTGGAGGTTCAGCAGCAATTGGGGGACGGCGTCGTCCGAACTATTGCGCTGGGCAGCACAGAAGGTCTTAGCCGAGGATTGAATGTCCAGGATACTGGAGAGCCAGTTACCGTGCCCGTGGGCAAGGAAACACTGGGACGTATCATGGACGTTTTGGGCCGACCCATCGACGAGCGCGGACCGATCGGTGAAAAATTGCGCATGCCCATTCACCGGGATGCACCGTCTTACGAAGAGCTGGCATCCACCAATGAGCTTCTAGAGACAGGTATCAAGGTCATCGACCTGGTCTGCCCATTCGCGAAGGGAAGCAAGGTTGGCCTATTTGGTGGTGCAGGTGTAGGCAAGACTGTAAACATGCTGGAACTGATCAATAACATTGCCACCGAGCATAGTGGTTTGTCAGTGTTTGCCGGGGTAGGTGAGCGTACTCGTGAGGGCAATGACTTCTATCACGAAATGCAGGAATCCAAGGTAATCGACCTCGAGGGCGAATCCAAAGTATCCATGGTTTACGGGCAGATGAATGAACCCCCCGGCAACAGACTGCGAGTCGGCCTGAGTGGTTTGACCATGGCGGAATATTTCCGCGACGAAGGCCGAGACGTTCTGCTCTTTATCGACAATATTTATCGTTACACACTGGCGGGAACCGAAGTATCGGCACTGCTCGGCCGGATGCCATCGGCGGTGGGCTATCAACCTACATTGGCGGCGGAGATGGGGGCGTTGCAAGAGCGAATTACTTCCACCAAGACCGGTTCCATTACTTCCATCCAGGCGGTGTATGTACCGGCGGATGACCTGACTGACCCCTCACCAGCAACTACCTTCGCTCACTTGGACGCAAAAGTAGTACTGTCACGCGATATCGCCTCACTGGGCATCTATCCGGCGGTGGATCCATTGGATTCTTCATCACGGCAGTTGGATCCGCTGGTAATCGGCCAGGAACACTACGACGTTGCCAACGGTGTACGAACTGTGTTGCAACGTTATAAAGAATTGAAAGACATCATCGCGATTCTGGGTATGGATGAATTGTCCGATGAAGACAAACAAACTGTAGGGCGCGCTCGACGTGTCGCACAATTCTTGTCACAGCCGTTTACAGTAGCAGAAGTTTTTACCAACGCACCTGGTAAATATGTCTCACTAAAAGACACCATCGCTGGCTTTAAGGGAATTCTCGCTGGTGAGTACGATCACTTGCCAGAGCAGGCCTTCAGCATGGTTGGCGCAATCGAAGAAGCGGTAGCGAAAGCGAAGAAACTGTAAGTATTTTTTGCAGCACTAACGAACAGAGTAGAGTAACAGGTAAACCAAGATGGCCATGAAAATGCATTGCGACATCGTAAGTGCCGAGAAGAGTATCTTCTCCGGTCTAGTTGAGATGGTGGTTGCATCCGGCTCACTGGGTGACCTGGGTATAGCGCCAGGTCATGCCCCGCTTCTTACTGCGTTGATACCGGGTCCGGTTAGACTCACCCTGGAAGGTGGCGAGGAAGAAGTATTCTATGTGTCAGGTGGTTTTCTGGAGGTGCAACGCGGTGTTGTTACGCTACTTACCGACACGGCGCTCAGGGCAGATGACGTAGACGAAGCGGCTGCAATTAAGGCGATGGAAGATGCCGAGAAGGCAATGGCAGCGCAGAGCGCTGAGATGGACTATGGTACAGCGGCAGCGCAGCTTGCAGAAGCGGCCGCTCAACTGCGTGCCTTGCGCCAGCTGAAGAATCGCGCCTAATAATAGTTCTCGCCTCAATGTGTAAAGAAAGGTAGCACGAGCTACCTTTTTTTTTGCTATTCTTTCGCTGCTATCAGCTCCTATTAAGCTCTCTCCCAGGATAAGTAGATGGAAGCCGTAATTCTGGCCGCCGGCAAAGGCACCAGGATGTATTCAGACAAACCCAAGGTATTGCACAGCATCGGGGGACGCCCGATGCTTGCGCATGTGGTTATGGTTGCCCGTGCACTGCGCGCACAAAAAATTCATGCGGTTATTGGTTTTGGTGCTGAACAGATACGAGACTACTTTGCAGGTGAGGACTCTACCGATTTGAATTGGGTGTTGCAGGAAGAGCAGTTGGGAACCGGGCACGCGGTTCAACAGGCCGTTACTGCTATTGACACAATAGACCCGGACAATCAGGTACTGGTGTTATATGGCGATGTGCCCCTGATAAGATCGACAACACTACAGCAACTACTTGATCAAACCGACAAAGACAGCCTGACCCTGCTAACTGTTCAGGCGAAAGATCCAGCCGGGCTCGGCAGAATCATTCGAGACGCCTCGGGGCAGGTGACTGCAATAGTCGAAGAAAGAGATGCCAGCGTAGAACAAAAGCAGATAAACGAAGTCAACAGTGGCATTATGTGTGTTCCAGCCAGCAGATTGGCGCACTGGCTCGGAGAGATTGACAATGATAATGATCAATCCGAATACTACCTGACCGATATAATTGCACTGGCGGCGAAACAGAAAATCCAGGTTAATGCGATAAAACTATCGGACGAGATCGAAGCACAGGGTGTTAATGACAAATCCCAGCTGGCTTTGCTGGAGAGACACTACCAAATGAGCAATCAACAAACTTTACTGGACCAGGGAGTAACGCTACGCGATCCCGCCAGGGTCGAAGTTCGCGGCGATCTGAGCTGCGGCAAAGATTGTATAATCGATGTAAATGTGATCTTTGAAGGCACAGTATTGCTGGGCAATAATGTGCTGGTTGGCGCCAATACCATAATAAAAGATGCAAAGCTGGAAGATGGCGTACAGATATTGCCAGGCAGTAGTATTGATGGTGCAGTGATTGGAGCGAGCGCAAGCGTTGGCCCCTACGCACGAATTAGACCTGGCACTGTATTGGGTGCCAATGTCAAAATCGGTAACTTCGTCGAAACCAAGAATGCCAGATTTGGAAACGGCTCGAAGGCAAACCACCTGGCCTATATTGGCGATGCTGAAATTGGCGAGAATTGTAATATCGGTGCCGGGACAATATTTTGTAACTACGACGGCGCCAACAAACACAAGACCATTCTGGGCGACAATGTTTTTATTGGTTCAAACAGTGTTCTCGTAGCTCCAGTGAAGTTGGCAGACAATGCCTTCGTGGCCGCAGGCTCTGCGATCAATTGCGATGTTCCCCCTGAACACCTGGCGGTAGGAAGAGGCAGGCAGAGAAATATTGCGGGTTGGAAGAGACCCACCAAGAAAGATTAACGAAATATGTGTGGAATAGTCGGTGCCATAGCACAGCGTGAAGTGTCCAGAATACTTCTGGAAGGCCTTAAACGGCTGGAATACCGCGGTTACGATTCAGCCGGCCTGGCGCTGATTAGCGGTCCGACGAACAAGATCAATACAGTTAAGACCGTCGGCAAAGTAGGCAAGCTGGTGCAGGCTGCCAAGAAAGCCAACACGCGAGGCAAGCTGGGCATTGCGCACACCCGCTGGGCTACCCACGGCAAACCCACGGTTACCAATGCGCACCCGCATAATTCCCACAACCAGGTGTCAGTGGTCCACAACGGTATTATCGAGAACTATGTGCCCCTGAGGGACAAGCTGATTGCCGATGGTTATAAGTTCAAGACCGAAACCGATACTGAGACCATCGTGCATCTGATTCACCAGGCTCGCCAAGGTGGCAAGGTTTCCTTGCTGTCAGCCGTAAAAAAAGTAGTGCCGAAATTACATGGCGCCTACGGCTTGTGTGTCATCGACAATACCGAGCCCAACCAATTGATTGCAGCCCGCAGCGGCAGCCCACTTGTTATCGGCGTAGGCATTGGCGAAAACTTTGTCGCTTCCGATCCGATTGCCCTGGGCCAGGTTACCGACCGGTTCATCTATCTCGAAGAGGGCGATATTGCCAGAGTAGGGCTGGACGATTTCGAAATATGGCATGGCAACGAACAGGTTCAGCGATCGATAACTACGGTGCAGAACAAGGCCACCGACGCCAAGAAGGGCGAGTACAAGCATTTCATGCTCAAGGAGATTCACGAACAGCCCCAGGCTATCAGGGATACCCTCGACGGAAGGATTAGCGATAGCCGCGTGTTGGAAGAAGCGTTTGGTATCAGAGCGAAAGAAATATTCGACCAGGTTAGGAATATACAAATCGTGGCTTGTGGTACCAGTTTTCATGCCGGCCAGGTGGCCAAATATTGGCTTGAATCGATAGCGAAGATTCCTTGCCAGGCAGATATTGCAAGTGACTATCGATATCGTGACATAATAGTGCAACCCGGCACTTTATTCGTCACGATCTCCCAGTCAGGTGAAACGGCTGACACACTGGCCGCACTACGATATGCCAAAACCAAGAAATACATAGCCTGCCTGGCGATATGCAACGTGGCTGTCAGCTCTTTAGTGCGCGAATCTGATTTCTGCCTGTTAACGATGGCGGGGCAGGAAATTGGCGTCGCCTCCACCAAGGCCTTCACTACCCAACTCGTTCTATTGTTGATTCTCTCAATAGTGATGGCGCGTCGGACCGGATTAAAACCCAAGCAGGAAGCACGCCTGGTTAAGGAGTTGACGAAGCTACCGCACCTGATCGAAAAGACTTTACTCCTGAGCAAGGAGATCAAAGAAATCTCCAAGCAGTTTTCCGATAAACACCATAGTCTGTTCCTGGGCAGAGGCATAGCTTACCCCGTGGCCAAGGAAGGTGCGCTAAAGCTGAAAGAGATCTCCTATATCCATGCTGAGGCGTATCAGGCGGGGGAATTGAAACATGGACCGCTGGCGCTGGTAGACAGCATGATGCCAGTAATCGCCGTGGCACCGAATGATGATCTGTTGGGCAAGCTAAAGGCAAATCTGTCGGAAGTCAGCGCCCGTGGCGGTAAGCTCTATGTGTTCGCCGATGAGAGCATCCAGTTTGCCAGCGACAAGAGCTGTAAAGTAATTAACGTGCCGAACTGCCCTGACATTCTCGACCCAATCGTGTTTACTGTTCCCCTGCAACTCCTTTCCTACCACGTTGCCGTCATAAAAGGCACAGACGTGGATCATCCTCGAAATCTCGCCAAGTCCGTCACCGTCGAATAGATCACAGTAGTATGCAGAAAGCTGCCTAATTAGAACCCGGAGTACGTAGCGCCTTCTGGCTCTTCTGCAGACGCTTCAGATGCTCTTTCAACAAAGGCTTGCGATGGCGGGCAACACCGGTGGCTAAAACATCAATGACTACCAGGTGTGCAATGCGGGAGGACACAGGAGTAAACGCCAGTAAGTCTTCTTCCATATTCACATAGATAGGAATACTACATATCTCACTGAGCGGAGTATTTTGCGGAGCCAGGCCGATAACAGTAGCGCCAGCCTCCTTGGCCAGCTCAACACTCTGCAACAATGCACGGGTTTGCCCGGATTGCGAGATCGCGACAACGACGTCTTCCTTGCCGAGAGAAATCGCCGACATATGCTGGATGTGAGGATCAGAAAGCGCAGAGGTAGAGAGCTGCAGACGAAAGAACTTGTGCTGGGCATCGGCGGCTACCGAGCCAGATGCCCCGAAACCATAGAACTCTACGCGACGGGCATTGCTGATGGTATTGATTGCCTGCTCTAGAATTTCCGGGTCCAGTTCATCTCGAACCGTGAGTAAAGAACCCACGGTAGTAGCGAATACCTTGTTACGCAGATCGGTTACCGTATCTTTATCGTCGACTGCGAACTGGGTATAAACACTGCCCATGCCCAGTTGTTGGGCCAGCTGCAATTTGAACGACTGGAACCCATCGAACCCCAGGGCGCGGCAGAAGCGGATGACAGTAGGCTCACTCACTTGGGATTCGGCGGCCAGATCGACAATACGCATATTGATTACGTCGTTGGCATGGGCCAGCACATAATCGGCAACCTTGACTTCAGACTTTCTGAGCACAGTTCGATTGTCTGTCATGCGACGAATCAGATTAGGTGAATCCACGAAGCACCTGCTAAATTAATGGCCAACCAGAATTCAGCAATGCTACTCAATTTGTCAGACACACGCACTTACTTTAAGTCATTCAGATTTCTATGAAATTAGCTCAAGCCAGCGACAGCTTTCAGCTGTCCTTTGTAAACACCATTGAAGAGATCGGCGCGCAATCCTGGAATGATCTGGCTAGCACTGACAATCCATTTATGCGCTACGAGTTTCTTCACGCCCTGGAGAAAACCGGCTGCACCAGGCAGGAAACTGGTTGGCAACCCTTCCACGTGGTTGTTTGTTCAAATAATTCAGAAGAATCTCCTGTCGCTGTGATGCCACTCTACCTCAAGACAAACAGCTGGGGTGAATACGTGTTCGATTGGTCTTGGGCTAATGCCTACAAGAGTTACGGCTACCAGTACTATCCTAAGTTCGTCACTGCAGCACCCTTTACCCCGTCGGTTGGAAAACGCATCTTCTTGAGAAATCCAGACCAACACGCCGTACTGCTGCAGTTGATTATCGACAAGATAAAGGAAAAAGCCGAATTTATCGGTGCTTCCTCCTGGCACGTGCTATTTCCAACTGAGCAAGAACATGATGCCCTTGACGAGCTCGGCATCCAGTCGCGCATCGCCACCCAGTTTCACTGGTACAACCGAGACTACGAGGCATTCGATGATTTCCTCGCCGCGCTCAATTCGAGAAAGCGTAAGTCAATCCGCAAGGAACGTAAGCGTGTTCAGGACCAAGGCATAAGCTTCCGAAGAACCGAGGGGGCGGAAATCAGCGAACAACAGTGGGCGGATTTTTACCAGTTTTACCAAAGCACTTACCTGATGCGTGGCATGCAGGGATATCTGAAACTCGAATTTTTCCATACTGTGGCCCGGACCATGCCGGAGCAACTCGTCATGATCAATGCTGTACAGGATGGTCGGGATATAGCCGCTGCACTTTTTTTCAAGAATCACGAAGCCCTCTTCGGCCGTTACTGGGGATGCCGGGTAGATCATCAGTTCCTGCACTTCGAAACCTGCTATTACCAGGGGCAAGTCTATGCGATCGAACATCGGCTCAAATCATTCGACTCAGGCGCCCAGGGCGAGCACAAGATTCAACGTGGCTTTGAACCAATTCTAACGCATTCCAACCACTGGCTCGCCAACCAGGGCTTCGCCGATGCGATCCGCAATTTTTTGCAGGAAGAGCGCCCGCATATTGAACGATACAGGATGGAGGCGGCTTCGTTGTTACCCTACAGACTGCAGAGTTAGGATTACACGGGCCATTTTAGCCAGCATAATGTCTACCCCCTATTCGCGCCAGGAGCTGACATTTATACTTAGTAAGTTGACTTCAACTATAGAGCACACAACACAAAGCATACATATCAAGTAGGAAGTGCCCTACTAGGCAGCTGGCTTGCTATTATTCCAGGGCGTTTTTCGGCAAAATTCAGTGGCGTATCGCTGTCGCAATGTTGGCGTAACTCTCATGTGCATAACTAGGGTAGGTTTACCCTCTTTAGAAAGAATGAGGGTTCAGAAATTGAAGATGAATATCGATACAAGTCTGCTAAAGAAATTGCGCGCTGACAAGCTCTGGTCCCAGGAGCAATTGGGCAACGCCTGCGGCCTCAGCCTGCGCACTATACAGCGCATAGAAAATACTGGAGTGGCCTCGATTGAGTCGGTTAGGTCATTGGCGAGCGTGTTTGAGATCAGTCCTGACGAGCTTGTCCGCAACGGACAAAGTAACTCACTCACCCTTGTTGAGGCCGTAAAGAAATGCCTTACCCACTATGCTGACTTTTCTGGCACTGCTACTCGTGCAGAGTTCTGGTGGTTTATCCTTTTCGTGTTGCTCATAATGGCCGTTTCCACGATCATCAATGACTCGCTCTATCAAATAGCGGGGTTGTTGTTCGTTCTGCCACTACTTGCTGCAGGCACAAGAAGACTTCGAAACACAAAGCGGAGTGGTTGGTGGCAGCTGCTTTATCTGGTGCCATTTGGTGTCGTGGTTGTGTTCTTCTTGCTTGTACAAGAGTACGATCTGGAAAATGACCAACATCATGAAAGTGCCTGATTGTTGCAATACTCTGTGATCTATTTGGGTGCCCTGGACATCAAGAGTGTTGAAATCCAATAGAATAAATCAACTGTGGGATATGCCTTGAAAGCACTTCATAGAAACAATCTTTTTTGCTGGAGTCAATTCAACGAGGATCGAAACATCGAT
Source organism: Pseudomonadota bacterium (assembly GCA_027623555.1). Classification (GTDB taxonomy): domain Bacteria; phylum Pseudomonadota; class Gammaproteobacteria; order Pseudomonadales; family Pseudohongiellaceae; genus UBA9145. The sequence continues at coordinate 9,762 of JAQBSZ010000012.1, read as the reverse complement.
TTTCACAGTTACCTGTGGGTCAGGGAGGCAGGAAATGTAGTCTTCGATCCTCTGCCAATGACCACGCACGATAAGAAGCACCTGAATTCGCTCGGCAGCGTAAGCCACATCATACTTTCCAACTCAGATCATGTTCGTGATGCGGTAAATCTTGCCGGCGAAACTGGAGCAGATATCTGGGGTCCGGCCGCAGAGCAGCAAGACTTCCCAATTCAGTGTTCAAAATGGTTAAGCGAAGCGCAAGGACTGCTAGAAGGACTGGACGTCTATGTCACTAACGGCTCCAAAACGAAGGGTGAGCTAGCCTTCGTTGTCGAAAGCGTTACACTCATCACGGGAGATCTCATTCGCGCGCACACTGGCGGTAAGCTTTGCATACTTCCTGAAGCAAAACTACAAGATAGATTTCAAGCAATCGAATCTGTAGAAAGGCTGGCAGCCATCGAGGGTATTATTGCTATACTGCCGGGTGATGGCTGGCCTGTTTTTAGAGATGGCGCAGCTGTGCTATCGGAGTTGCTTGAATCTCTGCATCCATAGAAGCAACATCACAGGATTGCTAGTCGAAGCTTAGAAATTGTAATGGGGTCAAGGCAGCGAAGTGGGTCAAACCAGACTAAACATTCCACCGGTAGTAAAGGGCACAGAGAGATAGTGTTATGAAAAAATATCTCCAGATGGCAGGAGCAGCAGTTGTAATAGTCTTAATCGTATCGGTGACAACGCTTCGAATCTTCGGTTACGCGCCACAAGATCAGAGCCCCGGCCTGTGGTTGAGTGGCGAACTGGTTAACCAAACAATGTCTGACTGGTCTTTCTCGGATCGGGTCGATGAAATTTTTGTACAAACCAGAACGCCGTATCTGATTCCTCACTCAGTCACGACCTACTGCGTAACCTACAATGAGCAGTTCTATCTCTTCTCGGCCTATTACAGTGGCGGCGATTTCCCTGATGCCAGGCGCTGGAATCAGAATGTGGTTAGAGACCCCCGCGTTCGCCTGAAAATCGGCGACCAGCTGTTCGATCAGACGCTGATTTACGTTGAAAATGAGAGTATCAGAAGGCCCGTTCACCAGGCCTTCGCAGATAAGTATCCGCAATGGACAAGTCCGGGTCTGGAAAATGTGCATATCTTCCTGGTTCAGTGATATCAGGCTATGGGTTACAGAACCCATAATCCGGGGCGTCTAGCCAATATTACCCCTAGATTTACCCTTCACAGAGCCCCTATCTCAAGATACATTACGCTTGTTGCCAGATTAGAGGGAATCTCGTTGAACGATACGGATGGCAAGCTGCAGGTCGACTTTGAGCGGATCAGTGTTTTATACGACAACACCAAGATCGGATACATTGGCATTGGTGCTGCCGCATTGTTTTTTGGGTTTATTATCTGGGAGCTTGCCGCGCCAGGTTATGCTCTGGTCTGGGTCTCAGCAGTATTTCTAACTTATATTCCACGCGTAATCCTGTCGATCCAGTTTGCAAGAAAATGCGCCAGTGAAAAGTTGGGGCCACACAATGCTGGCCCCTGGGAACGCTATTTCTTTCTCGCGAGCATCGTGCCGTTCATTGTGTTCTCCTCGGCAGTAATTATCCCTTTTGGAGAGAACAGCCTCATCGCACTGCTGTACTACTCGATTATTGTAATGACCCTGCTGGCCGGCGGCATTCTCGCCTACAGCACATCCCTGCCCTCACTTTTCCTGTTCATGAGTATCAGCGTGTTGCCTATCGTCGCGAAGAGCCTGCTGGTTCAAGAATTGTTGTTCACCGTGTTGGGTCTGACCATGCTCTTCGGGTTCGTGTTGCTATCGAAGTTAATACCAAGAATGCACAAACTGTTACTGGAGAACATTTCATTAAAGATTATGAACCAGTCTCAGTCACTGACTGATCCACTGACCAAACTTGGCAACAGAAGGCGGCTACGGTTGCGCGTTGAGGATCTGATTCCCATGTCGGTGCGACGTAAGGATCCCTTCAGTATCATTCTTCTCGACATCGACAATTTCAAGGAATATAACGATGAACATGGACACAACGCCGGTGACGCGATGTTAATCAAGGTCGCTGAAATTCTGCTGGAATGTTCTCGTGAGCAGGATCTCGTAGTGCGCTATGGTGGTGAAGAGTTTTTGTTGGTGTTACCGTCAACCGACACCGAGGCAGCCGTTGTTCTGACCGAACGTATTCGAACGGCGATGAAAGATGAAACCGACATTACGGTCAGTGCAGGATTGGCCATGCATCTTAAAGACCAGGGCTTCGATCAATTACTCGAACGCGCGGATCATGCCTTGTATCGCGCCAAGCAAGGCGGGCGAGATCAGTACGTACTGGCGCATACGGTGTGATTAGCAACAATCAGAAGCCACAGGCCGAATCAGAATTTCTTTAAACATCAGGGTTTATGCCAAACCAGCAATTGATTGTTGGCTGGCATGGCATTGTCTTCTGCCAGTCTAAGCCCGACATCGTTTGCCAACTGGTTAACCCATTCAAAATCCCTCACCCCGCTTACCGGGTCTCTACCCTTCAGCCACACGTCGAAATGGGCATTACTGTCGGTAGTAAATGCACCGCTGTACTTGAATGGGCCATAGACAAGTAGTAACCCCTTCTCGTTCAGGTGTGCACCAACTCCCTGAAAGAAACATTCTACTGCACTTGTCGAGATGATGTGCAGGCAGTTAGCGCTGTAGATCACATCGAAGGCACCACACTTCCACGGCACTTCATTTACATCCAGGTTAATCGCCGGAGGGAGATTGGTGAGTTCAGCACGAACAATACGGCGGTTCAGGTTGTCAAGGTTCGCAGACACGTCTGAACTTTGCCACTTCAGACCTGGGAAATTCGCGGCGAAGCACTCCGCGTGTTGACCAGTTCCGCCACCAATTTCCAGAAGCGAAGCTTGATTCTGCAAATGACGCGAAAGCACATCCAGTATTGGCAGCTTGTTGTTCTCACTTGCCTGGCTGAAGGGTAGGGGTTCGAATAACGACATGTTAATGGAGTACGGTTAGAGATTTGGGTTATTGTTTGCGCTTGAAGACATACCGTTCTCTGGTGGAGTCTTCCTCTGCGTAGGCATAGCCATCAACAGCAAATTCTTTGAGTCTGGCCGGTGAGTTTATTCGCTGCCGGATGATAAAGGCGGCCATCTCGCCGCGTGCCTTCTTGGCGAAGAAACTCAGCACGCGGTACTGACCGCTGGCCCAATCCTTGAACACCGGAGTGATGATCTCAGCATTCAGCGCTTGCGGGTTCAGAGCACTGAAATATTCACTGGATGCCAGATTTATCAGGATTTTGCGTTTCTGACGTTGTGCCTGAAGCTCCTGAGCTAACGCATCGGATAGCCTGGACCCCCAGAACGCATACAGATTTTTCGAGTTTCCAACAATGAATTGCCGGCCCATTTCCAGCCGATAGGCTTGCATCAGGTCCAGTGGTTTAAGAATCCCATAAAGGCCAGAGAGAATGCGCAGGTGTTTCTGTGCAAAGTTGAGATCGGCGGTCCCAAATTGCTCAGCCTTGAGGCCCAAATAGACATCACCCCGAAATGCGAATATGGCCTGGCGGGCATTTTTTAACGAGAAGGGTGTGTGCCAGTCGGCGAAGCGTTGGCAATTTTCCTGAGCCAGTGCTGCGCTGATATGCATAAGCTCCTGCAATTCATCCGGAGATAGATCTTTCAATCCGCGCACGAGCTCGGAGGCTTCATCGAGAAATAACGGCTCAGAATACCTCCTGGTCCTAACTGGCGTATTGAAATCGAGCGATTTGGCAGGAGAGACTACAATCAGCATACTTTACACATTGAGAAAATTTCCAATTATTTCCAATTTTCAAAATCTTGCCACCAGAGCAGGGGAGTATTCCCGTCCTCTGGATCGTACACGTTGCCATAGTACCAAACGGTCTCGAGATAATCCTTGCTGGCATCGTTAAGCAGCTCTTCTATAGTCGCAAACCCGATCGAGAAATGAATACTATAGACCAGAGCATGGTCGGTTTGCAGATCCAGGCTGCCACCCAGTTTTTCAATTTCCGGACTGAGATAGTCCGATAGCGTCTCTATCTCGTTTCTACGAAATACCCGCACACTCAGATTGCCGCTACGCTGAATAAGCTCATACTCTGCCGAGGCGGCATCGATTACCTTTAGTTTATCGCCAGCAGCCAGGTTACGAGTGAGTAGCGGGGATTTCAGAAGACGCACCTGGTCAGCCGAAACATCCAGCACCTCCACTTCCAGGCTCTCAAATACTGCTTGCCCAGCATCGTCGAATCCAGCCAGGAAGGGCAGTTCAGCTTTCGTGATCAGGGCTACATTCCTTTGTAGATGGTTGTTGTTTTAATAGGTAAGCTCAAGGCTTCCGACGTACCGATTTAATGATTTTCTTATGATAGAGCGACTACAAACAATTGCCAGTTTTTTGAGCCGGTTTCGCGTTTTGATCTATTTGCTGGGCTTAGTGTTTGTAGGGCTATTCCTGCTGAGTCTTTTCGAAGTAAGCACTGCGGCGGAGTATGATCTGCTTATTCCTTCAATCGTTGGTTTTTGTTGGGCGCTCACGCTCTACTGTTTTTCAACCCTGTTTATCTCAGTTCCTCAGCGGCCCGACCCCAAGGCAAAATTCTGGGCAAGGTGGCGCAGCAAGTTTAAAAGGGGGCTGTTCTGGGAACTGGCGATACTGTTGCTCCTGCTCACCGCGGCCGTACTCATTCTGAGCTTTCAGTTACTTCGCACCTGGATGATGGCCTGATTCAGTCCTTCCTCGCACACATATTGGCAATCCTGAGGATGGGGCGACCAGGTGATGGCTGTGTAATAATGTGTGCGACCGAAATCCAGCTATCCTGGACAACCAATCAGAATATTTTCTATGCAACGCATTATCGATTTCATCGACAAGCTGATTGATCGCATCGGCCGGACCGCTTCCTGGCTGGCTTTCGCCATGGTGCTGTTGGTGGTGGTGATAGTAACGCTGCGCTATGTCTTTCAGTTTGGCTCCATTGCGCTACAGGAATCGGTGATGTACGTAAACGCACTGATCTTTTCCCTGGGGGCGGCCTATACGCTAAAGGAACAAGGCCATGTGAGAGTGGACATTCTTTACAGCCGGTTGTCTGAACGGGGCAAGGCGTTGGTTGATCTTTTGGGAGCCGCACTATTCCTGCTACCCAGTACGGTTTTTATTATCTGGGTAAGCTGGGATTACGTGTCAGTATCCTGGCAAATTCGTGAGCGCTCTCCCGACCCCAGCGGATTGTCCTACGTCTATTTACTGAAAGCGACAATCCTGGTCTTGGCTGGCCTGCTAATCGTTCAGGGTAGCGCTGAAGCACTCAAAGCGCTGAGAAAACTCCGCCAGAGTCGGACATAGTGCTCGAATTGATACCTCTTCTATTCTTTCTGGTTGTCTGTCTGCTACTCATGCTGGGATACCCGGTTGCCTTGACCCTGGCTGGTGTGTCACTGGCGTTCGCCGGTTTGGGGAGTACCATCGGCATATTCGACGCAGCCTACATAAACCTGATTCCAAACCGCATCTATGGAGTGCTTGTTAATCAGAATCTGTTCGCGGTACCGCTGTTTGTATTCATGGGATCGATGCTGGAAAAATCCCGAATCGCCGATGACTTACTAAGGAACATGGCGCTGGCGTTCGGCCGATTTCCCGGAGGACTGGGCATCTCGGTGATTATTGTGGGCATGCTATTGGCAGCCAGCACCGGAATTGTCGGCGCTACCGTGGTGACGATGGGCATCCTGTCGCTACCAACCATGTTGAAGACCGGTTACAAGCCATCACTGGCCTGCGGCACGCTTTGTGCCACCGGAACACTCGGGCAGATCATTCCGCCTTCAATTTGCCTGGTCCTGCTGGGCGAAGTAATCTCCAATGCCTACCAGCAGTCGCAGCTCAACGCGGGCATCTTCGCCCCGGATTTTGTCTCTATCAGCGATCTGTTTGCCGGCGCGATTATTCCGGGCCTGATACTCGTGCTCGGCTATGCGGCCTATGTGTTTACGATTGCCGTGGTTAAACCGGAACACGTACCTTCGGTGGAGCAGGAGCATGTGGTTTTCACAACAGGTCAGATTGTTTCGGCACTGGCGAAAGGATTGCTGCCACCGGTGTTATTGATGATTGCCGTGCTGGGCTCAATCTTGATGGGAATTGCCACACCTACGGAGGCAGCCAGTGTGGGCGCCCTGGGTTCGATTCTTCTGGCGCTGACCAAGGGCAAGCTCAGAATCAAAGTCTTGCATGAAGTTGCAATTGAAACTACCCGCATTACGTCCATGGTTTATCTGATTCTGGTTGGCGCGACGATATTCTCATCGGTGTTCCGTGGATTCGGTGGCGATGTGCTAATTGAAAACCTGCTAAGCAGTTTGCCCGGTGGAGTGATCTCGGCCACTGTGATCGTGATGTTGCTGATTTTTCTTCTAGGTTTCATTCTCGACTTTATTGAGATCACCTTCATGGTGGTGCCGTTGGTAGGACCGATTTTGTTGGCGATGGGGGTCGATCCAATTTGGCTCGGCATCATGATTGCCGTCAACCTGCAGACGTCTTTTCTGACACCGCCATTTGGCTTCTCGCTCTTCTATCTTCGCAGCGTCGCACCGGACAGTGTGGCTACTGGCGAGATTTATCGCGGCATTATCCCATTTGTAATCATGCAGCTCGGCCTGATGGTGTTGCTGGCGCTACAACCCGGACTGGCAACCTGGTTGCCCTCCCTTATTAATTGATCCTGTACGAACTGGAATATGCTATGAATGCAGAAAACACATCCGCTATTAAGCCCGAAGGTGAGTTGGCCTTACAGACCCTGGCGATGCCGAGGGATACCAATGCTAATGGCGATATCTTCGGTGGTTGGTTAGTCTCCCAGATGGACCTGGCGGCGGGAATTATGAGCAAGCAGGTTGCGAAGGGCCGATCGACAACGGTCGCAATTAAGGACGTGGTCTTTCTAATACCGGTGAGCGTGGGTTCGACCGTGAGTTGTTACTGTCGTGTTACCAAGCGTGGAAAAACCTCCATACACATAGCAGTCGATGTATGGACTAAACATCAACTCACTCACAGTGAAAGCGTAAAAGTTGCGGAAGGCTTGTTCGTGTATGTGGCGATCGATGATGAAGGCAGGCCGAGGCTACTACCGGATTAGCTTGGTAGCGACCATGGAAGATCAGTGCTGCTCCCCTGTCGTCTCCCCGCGCATTTCCTGAACACGCGCACCGCGAAGCGCGCCAACCATGCTGTAATTTCCTTCGTGACAGGTGTACTCGTAGATATGCCCGCTATCATCCCGAATGAACGAGAACTCACCGCGCCAGGGTTCCGTGTAATACTTTGGATCATCCACTGTGTACTGATAGTTCAACTCGGTATCTGACGTACGTGTGAAACGTTCGGTCACACGGGCTTCACTACTTATCAACATCGGCCGACCGATAGTGGCACGTTCCGGATTAGTATCACTGTAATGAGTGGTTTCAACTACCAGGGCGTCACCTTCCCAGTGGCCTACAGAGTGCCCTTCAAAACTTCTTATGGCATTTGGCGGTACATAGCCGTCCATGTGAATCACTCGTAACATTACGGCTTCTTCACTGACAATCGCGATCGTATCGGCAGTCTGCACAAAGCCATGGAACAGCTGATACATGAAGGCGCGCATGGGCGGAGACGCCCAGGCCTCTAAGCAGCGCTCCACACCAGGTCTCTGCTCTGGGCCATCGTAACCTGCGCCCTCAAAGTAAGAGTGGGCAGCCAGTTGATTGCCGAGTTCGTTATAAGGCAGCACGCCATTTTCCGGGTAAACGATGACCGAGCTACGATATTCACCATTTACCACGGTCAGAACCGGGGGACCGAGCCTGTCAATATCAGGATCGGTATTATCCTCTCCGCCATCCGCAACGGCCTGAGCGAATCCTTTGGCTTGCTCAGGTGACAGTACCAGGGGAAGGCCTTCGGGGCGCTCCAGCATGGTGTTGAATCTGGTACTCCAGACACCCTGAAAGTCAGGTTGGCCATGTTCTGTTCTGGGAACAACATAGGCGTCAGATGGCTGTGCCAGGCTCCCCGCACTGAAAACACAGGTGATGAGCGCTATAGCAGAGATGCGGCCGTTCATAGTGAAATCCTCAATAATAGTTCCAGGCTTCGGAAGATAAGCCGTCTATGCTCTCGTTCCGATTTTGGCGATTAACCAGGTTGATCTTACCAGCTTCGATCAAGATCTAATAATCTGATTCACCGTCTTCAATAATGGAAGAAGGATGTGCGGTTGGCTTTGTGAAAAAATGGCCGAAGGGCATTCACAAAGGCAATCGTGCATTCTGCTTCCTTTTTGATTTGTTTATAGTCCTTCGAGCCTCAAGCAGTAGCTTGAAACTTTGTTTGAAGCCCGAGTGCTTTCGCGATTTTTGTCACGGTTACAAAAGTCGGATTACCTTCTTCAGAGAGCGCTTTGTACAAACCCTCACGAGACAATCCAGTATCTCTGGCAAGTTGGCTCATATTTTTGGCGCGAGCGATGATTCCTAGAGCGTGAACAATGTAGGCAGGATCATCGCCACCTTCTTCGAGCACTGCGTCGAGATAGGCGTGGATGTCTTCATCAGACTTAAGATATTCAGCTGTATCGTAGCGACTAAGTTTAACGGTCATGTCTATATCTCCAGTTGGCGGGCCAATTCTAGGGCTTTCTTGATATCTTTGGCCTGCGAGCCTTTAACTCCCCCAGTTAGAAGGTGTCAACTAAAACGGGGGAGGTTCACCCTCTATATGTGTTTGCTGTAAGCACTTTGACTTAACAGCGACCATGACAGATGAAGCAGGTGGTTTTGCTAATTGATTTAGGTTCGGTCACGAAAGCGACTGAAAAAAACAACTAGTGCCTATTGACAGCCTAAAGGCTCATATGTGTTATGCGGCATGGAGCCTCTTGACTTTGATTATCTCTCCCGAGTTCATTGCTTGCCAAAGGTCAAATTGTTGCTGCTGGTTAAGCCAGCTCTCTGGAGAAGTGTCGAACGCAATCGACAACCTTATAGCCATCTCAGGACTTATTCCTGCGCGCCCATTGAGAATCGAAGACAGAGTCTTTCGGCTTACACCCAGCGCTTCGGCAGCATCAGTTACACTAATGCCCATAGGATCTAGGCAAAGCTCGCGCAAAATCTCGCCAGGATGGGGTGGGTTATGCATTTGAATAGACATGGTTAATGATAATCCTCGTAATCCACGTCGATAGCATCTGGGCCATCGAATTTGAATGTAACGCGCCAATTACCGCTAACTCTAACGGACCAGCGACCAAGACTCTTACCTTTCAATTGATGCAGATATAGTCCCGGAAGATCCATATCTTTTGGGCTTGTAGAGGCATGAAGGCGACCCAAAATCAGTCGAAGCCGGTTTATATGGCTAGCCTGGATGCCTGATTTAGTCCCTTTAAGAAAGTAACGCTCAAGCCCTTTATGTTTGAAATTTTGAATCACTTACATAATGTAACGTGATACGTTACAGGTGTCAACTACGTTCGCCGCGCTTGGTTTGCGGATAAGATGGCGTAGCCATCCGCAAAGCAAGTGTGGAGAGGCCGTCCCGTTGAACTGTTTGATACTCATTGAGCCTTCTTCCCAGCCTGCAGAATTCTGTAAGCTGTAAGGCACCACACCCATAAAGGAGAAAGCCCAATGAATTTTTACAATAACAT
>JAQBSZ010000044.1 GCA_027623555.1 Pseudomonadota bacterium | reverse complement strand
CACCGACAATGGCAATTCCGGCAACAGCGGCAACGCTAACGCCAATAACGACAACACCGATAACACCGACAATGGCAATTCCGGCAACAGCGGCAACGGTAACGCCAATAACAACAACACCGATAACACCGATAACACCGACAATGGCAATTCCGGCAACAGTGGCAACGCTAACGCCAATAACAACAACACCGATAACACCGACAATGGCAATTCCGGCAACAGTGGCAACGCTAACGCCAATAACGACAACACCGATAACACCGACAATGGCAATTCCGGCAACAGCGGCAACGCTAACGCCAATAACGACAACACCGATAACACCGACAATGGCAATTCCGGCAACAGTGGCAACGCTAACGCCAATAACGACAACGGAAACAGCCAGAATGACGATACTGGAGGCACGAATTCCGATAACGATACTGGGAATGGAAATTCTAATAACAGCGGCAACGGCAACAGCCAGAACGACGGCACGGATAATGGCTCAGCTAATGACTCTGGCAATGACCAAGGCCCCCCTGCCAATTCCTTTGGTGCAGCACTACTCGAGGCATTGAAAAAGCTAAAAGAGCAGAACAATCAGGATGAAGATGACGATTCCGGAAATGGCAACGGGAATAACACGGATGATGAAGATGACGAGGAAGATGATAATGGAAACGGAAATGGCAACGGCAACGGAAATGGCAACGGCAACGGAAATGGCAACGGCAACGGAATTGGCAACGGCAACGGCAGTTTAGAATCCCCGGATTTATCCGTTGATGTACATAACATCACCTGGGGTAAATGGAGTAATCGAGTTGACGAGAACTGGGTAGCAGTTGCCAGAGTAGGTGACGAACTAGTTCGAATCTCTACTGCGGATCATTATGCTGAGCTTTCCCCAACGCCAGTTGCGAACCTCTCAGGACATCATAGCTATGCAACTGGCATTGCTTCTTCTTTCATAGGCAGTGGTAGTGCTGGCGATATCTCTAGGCTGGTCGCCGGTATGAATGTGAATTTCGATACCGGTGTCATTGATAATGGCAGCTTACAGGTTCAGGTCGCCAATCAGGCCTGGTCGGTTTCATTCGATGGTAGCGTGCAAGGTGGCACTGTAGATCTCAATGCAATAGATGGTCAACTAAGCGATTCGTCAGGAATCATCAGCAACGCAATCGATGCGAGCCTCGGCGGTGCGTTCACTGGAAATCACGGTGAGACTTTTGTGGGCGGATTTGAATTGATCGATTCGCTCAATCAGTTCAATACAGTTGACGGCCTGTTCACGATCGAACGATAGTCACTTTCACAGCGAAGCAAAGCAATCTGCAGGGACTTCGGTCCCTGTTTTGCGTTTTACGGTGCTTCAGTCTGAAATTCTCGCTACACATTTACTGCCATCTACAGGAATACTCGCCAAAACCTCGCCTGGTTGGGCGAGCGTGAGCCGATCCCCTGAAGATGGCATTCATGAGTATCAAGTTCAGTCCATCCAGGTAGGTGCGCACAGTCGGGTCCTGGGTAAAGGCGATAACTTCACCGGCACCTTGGGACTGCTGAATCACAAAGGGCCTATAGGCGAGTTGTCGCCTGTTTTCATCCCAGATATAACCGCTGGCGAACCAATCATCGGGATCCTGGAAGCGCACAACATTTACTCCGTCATTGATTCGTATGGGTGTGTACATATCAGTACCTTCTATCAACACATTGAGCACTGGAGCAACACCTGCACTGAGCCAGTGCTGAGGATGCGTATCGACTCTGACCTGCACTCCCGCCACGGCATCGGGATCATCTTCCAGAGCAACAACCTGGTCCTGGTATTCTTCCAGTTCGGTTAGATACCGCCCCTCTACTCGTAAGCTTGCCATCCGAATGAGTTAGCGGTTGTACCTGAACCTACCACTGGGTATAAAGAGCCGGATAGCGGCAACGGAACTGGACCAACTACAGGTAGATACAAATGAAATCAATACCATTAGATTTTCAATCCAGAGAAGAAGCAGAAATGCTGCAGCGCGCAGAAGAATTCGAAAAATTGCTGCAAACTCGCCGTACCGTCAGGGATTTTTCGGATCGATCGATACCGAGAAAGGTGATCGAATTTTGCCTCCAATCCGCGAACAGTGCTCCCAGTGGGGCGAATAGACAACCCTGGCATTTTGTAGTGGTAGGTGATCCGGGGCTCAAGAAACAAATTCGTGAAGGTGCTGAACTTGAAGAACAGGAGTTTTATGCCAATCGAGCGCCACAGGACTGGCTCGATGCGCTGGCACCGCTCGGCACTGACTCCAACAAGCCATTTCTCGAAATCGCACCCTTTCTGATCGTGATCTTTGCCCAGAAATATTTCGTCGATGAAACGGGTAAGAAGCACAAGAATTATTTCGTCACGGAATCGGCGAGCATTGCCACTGGGCTGCTGATCACCGCCTTACACAATGCTGGTCTGGCAACGCTGACTCATACTCCCAGTCCGATGAAGTTTCTGAATCAAATTCTGGACCGACCCGTGTCTGAGAAGCCCCTGATGGTATTGGTGACAGGTTATCCCGCGGTAGATGCGAAGGTACCTGATATCAGCAGGAAACCGCTTCACGAGATCGCGAGTTTTCGTTAGAGAGCTTACCCATGCCTGCCTGGTGCCGATGATCGATCTTTCGGAACACCAAAAAAAGGCCCGCTTCTCACGAAGCAGGCCTCTTGTGTTCGATTAACGAATGCTACTGAGGAGGATTGCCGATCGGCGTACCTTCTTTGCGCCATTCTCCATACAGATACTCTTCAGCGAACTCCGCGCACTTGAACTCAAGCAATTGCATATTTTCGCCGATGTGCCGGTACAACGGAAAACTGACGGTCCAGGGTTGGGTGTAGGTATTCGGATCAGTCATAGTCGCCGAGTAGTTGACGTGATTCGGGCCGGCAGGCGTCCACCGTTCCTCTACCACCATCTCCCAACTGTGGTGATTGCCTGCGCGATCGAACCAGGTGTCGGGCATCTGCCCTGAGACACGAACTACCAGCGTATCGCCTTCCCAATGCGCATTGGAGTGACCCATCCAGGCGTCCACCTGGGATTCCAGTTCTGGTTGATCCACATAGAGGATGCGATTAGATTCAGCAATCTCGTATGAGATCAGGATTACGTCGGTAGATTGCACGATTTGGAAGGGAAATGGCAGGTAATTGGCACGAGGTACACCTGGCATAAAACATTTAGCCAATGGATCCTTGGTTATGGCATCCATTCGATTAGAATCTCGCTGCCGGAGACTCTGCTCGTTATAAGGGATGCGCCCTCCCTGAACAATTCCGAGGCTCGCAGGAATAGCGGACAGAGCACCGAACTCCGCAGGATAAGGCCCATAAGCAGCCGCATGAGGCTCGATATCATAGTGGGCATTGGTCATTGCCTGCCAGATGCCACTGAAATCTGGTTTGCCACTGGGGGTGCGTGGAAACTCATCCATTTGCGCATACACTGAACCGGTGAGAGCGAACAGACCGATTACTGCAATTATTTTTTTAACTGTGTTTTTCATTGCTTACCCTTACTTCAATTTAGATCACTAATTTTGGATTGATACGAATGGTTTTTAACTGACCCATTTAAGAAAGCAACGGCCCCTCAGGGCCGTCGATTTATTAATTGACTATCTAGTTACTGCCTTCAGACTCCAGACTCTCTTCGACTCGCATGCCGCGAAGTATATTAAACATGCCATAGTTGCCTTCATGGCAGGCATATTCGTAAATCTGACCTGCCACCTTGGTCATAGGCACGATGGCAGTAATCTTGTCGGTGAAGGTCGATGGGTCGTCGATAGTAAACTCATAGTCTACTGTGTCGTAGGCGGTCCTCGAAAACTTCTCGGTCAGGATTGCATCGTAATTATGGCCAACAGACCCGAAACTCTGCCGCAGGCCATTGAAATTCCTGGTTTCAACAACCAGCGTATCCTCATCCCAATAACCGCGAGAATCACCGGACCACAGACGTATATCGTCACTTAGTGCAGGCTTGTCTACCAGGGTAACGATACGGGCGTCATGAATCATCTCCGTCATGATCACAGCCGTATCTTTATTCTGAAAGATTTGCATGTTGTTGTTATACAGGCTGGGAGCAAATGGCGGTCCTGAATTAAATCCGACGATGCAACGTTCTGACAAACCGCGATCTTCAGGACCGTCTTTGGCGATTCCACCGACTACATAGCGGACTGGTCGATCACCGGGAATATCTGGGCCAAGCCCGCCAAACTGACGCTTGGCTCCTTCCACAGCCGGCGGATTTCTGCCGTTTTCAGGATAGACAATGTGAGAGGTGCGCACCGTATCACCGATTCCTCGACTCTCGATCCAGAAATCATTGTAGCCGCCGGGGTTATCGGTGGCAGGCGGTGCATCAGGATCAATTACCAGCTTTGCCGCCGCCGCATCTGCCGCTGCCGCATTGCTTTCCTGCCGGGCGATCGCTTCTTCGATCTGCTCAGCGGTGAGAAATTCCTGGCTGCCATAGCGCTCCGGACGCTGCATGGGTGTATTGGAGCTGAAGTTCCATACACCTTGTAAATCAGGCTGCCCCCACTCAGTTCGAGGCACCTCGTAGTCATTATTTGATTGCGCAATTGCTGTCCCGCAGAATGCGCTAACTATCGAGAATATAACAATAATTTTGGTTTTCATTGGTCTTTCCCGTGGGATAATATCGCCGACCTCGTAAGGTAGTGGTTTGGGCACTAATAATCAATAGAAACGGGACCAGTTGCCGGCTTTAACGCGATAAATGAGCCACTCCGATTTGGCCAGATATTTTTTCCCTTGATTGCCAGGAATCCACTGGCAGTGTGCAAAAGAAGTGCAAACCAACAATCGCCTTTCACGAGATGAATCGCAGATCGGGCAATAATGTTCAGCGCCGTGTAAAGCGCGTTAACAAACTTGAAGTATCCCAACGACCACCGCCTTTTTCCTGAATCTCCGCATAGAAGCCGTCCACCAACTTAGTCAGCGGTAGCTCGGCGCCATTGTTTTTCGCTTCTTCCATCGCGATGCCGAGGTCTTTGCGCATCCAGTCAACGGCGAATCCGAATTCATACTGATCCGAGATCATGGTCTTGTAGCGGTTTTCCATCTGCCAGGAACCTGCGGCGCCCTTGGAAATAGTTTCCACCAGATCGTCAACATCAAGCCCTGCTCTAATCGCAAAATTCAGCGCTTCTGCCAGCCCCTGCACAACTCCCGCAATACAGATCTGGTTACACATCTTGGCCAGCTGCCCATTGCCGGCAGGTCCCAGCAGTTTATTAAATTTGGAGTAAGTATCGATGACCGGTTTTGCAGCGTCGTAGGTGCTCTGAGCACCGCCGATCATTACTGTCAGGGCGCCATTCTCGGCACCTGCCTGACCGCCAGAGACTGGCGCATCCAGAAACTGCACGCCCTGCTCTTTGGCCCGTGCAAAAATTTCCCGAGCCAGACTGGCAGAAGCAGTGGTGTGGTCCACCAGGATCGCTCCAACCTGCATGCCGGCCAGAGCACCATTCTCACCCAGTATTACCTCCCGGACGTCGTTGTCATTCCCGACACACACCAGCACCACATCGCAACCCTGCGCCGCTGCTGCTGGCGAAAGTGCCAGGTCGCCCCCATATTCTTCACACCACTGCCTGCTCTTCTCGGTGGTCCGGTTGTAAACCCGGACATCCATATCAGCCTTCATTACATGACCTGCCATGGGATAACCCATGACACCCAATCCTATAAATGCAACTCTCATGCCTGGCTCCTTAGTTTACATCTCTTTTAAACACGGACTTTCCGCGTGCATAGGTTTCCTCTATCGCTATGTTCGCCAATTCAGCCGGATCTGTGGTAAGCGGATTGGCCGCTAAAATTACCAGGTCAGCCCGCTTCCCTGCAGTAATACTGCCCTTCTCATCTTCTTCGAAATACTGATAAGCGGCACCCTGGGTGATGGCATACAACGCTTCCATCACCGTGGCCCGCTGTTCTGGACCCAGAATGAATCCACTACGTGTTTCCCTATTCACCGTTATAGAGACCAGCCGCATCATGTCCGGGGGGACTATGGGTGAATCATTATGAATCGTGAACGGAATGCCACGATTGACTGTCGCTCTTACCGGGCTGATGAAGCTGGCGCGTTCGTTGCCAAAACTCAGTCGATGCCAGTCACCCCAGAAAAACGGGTGCACCGAATAGTAGGAGGGAACAATCCCCAAGTCTCGCACCCGGTCCAACTGATCCGCTCGAATGAGTTGGGCGTGAATAATAACCGAGCGATGATCCGGAATCGTCTCACCCGCGAGAGCCTGGTCGATGCCATCGATCATTAACTCAATCGCTGCGTCACCGTTGGCATGGGCAAGTACCGGCACTCCTCGCTCCAGCAGGCGGTCGATTCTACGGCGATAGGCCTCAGGGTCATAGCTTGGATAGGCGACATAATCTGGGTCCACGCCTGGCGGACCTTCGTTATAAGGTTGGCTCATCCATGCAGTGCGCCCCTGGGGTGATCCATCCAGGGTAAACTTGACCCCGCCAATACGAATGCCACCTGTGTATTCAGTTTCCTGGGCAACCTGTTCCAGCGCGGCATCACTGAGTGGATTTCCCATAATGTAAGTAACTATGTCCACTGGATACGGGTTATCAGTCGCGCGGGCTTTCAGTGCATTCACATACTCGACACTGACATTCGCTTCCTGGATGGTGGTTATTCCGTATCCCGCATAGATGCGTGCAGCATCTCGCCGCAGCCGCCATCCCTGTTCCTCACCGACTACGGCACCGGTACCGGGCAACAACCCCATGGCAGTTTCTTCCATCACGCCAATTGGCTCGTCGGAATTGGGTCGGCGGCGCATAACACCTCCAGGGGG
The DNA here is from genome assembly GCA_027623555.1 of Pseudomonadota bacterium. GTDB lineage: Bacteria > Pseudomonadota > Gammaproteobacteria > Pseudomonadales > Pseudohongiellaceae > UBA9145. The sequence continues at coordinate 25,016 of JAQBSZ010000044.1, read as the reverse complement.
CACCTGGGTGCTGGCGGTAATCCCGCTTTCTGAAAGCGCCAGTGAATTTGCCGCATTGAGGTGGCCGGACACATGACGGATGACGATGGGATGAGTCGTGGAGGCCCTGTCCAGGTCGTCGCGGTCCGGGTGGCGTCGTTCAGCTAAAAGGGAATCGTCATAACCGATTCCGTAGATGAGCTGACCAGCAGGGATATTGTTCGTCTCAATCCATGCCTGAATTGCGCTGACAATATCGTCGATATTCTCCATCGTACCGACCGGCGGCGAAGATAGATCCAGCAATGCCGAGTAAGTTGCAACGCCTCCAAAATGTCCGTGTGCGTCGATAAAACCAGGCAACAGCGCCCTGTCACCCAACTCTACAAGCTGAGTTGTTTCACTCCTGAGTGCCAGAATTTCAGATTCGCTGCCCGTAGCAAGGATGCGATCTCCGCGCACGGCAACTGCCGAGACCGCGGAATCATCCATAGTGACAATGTTTTCTCCAATGAAAATTATATCCGCGAATTCGACGCTTCCTTCTTCTGAAGGAGAGCATGAACTCAGTATTGCAAAGATGAGTATAAGGATTGAATTTCCGCTCTTTGACATAGTTATTCTCAGCAGTATGTTAAGGAAATGAACAGAGTGTGCAGGGAATCGTATTCGTGTGCAAACCGCCGCCGGGCGCACTGCTATCTAATCTTAAAGACCCTCTGATTGAATAAATGACTGCTCTGGTGTACAGCCGATTCCACTCTCAAGGCACACTGGTGCAGGGCGGTCGACCATTCGAGCCAGTGCTTTGTTGCGCGTTGGATCGGCTGTAGGCCCCTAAGGACGGGCCTGTCGTGCTCTGCGGTCAATATCGCGCTTGCCGGCAGCCATTGCCAGCGCTCGACGCCTGGTAGCAAAGCACGACAGACTCCCCCAGAGTGTCCCTATAATCAATCAGAGGGTCCTGTATTTTTTACCAGGTCTGACCGCCAGTCCTGCTTCAATAGGTGTAGCAATTCATCCATGGTTTGAAATCGTCTATCCGGGTCCTTTTCCAGGCAACGCATAGTGATATCTTCCAACAACTTTGGGATGCGTAATGACGTTAACTCAGAAGGGTTTTGCGGAGTATCGTTTAACGCGCTCTGTATTACCTGGTGAACTTTTTCACCCACGGCCGGAGGTCTACCACACAAGATCTCATACAAGACCGCCCCCAGACTGAAGATATCTGTGCGGTGATCGATAGTCGGGTCCTGGTTGATCTGTTCTGGAGACATATACTGTGGTGAACCCTGAGCATTGCCCGCTCCAGTGAGCGTGATGTCTTCAATATGTACCGACTTTGATTCACCCTCAGTGCCTTCACCACCATCTGGATACCAGACTTTCGCCAGACCCCAGTCGAGTAGCAATACTTCGCTATAGGGTCCTGCCAGGATATTGTGTGGCTTGATATCACGATGCGCCACTCCATGAGTATGGGCATATTCCAGTGCGTAACCGACCTCAAGCACCAGTTGCATCAACTGGGTAAGATCATAGCGTTCGCGATAGCTTAATAGCTCGCCCAGCGTATAGCCGTGCACCAGCTTCATTGTGAAATAAGGATATCCTTTGGCATCTCTGCCGAGTTCATAGGTAGGGATCGTATTCGGATGTTGCAACATCGCCGTTACACGGGCTTCCCTGATGAGTCGCTTCTGCTCGGTCTCGTCGTCGGCAAACTCTGGCTTCAGCGATTTGTAACAGATAAAACGTGATAGATGCAGATCCTTGCAGGACTTGATCAGCGATTTGCCACCCTTGGCGATGGTGCTGAAAAACGCATAACGCATGCGCGGATCGATTTTTTCAGGAAGGGGCTTATCAGTATCGTCAAGAAAGACCGAACTATAATTCTTGGGAGGCTCAGGAAAATTTAGCATTGCATTAGGTTATTGACTTCAATCCCTATCATCACGCAAAAGGGTACTGCAGCTCAATTACTTTTCTCGAATTTCCTACTCGGCCAGATAATACACCAGCGTTGCATTTACAGATTGCGGCACGCCATCGACCAGTTTCGGCCGGAAGCGAAAATCCATGATGGCATTTTCCAGCTCCATCCAATCCACCTGTTGGTTGAAATTTTGGGAAACGAGTTCGAGATTCTGAGGAGAACTGACTTCTTTTTTAAATCGTCCACGGTACCAGCGTGAGGCTTCCTCCAGGCCAGCCAGGTTAAAGGAGAACATTGCGAAATCCTCATCGGTAGCCGTTAGCTCATTAGAACCAAAGTCTACTGGAGCCTCATAATGAGGAAACTGGGCAGACCACTGCTGAAAATTAAATTTCGCCGTGCCAACTCCATCCTGATCGACTGTTATCGGTTGATCCAATGAAGCCAGAGTGCTATCCCAATCAGTGATGAAGTTCAGCGCCGGAATCATCTTGGGGTGAGCATAAAATTGGTTGATGGCACTTGCGGCAATACCCGCTTCCAGCAATAACTCATAGCTTCTTGCATACGAACCGGCTGCTGCGTCTGGATAGCCGAACAAAACCTGCCAATCAGCGATATACATTTCAGCCAAAGCCATGCCGACCAGGTCTGGTTCCTGCTGATTTAAGTAGATCTGCCTAATTACATTCAGATTGCGCAGCCCGGAATAGTAATATGAGATACGAGTTTCTCTTCGAGTGCGCGCGTATCCGCCTTCCGAAAATGTCCGCAGTGCAATGCCTGTCTTGCCGCCTGCCTCAACAGCAACCGCCTGTAAGTAATCCTGCACTACTTGTTTGTAGAGGATTTCAGGCAAACGCGTGTCGGTTGGCCCCCAGGCGCGAATAGCCGCTCGAATCGCCAGTTCATTCAAGCGTCGGGCACCGCGAAAATGCGAACTCTGCAGGAACGGCGAATCATTTGCCACGCCCCACAGATGGATGTCTACCAGGTTGAGAATGGAATCCATGAGTTCGACATTGATGAAATTTTCACCGCGCCTGAGCAACCATTCAAGATGTTCAATCAAGTCACTGGCGTGATCCCAGTCTCCCTGGTTACCGTAATTCTCGATGCGGCTCAGCAGATAGGGAAACTGGTTCTGTGAATAGAGGCCTTCACTCACCCGCACAATCTGCACTGCTTGATCGAGCACCTGGTGTGCTTCGTCAAAATGCCCCGCGTCCATCAGCTGTTGACCGAACTGCCCGAGAGGCTCGAGCATGCGCCGGTCCAGGCGACTGCTGGAAAGCTCGAGGTTGGCTAAGGTCTCACGAATCTCTTGCAACCCCAGATCCTGCTCCGTCAGCAGTGACTGCTGGGCACATACCGTGCCTGTCGCAAGCACCGCGAGGCAGGTAATTAAGGAAAAAATAGAGGGTTTTCGCATTGCTACTGCCAGGAACTCTCTGGAAAACAGCTAGTTCATGCCCTTTTAGATACAGGACCGACTCTGAACGCTTGTATTGCAAAGATTTCGAATAATTCGACTAATTTGAAGCTATCAGATAAACCACTTCAATAACAATCCATTCAGCCACAGTTTACTCAATTTTCCCCCTACCCATGCGATCTGAGAACTGCTGCACTGTCCGTATATAATAGCCCCGAGAAACTACGGCAAGGGATGAAGTTATGACTTGTGACCAAGAGCGCCTGGTGATTGAGACCGAGTTTCCGGTCCGTTATGCAGAGACAGATGCAATGGGTGTGGTGCATCATGCCGCCTACCTGGTCTATTTTGAGGAAGGGCGCAGTCAGTTCATGCGGGACATTGGCAGTGATTATGCAAACATCGAAGCGGAGTGTTATCGGCTACCAGTAACTGAATTGGGAGTGCGCTATGCAGGGAGCCTGAGCTATGGGGAACGGGTTAAGATTCGCACATGGGTTGAGGAAACCCGCAGCAGAAGAATAACTTTTGCCTACCAGGTGATCGGTAGCCAGACAGGTGCCATCCTCGTATCCGGATTTACCCGCCACATCTGGACTGACAGTAACGGCAGAGTAGCCAGGGCGCCCGATAACTGGAGTCAGCTTTTCAATGCAGCAGGCTAGAGTCTTTAGTAATACAAGTAACAAATGTTATGAATAAATCCATTATCACAGATATGGATGCATCCGATCCGCTCGCAAAAAAGCGTGCAGATTTTGAAATTCCTGCGGGCAAGATCTATTTGAACGGAAACTCCCTCGGGCCACTTACTCGGGCAGCCAGAGCACGAGCCCAGGAAACTATCGACCAACAATGGGGCCAGGACCTGAATGCCTCCTGGAATCGGCACCATTGGATAGACCTTCCTCTTACTACAGGGGCGAAAATTGCCGCACTAATGGGAGCAGCACCGAGCCAGGTTGTTTGTTGTGATTCAGTCTCTATCAATCTGTTTAAACTTTTGAGCTGCGCATTACAGCTACAATCAGACCGCAGCATGGTGTTATCACAACGGGATAATTTTCCAACTGATCTCTATATCGTGGAAGGGCTCAGCCATCTGCTTGGCAGTAGTCACTGTTCTCTAAGATTGGAAGATGCAGGCTCCCTGGAGCCAGCATTGGATTCCAGGCCAGCGGTCTTGTTGCTCAGCCAGGTGAATTTTCGCTCTGCAGAATTGCACGACATCTCCAGGCTCACGCAATTGGCCCATGAAAATGGCACTCTGGTTATCTGGGATTTGTCACATAGTGTAGGAGTATTGCCACTCGAACTCGACAAGTGGCAGGTAGATTTTGCGGTTGGCTGTGGGTACAAGTATCTCAATGGCGGCCCGGGGGCTCCCGCCTTCCTTTATGTTGCCGATCGCCACCTGGCTAATATCAGCCAGCCGCTTAGTGGCTGGATGGGACATAGGGCTCCATTCGATTTTCAACCATCTTACGATGCCTGTGATGGCATAGATCAATTTCTCTGCGGAACTCCACCTATAATTTCAATGAGCGTCCTGGACTCGGCATTGGAGGTATTTAGCGATGTCAGCCTGGCGCAACTAAGGGCCAAATCTGTCCAGCTGGGCGAGCTATTTCTCAGCCTGCTCGGACAAAACGACTCACTTGCAGAATTGCAGCTTCAATCGCCAGAAAACGGCGCGAACCGGGGAAGTCAGCTGGCGTTCGCTCACCCCTCAGCCTATGCCATAAGCCAGGCGCTGAGCGCGGCAGGCGTAGTGGCTGACTTTCGCAGCCCGGATCTATTGAGATTCGGCTTCTCCCCGCTATTCCTGAGCTTTGCAGATGTCTGGGAGAGCATTCAGATACTGGTCGCTATACTTGCCGATGAGCGTTACAAAGACCCTGCATTCAAGCAGCGCCTGAAGGTAACCTGAGCATTCTTTTTCCTACAAACTGTGTAAAATCTGCTATAAGTGCGCTACATATCAATGCTTAAGAATGTGCTAAATTTGCTGTTGCAAAGCCATGATTTGGCACAAAAATAAGTTTAGAATCAAGCACTAGTCGATGCGCGCAGCCTGTACCGTACGGCGGGTTACGGCTACTATCGGATTTCGCCCTAGCAAGGGCCATTTCATGCCATGAAAGAACATCTCGACAAGGTCAAATTTGCCGTAACCAAGGCGCTCACCAGAATGGTGATCAAGGCCATCGATGACGCTCGCCTGCAAATTGAGGCGCAGGCGATGCGCTTCGTCGGTGCCAAGCTGCCTCCCATCAAAGAAGAGACTCCCGGTATCGCCGAACGCTTCATGCAAAACCTGTATGCCTATTTTGACGAACTGACTACGCTGACAGTCAAAGACACAGAGATAGAGCCGGACGACTATGACAATCTTTCGCTAATCGATCATGACTACCTGGAAGCGATGATTGCCATGGAGGGAATGGTTAAACAGTTACGCGAGGTTGAAATAAAAGGTGCGAGGAGCTTCCTGACTCGACTGGAGACAATGTTTCCGAATATTCGCATCGATGAAACAAACAATCCCCTGGATCCGGAACAGGTTGGCGACTGTTTCAATGAAGCAATTCGACCACTGGAGTTAAAAGCGCATTACCTGCTTACTATCTACCGCGAATTTAACAAGAGCGTCTTTCATAATTACAGCGATGTAATCGACGAAGCGAACGAAGTACTGGTAGATCTCGGGGTATTACCAAACCTGGATATTACGGCCAGGGAACGCGAATTACGCAAGGTCAAGCGTGCGGAAGCAAGAGTTCAACTCGAAGCCGAAATCAGGGCAAAAGAAGCAGAAGAAAAAGCCAAGCAGGCAGCGCGTGGAAGAAAACCCGCACCGGCGGCAGCGAATCCAGAAACCGCTCCTCTATCACCAGCGGCAGAGCAAAGCAACGCCGAGATGTTTTCGATGATGCAGACCCTGGTGAAATCACTTGCCGAGAAACAGGGAAGTAGTCAGACATTGCCATTAAGCGGCAACTCGCACGTCGGCAATATCATGGCTGACCAGCACGACTTGCAGGAACAACAAGCCAAGCTGATGAAGATGCTGACCGACATTCAGTCGACGGTAATCAAGAATCGCGATGTAGGCGGCGCAGCCGAAGCACCGGCATTCGATGCGAAGGCAATTACCCAATCGATAAGCGACTCCCTGCATGCGGAGACCAGCAGTGGCAAGTTGCGCGCTATTGATACCAAGTCCACAGATGTGATTAATCTCGTCTCACTACTGTATGAAGCTATCTGGAAAGATCAATCTCTCTCAGTGGTCATAAAGGCACTGATCGGTAGAACCCAGATCTCGATAATGAAAGCGGCTCTCAGCGATACCACGTTCTTCGACAATGAGAATCATCCTGGTCGCGCCCTGCTCAATGAACTGGCCCTGGCCGGTATAGCCTGGACCGAGAGCGATGATCCGGAGAACGATCCGATATATGCAAAGATTAAAGAGCTGGTAGAGCGGGTACTGAACGAAACCGACATTGACAACAAGTTTCTACAGAATCTGGTGAATGAACTTCGGGAATTCAAAGGCAAGCAGACTGGAACAGATGCTTCCGTCGAAAGACGAATTCGAGAATCTGATGACTACAGCAAGAACCTCGACGACATTCATGCCTATGTCTCACAGAAGGTCAACGAGCGAGTCCTGAAAGGCTACCTGGATCCATCGATCCGCAATCTGCTGGATACACACCTTCATGACTTTCTCGTGAAACTGTTAGTCAAGGAAGGTCCCAACGGAAGCTCATGGAAGCCCTTCATGAGCACCATAGATGTGCTGTTATGGACAGTACAGGCTGAGAAGCAACAAGGAGACCGGGAACGATTTGAGCGTATCAATCTGCGCTTGTTAGACAACCTCGCCAAGGCTCTGGAAATAGGTGGCGCCTCGAAGACCAAGATCACCAAGATAATGCGTCAACTAAAACAGGTGCAGGAATATACGTTTCACAAGGCACAACTTGTTACCGATTCACAAGCAGAAAGAGATGACAGTGACGCTTTATCAATTGATTTCATAAATCGCCAACGCAAAGAACCTTCGCCGCTTTCCAGAGATGACCCTCACCTGCGCCAGGTAGACAAATTAGCAGTGGGTACATGGCTGGAATTCAAGGGAGTTTCCGGCAAACCCTTGCGCTGCACACTCGCATCCAAAATCGACAGCATCGACAAGCTTTTCTTCGCCAACAGCAACGGAGAGAAAGTAGTTGAACTTACTCGCATGCGTCTAGCCAGAGAACTCAAGGCTGGTTCGGTGAAAATCGTAAGCGCCGGTTCGCTAGTGGATCGGGCAATGGAATCTGTGATAAATAATCTCAAGGATTCAGCTCGCGAAGACGACACTTCAGCTCAAGATATCGCCACCGCCTGAGACCATCGATCCTGAAATCTTCTACGCTCAATCAAGCAGCTCCTGAGGATTATTGACACTCCTTGTATCCTTGAATGAATCAAAGCCCAGCAGCCCGGCTGGTTATTCTGGTTTTCAGTTACGATGCTTTCTGTATTTTCCCTCCTGTCAGAAATAACATCATCCCCACTGCGCCGGCCGTAGCAGCAACGGCGTAAGCCACTCCATAAAGGTTTTCACTGGCAGTATAGACAAAGCCAAGCAGTGCCGGTCCCAGTGCAGTTCCCCAGGACGACATCAAATTGCTCACCGAGAATATCTTCGCATAATCCCGCACTCCAAATGCCTCCGCAATCAAGAGCGGTTGCAGCATTAACAAATTCCCTACCGTCGTGCCGAATAGCGCGAGCCCAATGCAAAGGGTAAAAATATTAAACCCTCCCGAAAGCAACGAGAGCGAAGTCGCCTGTAATATCATCATGCCAATCGCGAAGACTCGAATCGACATGCGATCTACCAACCAGCCGCCAAGCAGTCGGCCAACTATGCTGGCTATTGGCAGTATTGCCACTGCTACAGCAGTTTGCGCATCAGTGAGCAATTCCCTGGCCAGCCCGTATTGATGAGCGATACCCCCGACTTGCGCCATCATCAAAAATATATACGCAAGGCTTATGCTCCAGAAAAATTTGCCTCCCCTGGCCTGTCGAAAGGTAATTCCATTCTCCAGGATACGAGGACTACCTGTTGCAACAGATCCTGAATCGGCTTTCAAGTCATCAGGTAAACCATCGATATTCAATCCCATCGATGCCGGATCTTTACGCAGGAAAATCCATGCTACGGGAGCCACCCCCAGCAGAAACGTAACACCCAATATGGGAGCTGCGACTTCGAAGCCCAATGAATCAACCAGTAGCACTGAAAGCGGCGTGAGGATGACACCGCCGAGTGAGAGACCGGTTGAAGCAATCGACAAAGCCATTGCTCGCCTGCGATGAAACCAACGGGTGATAAGGGTCGTTGCCGGAATCAATGACGAAGCTGAGAACCCGGTGCCGAACAGCGCGTACACCAGGAACAATTGCCAAACAGTATTTACATAGGCCAGGAGGCAAAGAGAAACAAATGAAATAACGGCTCCAACACTAATACAGATTCTGGGATCGTAGTCCTGCACCCACCGGGCCACACCAAGGCCGGAGATGCCGCCCGTGAAAAAAAAGATTGAAACTGCCATCGAAGCAGTGCTTACATCGAAGGCAGGTCGGGTGGCCAGCGCATTCAGGTAAATTGCATGGTTGTAAAAGCTGAGCCCACTGGTGAAGGTAAGCAAGACCAGGATCGCCGCGACGATTTTCCAGCCGTAGTACACTTGATTATTCAGCGAAGCAGCCATTACCTCTGAATCCTTGCTAACGTCGTCTGCTCGTTTGGATTGAATAGGCTAATAATTTGTACCAGATCTATAGGATGCCACCTCAGCACCCTTAGAGTTAGTGACATACCCGCGCGCAAGCATAACAGACTCCGTAGTGGAGACTAAAAAGTGACATCAGTCCCATCGACCAAACTGAGACGCAGCATCTCCCTACCACTGGTATTTCTTTACGGACTGGGCAATATCCTCGGTGCCGGCATCTATGTGCTGATCGGCAGGGTTGCCGCTGAAGCTGGTTACCTGGCGCCACTGGCCTTCGTGATTGCCGCGCTAATTGCAGCTATCACAGCCTTTTCGTTTGCCGAACTTTCTTCCCGCTTTCCACACAGTGCCGGTGGCGCGCTCTATGTGCATCGAGGATTCCGCATTCCAAACCTCACTGTGGTTGTTGGTTTACTAATCGTGCTGAGCGGAATCGCCTCGGCCGCAACTATGGCCAATGGGTTCGTCGGCTATTTGCAAGTCTTCTTCGACGCACCGGCGAGGTTGGTAATAATTAGCCTGGTGCTGTCACTCTGTGTGTTGGCATGCTGGGGGATTGCCGAATCAGTCTCGATGGCCGTGGTACTAACACTCATCGAAGTTTTCGGACTGTTATTAGTGATGGGGGTTACGCTCCCTGAACTTAAAGAACTGATTCCAACTACTACACAGCAGCTTCCCTCCACCGGATTCCTCGGCTGGACCGGCCTGGTTAGCGGCTCATTTCTTGCCTTCTATGCCTATATAGGTTTCGAGGACATGGTCAATGTTGTCGAAGAGGTAAAGAACCCGACCCGAAACCTGCCGATAGCCATACTCGCTGCCCTCACCCTGGCGACGGTTCTCTACGTTCTGGTGGCGATAAATGTATTACTGGTACTGACTCCTGCTGATCTGGGTGAGTCCGAAGCACCGCTTGCTGACGTGTATGAAACTGTGACGGGATCCAGTCCCTGGGCGATTTCAGTCATCAGTATGTTTGCCGTAATCAACGGCGCCTTGATCCAGATAATCATGGGCTCGCGAGTTCTCTACGGCTTATCGCGGGAGAAACTTATTTCGAAGGCAATCGGGCGGGTTAACGAAAAGACCCGGACGCCTGTCAATGCAACGATCCTGGTGTCGGTAGTCATAACCATCGCCGCCCTGTGGTTTCCAATCGAAACCCTTGCCAGATCAACGACCACTCTCCTGCTGGTGATCTTTACCTTAGTAAATATTGCACTTATAAAAATCAAAACCAGAGATGGGCATCCACCAGGAGTCTTCAGGGTTCCCTTCGTGCTACCAGTATTTGGTACCCTGGTGAGTGTGAGTTTCCTGATAATGGAATCGGTGTCGCTTTTCCTGGGTTGAGGAAAACACCTTATCGTGGGCTTAGTAAATTTCGCAAGATTAACGCTGCAATTCAGTCAGCCGCCATTGAATCGAATCTGGTTTAAGTTCCCAATCCAGGCTCTTCATAGCCCGATACGAAGACATAGCACCTGCCCAGAGTTGCATCCAGCAGTTCAAGACTACAAGCCTGTCTCGCCCGGTTAATCCGCGCACAATTCTCGGATCTTCCTGTTTGAGTTCTATCAGCGGGGCACCGGTTGAATGAGTAGTGCTCATTCTATCGTCCATGCCCAACATCATCCTCTCGAGGTAATCTGCAGCATCGGCAAGGTCGCCATCTTTGCTGCCAGTTATCTCCAACATCTCCTGCAGATATTGCAGACCGATGAGCCGGGCAGCACGACCCGCGAGAGCTTCGGTTTCGGATTGCCCAAGCGTATCCACCAGAGCCACTATGGCATTCCGAAAAAAATCGAGCGCATAGTTACGATTTGCTTTTGCCAGGCGTTCTTCGTTCCACTGTGCTGCCGGTAGGACAGGTTGAAGGCTGGCATCGAAGATCGGCGGCAATTCACCTCGGGCAAACTGCAGACGCTCGTGGTCGGCGAGCTCCGCATCAAATTCCTTAAAGTACCCGCAGAATCCAAACTCTCCTGTCATGTCTTCAGAAACACAGACGAATCCAAGGCGCGAGTTCTTCAAGGAGACGCCATTGTGTGCATACCAGCCCTCGAGAAAACCCCGACTGACTTCGATGGGAATTCCGCAGAGAGTAGGCCCTGCATACATCCAGCGTGGATAACGAAATCGCACCCAGGCCTTGCGATCATTTTCAAACATGTACTCAACGCCAACTCCACCTATGTTGTTTGAAAGTACATGGTACTGTGCACAGGCAACCGCATGAGGCAATTTTGTCAGCCCCAGTTTTTCAAAACTGGACAGGAATTTTTCGAGATGTTGGCGTCGAAATAGCTTGAACATCCATTCACCAACAACCGCTGCCTCTTTGTTCGCAGAGACCATCAATTGTAATCCCAGCAGATAGGCGTGATGTAGTTGCGCCTGGGCCCGAATGTAACTGGACTCCGGCGTCATGCTAGAAGCCGTAAAGCTACACAGACCCCGGTGACCAGGATCAGGAGTGAACAGGGACTTTTCATTCCGGGTCGGCGCGATAAAAAGAGAAATAGCCGGTAAACATTTCGTCCCAGCTATTTAACCCGAAGGTGACTTCCTTGTTTGGATCGGGATTGGTTGGATTCGACACTGAATTATCGAAGGCGCCAATAACATGCACCTTGCGGCCAGCGCGCACCAGTTCAGGCTGCTGGAGAATGTAATGGGGCTGCCAACCATAGTTATAGGCAGGTACGCTGAGTATTTCCTTGAGGCTACCATCGGCCTGCTCCACAGCAAACTTCATCTTCTTACCCCGATAATTCATACGCGCACGTACGCCGGTAATCACAGTATCTGACTCAAATACGTGTTCTGCCTGCAAGGCATGATTGTTCTGATTCGGCGGTAAGACGAAGCGAGCGGGGACCGCCTGTACCAGTTGTTCCTGCAGCCCAACCTCGTCACTGAAATACAGTGCCAGTTGGGTCTGGTCGGTGGTTCTCTGCCCATTGGTTACATAATGAAATTGCATCGACAATTTATGACCGGCTGGAATCAGTACACCGGTGCCTTCCGGGTACTCGCGAATATTTGACTTGCCGGGGGCATAGCCTTCCACGAAGCGACGACTGACTGATTCCTGTCGGCGTTCCTGTCCCCAGAAATCTTCCTCAGGCGCCGTTACGAAGGTCATCAGGTGATGAAGTACCGAGGCATCACCAGCTCGATACTGAATCGCCTTTACCCACTTGGCTTCCGTGAAAGGAAGATCGACTTCGTCATAGATATAGTCCATCACGCCGGTTGGTGAAATCGCGTTTTCCGGGCCGGTGACAATGAAGTCCGGTTCACCGAGTTGCCAGCCATTTGGCTCAGTCAGATTCAAGGCCTCCAGCGGGTCAGTCTCGCTATTTCCGCGCTGCCCTCCCTGATCTATCCAGTGTACGAGTGTTTGCAGGTGTTGCTTGCTAAGATAACGGGCACTGTCCGAATGCCCGATGTAGGGATCAACTTGGGTCGGTGGCATACGTTTGTTCAATACCACTTCGCGAATCATTGGAGACCAACCCAGCAACATGATGTGGCTGTCCAGCGCGAACGGACCAACACCGCCCTGTCGATGGCACTCCGCGCAATGCTCAATAATGATAGGTGCGACGTCCGTACCATAGTCCGGTGGCGTTTCTAGATGTGCGGCCCGGCCCGGATAGGCAATCGGACAATCACCGCCACTGGCTTGCAGCGTATCGACAATCGATTCTTTCACAACCCCGCTCAACGCCTGCTCCAGCGCAGATGAAACAGGCCCCCGGTAATAAAGTGTCAGACGTTCTGGATTCAGGACCAACACATCGCCGGCGTGCTCAATACCCAGAGTCTCGGACACCAGTTGCCCAGCATCTTCCAACAGTGGAAGAGCAAGACCATAGTCACGCACAGCGGGACGACCCAGGTCCAGAGAATCGATGAGCAAGAACTCGATATCATCAGTACGATACGTCTGGGCGAGTGCCTGGAAATCGTTGAGCAACTGTTCCATTCCAGTACAGGCTGCATCGTACGACATCAGCACTGCGGCGCGACGATGCTGATAACGACTCAACTGGTGAAATTCCCCCTGGCTGTCCAGCAGGGCGAAATCACCTACACGGTCCAGAGCGGCATTTGTTGATACAGAACAAATCGAGCCGATAATGAACGTGCAAAATAGGTGCATTTCTTTCATAAGATTCCTGCGGACACTCGTTGTAACAATTTGTAAAAAAACAATGACATATGGACACCATTTCCCACCCTTCACAACTGGACGCGGAAGAAAATGGCGTTTATCCTAGCGTCCCTACTAAATAAGATTCAACTGCTTAATCGATATATCCGATGCAGACACCCGACAGATCAGGTTTGCATGATAGAGAAAATGCTCAAAATAGAACCTGTTTTACTGGAGATACACCCAATGCAATTTAAAATTAAACTTATTACTGCTGTTCTGTTTGGACTGCTTACAGCTGCTGCCTTAACGGTACAGGCTCAATCAACAGATAACGCACGCTTTCTGAGCCTGTCACCTCCAGGCGGTTTGCCAATTATTCCTGTCATGGAAGGGTGGATTGCAGAGCCAGATGGGACGACCAGCTTCTCTTTCGGCATTATCAACCGCAATGATGCTTCGGTTGATATTCCCGTTGGAGAAAATAACTACATCACGCCAGCCAAATACAATGGCATGCAGCCCACGCATTTTCCAGCCGGCAGAAGCACCGGCGCTTTTGCGGTAAACGTGCCGGAGTCGGAAGCCGACGATGACGTCTGGTGGTATATCAAGACAGGCAATTCCCAAGTTCTGAAGGTGCCAGGTCGTCGTGGCGCCTCTGCCTACGAGCTGGATTTTATTCTGCCGCGCCCGCAAGGTTCATTACAGCCACTGGTAGGCATCGGTGAGAACGGCCCGCAAGCAGCAGGCATATACGCACAAATCGGGGATTATCCGGGCGGTACAGTAAGCGCCAATACAGCCGTTGTCATTACAGTCAACGTATCGGATCCGGCAGAGCGTGATCCGACTGATCCGCGTTTCAAGGAAACTATTCCATTGGGCGTCAAATTCACCCAGTTTCAGGGCCCTGGCTCTGTGGAATTCACCCGTCACGAGACCACTCCCGTGCCTGAAGCACCAGAAATTCCGCCCGGTGTACCGGCAAACTTTGCCAATCGCTTTCGAGCTCCAGGACCTGATACAGTAAATGTCGACGGCCCTGCTGGAATTGCCAACGTCTATGCCAGCTTCTCTGAACCGGGCGACTACATCATCGCGGCGAAGGTAAATGTACACAGGGCACCCGACAGCTCAGATGGCGACCAATGCTGCTGGACCAACGTCTATCAGCGCGTCACTGTCAGGTAGTTTTCTCAACACAATCCGGTCACTCCTCGCAGTGGCCGGCATGCCTGCTTCTCAACTGGGAATTTTTCTCAACATGGTCGATAAGTAGCCATTTTTCGGGGATTTCCGGCCTCACTTCTTGTTTCAATTTGTTGCATTACAACATCAAAAATCACCGTAATCAGTGGACTTCTTAGGTGCTCAGAAGTTACCATTTTGTCCGTTAATACCACTCTACCCAGCTTGAGGAGAAGAGCATGAAATTAGTGCAGAGATTAGCTTTGATTGGCGGCGCGTGTGCGTTAAGCCTGACCATGGCTGCACAAGCGCAGGACCGCGATATAACCTACAACACGCATGTTGCCCAAATCATCAACGAGAACTGCGTAGTCTGCCACCGTGAAGGCGGTATCGGCCCCATGCAGTTTGAATCCTATGACCAAGTCCGTCCCTGGGCGCCTCTCATTCAGATGCGCGTTGCGAACCGGGAAATGCCTCCTTATGCCTACGATCACGGCATCGGCATCCAGGACCTGAAAGGTGACTGGCGACTGGCCCAGGAAGAGATCGATACTGTCGTTGCCTGGGTAAACCAGGGTTCACCTTTAGGACCTGCCGACATCGTGCCTCCTGCTGCGGATTTGCCAGACACTGGAGCCTGGAATTTTGAGCCTGAGCTAGGTGAGCCTAGCCTGATTATTGCTTCTATCCCCATCGATATCCCTGCCGGTGGTAACGACTTGTGGCACAAGCATTACGTGCCAACTGGCGTTACCGAAGGCAAGTGCATCAAGGCCATGCAGGTCAAGCCACGAGGCGACGCCCACGCTGTCGTACATCACTCCAACCCTTCAGTTGAAGTATTGAACGCAGAAACTGGCGAATATGACCGTTTCAGCCAGCTCACTGAGTATGCCATGGGCAAATGGGGCGAGTTGATGCCAGAAGGCGTATGCCGCGAGATGCCTGCTAATTCACGCATCTTCTGGGACATTCACATGTTCCCTGGTGGTGTCGGTGCTACGGCGCAAGGCCAGGCCGTTAAAGACAACGTTGTTGAAATGGGTATTTGGTTCCACGACGATGACTATGAAGAAGTTGCTAAACCTTACCGTCAGGATCTGAGCCTCTACGGTCTGCGCGATGGCTATGAAAATGGCGAACTAATCGTGCCCCCTAATGGCTATGCCATGACCCAGGGGTTCCACTCTTTCGATCACCCCGTTCGTATTGACAGCTTTCAGCCTCATGGCCATCTGCGCATGAATGCGGCGTCACTGGAAATTTTCTACCCGGAAACTGGTCGTACCGAACAGATCAGCCAGATCTCCAACTGGAGTGCTACCTGGCATCACAGCCATATTTATAATCCCGACGTAGCTCCTCTGCTGCCAGTTGGTGCAGTGTTAGTGATCAAGCAGTGGTATGACAACACAGCTGACAACCCCAACAACCCTGATCCTGATCAGTGGGTGTATGGCGGCAGCCGAACTGGCGACGAGATGTCTCATGCCTGGATCGCGGTTACTCACCTCGATCAGGAAGGGTACGATCAGCTCGTTGCAGATCGCAAGGAAAAGGAAGAGCGTTCCCTGGCTGGCAACGACTAAGTCCTAATCCTTTATCTCCTCTAAAGAAGCAGGCCGATCGGAGCAATCCAATCGGCCTTCTTTTTGTGCGTGAATTCAGTAATTACCGGGATTTACGCTTCTTGTGGCACTCGAAAAAGAGTACTATTTGTGCATTGAGCATGCTTTGTTATCCAAGAGGTTTACTTGACCTTGAGAAGGAAAAGATTATGAAAACCCTGCAGAATTCAATTGCAGTACTGGCCGGTGCGCTGGTGGTACTCGCCTTCGGTAGCGCCCAGGCGCAGGATCAGGAAATCACCTATAACACCCATGTCGGCAAGATTATCAATGAGAATTGCGTGGTCTGTCATCGTGAGGGTGGTATCGGTCCCATGCAGCTGGAAAACTATGACCAGGTACGCCCCTGGGCACCTTTGATTCAGCTACGGGTCGCCAATCGGGAAATGCCTCCCTATGCCTACGACCATGGCATCGGCATACAGGATCTGGAAGGCGACTGGCGCCTGGAACAGGAAGAGATCGACGCTGTCGTGGCCTGGGTAAACTACGGCTCGCCACTGGGCGATGCTGACATTGTCCCTCCTGCGCTAGACTTGGCGGACCCGACTGCCTGGACCTTCGCTGCCGAATTTGGCGAACCCAGTTTAATTCTTCCTTCAATTCCGATCGACATTCCCGCGAGCGGCAATGATCTGTGGACTAAGCACTACGTTGAATCGGGTCTGACTCAGGATCGCTGCATCAAGGCCGTGCAAGTCAAACCGCGCGGTGATGCCAGAGCGGTAGTGCATCATGCCAATACCGATATCCTGGTGCCTGACGAAGAAGGCGAATACGTCGCCTACGGCTACCTTACCGAATATGCCATGGGCAAGTTCGGAGAGCTGATGCCTGAAGGTGTGTGTCGCACTCTGCCAAAAGCAGCGCGGGTGCACTGGGACATCCACATGTTTCCAGGCGGTGTAGGCGCCACTGCCGAAGGTGAGATGATCACCAACAATGTTGTCGAGGTTGCTCTGTGGTTTCACGAAGAGGACTACATCGCCGAATCCAAACCCTACAAGCAGGACTTGCGCCCTTATGTTATGCGGGAAGGTTACGAGAACGATATGCTGATCGTGCCTCCTAACGGCTACACCATGACCCAGGGTTTTCATTCCTTTGATCACCCGGTGCGTATCGATAGCTATCAACCGCACGGCCATCTGCGCATGAACGCCGCCTCTCTGGAAATCTTCTATCCACAGACTGGCCGTACCGAACAGATCAGTCAGATCTCCAACTGGAGTGCCACCTGGC
The DNA here is from genome assembly GCA_027623555.1 of Pseudomonadota bacterium. Lineage (GTDB taxonomy): Bacteria > Pseudomonadota > Gammaproteobacteria > Pseudomonadales > Pseudohongiellaceae > UBA9145. Next base: position 7,618 of record JAQBSZ010000044.1, on the reverse strand, counting down.
ACCACAGTCATATATTTGACCAGTCAGTAGCGCCCCTGCTACCTGCCGGTGCCGTACTTGTCACCAAGCAGTGGTATGACAACACAGCTGCCAACCCGAACAACCCTGATCCTGATCAGTGGGTAGTAGAAGGTAGCCGCACCGGGGATGAGATGTCTCATGCCTGGATCGCCGTGACCCACCTCGATGACGCAGGCTATGAGACCCTTGTCGCCGAGCGCAAGGCACAGCAAGACAGCACACTGGCAGGCAACGACTAGGCGAAGACGCTGCTTTAAACAGCCTCGAAAAGGCCGCTTGGAGCGATCCATGCGGCCTTTTTTAGGGCCTGAAATTAGTGTTTTTCCTGTATTTATCGCTTTTTGCACCCACCCAATGCGAGTACACTTTCTATCCAGTTATAAAATTTTTTAATCCTGCATTACATTTAGAGTCTCCTGCTACGAGGATCAGAAAAATGCTAGCAATGCGAAGATTAATCACTGTCCTTAGTACTGCCGTACTGGCAATCCACACAATGAGTGCCCAGGCACAAGATCGCGATATAAGTTACAACAGCCATGTCGGCAAAATCATCAACGAGAACTGTGTGGTCTGCCACCGCGAAGGTGGTATCGGACCGATGCAATTGGAAAACTATGAACAGGTGCGCCCCTGGGCTCCCCTGATTCAGTTGCGTGTTGCCAATCGGCAAATGCCTCCCTATGCCTATGATCACGGCATCGGCATCCAGGATCTGCAAGGAGACTGGCGCTTAGCGCAGGAAGAAATCGATACCATCGTGGCATGGGTCAATCAGGGATCACTGCTGGGCGATACCGATATCGTTCCTCAGGCAGCCGATCTTAGAGATCCCGATGAGTGGAATTTTGCACCGCAGTTTGGTCAGCCGGATTTGATCATCGCGTCTATCCCGATCGACATACCAGCTAACGGCAACGATCTGTGGAGCAAACCGATCGTGCCTATCGGCGTAACTCGTGACCGTTGCCTGAAGGCTGTGCAAGTGAAACCCAGAGGCGACGCCAAAGCAGTGGTTCACCATGCCAATTCCCGTATCAAATTTTTGCAGGGTGACGGCGAAATCGAACATGTCTCCATGCTGACCGAATATGCCATGGGCAAATGGGGCGAGTTGATCCCCGAGGGTGTGTGCCGCACGATACCGGCAGACTCGGTCATTGAGTGGAATATCCATATGTACCCCGGCGGAGTGGGCGCCACGGCGCAGGGTGAAGTGATCAAAAACAACGTGGTGGAAATTGGCTTGTGGTTTCACGATGAAGAATATGAAGCCAGGGCAGATCTCTACCAGCAGGATCTGAAGTCCTATCAAATGCGCGAAGGTTATGAGAATGGCAACTTAATCGTGCCTCCCCATGGCTATACCATGACTCAGGGCTTTCATTCCTTCGATCACCCGGTCCGTATCGATAGCTTCCAGCCTCACGGTCACCTGCGCATGAACGCCGCCTCGCTGGAAATCTTCTATCCAACAACCGGTGTTACCGAGCAGATCAGCCAGATATCGAACTGGAGCGCTACCTGGCATCACAGTCATATTTACGATCCGGATGTTGCCCCGCTGTTGCCAGCCGGTGCGGTACTGGTCATCAAGCAGTGGTATGACAATACGGCTAATAACCCGAACAACCCCGATCCTGATATGTGGGTAGTCGGAGGCAGCCGCACCGGAGACGAAATGTCCCATGCCTGGATTGCCGTGACCCACCTCGATGATGCAGGGTATGAGACCATGCTGGCGGAACGTAAAGGCAAGCAAGAGCGTTCGGTAGCCGGAAACGACTAAACCAGCACTTACTTGATAATTGTTTTGAAAAAGGCCGGTTGGAGGGCTCCAATCGGCCTTTTTGGTGTTTCATTTTGCTGCATTTTTGGCGGTTTTTAGGCTTTGTTCCGCGTCAGAATAACAGTAGTATTGACGCTATATAAGAATAAGACTACGAAGTACCTGACTCATCTCAAGTCCCCAGGAGAGAAAAATGAAAATTTCCAAGAGTTGGTTCGGATTTTCCCTGTTGGCCATACTGGGTTATCAATCCCAGGTATTGGCTCAGGATGCATCCAGTGAACCGGTCTACAATGGTGAAATAGGCCGTATCATCAATGAGAACTGCGTAGTCTGTCACCGCGAAGGTGGTATTGGACCGATGCAATTCGAGACCTATGACCAGGTGCGCCCCTGGGCGCCGCTGATATCTTATCGCGTTGCCAACCGCGAAATGCCTCCCTATGCCTATGATCACGGCATCGGTATCCAGGACCTGCAGGGTGACTGGCGTTTGTCCCAGGAAGACATCGACAAGGTAGTGGCCTGGGTCGAACAGGGATCGCCACTGGGTGATCCGGACTTTGTACTACCCCCGCCAGATTTGAATGATCCGAGTGAGTGGAATTTTGTCAATCAACTGGGGGAACCGGACCGAGTTATTCCCTCAATCTCCATCGACATTCCTGCCTCAGGTAACGATTTATGGAGTACCCACTATGTACCCAGCGGTATGACCAGCGATCGCTGCATTAAGGCGATACAGGTTAAACCACGGGGTGATGCCAAGGCTGTGGTTCACCATGCAAACTCCAGCATCTGGATCGAAGATGAAGAAGGCGAGCTGCAACGCAACGGCATGCTCACCGAGTATGCCATGGGTAAATGGGGCGAGATGGTACCTGAAGGTGTCTGCCGAACAATTCCTGCTGGCTCCATGGTGCAATGGAGTATTCACATGTTCCCGGGGGGAGTCGGAGCAACTGCCCCGGGCACCATGATCACAGACAATGTGGTTGAAATTGGCCTGTGGTTGCATCCAGAAGGCTATGTCGAGGAAGCCAGATACAAGCAAGACTTGAAAAACTACCGCATTTCCGAGCAATCTGACCTGGTGATTCCACCCCATGGCTATCAGATGACGCAGGGATTTCATTCTTTCGATCACCCGGTGCGCATCGACAGTTTTCAGCCTCACGGTCACCTGCGCATGAACGCCGCCTCGCTGGAAATCTTCTACCCGCAAACCGGTGTTACGGAGCAGATCAGCCAGGTCTCGAACTGGAGCGCTACCTGGCATCACAGTCATATCTATGATCCCGAAGTTGCCCCTTTGCTGCCAGCCGGTGCGGTTTTAGTATTGAAGCAGTGGTATGACAACACCGCCAACAATCCCAATAACCCGGATCCGGATATGTGGGTAGTTGGTGGTAGTCGTACCGGAGATGAGATGACTCATGCCTGGATCGCCGTGACCCACCTCGATGACGAAGGCTTTGAGACATTGCTGGCTGAGCGCGAAGCGCAGCAAGCACGCTCGGTGGTTGGCAACGACTAGGCTGCAACCTTATATCAGCTACAAATTGTCACAAAAAGGCCGAATAGTTTGATCTATTCGGCCTTTTTGCGTGTTAGTGAATTTTTCCCTTCTTCAGTCATTTTCCCTCCCGGTAAAATCGGGCGAATCTACTTCTAAGCGCTTGCTTATCTGAAACTCAACTGCACGACATATTGAGGAGAGAAAAATGACTATATCCAAGAGTTGGCTGGGGTTTGCCGCACTCGGAGCGCTGGGTTTCCAGGGCCAGGTGCTAGCCCAGGCTGACAATCACGAGCTGGTGTACAACGGCGAGATTGGCCGCATCATCAATGAGAATTGTGTTGTCTGTCATCGTGAAGGTGGCATTGGTCCCATGCAGTTTGAATCCTACGACCAGGTACGCCCCTGGGCGCCGCTGATCCAGTTGAAGGTCGCGGAACGGCAGATGCCTCCCTATGCCTATGACCATGGTATCGGCATCCAGCAACTGGAAGGTGACTGGCGCATGGAGCAGGATGAGATCGACAAGATCGTCGCCTGGGTCAACGCCGGTTCGCCAATGGGCGATCCTGATGTCGTCGTTCCAGCACCCAACCTGCCCGATCCCGATGAATGGAACTTCGCCGCCGAATTGGGTCAACCAGGCCTGATCGTTCCCTCTGACCCAATCGATATTCCAGCCACCGGTAACGACGTGTGGAGTAAGCACTTCGTGGACGCCGGCCTGACCGAGGATCGCTGCATCAAGGCAGTCCAGGTTAAGCCTGTCGGCCTGCAGTCCAAGTCGGTGGTTCACCACGCCAACTCCCACGTGTACGTTCCCGATGAAAACGGCGAGCTGCAGCGCGAGAGCCAGTTGACTGAGTACGCCATGGGTAAATGGGGCGAGCTGATGCCTGACGGTGTTTGCCGCACAATCCCGGCCGGTACCCAGGTCATGTGGGACATGCACTTCTATCCAGGTGGCCTCGGTGCAACAGCACCCGGTGCGATCCTCAAGAATAACATCGTTGAGATTGGCATGTGGTTCCATGAGCCAGGCTACGAGAAAACTGCCGATGTCTACGCGCAAGACCTGCGCCTGTATCCACTGCGCGAAGGCTATGAGAATGGCCAACTGGTGGTTCCTCCGCATGGCTATGCAATGACCCAGGGATTCCATTCCTTCGATCATCCGATTCGACTGGACAGCTTTCAGCCCCACGGTCACTTGCGCATGAATGCGGCATCCATGGAAATCTTCTATCCTGAAACCGGCATGACCGAGCAGGTCAGCCAGATTTCCAACTGGAGTGCTACCTGGCATCACAATCACATCTACGATCCTGATGTGGCGCCATTGTTGCCAACCGGTGCAGTACTGGTAATCAAGCAGTGGTATGACAACACGTCTAATAATCCCAACAATCCCGATCCTGACCAATGGGTCTATGACGGCAGCCGTACCGGTGATGAGATGTCCCACGCCTGGCTCGCTATTACCCACCTGAATGACGAAGGCTATGAGCAATTGGTAGCCGAGCGAAGGGAAAGAGAAGAGCGCGCCCTGGCCGGAAACGACTAAGCGCCAAACCAGCGCGCAGCCGCACAAAAAAGGGCCGGATGTTATTCATCCAGCCCTTTTTTGTGCCTGGCAGACAGGTGTTTATCCAGGCTGTCATTCGCTGGATATTTTCTCTATTCTTAGAGCCTATTAGTTCTGGGAATACAAGAGAGAGAATTTCATGAAAACCCGTCGTGAAGTCCTGCAAAGCTTGATCATCTCCATCGGTGGTGGCACCCTGCTCAGCGCCTGCGAGGGAGTTGCCCAGGTGATTCCGTCGGACTCGCGGCGCATGCGCTTTTACAGTGAGCGGGAAGCCGCACTCGTTGCCCGTATCAGCGACCTGGTCATTCCCCGCACTGATACCCCGGGCGCACTGGATGTAAACGTACCCGGCTTTCTGGATGCCCTGATGGCGGATTGGGCCAATGCGCAGACCAAGCGCAATCGTCGCATCGAGCTGGGTGAGTTGGAGCGCTTGCTGGGTGATGAGTTCATGTCGGCACCCCTGCCCGAAGCAGAACAGCTGCTGGCCAGCCTGGATACCGCGGCATTCACCGGCAGACCGGCACGCTATGGCGGCTATCGCAGCTTGAAGGCGCTGATTACCCAGGCTTACTTTGCCTCGGAAGCAGGTGCCCTGCAGGAGCAGCGCTGGGTCGCTGTACCGGGACGCTGGGATCCCTGCGTCGAGATTCAATAGATAGAAACCCGGAATAGGAACAACTGGTAGGAGAACTAGCCTTGGCAGATTTTGATGCAATCGTAGTAGGGTCCGGGATGAGCGGCGGCTGGAGCGCGAAAGAACTGTGTGAGCAGGGACTGAAGGTATTGGTTCTGGAGCGAGGCCCGGAGATCAAGCCCGAGCGGGATTACGTTGATCAGTTGGCACCCTGGCAGGAGAAGAACCTGGATCGGATCTCACAGGATGAGATCTCCAAACATTACTACAAGCAGTATCCCGGCGTGGCCTACGCCGTGAAAGAGTCAAACAAGCATTTCTGGGTCAAGGATGACGAGCATCCCTATGAGACTGCCGAGGGCACCGAGTATGACTGGTTGCGTGGCTACCATACCGGAGGTCGCTCCATCATGTGGAGCCGACAATCCTATCGCATGGGCCCACAGGACTTCACGGCGAACAAAGATGAAAATATTGCCATTGACTGGCCAGTGCGTTACGAGGACATCGCTCCCTGGTACGACTATGTGGAACGCTTTGCGGGAATCGCTGGCAACCGCGACGGCCTGACGCAACTGCCTGATGGCGAGTACCAACCCCCATTCGAGCTGACCTGTGCCGAGAAAGAATTCAAGACGCGGGTAGAAACGGCCTTCCCCGGTCGCCATGTTATCCAGGCCAGGGTTGCCCATATCACAAAAGTCACGGATGAGCAGCGCGCACTGGGACGCAGCAATTGCCAGTCACGTAACCGCTGTCACTTCGGCTGTACATTCAAGGCCTATTTTTCCTCATTGCATGCGACACTGCCTGCAGCCGAACGCACCGGCAATCTCACGATGCTGCATAACGCTATCGTGCAGTCGGTGGAGTACGATGCCACGACCAACCGCGTGACCGGTGTGCGCATCGTGGATGCAGAGACAAACCAGAGGCGAGTCTTCACATCCCGACTGGTGTTTCTAAATGCCTCCACCATTGCCTCGGCCATGATCCTGCTGCAGTCCAAATCTGAATCCTTTCCAAACGGCCTGGCCAACAGCTCCGACCAGGTGGGACGTAACCTGATGGACCACATCAGCGGTGCCGGCGCCACCGGTCTTATTCACGGCTTTGAAAACCAGACTGTATTCGGACGTCGACCGGGCGGGATCTATATTCCCCGCTATGCCAACATCACCGAACACGACAAGCCGTACAAACGCGGTTTCGGCTACCAGGGTGGTGCCACACCACTTGGCAATGCCGGCGGACAGAAAGCCGGAATCGGTAAAGCCTTCAAGGAATCGCACGGTGCCCCCGGCCCCTGGCGTGTCAACATCGGCGCCTTCGGTGAACACCTGCCTCATCCGGACAACCGGGTTACCCTCTCTGGAAATACCGACAAGTGGGGAAATCCCCTGGCACTGCTTAGCGTGAACTACACCGAGAACGAACACATCATGTTGGAAGAGGCACGCAAGGATGCCGTGGCCATGCTGGAAGCAGCCGGCTGTACTGACATTGCTTCTGCGCCGGTTAGCCTGACCGTACCCGGCAACCGGATTCACGAGATGGGCAGTGCCCGAATGGGAAGAAATCCTGCCACGTCTGTATTGAATGGCTGGTGCCAGGCCCATGAAGTGCCAAACCTGTTTATTACCGATGGGTCATTTATGACGTCGTCCGCCTGCCAGAATCCCTCGCTGTCTTATATGGCGTTCAGTGCGCGGGCGGCGAAGTATGCGGTGGAGCTGATGGAAGAGAAAGTTATTTGATACTTAGTTGAGTTCTTTCAGCCATCACGCAAGACTGGATGGCGCTCTCGCACCAATCCTATCGCCTATAGGCGATAGGATAAGTGCTGACGCGCGGAAACATTTAGATCGACCTGACTTGGTCAGGTCGATCTAAATGTTTTGGGCTCTCGCAATTAAAAAACGGCCACTAATAGGGCATGTGTTGGCCTGCAGAAAGAAATCGTAAAATGATACTTGGTTGAGTTCTTGCGGCCATAACGCAAGACCGGATGGCGCTCTCGCACCAATCCTATCGCCTATAGGCGATAGGATAAGTGCTGACGCG
>JAQBSZ010000080.1 GCA_027623555.1 Pseudomonadota bacterium | reverse complement strand
GAAACGTAAAACAAGTTAATCCACTGAGTTAATTCGATATTTTCTGGGGATACCTCCGTCCCCTTTTTTAAGGCAGTCTGAGTGCCACCAGCGCGCCGGGTTGGCCACGACGCACGCTGCCCGATTGCACGACGATGTACTGCACACCGTTGTGCAGGTAGGTCATCATGCCGTACTGCCCGGGAATCGGTATCTCGGCACTGGCGAGGATTTCCCCGGTCTGCTTGTCCCTGGCATTGAGCACTGGCATGCCGTTGGCATTCAGTTCGGCCTCGCCTCGCAGATCTTCTGTGGTCTGCACCAGCAGATCGCCCATCACCATCTGAATCGAATGGCCCGAGCCACCGGTGGCAGAGGTATCGATGCCTTGCAGGAGTGGATGCTCCTTGATATTCGCTGGTGTCTCGCCAATCGGAATATCCCAGAGCTTCTCACCGCTGTTCATGTTGTAGGCGGCCAGTCCCTGCAGCAGGGGTTTGTAGACTGGCAGTCGTTCTACCTGGGGCAGGAATTCTCGGGACCGGCCGGGAGCCCATTCGGCCACGGTAGTGCCTGTGGTGGGAGTATGGCGTTCGCGCCCGCGCCAGGCTTCTTCGGACAGACCCGGTAAGCCGCGTTCCTCATCGACTCCGTTGGTGGGCTCCATGAAGCTGGGAGCACTGCAACCGCGTCGATGTGAGGCGTACATAATGCCGGTGGTGGGATCGGCTACTGGCGGGTGATAGATGTTCAGCCCGCCGACACAGCCCACCACATTCCGGTAAGGATTGTTATGGGGGTAGGGCAGTGGTGGAACATACAGACCACCGAGGCGAAACTCACTGAGAATCTCCTGTGCCTGGGCTTTCAACTCGGGCGTATAGTCGATGATGAATTCGTCGGTGATGCCATCGATAACAATTCGATCCAGCGGTTCCGGTCGGGTCGGAAAGGGCTGGGTAGCGGCCGTGTAGTTGCCCGGCACCTGGGTCTGCATAACCGGGCGTTCTTCGATCGGCCAGATCGGCTGGCCAGTCGCGCGATTGAAGGCGAAGACCAGTCCCTGCTTGGTATTCTGAATCAGGGCAGGCACCAGCTCGCCGTTTACGGTCAGGTCCACCAGAATCGGGGCAGTAGGAATATCGTAGTTCCATTGTTCACTGTGATGAATCTGGAAGTGCCAGCGGCGCTCGCCGGTGGCGACATCCAATGCCAATACACTGCCGCCGAATAAATTATGGCCGGGCCGATGACCGGTATAAGACTGCACGGTGGAGGCATTGGTGACGATGTAAACCAGACCCAGTTCAGGATCGGCCGCGGCAGGTGCCCAGGAAGACATGTCGCCGGAATACTGCCAGGCGTCATTTTCCCAGGTCTCGTGCCCAAACTCGCCGGGACGCGGGATGACATGAAATTTCCAGAGTTGCTCGCCAGTGCTGGCAGCGTAGCCCATGATGTCGCCGGGCACATTTTCGATACGGGTCTGATCGTAACTGGGTTCATGGCCAACCAGTACCACGACTACCCCGTTTACCACGATCGGCGGTGACGAGGCCGTAACCATGCCGAGCTGCTGGGGAATGCCGTGGTCCGGGTCGTACTCGCCACCGCTTGCCAGAAAGTCTATCCAGCGCTGCCAGTCACCCACCAGATCCGGAATCAGGTCAACCACACCAGTGTCAGAGAATTCAGCCACGCCGGTGGGCGCGCCCCAGTTCTCCAGGGGTCGTCCGCTACGGGCATCCAGTGCCCAGAGGAAGTAGGCGGGTGAGGTCACAAATATTACCCCGCGTCCATCGACCTCGGCATAGGCCACACCCTTGCCGAAGTCGGTGCGGGGCGAGCGCAGATAACGCATGGTCTCCGGTTCGCGAAACGTCCAGCGGGTTTCGCCAGTGGCCGCATCGATGGCTACCACCTGACGGCGTTGCCCGACCACCGTATAGAGGATGCCGTCCACATGAATCGGGGTAGACCGGGAGGTGTATTCGACATTGGCGCCAAAGTTATCCCCGCGCCAGATCCAGGCGACTTGCAGGTCGGAGAAGTTGGCGGCGGTGATTTGTTTCAGGTGGGGGGAGGCACGGGTGTGACCCGCATCGCCGCCAAGATAACGCCAGGCACCGTCTTCCACGCCGGTGAGTTGAGCATAGGCCAACAAAGGAAAGCACAGTGATACTAATGCCAGATATCGGATGAAAGCGGATAATAGCGTCAATTTTTGCACGGCGATTTTCCTCGATGTCTTAGAAACCTAATTCTGTGCGTCTCTTAGCGCCCTTCTCTGGCGCCGCTGTTCTTCGATGGAGTCTTCCAGCTCCAGTCTCGGCCTTCTGATCTCGGCGCCATTGGCATCTACCGAACGGTTGAAGAACATCATGGGCGATCCGGAGCGGGCAGGATTTCCCGTTACTTCGAGCACCTGGCCGATCTTGAACGTGTCAGGGTTCCAGCCCGCACGACTCAGGTGCAGGCGTCCATCGAACTCCACAGACCAGGACTGCACGTTGCCGTCGGCATCTGTGGCATCGATGTGCATCATGGCGTGAGGGTTCACCATCCTGAATTCGGTGACCGCGCCTTTTACCGTAACTGTCTGCTCACCGTCGAAGACCGCGAAGAAGGAATGGTGAGCCTGACCAACGCCGCCGAACAGCAACGCGGGTAGTATGAAAATTCCGGCTAGTCTAATTTTCATCTTGCTGCTCCTCGAGACTCAATGAAGTCAGTGGGAATTACACATTCGTCATAGGGATAGATCTCTTCAGTAGGAGACCACTTCCAGATCTTCTTGAACGTCAGCGGCGTTTTCAAAGCCCAGGGATCCTGGAACGTTGCGTAAAGCGTCAGAATCTGGCCGTCAGCGGATAGGGTGTAGTGTTCCTCGGCAGTTAATTGATTGCTGTGGTGAAAGTTAGCTAGCAGGCCGGCGGCCACATGGCTGGTGTTTACAATCAAGGTATCGACTTCGAACCGACCCGTAGCAAAACCCATTAAACTCGGCTCAAGATTCTCAGGCGCGGTGCGGCCATCGGTGTAGATGGTGCGATAGGCGTCCCATTCGCCGTAGTGCATAACGATGTGGTCGCTATTTATCGTAATCTCGTTCTGGTGCGGGCTGAAGATCTGCTTGGCGTATCCCCAGGGCTCACAGCTGATGAAGCCTGGATCATCGGCCCCGCTGACTCTTCCTGCTGCAATCGCCGCTTCAGTGAATGCAGGCATAATAATCGCCTGGTTTGCCGCGCGATTCGCCTGACCCGTGAGTTCGCCATAGGGCCGGTCATCATTGGCCGGATCGTCCAACAGGCGCCCCAGCACTTCGAGCGCATAGTCTGTGCAATTGAAGAAACAAAACAGTCCTTCTGGGGTATCTGGCGGATCACTCCACATGCCCGCAAATCCGATGGCAGCTGACTGTGCCGGGGGGTACTGTCAAATTAACTTGGCCCAAGCGATAATTGTGCCATGAAATCATCAAAATCCATATATAAGCGTTATCGATTCCCACCTGAAATCATCCAATACGCAGTTTGGCTCTATCATCGCTTCAACCTCAGCCACAGGGATATCGAAGACTTGCTGGCTGAACGCGGTATCACAGTCAGCTATGAATCGATCCGTCTATGGTGCAATAAGTTTGGTTCCAAATACGCGCAACGGCTGAGAAGAAAACATCAAGGCTACGGAGATACTTTCTTCATTGACGAAGTATTCGTGAAGATTCAAGGTAAGCAGCATTACCTGTGGCGGGCCGTGGACCAGGATGGTGAAGTTGTCGATGTATTTCTTCAGAAGCGGCGAGATGGAAAAGCTGCCAAGCGATTTTTTAGACGGTTACTGCGCCGACACAACGGTGAGCCGAGAAAGATTGTCACCGATAAGCTGAGAAGTTACGGCGTTGCACACAGGGAGATTTTGCCTGAGGCAATTCACGACACATCGCAATACGCCAACAATCGAGCGGAGCTTTCGCATGAACCGACAAGAGTGAGAGAGCGGGGTATGCGAAAGTTCAAATCCATGGATCAGGCACAGAGATTCCTGGACGTGCATGCCGCGGTTTACAACTTATTCAACCTTTGTCGTCATTTGGTATCGGCAAAAACTTACAAATTATTCCGTCTACGTGCCTTTGCGTCTTGGGAAAAGGCAGCAGCTATATAGAACGCCAATCCCCAGGGTTTTTTCAACTTGGTAAGTTAATTTGACAATACCCTTCGTTTTGCGCGCCTATCTCTTACAAAGCCACGAGATGCTGTTCGATGCGCATGCCTATGGACTGGCTGCGCTGGGCGGGATTCCCGAGCGGGGCATCTACGACAATATGAAGACAGCCGTAGATAAGGTAGGCCGGGGTAAGCAGCGTCAAGTCAATAAACGCTTCCAGGCCATGGTCAGCCACTACCTGTTCGAGGCTGAGTTTTGTAACCCGGCCGCCGGATGGGAGAAAGGCCAGGTAGAAAAAGGCGTGCGCGATTCGCGTCACCAGATCTGGCATACAGCTCCATCCTTTGCTTCGCTTGAGGAGTTAAACACCTGGCTTGAACAGCGCTGCAAAACTCTGTGGCAGCAACAGTCTCATCCTCAACTCAAACAACACACAATCGCGCAGTGCTGGGAAGAAGAGCTACCTTGCCTGATGCCTATGCCAGTTGCCTTCGATGGCTTTGTCGAACACAGCAAGCGCGTGTCCTCCACCTGCTTGATTAACTTTGAGCAAAACCGTTATAGCGTCCCAGCCAGCTTTGCCAATCGCCCTGTCAGTTTACGCGTGTATGCTGATCGATTAGTGGTGGTTGCTGAAGCGACTGTCATTGCCGAGCATGAACGTGTTTTCAGCCGCGATCATAACTCCGGTGGTAAAACGATTTACGACTGGCGGCATTACCTGTCTGTTGTACAGCGTAAGCCGGGCGCATTGCGTAATGGCGCTCCCTTTCAAGAGTTACCACAGAGCTTCAAACAGCTACAGGCTAACTTGTTAAAACGTCCAGGTGGCGACAGGGAAATGGCTGACATCCTCGCCCTGGTGTTATTGCATGACGAGGTGCTGGTCGAGCAGGCTATTCAAGCCTCACTGGAAAGTGGTGCTCCTTCCAAACAGCATGTCTTGAATTGCTTGAGCCGGATAAGTGATGCGCCACTTCCACAGCCGTTAACCCCACCACCTGCCTTGGCGCTGGTGACCGAACCGTTGGCCAATACAGCACGCTATGACAGTTTGCGGGAGAGACACCATGCACACTGAAGCGATGATGAAGACATTAAAATCCCTGAAGCTGTTTGGTATGGCTGGGACTATTGCAGACTTGGCGGAGCAGGCATCACCGGCCTACCTTCAAGCTCAATCGATATTGGAATCACTGCTCAAA
>JAQBSZ010000043.1 GCA_027623555.1 Pseudomonadota bacterium | reverse complement strand
CGCACAGGCTTCTTTGTTGTAAGGATCAGTGCATGGGTGTGGGGCAGCAGTTACCGCCACGACGGACCTGCGCCCCTCCGGGGTTCCTTCTCTCCGAAAAATGCCCTGGAAAACAGTCATTTTTCTGCGGTCGGCGCTGGCCCTTTATCGTCGTGGCGGTAACTGCTGCCCCACACCCAGTGAACATCCAGCAAGACGACAAGAAGTTGGTACCAAAGTAAAGAATGACTGAAGAGATTTTCCTGATAAGTACATTGAATCAGCAGGTTTCGAAGCTCTTGGCGGTACTACGCAGGGCTGCATAAAAGGGCCAGCGCTGAACGCAGAAAAAAGACTCGCGTAGTTTGCGAGGCTTCTTTTCGGAGAGAAGGTACCGCGGAGCGGCGCGGACCAGCAGCCCAGCGTAGTACCGCCAAGGGCGACTCAACTGGCAAAATGGCCAGCAAGAGAAATACCGGCGGTCGAAAATGCTGAAATTTGCCACGATATTGACGGCTCACCCACCGGGACATGAAGCTGTCGAAAAACGCTGAAAGCCAGAAATAATGCGGGTTTCGAGACCGCTTTCCCTTGACTTAAAAGGGTGGCCACTTTAAAATTCGCATCCTTTTTTGGCGTTTGAAAACTGAACCCCAGAAAAGTGTGCAGTAACTTATTAATTTATTTGGGTTTTTTGGAGTTTTATTTAGATGGCAACTCAGGCGGCGCAGAGAATCAGAATCCGACTCAAGGCATTCGATCATCGGCTGATTGACCAATCTACCCAGGAAATCGTGGATACTGCCCGGCGTACCGGGGCAATGGTCAAAGGACCTATCCCGCTGCCAACGAACAAGGAACGCTTTACCATATTGATTTCACCGCATGTCAATAAAGATGCCCGGGATCAATACGAAATCCGTACTCACAAACGTTTGCTGGATATCGTCGAGCCGACTGAAAAGACAGTCGACGCCCTGATGAAGCTGGAGCTGGCAGCAGGAGTAGAAGTACAGATCAGCCTGGGTTAATTCGCCAGGCAAAGCATTAAAGAACATAACCAGGCAATCGAGCATTCAGTCCTCGCTGCCCTTTTTTAACGAAGTTTTGGAGCACTGAAATCTCCTGTTACCCCGAAGCGGGAACGAACTAAGTGTAACGCGTCTGCGGCCAAAGCGGGTTTTAGCCCCTTGCACGATGAGGTTTATAACAATGTCGATAGGATTAGTCGGTCGAAAGAGCGGCATGACTCGCGTTTTCACTGAAGAAGGCAATTCTGTACCTGTTACAGTTGTCGAAGTTCAGCCCAACCGGATTACTCAAATTAAGACTCAGGAATCGGACGGTTACAGTGCTATTCAGGTAACCACCGGTTCTCGTCGCGCATCGCGTGTGAGCAAGGCCGCTGCCGGGCATTTTGCGAAAGCGAATACAGAAGCTGGCGATGGCCTTTGGGAATTTCGTACCACGGAACTTGACGAGCTCGAACTGGGCAGTGAGATCAGGGTAGATCGTTTCCAGGTTGGCCAGAAAGTAGACGTCACTGGTACCTCGAAAGGTAAGGGCTTCCAGGGCGGCATTAAGCGCCATAATTTCCACATGCAGGATGCTACCCATGGCAACTCCCTGTCGCATCGTGCTATAGGTTCGATCGGCCAATGCCAGACACCGGGCAAGGTATGGAAAGGCAAGAAAATGGCAGGTCAGATGGGATCGGAACGGAAAACCACCCAAAGCCTGGAAGTAATACGGGTAGATCTCGAAAATAATTTATTGCTCATCAAAGGCGCAGTTCCCGGAGCAACCGGCTCAAGCGTCATCGTCCGTCCTGCTGTTAAGGTTAAGAGGTAGCAGGCAATGGAACTAGCACTTGCACTGCCTGGCAAGAAGACGGGCAAAGAAAAAATTTCACTCTCGGACGAATCGTTTACCCGCGCGTATAACGAGCCTTTAGTACATCAGACGGTCGTCACCTATATGGCTGGCGCCAGGCAGGGCACGGTTAAGCAGAAGACGCGTTCAGAAGTTCGTGGTGGTGGACGTAAACCATTCCGTCAAAAGGGTACTGGACGGGCTCGCGCCGGCACCATTAGAAGCCCGCTCTGGCGCAGCGGTGGTGTTACTTTTGCAGCCAGGCCGCAGGATCACAACAAGAAGCTGAATAAGAAGATGTACCGTGGAGCTATGCAATGCATTCTCTCTGAATTAATCCGCCAGGACCGGCTGCTGGTCGTTAATGAATTCACAGTCGAATCACACAAAACTAAAGACTTGGTTACCAAGCTCAAAGAATTTGATCTGGACAATGTGCTTATCGTTTCCGATCAAATCGAACAAAACCTTTACCTGGCGGCAAGAAATCTTCACAAAGTAGATGCACTGGATGTCTCCGGACTCGATCCAGTGAGTCTAATTGGATTTGAGAAAGTGCTGATTACCGTTCCTGCGCTTAAGAAAGTTGAGGAGATGCTGTCGTGAATCCAGATCGCTTGTATACAGTAATACTCGGTCCTCACGTTTCTGAGAAATCGACGCTGATGGGTGAAGACAATAACCAATATGCCTTCAAGGTCGCGTCTGATGCAACTAAGCCAGAGATCAAGCAGGCAGTTGAATCACTTTTTAAAGTCGAAGTTGCCGAGTTGCAGGTATTAAATGTCAAAGGCAAGACCAAGCGGTCAGCGCGCGGCAAGTTGCGCAGCCGTCCGAGCTGGAAGAAAGCCTATGTACGGCTGGAAACCGGGCATGAAATTGATTTCGCGGATATTGGGTAATCGGGGATAGAGGGTTAAGTCATGCCAGTAGTAAAGTGTAAACCTACATCACCGGGACGACGTTTCGTCATCAAGGTTGTGAACCCCGATCTGCATAAAGGCGAGCCTTATGCACCATTGACTGCGCCGAAACCAAAGACTGGCGGCAGAAACAACAAGGGACGCATTACATGTCGTCACCAGGGCGGTGGTCATAAGCAGAAATATCGAATTATCGATTTTCGCCGCGACAAAGACGGCATTGAAGCCGCGATTGAGCGACTGGAATACGATCCGAATCGTTCCGCCAATATTGCTTTGCTTTTGTATGCTGACGGCGAACGCCGCTACATCATTGCGCCAGCCAAAATGAATAAGGGCGATGCGGTAATCTCAGGCGATGAAGCGCCAATCAAGGTGGGCAACTGTTTACCACTAAGAAACATACCGCTCGGTAGCACTGTGCATTGTGTTGAAATGAAGCCGGGTAAGGGAGCTCAAATCGCAAGAAGCGCTGGTACCTCTTTGCAACTTGTTGCGCGAGAGGGTGACTACGCAACTTTGCGGCTGCGTTCTGGTGAGATGCGCAAGGTATTAAGTGAATGTCGTGCGACACTCGGTGAGGTTTCCAATTCAGAACATTCACTGCGCTCACTCGGTAAAGCCGGAGCCAAGCGATGGAGAGGCGTCAGACCGACCGTTCGCGGCGTAGCCATGAACCCGGTTGATCACCCGCATGGTGGTGGTGAGGGTAGAACATCCGGTGGTCGACACCCGGTCTCTCCCTGGGGTACACCGACGAAGGGATACAAGACCAGAACTAACAAGCGAACTAACAAGATGATTGTTCGTCGTAGAAAATCAAACCGCTAAGGCGAGTGATAGAGGATTTTATTCGTGCCACGTTCACTAAAAAAGGGTCCGTTCATTGATCTTCACTTGATGAAGAAAGTACAGACCGCTGTTGATAAAAATGACAAGAGACCAATCAAGACATGGTCACGTCGTTCCATGGTGTCACCTGTGATGATAGGACTGACTATTGCCGTTCATAATGGCCGTCAACACATTCCAGTTTTCATTAACGAAGACATGGTTGGGCATAAGCTGGGCGAGTTTTCTACTACTCGAACTTTCCGTGGTCACACAGCGGATAAGAAGGCGCGCTAGGAGACGGTTATGGAAGTAATAGCGAAATTAAAAGGCGTCCGTCTCTCGGCGCAGAAAGCCCGGCTGGTAGCAGATCAGGTACGAGGCAAAGGCGTTGAAGAAGCGCTTGAGCTGCTGAGTTACAGCACCAAGAAAGGCGCTGCAATTATAAAGAAGGTACTGGACTCAGCGATTGCCAATGCCGAGCACAACGAAGGAGCGGACGTGGATGAGCTGAAAATATCAACGATTTGTGTTGATGAAGGTATGACTATGAAACGCATTATGCCGAGAGCGAAGGGTCGCGCCGATCGCATACTCAAGCGCTCATGTCACATAACAATTACAGTCGCTGACAGCTAGTAATTAGGAGATTCGGATGGGTCAAAAAGTACATCCAACTGGTATTCGCCTTGGAATCGTTAAGAAGCACACTTCGGTGTGGTTCGCCGAAGGCAAAAAATACGCAGACAATTTGTTAATGGATTTACAAGTCAGAGACTTCGTGAAGAAGCGCCTCGCCAGTGCCTCGGTTTCCCGCGTCGAAATCGAAAGGCCGGCACAGACAGCAAAGCTTACTATATACACGGCGCGACCAGGAATAGTGATTGGTAAAAAGGGCGAGGATGTAGAAACCCTGCGCGGAGTTCTCTCAAAGAAAATGGGAATCCCGGTGCAGATAAATATCGAAGAGATTCGCAAGCCCGATCTGGATGCTCAACTTGTCGCTGACAGCGTAGCATCGCAACTCGAACGCCGCGTGATGTTTCGTCGCGCAATGAAACGCGCAGTACAGAACGCAATGCGCCAGGGAGCCGAAGGAATCAAGGTGCAGGTTGGTGGACGCCTGGGTGGAACCGAAATCGCCCGCTCTGAGTGGTACCGCGAAGGCCGGGTACCGTTACACACATTGCGAGCAGATATCGACTTCGCAACCTCAAAGGCCACTACTACATACGGCATCATAGGTGTAAAGGTTTGGATATTCAAAGGTGAGATCTTGGATCTGAATGAGATTTTTACTTCATCTCAAACCAAGGCCAGCTAGAAGGTTAGAGGAACAGAGACGTGTTACAACCTAAACGAACAAAATTCCGCAAGATGATGAAAGGCCGCAATCGTGGTCTGTCCCATCGCGGTAGTAACGTGGATTTTGGCGAATTTGGCCTGAAAGCGATGTCGCGTGGTCGACTTACTGCTCGGCAGATCGAGGCGGCTCGTCGTGCAATGACTAGAAAAATCAAGCGCGGTGGAAAAATCTGGATTCGAGTGTTTCCGGATAAGCCCATTACACAGAAGCCACTGGAAGTGCGTCAGGGTAAAGGTAAAGGTAATGTTGAGTATTGGGTTGCTCAGATTCAACCCGGTCGAATCATGTTTGAGATTGAAGGTGTCGATGAGGAGCTGGCGCGTGAAGCCCTTTCATTAGCTTCAGCCAAGCTGCCATTCGAAACCAGCTTTGTTAAGCGGACGGTGATGTAATGAAAGCAGGCGAATTGAGAGATAAATCCGTTGAGGAACTGCAAACTCAATTGCAGGATCTTTATAAAGATCAGTTTAGTTACCGCATGCAGAATGCCACTGGGCAACTGGGCCAAATTCATCTGGTTAAAGCAGTGAGAAAAGACATCGCGCGGGTAAAGACGATTATTACTGAAAAACAGAAGCATGAAGTTGAATCTTCCAAGGGTGAAGCGTAATTATGTCGGACAGTGAAGTTCAAGAGAACCAAGACAACCAGGCGATCAAAGCGCGCACGGTGTCTGGTAGTGTAATAAGCAACAAGATGGACAAGTCCATCGTTGTGCTGGTTGAACGCCGAGTGAAGCATCCGGTGTATGGCAAGATCATCAAGCGATCTACCAAGATTCATGCACATGATGCAAATAATGATTGTTTGCCAGGTGATGCAGTAACAATTAAGGAAGTTCGTCCTATCTCGAAAACCAAGAGCTGGTCACTGGTTTCGATAGATGAAAGGGCAACCCAGGTTTAATCAGGTTTTAGAAGATTGAGAGATGAATCTGTATTCGATAGACGAATACAAGATGGAGTGAATCGATGATTCAAGTGCAGTCATACTTAGATGTCGCCGACAATAGCGGCGCACGACGCGTAATGTGTATCAAGGTGCTGGGCGGATCCCATCGCCGTTACGCACATATTGGCGACATTATCAAAGTAACCGTAAAGGAAGCGATTCCTCGCGGTAAGGTAAAAAAGGGGCAGGTTTTGACTGCATTAGTAGTGCGCACCAAGAAGGGTGTGCGTCGAGGTGACGGATCGTTGATTCGCTTCGATGATAATGCGGCCATTTTGTTGAATGCCCAGAATGCACCTATCGGTACCCGTGTTTTTGGACCGGTAACGCGAGAACTGCGAACTGAGAAATTCATGCGAATTATTTCGCTGGCGCCAGAAGTTCTTTAAGTATGAGAGAACATAAAACAGATCAGGAGCACGAGCAATTAATTGATTCACTGCAGATGCAATAGAGCAAACTAGAGATACATAAGAAATGAACAAACTAAAACGTGATGATGAAGTGATTGTGATCACCGGCAAGGACAAAGGCAAGCGCGGAACTGTTGCTCGATTGGTTGGCAAAGACCAAGTGATTGTCGCTGGAGTGAATATGGTCAAGCGTCACACTCGGCCAAACCCAAACCTGGGTCAACCCGGTGGCATTGTCGAGAAAGAGGCATCGATCCACGTTTCAAACATTGCAATATTTAATGCTGGAGCAAACTCGGCTGATCGAGTTGGCATCCAGGTAGACGAAGATGGCAGTAAAAAGCGTGTCTTCAAATCCAATCGTCAAGATATAGATTAGGTATAGACGGGTTATCCCTCATGGCTCAGTTAAGAGAGTATTACAGAAAAGAAGTTATCCCGGCGCTGTTACAGCAGTTCGGGTTTGACAACACGATGCGTGTTCCAAAGATCACCAAGGTGGTCCTGAACATGGGTCTGGGTGAGGCATTGGCAGATAAGAAGATTCTGGAAAATGCGGCTGGTGACCTCGAGATGATTAGCGGCCAAAAGGTTGTAATTACAAAGGCACGCAAGAGTATTGCCGGATTCAAGATCCGTGAAGGTTGGCCTGTGGGCTGTAAGGTGACTCTGCGTGGTGAACGCATGTATGAATTCCTGGAGAGACTCGTGGATATCGCGATTCCGCGCATCAGGGATTTCAGGGGTTTGAGCCCGAAATCATTCGATGGTCGCGGTAACTTTGCTATGGGCGTGAACGAACAGATTATTTTCCCGGAGATCGAATACGACAAGATCGACATGTTGCGGGGGCTGGATATCACAATTACTACCACTGCCCGGACGGATGATGAAGGGCGTGCGCTATTGACTGCCTTGCGCTTTCCATTCCGGGGTATGCCGACAGCTGTTGACGAGAAGCCAGCCAAGCGTAAGGCTGCTCCCGCAAAAGCTGCTGCAGAAGAAGTTGAAGTGACCACCGTGGAAGCGACTAAAGAAGAGAATGTAGAAGAGAAAGTGGATTCATCTGCAGATGCCCAGGGCGCAGCGCCAGCAGCTGAAGATGATGCGCAAGCGGTTCAAGCGGCAGAAGAAGCGACTGCTCCAGAAGAAACAAAGGAGTCCTGATATGGCTAAAACTTCGATGATAGCCAGAGAAAAGAAGCGCGAGTTGACTGTGCAAAAATTTGCTGTCAAACGGGCGAAACTGAAAGCGATACTGAAAGATACCAATGCTTCCGATAATGAAAAATGGGAAGCACAGGTGCAGTTACAAAAACTTCCTCGCAATGCAAGCCCAGTGCGTCAACAGCGTCGTTGCAGAATTACGGGCCGACCACATGGCGTGTATCGAAAGTTTGGTTTGTGTCGTAACAAGTTGCGTGAAGCTGCAATGCGCGGAGACGTGCCCGGCTTGACCAAGGCTAGTTGGTAGTCTGGAGAAAAATTATGAGCATGTCAGATCCAATTGCAGATTTTCTAACCCGCATACGTAATGCACAGATGGCGCAGATGCCAAGAGTGAGCTGCCCTTCTTCAAAGATTAAGGAAGCAATCAGCCAGGTGCTGCAAGGCGAAGGTTATATCAGCGGTTACTCAGTGGGTGATGAAGATGGTAAGGCGGTGATCAGCGTTGACTTGAAATACTTTCAAGGTAAGCCAGTAATTGAAGAAATCAAGCGAGTGAGCCGGCCTGGCCTTAGAGATTACAAAAGGACGGAAGATATTCCTAACAATCGTGCGGGCCTGGGAATAGCCATACTGTCCACTAGCAAAGGCTTGATGACTAACAAGCAGGCAAAAGCAGCCGGAATCGGCGGCGAGGTGCTCTGCACCGTTTTCTGAATGATGCTTATTGTTAATTTAAAGATACAGGATTAGGAAAAGAGCGACGAAACGATGTCCAGAATAGCCAATGCCCCGGTAACTATACCCAAGGGCGTAGAAACAAGATTAACCGATTCCGGAATATCGGTAAAAGGAACCAAGGGAGCATTACAGCTCACTTTGCACGATCTGGTGGGAGTCTCCCAGGAGGGAGAGGAACTAATGATTGCCGCAAAAGATGAATCCCGCGAAGCTGGTGCACTGGCCGGGACCTTTCGTTCGCTGATTAACAATATGGTGGTGGGTGTATCTGCTGGGTTCGAGAAAAAACTGGAACTGCAAGGAGTCGGTTATCGGGCAAAGGCACAGGGTAAGATGATAAACCTGACAGTTGGTTATTCACACCCCATCGATTACCAATTACCGGAAGGAGTTACAGCTGATACGCCTTCTCAAACTGAAATTGTAATTTCTGGTGCGGATAAACAACTCGTGGGTCAGGTAGCAGCAGAGATTCGCAAGTTTCGCCCACCTGAACCATATAAGGGCAAGGGTATTCGCTACGTTAATGAACGTGTATTCAGAAAAGAAGCGAAGAAGAAGTAGGGTCAATCTATGAACGTTAAAAAGGCAGCTCGCCTGCGAAGAGCAAAACGAGCAAGAGCAAAGATCAGTGAGCTGAGAATGAATCGCTTATGCGTATATCGTTCGCCCCGACATATCTATGCACAGATTATTTCTCCGGCTGGTAACGAGGTGATTGTGAGTGCCTCGACTGTTGAGAAGAAAAGCAAACCCGGGGCTTCCGGCAATATAGATGCAGCCGGCAAAGTCGGAAAGATGATAGCCGAACGTGCCAAGAAGGCAGGAATCGAGAAAGTCGCATTTGACCGATCGGGCTATGCGTATCACGGCCGCGTAAAGGCGCTTGCAGAAGCAGCGCGTGAAGGCGGTCTGGAATTTTAACTACTAGGGTAATTAAACAGGAACTCTCAGAGTTCCAACTGAGTTAGCGGATTTTAATATGGCATTTAGAGACGAGCCAGGTAAAAACGAAGAAGGCCTGCAGGAAAAACTGATTCAGGTTAACCGTGTAGCCAAGGTTGTTAAGGGTGGCCGAATTTTTGGATTCACCGCATTAAGCGCTGTGGGTGATGGCAATGGTCGCGTGGGCTTTGGTCGGGGTAAGGCACGTGAAGTGCCATTGGCGATTCAGAAAGCCATGGAATCTGCGCGTCGCAACATGATTACTGTCAACCTGGATGGCCATACTCTGCAGTATCCGATCAAGGCTCGTCATGGTGCTTCGAAGGTGTACATGCAACCAGCATCGGAAGGTACTGGTGTAATTGCCGGTGGTGCGATGCGAGCAATTCTTGAATTGGCGGGTGTGCAGAACGTATTGGCCAAGTGCTACGGCTCCACCAATCCAGTAAACGTTGTGCGGGCGACATTCAAGGGATTGCGCGAAATGCGTTCTCCGGACGATATCGCCGCGAAGCGCGGCAAGGCATTAGAAGAGATCGTTGGCTAATCAACCAACAGCCAGGAATATAGGTTTAAGACAATGGCAAAAGCCAAATCAACAGTAAAGATAACATTAGTAAAAAGCCCCATCGGTACTTTGCCGAAGCACAAGCTGTGCTTGAAAGGCCTGGGACTGAGGCGGATGCACCAGTGTGTAGAAGTCGAAGATACTCTGGCGGTGCGTGGCATGATTAATAAAATTATTTACATGCTCGCAGTAGAGTAAGGAAAACGAGATGGAACTGAACAATCTAAGTCCGGCCGCGGGCAGCACCAAGGCGAAGAAACGCGTCGGTCGCGGCATCGGTAGCGGATCAGGAAAAACCAGTGGACGTGGGCACAAGGGTCAGAAGGCTCGCACTGGCGGCTCAATTAGACCCGGATTCGAAGGCGGGCAAATGCCCTTACAAATGCGACTGCCGAAATATGGCTTCAGTTCCCGCGTGGGCCGAATTACTGCCGAAGTTCGCACAGCAGAGTTGAATAAGGTCGATGCTGACATAATTACAGTGGAAGCGCTGCGCAAAGCTGGCCTGATTACAGTCAGAATCAAGCGAGTCAAGGTCATGTTATCCGGAGAAGTGACCAAAAAAGTTACCCTCGAAGGCATCGGTGTCACCAAGGGAGCTAAGGCTGCTATTGAAAAAGCTGGCGGTAAGGTAATCGAAGCACCAGCAGAGAAAGCGGCGCCAGCCAGGAAACCGAAGAAAGCAGCAACTCCAGCGGCAGCCAAGAAAAAGGCATCGACGCAAGACGCGCCGGCAGTAACCGATGAGTCACCTGCTGAATCAGCTAAACAAGAAGATAAGTAGCACAGTCACAGAGTCGAATTGAAACGATGGCTAACAGACCAAATTTAAATCCAGAGAACATCGGCGCCGGGCTCGGTGAGCTCAAGGCACGCCTGTTGTTTTTGTTGTTTGCCCTATTAGTCTATCGGATCGGCACACACATACCCGTGCCGGGCATTGATCCGCTGCAGCTTGCACAGTTTTTTAATAACCAGCAAGGCACGCTCACCGACATGGTTAATATGTTTGGCGGTGGTGCCCTGGAAAGAATGAGTATCCTGGCACTGGGCATCATGCCTTATATCTCGGCCTCTATCATTATGCAGCTTTTGACTGCCGTGAGCCCGCAGCTGGACCAGTTGAAGAAAGAAGGTGAATCGGGTCGTCGCAAGATTACTCAGTACACGCGTTATGGCGCGCTGGTATTGGCAACAGTGCAAGGCACTGGCATGACAGTTGGACTATTGTCCCCCATGGCGTATGCGCCAGGTCTTGCCTTTAACCTGACCGCGATCATATCGCTGGTAACCGGAGCCATGTTTTTGATGTGGCTGGGAGAACAGATTACAGAGAAGGGCATAGGCAACGGTATTTCAATGTTGATCTTCGCAGGTATTGTCGCTGGCTTTCCGGCAGCAATCGGTACTTCTCTGACCCAAGCCTACGAAGGTCAGATCAATGGTGTCCTGCTACTGGTCGTCGGGATGATTGCTATCGGCGTAGTTGCCTGCATTGTTTATGTCGAGCGCGCCCAACGCCGTATTACCGTGAATTACGCCAAGCGGCAGCAAGGGCGCAAGTTATACCAGGCACAGGCGAGTCATCTGCCATTGAAGATCAATATGGCGGGCGTGATACCGGCAATTTTTGCCAGCTCCATTCTGTTGTTCCCGGCGTCATTGGGACAATGGTTCGGACAGTCCGAGGGCTCGGAATGGTTGCAGGATCTCGCGTTACTGATTGGGCCGGGGCAGCCACTCTACATAATTATATTTAGCGCAATGATTATCTTCTTCTGCTTCTTTTATACCGCGTTGGTATTCAATCCTCGCGATGTGGCAGAAAATTTGAAGCGATCCGGCGCATTTATTCCTGGCATACGTCCTGGAGAGCAGACAGCGAAGTATATCGATGGTGTCATTACCCGGCTGACCATGTTCGGCGCGGTCTACATAACACTAGTCTGTCTACTGCCTAATTTTATGCAGATGCTGGCCAACGTGCCTTTCAATCTGGGTGGTACGGCGTTGTTGATTTCTGTAGTTGTGACCATGGATTTCTGGTCCCAGGTGCAATCCCATTTGATGTCTCATCAATATGATTCATTGATGAAGAAATCCAAGCTGGGCAACTATGGAAGAAGTGGAATCTAGTCAGCTCGTCGCAGAGAGACGGAGTATTAAAATGAAAGTTAGAGCATCAGTAAAGAAAATCTGCCGAAACTGTAAGGTCATTAGACGCAATGGTTCGGTGCGCGTGATTTGTAGTGCAGAGCCCAGACATAAGCAGCGTCAGGGATAAAAAGGGACAGATCTATTTTTCACTGTTCCTGTATTAAAAATTATTTATGAGACAGAAAAATAGATCTGTCCCTATTTAAAGCGGAGTAAGTCAATGGCACGTATTGCCGGGGTTAACATACCAGATAACAAGCATATCGTTATTTCCTTACGGTATGTGTATGGCGTTGGTCCTAAAGTGGCCAAGGCTATCTGTGATGCAACGAGCATTGAACCTTCCACGAAGACCAGCGATCTGAGTCCGGAACAGCTTGATGGAATTCGTGCAGAAGTTGCAAAGGTTCCCACTGAAGGCGATTTGCGCCGCGTAGTTTCGATGAATATCAAGCGCCTGATGGACCTCGGTTGTAATCGTGGTATCCGTCATCGACGTTCGCTGCCTGTTAGAGGTCAGCGTACCAAGACCAATGCACGGACACGTAAGGGTCCGAGAAAACCGATTCGGAAGTAAAACAGGATTTAAACAGAGAAATTCAGACTAATTGGAAAAGTAGATGGCCTCACCAAAATCGACCAAGAAGAAAACGCGTACACCCGTTATCGATGGTATTGCGTTTATCCATGCGTCTTTCAATAACACGATTATCACAATTACTGATCGTCAGGGTAATGCGCTGAGCTGGGCCACGGCTGGTGGTTCAGGATTCCGCGGATCAAGGAAGAGCACGCCTTTCGCAGCTCAGGTAGCTGCTGAAAAGGCTGGAAAGTCAGCCATCGAGTTATATGGACTGAAGAATCTGGATGTCAAAGTCAATGGACCAGGACCGGGTCGCGAATCTGCAGTACGCGCACTGAATGGTTGTGGATTGAAAGTCAGCAATATCACTGACATAACACCGATTCCACACAACGGTTGTCGACCGCCCAAGAAGCGGCGAGTGTAAACAGGAGATAAAAGTATGGCCCGCTATTTAGGCCCAAAGTGTAAGCTGTCTCGTCGCGAAGGAACTGACCTGTTCCTGAAGAGTGGCGTGCGCCCGATAGAAAGCAAGTGCAAGACAGACACGATTCCCGGTCAACATGGTCAGCGACGTGGTCGACTGTCTGATTACGGCGTACAGCTCCGCGAAAAACAAAAGGTTCGGCGTACCTACGGCGTTCTCGAGAAGCAATTCCGTGGCTATTATAAAGAAGCGGCGCGCTTGAAGGGTGCCACTGGTGAAAACCTGCTGCAATTGCTCGAATGTCGCCTTGATAATGTTGTCTACCGCATGGGTTTCGGATCGACCCGCGCCGAATCACGTCAGCTGGTTGCGCACAAATCAATCTGCGTTAATGGTGATGTAGTCAATATTCCTTCCTACCAGGTAACGGCTGGTGATGTTGTTACCGTTCGCCAAAAAGCCAAGGAGCAACTTCGAATTAAAGCCGCATTGGAATTAGCTGCACAGCGCAGCGAGATCGATTGGATTTCGGTTGACCTGAACAAGATGGAAGGACAGTTCACCCGCAAGCCCGATCGAGCTGACCTGCCGCCGGAGATCAATGAAAACCTGATCGTCGAACTATATTCCAAGTAGTAAAAATTTCATAGAGGGTGGATTACATGCAAATTACTTTATTAGACTTCCTTACACCACAGTTGATACAGGTTGAAGAGTTCGACAAGTGTCATTCCAAAGTGGTGCTGGAACCGCTAGAAAGAGGGTTCGGACATACTCTGGGCAACGCCCTGCGTCGTATCTTACTTTCTTCTATGCCAGGCAGTGCGGTCGAAGAAGTCGAAATCGATGGTGTTGTTCATGAATACAGCACTATTGAAGGTGTGCGCGAAGACGTCATTGAGATTCTCCTGAATCTTAAGGGAATCGCTGTGGTTCTGAATAATAGAGAAGAATCAATACTGACCCTGTCCAAGAAAGGGTCCGGAACCGTGACCGCTGGCGATATTACACAAGACCATGATGTAGAGATTATCAATCCGGACCATGTCATTGCCAACCTGAATACCAATGGTGAGTTGAACATGCGCTTAACTGTGCGCAAAGGAAGAGGTTATTCCCCAGCTGATAGCCGGGTTTCCGAAGATGATGAAACACGTGCCGTAGGTAAACTCTTGCTGGATGCTTCCTATAGCCCGGTAATGAGAGTCTCTTATTCGGTTGAAAACGCCCGTGTCGAACAACGAACTGACCTTGATAAGCTAATTATCGAATTGGAGACTAACGGAACTATCGAACCGGAAGAAGCTATCCGTCGTGCTGCGACAATTCTGCAACACCAGTTGGGTGTCTTCGTCGATTTGCACAGTGAGATAGTTTCAGAGCCTGAAGAACATGAAGATGAGATAGATCCAATTCTACTGCGACCGGTTGATGATCTTGAGCTCACCGTGCGCTCGGCTAATTGCCTGAAGGCGGAAGATATCTATTACATCGGTGACTTGATTCAGCGCACCGAAGTAGAATTGTTGAAGACTCCGAATTTGGGCAAGAAGTCACTTACAGAAATCAAAGATGTACTTGCAACTCGTGGATTATCACTGGGCCTGCGCCTCGAAAATTGGCCTCCGTCCAGTCTGAAATCTGATGACAGGGCAGCTTGAGCAAGCAGTACACTACACCAAGCAAATAGATAGCTTAAGAGTAAAATGTTATGCGTCATAGACAAAGCGGTCGCCAACTAAACAGAAATAGTTCGCACCGGACAGCCATGTTTCGAAACATGACTTCGTCCCTGGTTGAGCGCGAGATAATCAAGACCACGTTGGTAAAAGCCAAGGAATTGCGTTCGGTTGCTGAGCCATTGATCACACTGGCCAAGCAAGACAGTGTTGCGAATCGTCGCCTGGCGTTTAATCGAACGCGTAACAAGGCTACAGTGGGCAAACTCTTTACCGAATTAGGTCCTCGCTTCGCTGATCGCCCAGGTGGTTATCTGCGGATTCTCAAGTGTGGTGAAAGGCCCGGAGACAAGGCGCCAATGGCGTACGTTGAACTGATCGGGCGCCCAGCACGACAGGTTGGTGAATTCGAAGCGGAAACTGTAGTAGAGGAATAAGTTGATAAAGGGGACGGAGGGATTAATATCCCAGCCCTCGGCCGCTGGCCCGTAGAGGTCGCCTCTTCGCCCGTGGTGACGGGGATATTCCCTCCTCACGGACCTTCGGCGCTGATTGTTCGTGGGAAATATCCCAGGCACCGCGTGCTTATTCCAGTGATAGATGCAAAAAAGCTCTACCAAGTATGGGCAAATATTTGTGGGGATATCTCAGGGTCCGGCTCCCAACCATAGATTGGTGTGGTTCAGCTGCACATAATGCTCACCTAATAAAAATCGCTTGCTTCACCCCGGTCCGCTCGGGCTCGGCGATCCCTGCCTCGCAGGCCTGCTAATCCAAAACCCTTCCCTTTGCCGGGACTTTCTTGAACGTTCTATACGGCCGTGGGAACAGTTAATGCAGAGGCTAGAGCGCAACTAAACCGTACAGATGATTCGGCAGAGGCGCAGCGTATACCCCGTGGGCGCTGCGTTCGAGATTTGGGCAGCGTTTAGCCGCGTTCGTAACGGATGGTGGAAGGAGCCTTACCGAAGTCACTGCCCATATCGATACCAACGGACCTGGCCAGCAGCGAGATTATGGCCAGGTGATGAATGCTGTGGGTTACCAGGCCCATTAGTTCGCGATCTACTGTGCTGTGAATTGCAACAGTTGGTCCTTCATGGTGAACAGACTCACGAACTGTGATATTCCTGCCCAGGTGTGAACGCAGCTCGGGATCTTCGACCCGGCGGGCTAATGATGCCAAAGCGAAACTGGCAGCATCTGGATTGCACTCAATAGACTTGTCCCGCTTCCTGTCGTCGTAGTCGATACACCCACTTTGCAGTCCGGCAAAGAAGCTTTGAAATCGGTCGAGGATATGACGCATGTGAGCGCCGATGGATGAAGAACCCGGAAGGGAATTGGTAAAGTTTTCTTTCGAAAGCAATTGCATCAGATCGGCGCACTGCTGAACACAATAGCAACAGCCTTGAAGTAGCTGAGCTGCACTGACTTGTGTACTATCACTCGGGTGTTTTGGCCTGGGGTTTTTCATAGAATGCTCTTTACTACCTGCAGTGGCACACCAGCGGCAAAACTGGCTGCACCTTGATTTTGACTATAGCACGCGCTGCAGGTAGAGACCCCCGCAATCCCGGGTTTATTACATATTAATGCACATAAATAGCTTTATAACGGCCAAACCCCCTAACTCCCTGATAGGTTTCAGGTTTCAGGTTACAAGTACCAGTATGAAAATCGACCTGCACTGCCATAGCTATTTCTCAGATGGCAAACACTCGCCTGACTTTCTGATTAAGCGAGCCATTGCCAACCGGGTTACTCATCTGGCAATTACCGACCACGACTGCATCACCACGCTGGATAATTCGATTTCCCTGGAACCTGGACTATGTCTGATCAGCGGTGTAGAAATTTCCTGTGATTGGCAAGCACGCGAAATTCATGTCGTCGGTTTATGTATTGACCCGCAACACAGGGAATTACTTGAGCTATTGGAGCGGCAGCGAGCGGCCAGAAATGCACGCATTCTGCAAATGGACGCCAAACTGAAAGCCCTTGGCATCGATGGTCTTGCCGAATACTGTGCCGCATTGCCCTGTCAGTCTGCTACTCGAAGTCACGTTGCTGATTTCCTGGTGGTGCAGGGACATTGCAAGAATCGGCAGAAGGCCTTCAAGAATTTTCTGACCACGCGAGGACGCATCTACGTGCAGTATGACTGGTGCGATATGGCAGCGGCGATAGCAGTTATTCACACAGCCGGGGGTCTAGCAGTGCTCGCGCATCCCGGACGGTATTCGCTCAGTAAACACAGACTTGAAAATCTGGTAGATGATTTTGCTGCTGCTGGGGGCGACGGGTTAGAAGCGAGTTATGGCAATATAGATCCGGTCACCAAAAACAAACTGTGCGAGATGGCTTCCTCGAAGCATCTTTATGTTTCTGCAGGATCTGATTTTCATGATAGCGAGGCGCACTGGACTGACATTGGTAAATTTCCTGCCTTGGATCAGCCAGCCAATAAAAATGCCATCTGGGAACATCCCGGATGGCATTCTCGATAAACTTTTATTAAAGATCTATTTGCGTTTCAGCGACGCTATCACATCGCGAAAGATGTCCAGCAAGGTCTCATGTTTGTAATCGGTAAATTCACCGGCATCCATGAACATGCCATGTTCTTCGCAAGCCTCATATTCCAGGTGCCTCTGTTTGGCGTCATTAAGCCTGGTCATTGACTTGCCACACCGCGGGCAGTGAATGTCGCGAACTGTATTGTAGGTCTTGCCAACGGAGGGATCACCACTGTCGGCAAAATCTGCCATCCAGTCGCCCTTTAGCTGCTCGGCCTCACCGTTGTCGAACCATAAACCCTTACAACTATTACACTTATCAATAATCACCTGAC
The DNA here is from genome assembly GCA_027623555.1 of Pseudomonadota bacterium. Lineage (GTDB taxonomy): Bacteria > Pseudomonadota > Gammaproteobacteria > Pseudomonadales > Pseudohongiellaceae > UBA9145. Next base: position 15,014 of record JAQBSZ010000043.1, on the reverse strand, counting down.
CATACAGAGTCTCAATTTTCAGCTCCTGCATATCGGAATTACATTTCGGACAGTCCATCAATTTCTCCTCGATTACGACTTCTTTTTATTACATTGGACTAAATTTATTATCAGTCGCCGTTCAGTCTATCGTAGAGCCGCACTTCCCTGATGCAATTGCAGGGCGTAATAACCAAGCTCCAAATGGGCGCAAACATACTAGTTCAGCCAGTACAGACCGCATTCTATAAGATATTCCCCGCGAAGACCAAGCCAAAATTCCCCTTTGTGACCTCGATCAAATTCAGCCTCCTCATTAAGTCAGTGTTCACTTTTGGGGCACTAGAATAAACCCAGAATCATTGATTGTTGGGAAGAATCTGCCCAGGCAGATTGGAGGAAGATCATGAGATCCGTAAGAATTTTCTTACTCATAGCAACCTTGGGGTGCTCGCCGACCCTGTTTGCACTGACCGGCTCGGCCAATGTCAGCAGCGCGTGCGCCACGCTCGAGTTCATGGCCAAGATGGTGACTCTGAATGCCATGTTACCGGCTGACTATGATGATATCTATGAACTGTATGCCATGGAGGAATCACTCTCCGAACTGAATAGCCTGGTGTGCCAACCGGTGATTCTGTCGGGCTTTACTCGCGGCAATTCAGAGTATGGCAACGGCATTTTGGTGTCACCTGACCTCTATTATGATCCCTGGTATTTCTCCAATGGGCAGCTCTTCTTTGCTGCGCCAGGAGAAGACACCACAATCTACTACCCTAATGGAAGAGTCATGGCCTATGACTGGATGCATGGCGATCAAGCGATTTTCTGGCCTAATGGTAATCTGGCAACCAACTATTTCCGTAGTTTCGACGTGGCATGGTATTACCCGGACGGCAACATCATAACCTATGAATCGGGATACTCAGGTGGTCGCTGGTTCTACCCGTTTGCCCGCCTCGATGGAGGCATCGGTCAAGAAGTAATCTCCAGTAACTGGGGACTACCCGATGAGGACTTTACGTTTCTGAATTTTCAGGCCGATGGAAGCCTGTTCACGACCAGGGAGCGAATTCGCCGAAAACTGGTTTTCGAAGACTTCGATCTACTCGATGTACCAGGTGTCCTTCTATTAATCACTCGTCTGTACCAGGCGTATGACATAGCCAAGGAATTCGCACCGGCAGATGTAAATATCACCGGCGCACCATATTAACGAGGGTGCCTAGGGAGCCTCTGAACAAGCAGTAGGCCACTCTGCGGGAGTGTGTCGCGCTTTGCCGCTAGGCGGCGTGCGCAGGTAATGGCATTCGTCCTTGGCAAGCGCGTCAACAACGCGGCGGAGTGCGACAGGCCCCGCCCAAAGGGGCTTACAGCCAGAGCTGCCAACTACTTGTTCAGAGGCTCCCTAATAGCTGTATTGGGCGGATTGTTGCTGCAGTGTAGTCGCATCGATCTCACCTGCCTGGCATTGCAGCATGGCAGCACGGCTGACTATATGAATCTTGTCAGTTCGGCGCGGGTTGTCGGCAGACTCTTCACCCAGACCAGTAAGGACGAGTGAGATATTCTCGCCGTCCGGCAATTCGTGCAGAGATGAGCCGTAACTGCACAGAGCCTGATAAAGATCTAGCTCGAATTCATCCAGGTCCTGCTGCCAGCGCTCGGCGTAGGCCTGCTCCGCCGCTTCGGTACGCTCCTGCAGTTCCTGCGCTTTAGCCAGGGCTTGTTCGCGCAGCGGTTCAATACTGGCCAGTAATGCATCAAGCTTCGATTGCATTTCATTTTCTGAAGATTCGGCTGCTGTTGCAGAATCATCCACAGAACTGGAATTGCGAATCTCTAATTCCAGTTCTCTCAACTGCCTCAAGTTATTTTGCATTGAGGTTCTTAGCTCTTCAATTTCGTCGCGTATCGCCGCAAAGGCGCTTTCATCTACACTTCCCAGCGAACGCAGCGAGCGGGCCGAGTCCGAGGCTTGCTGAATTGCAGTGCTGACGACCAGTGAATAATCGATATTGGAAATTTTCTCCATCATTTCCCGGTAGTAGTTGTTAGCTTGATCGAGATTTAGCGTATCAGGCAGAATTGGTTGAGGATTGGCGGGAATAGTGGGCGTTCGCATTATCTCGAATGGATTGCTCCGATTCAGTAAAGACTGCATTGCTGAGTTAAGAGACGCCAGACTCATTCTGTTGCGGCGATTCGCCAGTGGCGTTCGCACTTCAAACACCACGCCCTGGCCCAACAGATAGGTATTTTCAATTCCTCCAAGGCTTAAGCCGAATAACCCGGCACTCTGATCGAGCTCCAACGCCTCTTCCAGTATTCCGGAAAAGATATTGATATTGCGCTGCAGGTTGCCTAATTCGATATCCTGAGCAACGCCATGCCCAGCAATAAAGAAAAGACCGGTGCCAGCGCTTATGAGTAGATTACGTGTTGACATAGCCCTGTCCCGCATCTGCCTAACGAACCGTACCCTGATAGCTCACGAATTGTGCGAGCTGTTGCAGGGAACGAATAGTCTCGTAATCACTGTCAACCAGTTCCTGATAACCTACCCGCATGTCCTCCAGGTCGCGTATTCGCTGTTGTTCGAAAAACGCATAGATTCTATCCAGGTTTTCTGCTGTAGACTGTTGCGTTTGATCCATCACTGCTTGTAATAGTTGAATGCTGTTACTGTCGAGTCTGTCTTCGACACGCGTGATTAATGCCTCCATTTCATTCTGTTGTCGGGCCTGGAACTCAGAGAGTTGCACATCAAACTGTTCTGAATTGCCGCTACCGGCACCGAATGAGAGAGAAAATCCCTGCTGATTTGACGTTACGCTGACATTTAACAGCAGTATTCCAAGCATGGCGAATGAGGCGGCGGTAGGCAACCATTGCCAGCGACTCCAGAATCCTGAACGGAAGTTGCCGCTGCGATGTTCACGCCTGAATAACTCCAGACCACGGTCCCAGTGTGGAACTTGCTGCTCTTGCCATTTCTGCAGATTGCTCTGGGCGAACAACAACGCCTCCAATTCATTGCTGCACTGCTCACAGGAATTCAGATGATTGCCGATTTCCTCTCTCGCCAAGGGCGCCAGGTCATCGGAAAAATATTCTTGCAGCAGGTGTTGAGTCTTAGGGCAGGACATGATTTTCCTCCAAAACAACTTTGAGTTTCTTTAATGCCGTATAAAATCGGGTCTTCGCCGTGTTTACCGAAATGTCTTGCATGTCAGCTATTTCTTCAAAAGTCTGGGATTGAAATACTTTTAACTCCACGATCAATCTCTGATCCAGTGGCAGTATGGACAACATCTTTACGATCTGACTGTTCAGTTCCTCACTACTAAGCCTTGCGTCCGGCTCGTCGTGGGAATAACTGGCGATCTGCTCAAAAATATCCCTTTCATCCTGATCGCCAGATTTCGATTGCAGGGTCATTAATCGCTTACGGCGATTCATGTCCACTGCCTTGTTATGGGCTATCCGAAAAATCCAGCTACTGAACTTGGCATCTCCCCTGAATCTATGCAGGTTTCTGTAAACACCGAGAAAGACCTCCTGCATCAGGTCCATCGCGTCCGAACTATTTCCGGTTAGTCGCAGGCCATGGTTATAGACTCTGCTCTCGTAGCGTTTGACCAGTTTCTCCCAGGCATACGCCGACCCTTTGAGAGCTGCCGCTATCAGTGCTTCATCTTCATTGATCAAGCTCATGGGATCCCTGCGCTACACTAATTTCTTGAATTCATTACTACTGAATACTAAGAGGGTTATCGTTCGAACCCAAAAATAGTACATTTTGCAGGAATCTGGTAGTTGGGAAGCCCTGATAACTTAGTCGGGGAGCATTCCAGAAAAGTTTGGATTGCAGGAGGATAAGCGCCTCAGTTCAGGGATACTGCCGTAGAGGCTCCGCAACCAGGGAGCCCCAAGCCCGGTTGAATGGATGTACCCTATCAGTATCTCCGGAGGCGTTAACCATTGGTAGATCCTTGTTCGCCCATTCGAAAATCGAATGGCGAAGGTTGCGAACATTCGTATACCCGAGCTCTTCCAGGCGGGCGGCAACCGCGGCTGAGCGAAAGCCGACCGAGCAGTACACAATGATAGGTGTTGCCCTGTCCGGAATTTGCGCGGCAACCTCCTCTGAGGTTTCAAGATGGAGTGCCTCCGGCAGATGGCTGATGAGAAATTCTTCTGCTTCCCGCACATCGACAATGACCGGAAAATCCAGAATCCGCTGAGCATATAGACCCTGTAGTGAGTCAGTGGAGATAAAATCCACCATTGGAAACTCGTCCTCTATCTTCCGGTCGATAGACTCCCAATCGATTCCAAAGAGACCGAAGAAAAAGGCGGAGACTGAGGCGGCGGCGATAAGGCCTGGCATACTATTGGTTCGCTTTATAGCTTATAGGTTCAGGACCGGCGCTGTGACCAAATCCATACACCTGTTCCTGCCATCAGTATGAAGAGTATCGCCATGAGATCAACCAGAATTACACCGATGCTGCCGAGAAAGCGCCCACTGTGAATATCCAGGACTAATCGCTCCCAACTCAGGAGCGACCCAGCATAATCCTGCTTGATCGATCGCTCGAGTTGATCTTCAACAGGAGATGCCGCACTCCATGTCAAGGATGCGTCCACTTGAGGATACGCGGTCCAGGTCAGTGCATCGAAGTCAGCTTCAATCAATTCAGCAGTACGCTCCAGAAACGTAATGCCAGCCAGGTTTTGGCCGATTCTTAAAATTCCAGAGGGCACACCCACCGAACTCCCCAGCACTTCGATGAGCTCTCCTTCAATGGATATCAATACCAGCAGGTTAGACGATGCTATGGCGTAACCGAAATCACTCTCGACCATGCCGACGAGACTGTTAAAGTTGCCTGGAATTCTGGACTGCTCGAAATAGAGCGCATCGGCAATCAGGCTTGCGCGTCGACCATTCGCCGTATAACTCGAGGCAATTTCCGGTACTTCAATGTTGTACCAGCTTAATAACAGCGGGCTGGCAAAGAAGCGACTATCGAAGTTAAAAGCAGGGCTGTAGTGAAGAACCAGTCCGGAGACCGATAGAAGCATTACGAAAAGCGCACTGACTATTCCCATGCGGCGATGGAGAGTCAGAAAGAACCGAAGTCTGACCAGTGGGTTCTTAACTTCGTTATTAGAAGCTTGCTTGGTCAATAGAGATAGAAATTAATTGCAGAGATTTAGTATATCGGCTCGCCAGTACATAGCATCATCACGTGGCAACTGATTCCGACAGAAACAGCACCAATCGCGAAACATTGGTCATTGCTCTGACTGAAAGAGTGGCACCACTGATTCCATCGATGTGGCGATCCAGATTCTGACGATTTGCGATGGCGGCTCCTGCGAATTGACGAGTAAAAAAGTCGAACTTGATCTCCCAGCCCCTGGATTCTCTGAATGCCAGTACCTTTATTTCTGCGATCTTATTCTCTGTGACTACTACACCGATGGTAATGGGTTCAGTCTTGCCTATTTCATCGACAACCCAGGCGGAACGCTGCTGATCTCCCCAATAGCGCAAGCGTAGAAATTCCGGCTTGTGGCCGAGTATCGCCTCTGCAGTATCTTTAATTTCCCCCGTTAGCCATACAGTTTTACTGGCAGGCAATTCACCGGCAAACACCCGATTCAAAAATTCATCTGCATCGATGTCGTCATCACTGGCCAGAACAACCGGCAGGATCACTATGGCGGCTAGCAGGGTAAAGAAGCGAAATATTTTTCTTGCTTGACGATTCACTCGAACTATCCTCTGTGTCTTAATCAAAATTGCCACCCGATGCCAATATTGAATCCATCGAGGTCGCGATCGATAGCATCGTCCTCGAACTGATAGTCCAGCTTGAATACGGCGTTGTCGGTTAACCAGTAATTGAATCCCACCAGGTTGCGGCTGGTTGCCGAGTCGAATGCGGCGCCGATATTGCTGGCCGCTCGCTCGTTCGTGCGCTCGAATCGGTAAAAGGCACCAAAATTGGAATTGAAACGGTAGGAAGGTTCAATGTAGTAACCATACTGCTGCTCGCGACCCAGCCCGTTGTTGCTCAGATCATTGTTGGCAACCCCGGCGATCTTGTTGTCGATATTCCATTCCGCCCACAGCGCCCGCAGTCCCCAGGGACCAGACTGATACACAATATGAGCCTCAGTCAGCAAGCCATCCAGGTCATCCACTTGATTGCCGAATACATCGAACACCCCATCTCTGCCAATGTCGCTGCGGGTGCTGCCATCCTGGGTCATGTCGCTCTGATAGTGCAGCGTCATTCCTAACTCCAGCCCCGGCATTCCGGTGTAGCGCAGACGACCGGTGTAGCCCATGGCATCCATCTCTGCCCGGGCACCATTCTGCCTGGCATCGCGTATTGCCAGTTCTCCCCCATGGCCACTCTCGAAGAACAAGCCCTCGTGAACATCCAGGTCGTAGCTGAATCCACCACCGAGCCTACCCGCGAACTTGACACCATTCACTCTATAAGTAGTAGGTATGATGCGAGACTCGATGCGATTGCGTTCTACCCCGTAAAAAGTATTCGGCTCATGGGTCTCGTTAAGAATGCCGATGGGCACCAGGTGCATCCCTGCCAACACACTGTGATTACGGGAGTAATCCCATTCCAGATAAGCTTGCTCGAGTTCGATCGCACCGGGTGACCTGGCATCATCGCTAATGAAGGAATGTTCAATTTCCAGTTCGGAATTGAAACGCAGAGAATCGTTGAACTGGTGATTCAGAAAGATTACGAAGCGCTGGATATCCAGTTCCTTCGACGAGGAACTACTGGTCTGGTCGTTGTAGAGCATTTCGCCATAGGCACCGAGCGAAGTTCGGTCTGCCCAGCTACTGCCTCTATTGCTGATTGGCGCATCCAGTACTTCGCCCACCGCCTCGATGCGCGCACTGTTTTCGAGTGACTGGATCTCAACTGTCTGCGTAATCGATCGTGTAGCAGCTAGTTCCTGCCGAAGCGCTGCCAATTCCTGCTGTTGCTGCTGAACCATTTCCCATAGCTCAGCCACGGTCGGTTCATTTTCTGCACCCTGGGTGCCGCCGGCTACTAGAAGCAGACTTCCAACAAGTGCCGATAACTGTTTTCTACTACTCACAGCTTACTCCAGAATTCCTGTGTCCCGCACCAATACTGGGGATTCAGGCGAAGAGTATAGCAGAATTTTGCTAAATGCAAATCATTCTCATTTAGATTAGCATAAAGTTTGATGTAGCGCAGGAAAGGCATGAAACCGGCGAATTCAGGGCGCTCCAAGGCCATGCATGGGTTGCCAGCTTAAAGGAAACTAACAGAGGAATTAACGCAGGCAGCTTGCCGGGACTGACCAGCCAATCCGAATTGGGCGCCGCCTTATGAGCGACATCCTGGATCAGCCCGGCGCACTGCTTGATCTGCTTTCTTGCTCTGGCGTCAGGCAGCGGCCTGCTGTTCATGCAGCAGTTGACTGGCTGCCCCCATCAAGGCATTGAGTGAAGAAGCGATAATGTCTTTGCTGATGGCAACGCCGCTATAGCGACGTCCGTCACAGCGAATCTGGATATAGGTAACTGCCTCGGCATCGGCGCCCTGCCCGAGAGCATGCTCGCCATATTCCATGATCTCGAAGTCGATGTTGATGGCTTGTTTCAATGCCTCGACGAAGGCACTTAGCACACCGTCGCCCTCACCGCGGATTGACAGGTCTTTGCCAAAATAGTCGACATGTGCCCTAAAGGTCTCGCGAACCTCACTCTTCTCGATGATGAAATTCTCCAGACTGAGGACCTTCTCGTTGTTCAGGTAGTGCAGATTAAACAATTCCCAGATCTGGTCAGCATGTATCTCCTGGCCAGAAGCTTCGGTTACCCGCTGTATCACGCGACTGAATTCGATCTGTAACCATCTGGGCAACTCGAAGCCAAATTTGTTAGCCAGTACATAGGCCACACCACCTTTACCCGACTGGCTGTTCACCCGGATCACGTCCTGGTAGGTACGACCAATGTCACGGGGATCGATCGGTAAGTAAGCGATATCCCAAGGCGTACCTTCTTCATAGATATCCAGACATTTCTTGATCGCGTCCTGGTGCGAACCAGAGAAAGCAGTAAACACCAGGTCTCCCGAATAAGCCTGGCGTGGATGTACATCGATCTGGGTACATTCACGCACTACCGACACGATGCGGTCCATGTCGTGCAGGTCCAGCCTGGGATCGATGCCCTGGCTGTACAGATTCATGGCCATTACTACGATGTCCATGTTTCCGGTCCGCTCTCCGTTGCCGAGCAGCGTCCCTTCGACCCGCTGGGCACCAGCCATGACCGCCAACTCTGCCGCACCTACTGCACAACTACGATCGTTATGGGTATGCAGGCTGACAATCACAGAATCACGATTCTTGATATTACGGCAAAACCACTCAACCTGGTCTGCGTAGATATTCGGTGTTGCCATCTCGACTGTCGATGGCAGGTTAATAATACTTGGATTCTCCGGTGTCGGATTCCACACGGCATTGACGGCGTCACATACCTGCACAGCGAAATCCACTTCGGTGCCGGTAAAACTCTCTGGAGAATATTGAAACACCCATTTGGTTTCAGGCTGCAGCTCGGCACAACGTTTGACCTCGGTGGCTCCGGTAACCGCTATGTCGATGATGCCGGCTTTGTCTGTCTTGAAAACTTTTTCCCGCTGTACAATCGAGGTCGAATTGTAAACGTGTAAAATGGCTTTCCTGGCACCTTTCAGTGATTGAAACGTGCGTTGAATCAATTCCGGTCGTGCCTGGGTAAGCACCTGGATGGTGACATCTTCGGGAACTTTATTCTCTTCTATCAGGCTGCGTACAAAATCGAAATCCGGTTGCGATGCCGCTGGAAATCCAACTTCAATTTCCTTGAAGCCGACCTCAATCAGTAGCTCAAACATCTTTTTCTTCTGCGTAACGGACATCGGCTCAATGAGAGCCTGGTTGCCATCGCGCAGGTCGACGCTGCACCAGCTTGGTGCCTCGCTGATCACCTGGTCCGGCCAGGTACGGTCCTTGATATCAATCTGTGGAAACGGCGTGTATTTAGTATGATCGAAACGGCTGTTGCCCATGTCTCTGACTCTCTATGTCCTTCGGCCCTGCGTGGTGCTTTACTCGCGGCCCTGACTTACGCGTAGATTAATCGAACTTCGCTCCAGACCCTTGTGAGGTTGCCGTATCCGGGTGCAGGCCTGTTTAGCCCGCAACCCTGGCTCAAGATTGGCAACTATAAAGGAATTACTGAGGTGTTTCTATGCATAGTTACCACTGATACCGGTTTTTATTAGTGTTATTATCTATAATAATTCACTTATATGGGCTTATATGCTAATTATGCCGAGTTCTCTCGTTTTAATGACTGAAGAAGGAGCCTGCTATGCACCTGGACAAGCTGGATAAGCGCATTCTGCAGGAACTGCAGCGCAATGGCGCGATCACCAACCTGGAATTGGCCGACAAAATCGGCCTGTCAGCCTCCCCTTGTGCCCGCCGGGTTAAACAACTGGAAGAGGCCGGCATTATCAAACGCCAGGTGACCCTGCTAAATGCCTCCAAACTGGACCTGAAACTCACTGCTCTTATCCAGATCAGCATGGATCGACATACTCCCGATCGCTTCGAGGTATTCGAGCAGAAAGTCAGGGGATTTCCCGAAGTGATTGAATGTTTACTGATCACCGGCCAATCGGCGGATTACCAATTAAAAGTGGTTGTGCCGGATATGGAGTATTACCAGGAATTACTGTTGAACAAGATAACCCGGATCGAAGGCGTCTCGGACGTGCACTCAAGCTTCATGTTAAGAGAAGTCATCAACACAACTGAGCTGCCGCTGGACCATATCAAACACGGGTGAAACTGGATTACTTGATCAGTCGCTGCGCGGTGGACTAAAAGAAGTGCTTAACCTTCTCCTTGTAGGATCGGCTCATCTTCAGGGATGATCCACAACTCAGCTTGAGATGAAACTCTCCATTGATATGGGAAGACACTTTCTCTACCCGCTCGAGGTTGACGATGGTTGAGCGGTGCACGCGCTGAAAAATGGATGGGTCGAGCCGAGCTTCGAGTTCCTTCATGGTGGTGCGCATGATATGCGTCTCACCTCTGGCGTGCACGCACATATAGTCCCCAGCCGCATCGATCCAGTCTATCTCCCGCACCGGCACGAAGGTGATGGAAGAACCGTCCTTGATGGCAAGTCGATCAGCCTGTTCCACAATGTCTGCACCGCTTTCCAGCAGCTCACCGATCGCCGCCGATGATTTACCGGTTAAGCTGACTGCAAGATGCAGTAATTTCTGTTTATCAGTAATCGCAGCGCGTTGCTCTCTCAATTGCGCCGCCTTCTCGATTGCTTCGGCCAGGCGCTCCGCCTCCACTGGTTTGAGCAAATAATCGACGGCGTGAACTTCGAAGGCATCGACTGCGAACGCATCGTATGCGGTCACAAAGATAATGATTGGCATTACATCAGCCTGAATTTCTCGGATCAACTCGAAACCAGTCATGCCAGGCATCTGAATATCGAGAAACATGACATCCGGCTCATGCTCGACTATTGCTTCTATCGCCTCTTTCCCATTCTGACAGTGTTGCAACACTTCAATTTCGCCGAAGTCTTCCAGGCGCATGGCCAATCCCTGACGAGCAAGTTCTTCATCGTCGACGATTATCGCTGTCAGGTGCTTTTGCTTAGTGTGTGTCATAGGGAATCAATACCGTTACTGTTAGACCGTTAGGCTCTGCATTGGAAAACACCAATTCGTAATTCTCACCATAGATTTCCTCGAGGCGGTTCCTGATATTACTTATACCGACGCCCTTGGCAAGCTCCAGGTCTTTCTCGACGATTTCATCATTCGGTACGCCCGGACCATCGTCAGTTATTTCAATCTTCAAGAGTCCGCCCACCTTCCTGGCAGATATAGCAATACTGCCACCATCTTCGGCCTTGGAAATAGCATGCTTAATAGAATTTTCGATAATCGGTTGCAATAGCATGGTGGGCACCAGCGCTCGCTCTGCCTGCTTGTCAATATTCAGCTGCAGGCGGAGCCGCTCATCGAAGCGCACCTTCTCAATATCCAGGTACAACCTTGAAGTCTCCAGTTCGTGCGCGAGACTCACGCGATCCAGCGGTGAGTGATCGAGTGAGTAGCGCAAAAACTTACTGAGCTTGATCAACATCTCGTTGGCTTTCTCGGTAGACTTGGCCAGCACCAACGTCGAAATTGCATTGAGAGTGTTAAACAGGAAATGCGGATTAAGTTGATACCGCAACATCAGGAGTTGAGCCTGGTGGGCCAGCGCCTCGGAACGCAGACCCTTCTCTTTCTCAAACTGAAACAGCTGGTAGTACTTGATAATGAAATACAGCGCACTCCAGAACAGCACCAAAGGATAGGAACTGATAAACAGATTATCGAACAGATCCTCGGCTGTTGCCGTACTGAGGTCAATGGTCTCACCGAAAGGCAGTAAGCCAACATAGTTCTGAAAGGGTTGCCACAGTAGTGCCGCTGCGAAGGCACCAAACCAGGTAACCAGAAAGCGCACAACGAAGCCTTTCTCCCAAACCAGCTTGTAAAGCTGTCGGAGCCCGGAGGTCAGTAGAACAGCAACGGCCGCATTCAGGCTATAGACCAAAGCCAGGGGAAAGATATATTCAAGCGCAGGGGGAACGAAGATCAGGTTCAACAGCACTAATAGCAGAGCCCAAACTGACCAACCGACAAGCTGGAAAATCCAGAACTGGCCTCTTCTTATGATGGCGAATGAACTCGTACTCATACCTCGTGGACCGAATTCCGGGACCCGGTCCACTGCTGGGAGATCAGGGTAGCAAGTCCGCTACAGCATCCCGTTCTTCTTTAAGTTCCTGCTCGGTCTTCTCAATTAGACCCTGGCTGAATGCGTTGATCTCGAGACCTTGCACGATGGTGAAGTTACCTTTTTCACAGCTAACCGGATAAGAATAGATCAGCCCGGCTTCGATGCCGTAGCTGCCATCGCTATGAATACCCATGCTGACGATCTTGCCTTTGCTACCGAGTGCCCAGTCGCGCATGTGCTCGATTGCTGCATTGGCAGCCGAGGCAGCGCTGGACAATCCCCTGGCCTTAATAATGGCGGCACCGCGTTGCTGCACGGTAGGAATGAATTCATCAGTGATCCAGGCCTGGTCCACCAGATCAGTTGCCGCTTTACCCGCAACCGAACAGTGATGTATGTCTGGATACTGTGTTGCCGAATGGTTACCCCAGATCATCAATCCTTCAACATCGGTGCTTTCCTTGCCCGTTTTATTAGCCAATTGTGCAATCGCCCGGTTGTGATCCAGCCTGGTCATCGCCGTGAATTGACCCGGATTCAGATCCGGGGCATTGCGATAGGCAATCAGCGCATTGGTATTTGCTGGGTTGCCAACCACCAGCACTTTAACGTCACGGCTTGCGACCTTGTTGATGGCTGCGCCCTGCACGGAAAAGATTTGTGCATTAGCCTGCAGCAAATCCTTGCGCTCCATGCCTGGACCACGAGGACGGGCGCCAACCAGCAGGCAATAATCCGCATCTTTAAAAGCCACGTCAGGATCATCGGTCTGCACAATGCCCGCGACCAGTGGAAACGCACAGTCTTCAATTTCCATGGCCGTGCCTGCCAGGGCGTCCAGCGCAGGACCAACCTCCAGTAACTGCAGGATAACGGGCTGATCGGTGCCCAGCATTTCACCAGCGGCGATTCTGAACAAGAGTGAATAACTAATTTGGCCTGCTGCTCCGGTGACAGCGACTCGCACGGGTGCTTTCATGTCGATCTGATCCTTTGTATCTATGAGTTGTCTTGACTACCCTCTCCAGGTCTGGGGCCAGTGCTGGGGGCCGCGCAGTATATCAGAAAATGCGCCGGGAGGAGAGATGGTCGACTCTCAATCTCTCCCTCCAATCTGATCCGGGTGCCGGTCTATCTTACTCAAAATTCCTGTTGTCATTCAGCACTCCGATAGATAAACATCGCATCTCCATAGCTGAAGAAGCGATACTCCTGGTTAATCGCTTCATGATAGGCGTCAAGTAGAATTTTTTTACTCGCAAAGGCGCTGACTAACATGAGTAATGTCGATTTGGGAAGGTGAAAATTGGTAATCATGGCGTCAACTACCTGAAATTTAAATCCAGGATAGATGAAGATATCAGTCTCGCCACGAAATGGTACTAACTTGCCATCGCGAGTCGCCGCCTCCAGGCTTCTGACGGTTGTGGTACCGACTGCGATTACCCGCCCCCCTCGCTCCTTGCACTGCTGCACTTGCCTGCAAACTCGCTCACTCACTTCAACGAACTCTTTGTGCATGCGATGCTCATTGATGTTTTCTACGCGCACTGGCTGAAAGGTGCCAGCTCCCACATGCAGTGTCAGAAATGCCTGATCGATGCCTTTGCTTTCGAGCGCACTTAACAGCTCCTGGTCGAAATGCAGCCCAGCGGTAGGGGCTGCTACCGCCCCCTCACTCGCCGCATATACTGTCTGGTAACGGTCTTCATCCTCTGCCTCGTCGGAGCGCTTGATATAGGGCGGCAGCGGAATATGACCAAAATTCTTCAGTTGCGCGGGAAGATCCAGTTGCGGAGAAAACACCAGCAAAAAGAACTCGCCTGCTCTCGAGTCGGCTCTGGCAGAAAGTGATTGCTGCCCATCCATTTGAGTTCTCCCCCTTGGGTAGAATTGCAGGGTAGTTCCCGGCTTGGGCGACTTACTAGCCCGGACCTGGGCCAGAACCCGATTGTCTGCCAGCATTCGTTCTATGAGTACTTCAACCTTTCCGCCTGACTCCTTCTCGCCATAGAGGCGCGCCGGTATGACACGTGTGTCATTAAACACCAGCAGATCACCGACACATAATAGATCGACTAGATTGTGAAAGATTCGGTGCTCAATGGAACCGGAGGTTGCATTCAGACACAACAGTCGACTTGCGGACCGGCGGTTGGCCGGATAGTTTGCAATCAAGTTTTCTGGAAGGTGGTAGTTAAATTCACCGAGTTGCATCTGTAGATCCAGGACTTCTTCGCTCTAAGAATTAGTAGCCTATAGAATATTGAGAGTTTGTTAAAGCAAAGGGGCAGCGAGTGAGCGTCAATTGCGCCGAAGCAGGCAACTGCCTATAATGTGCAGCTTAGAGCTGACAGCCTGGATGGCTCTGCGAAGCAATCGGTAAAAAGTGCTCAATGAAAACTGAGCCGAAGGGAGAGATTCCCTGGTTGTGCCAGCGTGGTGGAATTGGTAGACACGATGGATTCAAAATCCATTGCCTTCACGGGCGTGGCGGTTCAAGTCCGCCCGCTGGTACCATCTCAGAGTAACGTCCCACCACGTCGAACCACGACTCTATCTCTAAATCCCTGTAATAAAAGCCTTTACTTGATACCTACCATAACCTCGCTTACTATCTCCATAACATTCCTTATGGCGGGTACTAAGGCGGGTATATGCCAAAAAAAACTCCTGAGTTACCTGATATCCAGATACGAAGGCTTAGACACGGCACGACTAAGAGCGGAAAACCCTGCAAGCGTCAACACGCAGTCGGTGGCGTAACAGGGCTATATTTACAGTGTATGCCGCCTATTGGCAATGAAAGCACCGGCTCTAGGCAATGGATTCTCCGAGCCACAGTTGGAAATAAGCGCAAAGAGCTGGGCCTCGGGGGTTACCCTTCCATACCCGCCAAAGACGCAAGAGAAGCCGCTAGAAAGCTCCTATCCGACATCACCTCCGGCAAAGATCCGATAACTGAAAAGCGGTCTCAGGCAGCAAGACTCAGAGCCGAGCAGGCGAAAGAAGTTACCTTTGAGCAATGGACTCGAAAAACATTTATTCCGGCTGAATCCGCAGGATATAAAGGCGCAGCTCAAGTTCGGCGGTTAAACCAATTACTCAGAGACTATGTTTTCCCTCAC